>NKIK01000001.1:0-302825 GCA_002256115.1 Burkholderiales bacterium PBB3
GCGCCGAGTGGGACGCTTACAGTTTGCAGGTCAGTGCATGGGAGCTGGAGCACTATGCCGACGCCTTCTAGCGCTATATAGAGCCCCATGCAAAAGACAGCGATCCCAGGTCATTGGCCTTTTTGCGATGCATTTGCATGTTTCATATTATGGAAATAATGTTGCCTATTCATCAGACCTTTATCCTGCATTGCAGCAAATAGACTCCACATTGTGAAACAAACTTACTAAGCCATTGATTCATAACGAAAAAATATTTAGTCTTATATAAGACACAAGACAAAATATGTGTCTTATATAAGACTAGAATTCACCATCGGCTCGCAAAGCCGTTGATCGGCTAAACCTCTGATCGACCCTTCATCAACTAAGGAGTGAATTCATGACCAATCTGACCCGTGAACAGCAAATCGCCGCCCTGGAAAAAGACTGGGCCACCAACCCCCGCTGGAAAGGCGTCAAGCGCGGCTACACCGCCGCTGACGTGGTGCGTCTGCGCGGTAGCGTGAACATCGAGCACACGCTGGCCAAGCGCGGTGCTGAAAAGTTGTGGGACAAGGTCAATGGCGGTGCCAAAAAGGGTTACGTCAACGCCTTCGGCGCGATCTCTGCGGGCCAGGCCATGCAGCAAGCCAAAGCCGGCTTGGAAGCCGTGTACCTGTCGGGCTGGCAAGTCGCCGCGGACGGCAACACATCCGAAACCATGTACCCCGACCAGTCGCTGTACGCCTACGACTCGGTGCCCACCATGGTGCGCCGTATCAACAACACCTTTAAGCGTGCCGACGAAATTCAGTGGGGCCGTGGTATCGAGCCAGGCTCCAAGGAATTCATCGACTTCTTCCTGCCTATCGTGGCCGATGCAGAAGCCGGTTTCGGTGGCGTGTTGAACGCGTTTGAGCTGATGAAGAACATGATTGCCTCCGGCGCTGCAGGCGTTCACTTTGAAGACCAACTGGCCGCCGTGAAGAAATGCGGCCACATGGGCGGCAAGGTGCTGGTTCCCACCCGCGAAGCGATTGAGAAGTTGATCTCCGCACGTCTGGCGGCAGACACCATGGGCGTTTCCACCATCATCTTGGCCCGCACCGATGCAGAAGCGGCCAACCTGATCACCAGCGACTATGACGCCAACGACAAGCCTTTCATCACCGGTGAGCGCACGCAAGAAGGCTTCTACCGCGTCAAGAATGGCCTGGAGCAGTCCATCAGCCGCGGCGTGGCCTACGCCCCGTACGCCGATTTGGTGTGGTGTGAAACCGGCGTGCCCGATATCGGCTTTGCCCGTGAGTTTGCACAGGCCGTGCACGCCGCAAGCCCTGGCAAGTTGCTGTCTTACAACTGCTCGCCATCCTTCAACTGGAAGAAAAACCTGAACGATTCACAGATCGCTTCTTTCCAGGAAGACCTGTCGGCACTGGGCTACAAGTACCAGTTCATCACCTTGGCTGGTATCCACATCAACTGGTTCAACACTTTCCAGTTTGCCCATGCATACGCCCAAGGCGAAGGCATGAAGCACTACACCGAGATGGTGCAAGAGCCCGAATTCGCCGCCCGCGACAAGGGTTACACCTTTGTGTCACACCAGCAGGAAGTCGGTGTGGGCTACTTCGACGACGTGACCACCGTGATCCAAGGCGGCACTTCCTCGGTGAAGGCGCTGACGGGTTCTACGGAAGAAGAGCAGTTCCACTAAGCCGCTTGCTTCGATAATCAAAGGCCGGCCTCCGCAAGGGGGCCGGCCTTTTACTTTGACGAGAGCAGAACATGGCTGAACAGTTTTCTCTATTTGGCGATTCGGTGCCAAAGCCGCTGGCAAGCACACCTCAATCCAAGAGTGGACGCGAACCGTATTCGCTGTTTTTCTCCCTCTTTCCCACGCCAGAGGATGCTGCGGAAATTTCGGAGATCAATGGCGCCTTGCTACGGGCGCAGGGACTCACTGGTAAGGCCTTACTGCCGCATCGTCTGCATGTCACTTGCCATGACTTGGGCAATTTCACAGCGTTGCCGCAAGACCTGGTGGACGCCGCTATTCGGGCCGGTGACGCTCTGGCGTTCGATGCGTTTGACGTCATGTTTGATCGTGCTCTGAGTTACCCCAGCGCGGGCACGTATGTGCTATCCGGTACGGACGGCACCCGGCAACTCACGGCATTTCGCGAAGAGCTTGGCGAGGCGATGCACAGCCACGGTCTGCGCGCGAGCCGTAGCTTCACGCCGCACATGACACTGGCATACGACCGGCGTGTCGTTGCGGAGCATGCGATTGAGCCGGTGCGCTGGCACGCACGGGAGTTTGTGCTGATCAGGAGTCATGTAGGCCAGGGTATTTACGACGTGTTGGGTCGTTGGCCTTTGGCAGATTAACTGTGGGTTAAAATCTCAGCATCCATTTTTGTATAAGAGCGAGAAAGGCAATCTGGTTATGACACCGCGAACTACACAGGCGACATTCAAAAGCGAATAAGGCCGTAGTCCGCGCGCCTTGTGCGCAGCCAGCTACCCAATTCATAGTAAAGCGCGGAAATTTCCGCGCTTTTTGCTTTTCAAACATTCTCTTTTTCAGGCAACACCATGATTCACATTACGCTTCCCGACGGCTCCCAACGCGAATTCCCCGGCCCGGTCACCGTGGCCGAAGTCGCTGCCTCCATTGGCGCAGGGCTTGCCAAAGCCGCATTGGCTGGCAAGGTGGACGGCAAAGTCGTGGACACCAGCTTCCAGATGACAGCCGACAGCGCGCTGTCCATCATCACAGCCAAGGACACCGATGGACTGGAAGTCATTCGCCATTCCACGGCTCACTTGCTGGCCTATGCGGTCAAGGAACTGTTCCCCGAGGCTCAGGTAACGATTGGCCCAGTCATTGAGCACGGCTTCTTCTACGACTTCTCGTACAAGCGCCCGTTCACGCCTGAAGATCTGGCCGCCATTGAAAAGAAGATGACGCAATTAGCGTCTCTGGATGAGCCCGTGTCACGCCGCGTGTTGCCGCGCGACGAAGCGGTGGCGTATTTCAAGAGCCTGGGTGAGCACTACAAGGCCGAGATCATTGAGAGCATTCCGGCGGACCAAGATGTGTCGCTGTACCGTGAAGGCAAGTTCGAAGACCTGTGCCGCGGCCCGCACGTGCCCAGCACCGGCAAGCTCAAACACTTCAAGCTGATGAAGGTGGCCGGCGCCTACTGGCGCGGCGACCACAAAAATGAAATGCTGCAGCGCATTTACGGTACGGCTTGGGCCACTAAGGATGAGCTGCAGCAGCATTTGACGATGCTGGAAGAGGCAGAAAAGCGCGACCACCGCAAGCTGGGCCGCGAGCTGGACCTGTTCCATATCGACGAGCATTCCCCTGGCACCGTGTTCTGGCACCCCAAGGGCTGGACCCTGTGGCAGGGCGTGGAGCAGTACATGCGCAAGGTCTACCAAGACAACGGCTATCTGGAGGTTAAAGGCCCGCAGATCATTGACAAGAGTCTGTGGGAGAAGACCGGCCACTGGGACAAGTACCGCGAGAACATGTTTGTGACCGAGTCGGAAAAGCGCGACTATGCGCTCAAGCCAATGAACTGCCCCGGTCACATCCTGATCTACAAGCAAGGTCTGAAGAGCTACCGCGACCTGCCACTGCGCTTTGGCGAGTTTGGCGCTTGCCACCGTAACGAGCCTTCGGGCGGCCTGCACGGCATCATGCGTGTGCGCGCCTTCACGCAGGACGATGGGCACATTTTTTGTACCGAAGACCAGATCCAGTCTGAGGTGGTGGCGTTTACGACGCTGCTGCAAAAGGTCTATGCAGATTTTGGCTTCACCAACATCATTTACAAGCTGTCGACCCGTCCCGAAAAGCGCATAGGTAGCGAAGAAAGCTGGGACCGGGCTGAGAACGCTTTGGCTGAAGGCTTGCGGGCTTCTGGCTGCGACTTTGAGTACTTGCCGGGCGAGGGCGCGTTCTACGGCCCGAAGATCGAATACACGCTGAAAGACGCGCTAGGTCGCCCGTGGCAGTGCGGCACGATCCAGGTTGACCCCAACATGCCGGAGCGTCTGGATGCCGATTTTGTGGGCGAAGATGGCGCACGCCACCGTCCCATCATGCTGCATCGGGCCATCGTGGGTAGCCTAGA
This sequence comes from Burkholderiales bacterium PBB3, assembly GCA_002256115.1. GTDB lineage: Bacteria > Pseudomonadota > Gammaproteobacteria > Burkholderiales > Burkholderiaceae_C > Allorhodoferax. Next base: position 4,134 of record NKIK01000001.1, read on the forward strand.
GCGCTTCATCGGAATCCTGATCGAAGAAAGCGCAGGAGCCTTGCCGGCTTGGCTCGCGCCGGTGCAAGTTGCAGTCCTGAACATCACCGATGCGCAGGCTGATTATGTACGTTCCGTGGCTAAAACGCTGCAAAATCAAGGGCTTAGGGTCAATTTAGACCTGCGCAATGAGAAAATTACGTATAAAATACGGGAGCATTCGATGCAAAAGCTGCCGTATTTGATTGTCGTAGGTGATAAAGAGATGGCAGCAGGAACCGTCGCAGTGCGCGCCCGGGGTGGTCAAGACCTCGGAGTAATGCCCCTTGATGCCTTTGTGCAAAAAATCCTGGGTGACATTGCAAGCAAATCCGTTAATTGAGGTTTTCACTCCGGTGAGCCAATTGAAGCGTTTGCCCGCGTGTGTTGTGCCGCAACAGCTACAGTTTTTGTAGCAGATATTGTGAAGGATTGAGTCATCGCTACTGAATTTCGTGACCGCCGTCAGCGCGAAGAACGTAAACACCGCCTAAACCGGGAAATCATGGCTCCTGAGGTCCGCTTGTCGGGCCCGGAGAATGAGCCGCTAGGTGTCGTCAGCCTGATGGAAGCCCTGCGTATGGCGGGTGAGCTGGATGTTGATCTGGTTGAAATTGCTGCTACCGCCAACCCGCCGGTGTGCCGGTTGATGGATTACGGCAAGTTCAAGTACCAGGAACAGAAGAAGGCTGCGGACGCGAAATCCAAGCAAACTGTGATTGAAATCAAGGAAGTCAAGTTTCGCCCGGGAACCGACGATGGTGACTACAACATCAAGTTGCGCAACATCAAGCGGTTTTTGGCAGATGGTGACAAGTGCAAGATTACTTTGCGCTTTCGGGGTCGCGAGATCACCCACCAGGAAATTGGTCTTGCTTTGCTGAACCGCATGCGTGATGACTTGGCCGATTTGATTGTCGTGGAGCAGTTTCCCAAGTTGGAAGGCCGCCAGATGATCATGATGATTGCACCCGGTAAGAAGAAACCTGGTGGGGGCGGTGCCGCCAAGCCAGCAGCGCCGGAAGTCGCAGCGTAAGGATTTTTGTGGCCATCGCAAGATGTGCTGCCTAAAAGCAGTGGGTTTAAACCCACTGCGTAAATGAAGTGCCGCAAGGCCTCATTTAAAAAGGAACGGGTCGCAAGGCCCGTTCACTAAGTGGCTCGGGGCCAACAAGGCTGGAAAAGTTTTCCGGACGCCTCGCGAGCACAAGCAAGAAGGAGCATTTAAATGCCCAAAATGAAGACCAAGAGCGCGGCGAAGAAACGCTTCCGCGTCCGTCCAGGTGGAACCGTCAAGCGCGGCCAAGCCTTCAAACGTCACATCTTGACCAAGAAGACCACCAAAAATAAACGCCACTTGCGCGGTTCAACTGCAGTCCATTCGACCAATATGGGTCACATGGCGCAGATGCTTCCGGGCCAGGGTATTTAATTAACGACGAACAAGGAGTAATTCAATGCCTCGCGTCAAACGTGGTGTAACGGCTCGCGCCCGCCACAAAAAAGTTCTGGCCCTTGCAAAAGGTTTTCGCGGTCGCCGCGGTAATGTCTTCCGTGTCGCTAAAGAAGCGGTAATGAAGGCTGGGCAATATGCCTACCGTGACCGTCGTACGAAGAAACGTGTGTTCCGCCAATTGTGGATCGCCCGTATCAATGCTGCTGCACGTCAGTGCGGTATGACATACAGCCAGTTCGCCAATGGCATCAAGAAAGCTGGTATCGAGATCGACCGTAAGGTTCTGTCCGACATCGCTATTCATGACATGGCAGCTTTTGCTGGCATCGTGGAGCAAGTCAAGGCCAAGCTGGCTGCTTGATTCGCGATCGACTGCTACTTTTTTAGTAGCGGTCTACGCACCAAGAACAAGGGCTAGGGCTTGAAAGAGCACTAGCCCTTTTTCATTTGAACCAAACATATTCCTGCATTCATGAACGACCTCCAGCCCATCGTCGACGCCGCTCAGGCCGCATTTGCACAGGCGGCAACACCTGCCGACCTGGAAAACGCCAAAGCCCTGTTTCTGGGCAAGTCCGGACGCATGACCGAGCTGATGAAGGGCATGGCGGCGCTGAGTGTAGATGAAAAGAAAACCCGCGGCGCCGCGATCAATCTTGCCAAGCAGGCGATTGAAGCGGCTCTGACTGGCGCGCGTCAAGGGCTCGCCGACGCTGAACTCGCCGCCCAACTCCAAGCCGAAGCGCTGGACGTTACCTTGCCAGGCCGCCAACGCGGGCAGGGCGGTTTGCACCCTGTGTCTCTCGCACAAGAGCGTATCGAAGCCATCTTCGGCTCGATGGGTTTCGATGTGGCCCAAGGCCCCGAGATTGAGGCCGACTGGTTCAACTTCACGGCGCTCAACACGCCGGAAGACCACCCCGCGCGCTCGATGCACGATACCTTCTATGTGGAAGGCGGCTCCGAGAGCGGTGGAGGTGCCTCTGGCACGGCGCCCAATTTGCTGCGCACGCACACCAGCCCAATGCAGATCCGTTACGCGGTGCAGCACGTCAAGAAACACCGCGCTGCAGCCGGTGATTCTGGTGAAGGATTGTTCAGCGGCGCCATGCCCGAGATTCGCGTTATCGCACCGGGCCGCACCTACCGTGTCGACAGCGATGCCACGCACTCCCCGATGTTCCACCAGGTCGAAGGCCTGTGGGTCGGCGAGAACATTAGCTTCAAGGATTTGAAGTCGGTCTACCTGAACTTCATCACGACATTTTTTGAAACGGACGAATTGCAATTGCGCTTTCGCCCCAGCTATTTCCCGTTCACCGAGCCCAGCGCCGAGATCGACATCATGTTCGAATCCGGGCCTCTCAAAGGCCGCTGGCTGGAAGTGTCTGGCTCCGGTCAGGTGCACCCGCAGGTGATTCGCAATATGGGTCTGGACCCCGAGCGCTATATCGGCTTTGCGTTTGGCTCCGGTATCGACCGCTTGGCTATGCTGCGCTATGGCGTGAACGACCTGCGCCTGTTCTTTGATGGCGACATTCGCTTCCTGTCGCAGTTTCAATAATTTTGAGGGAAAGACCGCAGCAACACGCAGTGTGCAAGCTCTGTCCCCAACTGATTAAAAATCGTCACTTAGAACATGCAATTCCCTGAATCCTGGCTCCGCGCCTTCTGCAATCCTCCGATCTCGACCGCTGTGCTGGCCGAGACGCTCACCATGGCTGGTCTGGAAGTGGAGGAACTCAAGCCCGTTGCTCCTCCGTTCACCAAGATCGTCGTCGGCGAGATCAAGACCGCTGAACAACATCCCAACGCCGACCGCCTGCGTGTCTGCACGGTCGATGTCGGCCAGCCCGAACTGTTGAACATCGTCTGCGGTGCCCCGAACGCCCGTGTTGGCATTCGCGTGCCCTGCGCGCTTGTCGGTGCTGAGTTGCCCCCGGGTGAAGACGGCAAGCCTTTCCTGATCAAGGTCGGCAAGCTGCGTGGCGTAGAGAGCCAGGGCATGCTGTGCTCGGCCAAAGAGCTGCAATTGGCGGACGACCATGGTGGCCTGCTGGAATTGGCTGCTGATGCGCCCTTGGGCCAGAACATCCGCGAACACCTGAACCTGGACGACACACTCTTCACGCTGAAGCTCACGCCCAATCTGGCGCATTGCCTGAGCGTGTATGGCGTGGCGCGCGAAGTATCCGCGTTGACCGGTGCGCCTTTGCTGACGCCTGCCATTGCGCCCGTCGCCGTGACCAATCAGGACAAAGTGCCTGTGAAAATCAGCGCGCCCGATCTGTGCGGTCGTTTCTCCGGCCGTGTGGTTCGCAACGTGAATACCAAGGCCAAGACGCCTCAATGGATGGTCGACCGTCTGGCACGTTGCGGTCAGCGCAGCGTGACCGCGCTGGTGGACATTTCCAACTACGTGATGTTTGAACTTGGTCGCCCAAGCCACATCTTCGATCTGGACAGGATCCACGGCACGCTGGACGTGCGCTGGGGCAAGGCAGGCGAAGAACTCAAGCTGCTCAATGGCAACACGGTCACCGTGGACGACAAGGTCGGCGTGATTGCTGACGACGTGCAAGTTGAATCGCTGGCCGGCATCATGGGTGGTGACGCAACTGCCGTGTCCGACGATACCAAGCACGTGTACGTTGAAGCTGCCTTCTGGTGGCCCAAGTCCATCGCTGGCCGTTCGCGCCGCTACAACTTCTCTACCGACGCTGGCCACCGCTTTGAGCGCGGCGTGGACCCAAGCTTGACCGTAGAGCACATCGAGCGCATCACTCAATTGATTTTGGACATCTGTGGAACGCCCGAATCCACCTGCGGCGCTATCGATGATCTGCAACCCAATGTGCCCAAGCCCGCTCCCGTGAGCCTGCGCGTCGCCCGCGCGGCCAAGGTGATTGGCATGCCGGTTACGCAAGCGCAGTGCGTTGACGTTTTGCAGCGCCTCGGTCTGCCGCTGACACAGACCGACGGAGTGATCACCGTCACGCCACCTACCTACCGCTTCGACATCCAGATCGAAGAAGACCTGATTGAAGAAGTGGTGCGCATCGTTGGCTACAACAACCTGCCGAACACGCCGCCGCTGGCTCCCATTTCAGCCAAAGTGCGTACTGAATCGCAGCGCAGCCCATTTGCCGTGCGCCGTGCGCTGGCCGCGCTGGGTTACCAGGAAACCATCAACTACAGCTTCGTTGAAGACCGCTGGGAGCATGAGCTGGCCGGCAACCCCAACCCGATCAAGCTGATGAACCCGATCGCCAGCCAAATGAACGTGATGCGCACGTCCTTGTTGGGTTCCTTGCTACAAGTTTTGAAGTTCAACCAGGCCCGCAAGGCGCCACGCGTGCGCGTGTTCGAGATCGGTCGCGTTTTCCTGCGCGATGCGTCGGTGCCCGAGTCGGACAGCACCGTGCAGGGCTTTAACCAGCCTATGCGTATCGCTGCGCTGTCCAGCGGCAGCGCGAATGCTCAGCAGTGGGGCCACAAAGAGCAGGGTGTTGATTTCTTCGATGCCAAAGGCGATGTGGAAGCCCTGTTGGCCCCGCTGAAGGCAGAGTTCAAGCCCGGCAATCACCCTGCGATGCATCCCGGCCGTTGCGCCCAGGTGCTGGTGGGCGGCAAGGTGATTGGCCATGTTGGCGAACTGCATCCCAAATGGCGCCAGGGCTACGAATTACCGCAAGCTCCCATGCTGTTTGAGCTGGAGTTGGAACCCGTACTGGCGCGTCAGTTGCCCGAGTTTGCACCCGTGGCTAAGTTCCAGGCGGTGCAGCGCGATATTGCCGTGGTCGTCGCAGATGATGTTACGCATACCGCTTTGATGGCTGCCGTGTGGGCTGCGCCTACATCCGGCTTGCTGCGCGATGCGCAGTTGTTCGATGTGTACCGTCCTAAGCTGGCCAAAGATGTTGTGGCCGCAGACGGCGCGACTGACCGCAGCCTGGCCGTTCGCCTCACGCTCAATAGCGACGAGGCGACTCTGACCGAAGAGCAAATTGAAACCGCGGTGAAAGCCGTGGTTGACCAACTGGTTGCAGCGGTTGCTGCGCGCCAGCGCGTTTGACCTGACCCATTCCTAAAAGAAGGTTCTAGCCACCATGGATTTTTCTGTTGAAAGCCTGGAAACGCCGGCACTGACCAAAGCCCAGTTGGCGGACATGCTGTTCGAGCAAATCGGGCTCAACAAGCGCGAATCCAAGGACATGATCGACGCGTTTTTTGACCTGATCGCGGCCAGTCTGGTGGATGGTACCGACGTCAAAATCTCCGGTTTTGGCAACTTTCAGATCCGTACGAAGGCGCCACGGCCAGGCCGAAATCCGCGCACGGGCGAGGCGATTCCGATCCAGGCACGCCGGGTGGTGACCTTCCACGCCAGCCACAAACTCAAAGAACAAATCCAGGACGACGGTAAAGCGCCTGCCAGCGTCTGAGCACGTCTGCAACAGATTTGTTGCAGTGCATGCAATTGGTCTTTGCACGCGAGGCAAAGTTAGAGTAACCTCTACGCTTTGCCTCCTACAGCATTGATTTCAATGGAGAAAACTCTCCCCCCCATTCCAGCTAAACGCTATTTCACCATCGGTGAGGTGGGGGATTTGTGCGGCGTAAAACCGCACGTGCTACGGTATTGGGAGCAGGAGTTCACGCAACTACGCCCTATGAAGCGGCGTGGCAACCGCCGTTATTACCAACACCATGAGGTGTTGATGATCCGGAGGATTCGGGATTTGTTGTACGACCAAGGTTTCACCATCAGTGGTGCGCGCAACAAAATGCAGGAGATCCTGCAAACTGAGCGCGATAAAAAACGCAACGGTGAAGTCATGTTGGACGGCGTTGAGGTTTTGGAGGTCAATGATGTTGATCTGGAAGACTTTGAAGACAGCCAATTATCTGATTCCATGGATGCGAGTGCAGTAGAGATGGCCCAGCTCCGCGAGGAGTTGTTTGAAATTCGTGAACTGCTGACTGCGGCTTGATGCATTTGCCACGATTTGTCAGGCTATAATTCAAGGCTTGATCGGTGTGTGGCGCAGCCTGGTAGCGCACTTGCATGGGGTGCAAGGGGTCGAAGGTTCGAATCCTTTCACACCGACCATTAGTAGTAAAAAGCGGCTTGCAATAGAAATATTGCAAGCCGCTTTTTCGTTGGTGGCTTCGTCACAGCAGTTACCGCATAGTTTCGCAATTGGTGTTTCGGTGGCACAATGCGGGCAGTTACTAGGCCCTTCCCATGCCACAGTCGCATCCGCATATCGGTTCAGCCGTGTCGCGGAAGGTTAATTTAAACAGCTTTAACCAGCTAATGTTTCCTGCAGGGAAACGGAGGTCAGCGGAATATGAGTGAATCAACGTCCCACGGGACGAATCCGGCTTCGTCGGTCTATCAAGCCTACCAAAGCAATACGTATTTGTTTGGTGGCAATGCCCCTTACGTAGAAGAGATGTATGAAAATTATCTCGCCAACCCCGGCAGCGTGCCGGATTCGTGGCGGGATTACTTTGATGCGTTGCAGCACGTGCCTGCCGTTGATGGCAGTTCCGCCAAAGACGTAGCTCATCTGCCCGTCATCAACGCTTTTGCCGAACGCGCCAAACAAGGCGTGAGCCGTGTCGTGATGGCCACGGGTGCAGATTCCGAAATGGGCCGCAAACGCACCGCCGTACAACAGCTGATTGCCGCCTACCGCAACGTGGGTGCCCGCTGGGCTGATCTCGATCCACTGAAGCGCACTGAGCGCGACAAGATCCCGGAGCTGGATCTGTCGTTCTACGGCTTCAATGATGCTGACCAGGAAACGGTGTTCAACACCAGCAATACTTTCTTCGGCAAAGAATCGATGAGTTTGCGTGAGCTGATGAACGCACTGCGCGAAACCTACTGCGGCACGATTGGCGTAGAGTTCATGTACACGACAGACCAGAACCAGAAGCGCTGGTGGCAACAGAAGCTAGAGGCTGTTCGCAGTAAGCCCAATTTCAGCGGCGACAAGAAGAAACACATTCTGGATCGGCTGACCGCTGCGGAAGGGCTTGAGCGCTTCCTGCACACCAAGTACGTGGGCCAAAAGCGTTTCTCCCTGGAAGGCGGCGAGAGTTTTATTGCCGCGATGGACGAGCTCATTCAGCAAGCCGGTGCCAAGGGCGTACAGGAAATTGTGATTGGCATGGCCCACCGCGGTCGTCTGAACGTACTGGTCAATACGCTGGGCAAGATGCCTGCCGATTTGTTTGCCGAGTTCGATCACACGGCACCTGAAGAGCTAACTTCGGGCGATGTGAAGTACCACCAGGGTTTCTCGTCTGATGTGTCTACCCTGGGTGGCCCCGTTCACTTATCGTTGGCCTTCAACCCATCACACTTGGAAATTGTGAACCCCGTGGTGGAAGGCTCGGTGCGCGCGCGCATGGACCGCCGCGATGACCCAACTGGCGCACAAGTGCTGCCGGTGCTGGTGCATGGTGACGCTGCCTTTGGCGGTCAGGGTGTTAATCAGGAAACACTGGCGTTGGCCCAAACCCGGGGTTACACCACCGGCGGCACGGTGCACATCATCATCAACAACCAGATCGGTTTCACCACGTCTGACCCGCGCGACATGCGCTCCAGCGCGTTCTGTACGGACATCGTGAAGATGGTGGAGTCTCCGGTACTGCACGTGAATGGAGATGATCCAGAAGCCGTGGTGTTTGCTACGCAGTTGGCCCTGGAGTTCCGCATGGAATTCGGCCAGGACGTTGTGGTGGATATCACCTGCTTCCGCAAGCTGGGTCACAACGAGCAAGATACGCCAAGCCTGACCCAACCGCTGATGTACAAAAAGATCAGTGCACACCCCGGTACCCGCAAGCTGTATGCCGACAAGTTGGCAACGCAAGGCTTGGGTGCTGATCTGGGTGACGAGATGGTGAAAGCCTACCGCGCCGCGATGGATGCGGGCAAGCACACCGTGGACCCGGTCCTTACCAACTTCAAGAGCAAATACGCCGTGGATTGGTCTCCGTTCCTGGGCAAGAAATGGACAGACGCGGGCGACACTGCGATTCCTTTGACCGAGTGGAAGCGTCTGTCGACTAAGCTGACGACCATTCCTGCCAGCGTGACGCCACACCAGTTGGTGAAGAAGGTCTATGACGACCGTGCCGCGATGGGTCGTGGTGAAGTGAATGTGGACTGGGGTATGGGCGAGCACATGGCGTTTGCCTCCTTGGTGGCCAGCGGCTTCCCGGTGCGCTTGTCAGGCGAAGACTCCGGCCGCGGTACCTTTACGCACCGCCATGCTGTCATTCATGACCAGGCTCGCGAGAAGTGGGATGCAGGGACCTATGTGCCCTTGCAAAACGTGGCGGACAAGCAGGCTCCGTTTGTCGTTATCGACTCCATCCTCTCTGAAGAAGCCGTGCTGGGCTTTGAGTACGGCTACGCCTCCAACGACCCCAACACGCTGGTGATCTGGGAAGCGCAGTTTGGCGATTTCGCCAATGGTGCCCAGGTGGTGATCGACCAGTTCATTGCGTCGGGTGAAGTGAAGTGGGGCCGTGTGAACGGCATCACGTTGATGCTGCCGCACGGTTACGAAGGCCAAGGCCCTGAGCACAGCTCAGCGCGCCTGGAGCGCTTCATGCAATTGGCGGCCGACACCAATATGCAGATCGTCCAGCCGACCACGGCTAGCCAGATCTTTCACGTGCTGCGTCGCCAGATGGTGCGCAATCTGCGCAAGCCTTTGATCATCATGACGCCCAAGAGCTTGCTGCGTAACAAGGACGCAACCTCTCCGCTGTCAGAGTTCACCAAAGGCGCTTTCCAGACCGTGATTCCTGAAAGCAAAGAGCTCAAGGGCGACAAGGTCAAGCGTGTGATTACTTGCTCGGGTAAGGTTTACTACGACTTGGTCAAAAAGCGGGAAGAGAAGGGCCTGGATGACGTGGCCATCATTCGCGTGGAGCAGCTGTACCCCTTCCCGCACAAGGCGTTTGCAACGGAACTGAAAAAGTACCCGAATGCAACGGACGTGGTGTGGTGCCAGGACGAACCCCAGAACCAGGGCGCCTGGTTCTTCGTGCAGCACTACATCCACGAAAACATGCTGGAGGGTCAAAAGCTGGGTTATTCCGGCCGCGCAGCCTCCGCATCCCCTGCAGTGGGCTATTCCCACCTGCACCAAGAACAACAAAAGGCGTTGGTTGAGGGTGCTTTCGGCAAACTCAAAGGCTTCGTGCTGACGAAGTAGTCGCTGAGCCCAAAACACCCAACCAATCAACGGAAAGAACAATATGGCAATCGTAGAAGTCAAAGTTCCACAGCTCTCAGAATCCGTGGCAGAAGCCACCTTGCTGCAGTGGAAGAAAAAAGTAGGCGATCAAATCGCAGTCGATGAAATCCTGATCGAAGTCGAAACCGACAAGGTGGTGATGGAGGTGCCTGCGCCAAGCGCCGGTGTGTTGGTCGAACTGGTCCAACCGGATGGCGCGACCGTTGCAGCCGAGCAATTGATCGCCCGTATCGACACCGAAGGCAAGACAGGTACTGCTGCGCCAGCACCTGCCGCAGTTGCTGCGCCCGCCGTCGCTGTAGCCTCTGCGGCGGCTGCGCCTGCTGCCGCAGGTGGCTCCAAGGGTGATGTCGCTATGCCAGCGGCTGCCAAGCTGCTGGCGGACAACAACCTCTCTGTAAGTGCTGTAGCCGGTACGGGCAAAGATGGTCGCGTTACCAAGGGTGATGTATTGGCCGCTGTGGCTGCAGGGCCTGCTACAAAATCTGTAGCTGCTCCCGCAATACCTACGGGCGTTCCCACCACTTCGTTGCCACAGGTTGCAGTGAAGCCCTCTGGCTTTGCCGATGCATTGGCCAATCGCCCTGAGCAGCGCGTGCCCATGAGCCGCCTGCGCGCACGTGTGGCCGAGCGTTTGCTGCAGTCGCAATCGACTAACGCCATCTTGACCACCTTCAATGAGATCAACATGGCCCCGGTCATGGAGATGCGCAAGCGCATGCAAGAGCGTTTCGAGAAAGAGCATGGCGTGAAGCTCGGCTTCATGAGCTTCTTTGTGAAGGCGGCAGTGCACGCGCTGAAGAAGTTCCCGGTGCTGAACGCTTCGGTGGACGGCACCGACATCGTCTACCACGGCTACTTCGACATCGGTATCGCCGTGGGCTCACCCCGTGGCTTGGTGGTACCCATTTTGCGCAACGCCGACCAGATGAGCTTTGCTGACATCGAGAAGAAGATTGCCGAGTACGGCGTCAAGGCCCGCGACGGCAAGCTGGGCATGGAAGAAATGACCGGCGGTACCTTCTCCATCTCCAATGGTGGCACCTTCGGCTCCATGATGTCCACGCCCATCATCAACCCGCCGCAAAGTGCGATCCTGGGCGTGCACGCGACCAAAGACCGCGCCATGGTGGAAAACGGAGTGGTCGTGGTTCGCCCGATGAACTACTTCGCCATGTCCTACGACCACCGCATCATCGACGGCCGCGAAGCCGTGCTTGGCCTGGTGGCCATGAAGGAAGCGTTGGAAGATCCAGCACGCCTATTGTTTGATATCTGATTGGGCTCACCCCCCGGCTTGCCCACTGCGTGTGGCCGCTTTCCCCCTTGCAGGGGGCAACACCAGCGGCCCGGCAGAGCCGGTTCTGCGGTGTTCCTGAAAGGGGCCTCGCTGCGCTGGCCTTGGCAAGAGGGCATGCAGCTCGATCTGTGTTTTGAATAAAGTGAGAACGCTATGAGTAAACAATTTGACGTGATCGTCATCGGCGGCGGTCCTGGTGGGTACATCGCCGCCATCCGCGCGGCCCAGCTAGGCTTCAATGTGGCCTGTATCGACGAGTGGAAGAACGCGGAGGGTGGGCAAGCGCTTGGCGGTACTTGTACCAACGTGGGCTGCATTCCTTCCAAAGCTTTGTTGCAGTCCAGCGAGCATTTCAACCACGCCAACCACCACTTTGCCGAGCACGGCATTACGGCGACCGGCGTGAGCATGGATGTGGGCAAGATGCTGGCACGCAAGAACACCGTGGTGAAGCAGAACAACGACGGCATCAAGTTCTTGTTTAAAAAGAACAAGATCACGTCTTTCCATGGACGTGGTTCGTTTGTCAAAGCCGCCGAAGGCGGCTACGAAATCAAGGTGGCGGGCGCTGCCGAAGAAACCATCACCGGCAAACAAATCATCATCGCCACGGGCTCCAACGCACGTGCTTTGCCCGGCACGCCGTTTGACGAAGTCAATGTGCTGTCCAACGACGGCGCGCTGAACATTGGCGCTGTGCCCAAGAAGCTGGGCCTGATCGGCTCCGGAGTGATTGGCCTGGAAATGGGTTCGGTGTGGAAGCGTCTGGGCGCTGAAGTCACCATCCTCGAAGGCCTGCCAGTCTTCCTGGGCGCGGTGGACGAAGGCGTTGCTAAAGAGGCTTTCAAGGCCTTCACCAAGCAGGGTCTGAAGATCGAGTTGGGCGTCAAGGTTGGCGAAATTAAGAACGGCAAGAAGGGCGTGTCCGTTGCGTACACCAACGCCAAGGGCGAAGCCCAGACGCTGGACGTGGACAAGCTCATCATCTCCATCGGTCGTGTGCCCAACACTATTGGGCTGAACCCCGAATCAGTGGGCCTGGCGCTGGACGAGCGCGGTGCCATCGTGGTGGATGCCGACTGCAAAACCAATCTGCCCGGCGTATGGGCGGTGGGCGATGTGGTGCGTGGCCCGATGCTGGCACACAAGGCGGAAGAGGAGGGCGTTGCCGTGGCCGAGCGCATTGCTGGCCAGCATGGACACGTGAACTTCAATACCGTGCCGTGGGTCATCTATACCAGCCCTGAGATTGCTTGGGTGGGCCGCACCGAGCAGCAGCTCAAGGCCGACGGCGTGGCGTACAAGTCTGGCCAATTCCCCTTCTTGGCCAATGGCCGCGCACGCGCGCTGGGTGACACCACCGGATTTGTGAAGTTTCTGGCCGATGCCACGACGGATGAAATCCTCGGTGTGCACATCGTGGGCCCCCAGGCCAGCGAACTAATCTCCGAAGCTGTCGTGGCCATGGAGTTCAAGGCCAGTGCCGAAGACATCGCCCGCATTTGCCACGCGCATCCCTCCTTGAGTGAAGCTACCAAGGAAGCGGCGCTGGCGGTGGATAAACGTACGCTGAACTTCTGATTCTACGAGCCAAATAGCTGTTTCAGCCCATGGATAGTGCGGGAGCAGCTATTATTTATATAGCAAATCGGAGTGGGGCTTGACCGTCAAACAAACCTATGAGGCGGAGCTGGCTTCGCGCGGTTACAGCGCTGACCCGGCCCAGTTGCGGGCTGTGGATGCTTTGGAGCGTTGCGCGACTGAATGGGCCGCGTTCAAAGAGCAACGGTCGAATGCGTTCAAGAAGTTAATCAATCGGCCTGATATACCCCGCGGCGTTTACATGTACGGTGGAGTGGGGCGGGGCAAAAGCTTCTTGATGGATTGCTTCTTCAACGCAGTTCCCTTGAAGCGCAAAACGCGTTTGCATTTCCATGAGTTCATGCGCGAGGTGCATCGCGAGCTTGCCGATATGCAAGGCACCGTGAACCCGCTGGATGAATTGGGTAAACGGATGTCAAAGCGTTACCGCCTGATTTGTTTCGATGAGTTTCATGTGGCCGACATCACGGACGCAATGATCTTGTATCGTCTGCTAGCGGCGTTATTTGAAAACGGCGTGGGTCTCGTCACTACGTCCAACTTCAAGCCTGATGATCTCTACCCTGGGGGCTTGCATCGTGCACGCATTCTTCCCGCCATCCAATTGCTCAACGAACGCCTGCAGTTGATTAATGTGGATAACGGCACCGACTACCGCAGCATCACTTTGGAAATGGTCGATCTTTACCATGTGCCTGCAGGCCCGGTGGCAGATGCAGCCATGACCCAAGCATTCAATGCATTGGCCGAGTCGCACGACGAAGATCCCATGCTGCATATCGAAGCGCGTGAGATACATGCGCTTCGCAAAGCGGGCGGTGTTGTGTGGTTTGATTTCAAGACGCTGTGTGGCGGCCCCCGTTCTCAAAACGATTACCTTGAAATAGCGTCCCGGTTTCACACGGTTTTTCTGAGCAATGTGCCCCAGATGCCGGTCCGTATGGCCTCTGAAGCGCGCCGTTTCACCTGGTTAGTGGATGTCCTGTACGACCGACGCGTTAAGTTAGTAATTTCTGCGGATGTTGCACCCCAGGATTTGTACACCGAGGGCCCCATGTCGCATGAGTTTCCCCGAACCGTTTCCAGGCTTCATGAAATGCAATCCAAGGAGTTTTTGGCCCAAGAACGTCGCCACGTTGATACGGGATTGACATGACGGTGCGATCGGGATTCCAGGCCTGCTTACTAGTTCTTGTGGCGGCAGTGCATGGCCCTGCGCAGGCGCAAGTCGCTACCAGCAACGACTACAGCCAGGCCAGTCGTGCCGATATTGAGGCTGCCCGGCGGGCACAGGCGCAAACATTTGACGAAAGAGCGCGCAGCTGTGAGGCGGCATTCGCCGTCACCCAATGCCTAACCCGTGTGCGTTCTGAGCGGCTTGCAGCGCAAGCCAATCTTGATCGTCGTGAACGCCAGCTGAACGATATTCAGAGGTCGAGCCAGGCGCAAGAGCAACTGGAGCGTAGCCAACAGAAGCAAGCAGAACACGAGGCGAAGTTGAACAGTCAGGCCCGGGCGGCTGCGGAGCGGCGAACAGTAACTTTACCTATTGCCGCCAAAGGTAAGCCCTCTGGAACGCCTTTCACGGCAAAAGCTGAGCCGTCTCCCCAGCTGTCTGCCGCGCAGCGTAGCGCCAATCGCCAAGAATTTCAACGCAAGCAACAAGACGCGGAGGCGAGGCGTAAAGCAGTAGACGCTCGCGTCAAAGCGAATAAAAAACCCGCAGCCACGCTACCCTTGCCACCCTGAGGGGCCATCGCCGCGCAGGTGAACCTTGTTCAGTCGCCCCCGAGAGGTTCTAACTTCACAATGACCAATGACAGGTTGTCGCCACCACCATGTCCTCTTGAGCGGGCCTTTTCAATTAAAAACTCCGTGGCTTCTCGTGCCGACAGGCTAGACAGCACGGAACCTAACTCAGCGGCATTGAAATAGTGCCAGACACCATCACTACAGGCCATCAAGGTATCGCCCGAGCGCAACTGTGGAATGAAGTGAATATCGATGGGCGGGTCATTTTCGGTACCCAGACATCCCATCAAGATATTGGATTGTGGATGCACGGCGGCCTGCTCTTCGGTGATTTCACCTCGATTGACTAGCGCCTGCACATAGGAGTGATCCATGGTTCGTTTGACGAATCGATTGCCATGGTATTGATAGATACGGGAGTCGCCAGTGTGCGCCCAATGGCAGTCCCCACTCGGGTTAATCAAGAAAGCTGCGAGCGTGCTGTGAGGCTCTTCTTCTGCTGAAATCGCCGTCAGTTTGATAACGATGTGCGCTTCCTGAATAATCTGGGTCAGCGTCGATTGGGCGTCATCGGTCTCCGGGTCGTAGCGCTCAAACAATTGCTTGGCGGTCATCATGACTTGGTCGGATGCCTTGCGCCCACCACTTCTTCCCCCCATTCCATCCGCAACAATCGCCAATACACAACCGTTCAAACGCGCGTGCTTGAGCAGGGCAACCTGGTCCTGCTGGTATTCACGGTCGCCTTTGTGAATGCCGGTAGAAGCAGTAAGTCGGTATCCTGTTGCCATAGTCGTTAGATGGTGTGAATACGTTGATAGAAAAATGAAACCAAGCCCTATTATCAAGGCTTGGGCAAACGCAGTCCGGCGATTTGGTCAGTAATTACACTTAGGCGCATTATTCCCTTGACCGCAAATCTGCATTCCCCGCAAAGGCGCTTGATTGAACTCACCATAGAACATGGTGATCTTGACGCATTGATCGATTTGGCCTGTGCCGATATGCCCTTGGATGAGCTCATGATTCGACGGCTCAAAAAGAAGCGTTTGGCCATGCGCGATGAAATCAATCGCCTGCAAAATTCTTTGCAACCCGATGATTCTGCGTAAATGCAGACGTTGTCAGATGCCGTGTTGGCCGTGTTTTCCGAGGATGGCCCGCTTCAGAATGCAATTCCATCCTTTGTATCCAGGCCGGGCCAGAACCATTTGGCGGTAGAAATTGCAAAAACGGTCCAAAGTGGGGGGCTCCTGGTTGCCGAGGCTGGCACAGGTATAGGTAAAACCTTTGCTTATCTTGTGCCAATACTTTTGAGTGGGCAACGTGCGCTCATATCCACGGCAACCAAGGCCCTTCAGGACCAATTGGCAAAGCGTGACTTGCCGCGCATCCAGTCCGCGTTGAAAACCCCCGTGCGCGTGCACGTACTCAAAGGCCGCTCCAGCTATGTCTGTCTGCACCGGCTGGAGAGTGCTAGACAGCAGGCAAACCGGGTGCCGCAGGGCCTTGTTTTCCAGTTGGCCCGCGTGGAGGCTTGGTCAGCAGTCACCCGCTCTGGGGATTTGGCCGAAATAACGGATTTCCCGGAACAGACAGAGCTTGCCCGGTGGGTCACTTCGACGCAAAACAACTGTCTTGGTAGTAGTTGCCCGAGGGCCGCCGGTTGCTTCGTCAATTTGGCGCGCCGTGAGGCTTTGGTTGCCGAGGTGGTGATCATCAATCACCACCTGTTTTTTTCAGATATGCGTGCCCGTGAGTCCGGTGTCTTTGAGCTGTTGCCATCTGTCACAACGGTGGTCTTTGACGAGGCGCACCGACTCAACGATATCGGTGTTCAGTTTTTAGGGCAACAGTTTTCAAGCCAATCTGTCGAGTACTTCTGCCGCGATGTATTGGCCTATGGGGCAGTGCTAACGCTGGGGGCAGCAGACTGGCGAGCTTGGGTCAACACCATAGTGCAGTCTACGGGCAACATAAGGACTCTGCTTTCCAAAGTAGTGAACCCAGAGGACTTGCTATGGGACGAGTCAATTCAAGCCCCGCAGGGTGTTGACCGAGATGACTGGGCATACCCTATCGAAAAACTACGCGTTGCATTAAAGCAAATTTCTTCGCTATTGCACCATCTTGCGTCCGCAGCACCGGAAATGAGTGCCCTGGGTCGCCGCGCAGATGAACTCAGCGATGCATTGGATGCACTGTCGGGGCCAACGCCACTGGGAAATGTAAAGTGGGTGGATCTGGGGCAAACCATGACCTGGGCTTGTGGTCCGATTCAAATTCGGGAGGCCATGCAGGCTCAGCTAAAGAGTAGTGCTGACACCCTGGAGGCCAAGCGGTCTTGGATATTTACGTCGGCGACGCTCGGATACGAAGCCGGTTTGACTTTCTTTACCGAGTCTTGTGGTCTGGACGATGCGAGAGTCCTGCGCGTTGAAAGCCCCTTTGACTATGCAAGCCAGGCCAGCCTCTACATCCCGCAAGACTTCCCCGCACCGAGTGACCCTATGCATAGCCTAGAGGTTGCCCACTTGGTCGCTCAGGCGGCCGGTATTTTGCGGGGGCGTACGCTCGTTTTGGTGACCACACGACGCGCTATGGAGGACATTGGTTTGGCCTTGCGCAAGCATTTTTTAGTGCGCAGTGACTTGCGTGTAGTCTTTCAGGGAGACGTATCAAAAACTGAAATTTTGAGGCTGCTGGCTGCAGCTGCTTCTGGCGGGCAACAGGGCGTTGTCGTTGTGGCGACCACCTCCTTCTGGGAGGGTGTGGATTTACCCGGCGACGCAGTGCAAATGGTGGTCATAGACAAAATCCCATTTGCACCACCCGATTCACCCCTAATCCGCGCGCGGGTAGCGCAATTGACCGCAGCTGGAAAGCGCCCCTTTCTTGATTTACACCTGCCAATGGCCGCTATGGCCCTCAAGCAGGGTGCCGGTCGCTTGATTCGCGCAGAGACTGACCAAGGTCTACTCGTGATATGCGATACACGACTAATGTCGATGGGCTACGGCAAAAAAATCCTGTCTGAACTTCCAAAGATGGCTCGCATCACGGAGCGAGATCAGTGGATAACAGCCTTGCATCAGCTCACCAAATTTTCCACCACGGATCCTTACTGATTCTTGCGCCAGACACCAAGAACTCGGACTGAGGAAAACTCTTTTCAAGAACGCGCTTCGAGTCGTCGCGCAATTTCGTTAAACCCAATGCGTCGTAAGACTTGTAAATAATAAAAAGGGCCTCTTCGACCGCTGCGACATCTCTAAAATCAGACACTGCGGATTGCGCCCGATTGATGGCTGCCAAGTAGGCGCCACGTTTTAGGTAATAACGCGCCACATGTACCTCGTACTGCGCCAAGGAGCTAACAATGTAGTTCATGCGTTGCTGAGCATCCGCGGCGTACTTTGATTCAGGAAAACGGGTCACCAACTCTTTAAAAGCCTCGAAGGATTCTTTGGAAGCCTTCTGATCTCGCTCAGACAAATCTTGTTGTGTGACGCTGGAGAACAAACCCATATCGTCGTTAAACGTTACCAATCCCTGCAAGTAAAGCGCGTAGTCCATCGCCGGGCTCACGGGGTGGAGCTTTTTGAAGCGTTCGATAGTGGCCAAGGACTGTTCAGTCTCGGAGGCTTTGTATTGTGCGTAGGCCTTGTCTAACTGGGCTTGTTGTGCCAGTGGGGTGCCCGCAGCCCTGGCTTCCAGCTTCTCTAGAAGCGGGACGGCGCGTTCCCATTGACCGGAGGACATTTCGTCTTTGGCTTCTGCGTAAATCTTGGCGGGCGTAAGGCCTACCGTTTTATCGACAGGCGTCGAGGAGCATCCTGAAACCACCAACGCGGTGGTCGCGAGCAAGCACGCATAAACCACCGATAATTTGACACGCAGCATTTTTGGAAGCTTTCTTGAAACAGATCGAGGCAATTATATCGGCCACCCCGGTGCCGCCCGAGGGTAACGAAGACGAGGATATCTCAGCAGAGGTCGAGTATCGCAAGCTTGAAGTTACGGTGGAACAGCACGGTATCCGCCTGGATAAAGCCATTAGCGAGCTGTTGCCTGAGTTTTCCCGAAACTATCTTCAGCAGCTCATCGCAGCGCGGCAGGTTACTTTACAAACCAGCGTGGTAGACAAGCCCTCGCTCAAGGTCAAAGCGGCGGATTCCATCGTTGTGGAGCTCCGGCCAACACCCCAAAGTCAGGCGTTCAAGCCCCAGGCCATGGCGCTGGATGTGGTGTTTCAGGATGAGCACCTCATCGTGATTAACAAGCCCGCGGGCTTGGTCGTGCACCCAGCGCCGGGTAACTGGAGTGGCACGCTGCTCAATGGTCTGCTGGCCCATGATCCGGGCATTGTTCTGGTGCCACGGGCTGGAATTGTTCACCGCTTGGACAAAGACACCAGCGGTTTGATGGTGGTCGCACGCTCGCGGGCAGTCATGGATGCGCTGGTACAAGCCATTGCAGCACGGGATGTAGGGCGGCAGTATCTGGCCGTGGGGCACAAGCCATGGGCTGGAGTCGCTAAAAAGACGGTAGAGGCGGCGATTGGCCGAGACCCGCGCAACCGTTTGCGTATGGCTGTTGTCGATCTGGAGCAGGGGCACGGAAAAACGGCCCGTACGGATATTGTGTTTCTTGCCAATTGCACCGAAGGTTGCTTGGTGCATTGCATTCTTCATACGGGGCGCACCCACCAAATTCGGGTGCATATGGCTTCGATTGGACACTCCCTGGTTGCGGACACGGTGTACGGTGGTTGGAATGTTCCGGAATTGCAACGTCAGGCATTGCATGCGTTTCGTTTGGAGCTCGTGCACCCGGTTACCGGCGCGCAATTGCGCTTCCAGGTGGACCCGCCGCCGGACTTCATGGGTTTGGTGAGCAACTGGGGCCTCAGTTACAATGCGCCCAACTAGAGCCCAACGCGGCTTCTGATCCCGGCACCGAGTCTTGGATTGACACCTGGCTTTTGGTTCTCGCTGTCAACCCGACCTTGCCTGTTGTGTTGCTCACCCCTGCGGTGACGTTTCTGATTTAGCCTGACTATGAATTTGGTGGATGCAAAGCGAGTCCTCGAGACCGCATTGATTTGCTCGCATCAGCCGCTGCCGCTGCGAGACATGCGGGCTTTGTTCGGCGATTCACTGGGTGCGGACACGCTCAAGGCCTTGTTAGAAGAATTGAAGGATGACTGGTCGGCCAAGGGCGTTGAGTTGGTGGGCGTTGCCAGTGGCTGGCGCTTTCAGAGCCGCCCTGAAATGCGGGAGTTTTTGGACCGTTTGCACCCTGAGAAGCCGCCGCGTTACACGCGTGCCACTTTGGAAACACTGGCCATCATCGCCTACCGTCAACCTGTGACGCGGGGCGACATGGAAGATATTCGGGGTGTCACTATCAGTTCGCTGCTAATTAAACAGTTGGAGGACCGTGGCTGGGTCGAGGTCATCGGCCACCGAGATGCACCGGGACGGCCTGCACTTTTTGCGACGACCAAACAGTTTTTGGATGATTTGGGGCTGCAGTCGCTGAACCAGTTACCGCTGCTGGACGGACCGAACCCGCAGAACGCAGTGTTAGAAGCATTGGCTGAATCGGTGGCCATGACTGCACCGGTTCACAGCCTCGATACCCCTCTCGGGGTCGAGAGTGATATGGAATTGCAATTGGATATGCCTTTGGAGGCAGACCCCACCCTACCGAGCTCAGCTACAAGCGAGACAGAAGAATGAACGAATCAACGCCCAATCCTGATATGGACAGCCCGCTGGAACCTACCTTCCTGGTAGTGGGGGAGGACTCCGCGCAGACGCAGCCTAAGTTGGCTCCTGCGCCCGGTGCGCCCGACAGCCGGTTTGTGGACATCATCTCGGGCCAGTTCGACGCGGACGAGGAGGTCGCCGAGCTGGCACCGCCCAAGCGGGTGTTAGCGCCCATGGCTGAAACCCCCAAATTGCATAAAGTGCTGGCACAAGCTGGCATGGGCTCGCGTTTGGAGATGGAGCAGCTGATTCTGGAAGGTCGGATTTCGGTCAACAATGAACCCGCCCATATTGGCCAACGTATTCAGTTTGGTGACAGCATTAAGGTGAATGGCAAGCCCATCCGGGTTCGCATTGATCCGCCACCGCCGCGCGTGATCGCCTACCACAAGCCTGTTGGCGAGGTGGTAACCCATGACGATCCGCAGAACCGGCCTACTGTTTTTCGCAGATTGCCCAAGCTCTATCAAGGCAAGTGGCAGTCCGTGGGGCGCCTGGACTTGAACACAGAAGGGCTGCTGCTTTTTACCAGCTCTGGGGAGCTGGCGAATAACCTGATGCACCCCCGTTTTGGCCTGGAACGTGAATATGCCGTTCGCGTGCTGGGTGCGCTGACCAAGGAAGAAAAGCAAGCCTTATTGGACGGCGTCAAACTGGAAGACGGTATTGCCCAGTTTGGCTCCATCGAAGACGGTGGTGGTGAAGGCTCCAACTGCTGGTACCGGGTGACTATTTCGGAAGGCCGTAACCGCGAGGTGCGCCGCATGCTGGAAGCAGTGGGTCACGCTGTCAGCCGTCTGATTCGTATTCGCTACGGTGCCATGGCTTTGCCGCGCGGTTTGAAGCGCGGGGCTTGGATGGAACTGGATGACGGTGATATCCGTGCGTTGGCACAGGCTGCGGGCGGTGCTCGGGCACCTTCCGCTCGCGGTGAAGCTGGTGCGCCAGATGGTGACTTTGCTGGCCCAGGTGGCCGCCCCAATGGACCTGCACCGCGGCGCGGCGGCCGCGTAGGGGGGCCGCGCGGTGCCAATAACGGTCAGCGCAATGGCGCACCCGCGCAGCCACGCGGACCTAGGTCGGATGGTCCGCGGGGTGCTCCACGAGGTGGAAATGGCCGCGGTGATGTGAACCAGGATCGCCGCGATGGAGCAGGGCAGCCGGACCCGATGAAAACATCGTTTGGTTACATTGGCGCTGACAGTTTTACCAAGCAGCGCCAAGAGCAAGGCCAGCGTCCTCGTGGAGGGCCGGGAGCCGGGCGACGCGGTGGGCGCAGCCGATAGTCGCGCCAATGCTAAAATAATAGGCTTTGCTCCAAGCAGGGCGGAAAATTTATCAATCTAGTTCAGGAAAAATCATGACTATCGAACGCACACTCTCCATCATCAAGCCTGACGCCGTGGCCAAGAACGTCATTGGTCAAATCTATGCCCGTTTCGAAGCGGCTGGCCTCAAGGTTGTCGCTGCGCGCATGGTTCACCTTTCCCGTGGTGATGCTGAAGCTTTTTACGCTGTGCACAGCGCCCGTCCTTTCTTCAAGGATCTGGTGGATTTCATGATCTCTGGCCCTGTGATGATCCAAGCCCTGGAAGGTGAAAACGCCATTCTGAAGAATCGTGATCTGATGGGTGCAACTGACCCGAAGAAGGCCGCAGCTGGCACTATTCGTGCTGACTTTGCTGACAGCATTGATGCCAACGCCGTGCACGGCTCTGACGCCGCTGAAACTGCAGCGCAAGAGATCGCGTTCTTTTTCCCCGGCATGAACGTTTACTCCCGCTAAACTTGCGATGACGGTCAACCTGCTTGATTTCGATCTGGAAGGCTTGGCCGCATTTTGCGACCGGTTGGGTGAGAAGCGTTTTCGCGCAACCCAGCTGTTTCGCTGGATTCATCAAAAAGGTGCTCGACAATTTGACGATATGAGCGACTTGGCTAAGTCACTGCGTGACAAGCTCAAGGTCAACGCCAACGTCGTCGGGTTGCCAATACTCTCCCAGCACATTTCCACCGACGGCACCATCAAATGGTTATTTGATGTCGGTGCTGGGGATGCTGTGGAGACGGTATTTATTCCGGAAGACGACCGCGGCACCCTGTGCATTTCTTCCCAGGCGGGTTGTGCCGTAGGTTGCAGATTTTGCTCAACGGGTCATCAAGGCTTCAGCCGCAACCTGACGACCGGCGAAATTATTTCCCAATTGTGGTTTGCTGAGCATTTTTTGCGCACGCATATGGGGAAGTCTGAGCGTGTCATTTCCAACGTGGTCATGATGGGTATGGGCGAGCCTTTGCAGAACTACTCTGCTTTGCTGCCTGCTTTGCGAGTCATGCTGGACGACCATGCCTATGGTTTGTCGCGCCGCCGTGTCACGGTGTCCACTTCTGGCGTAGTGCCAATGATGGACCGTTTGGGAAAGGATTGCCCGGTCGCTCTGGCCGTGTCCCTGCATGCCCCTGACGATATATTGCGCGACAATTTGGTTCCTCTGAATCGCAAGTACCCGATTGCAGAGCTGATGGAAGCTTGCAATCGCTATTTGGAGTTTGCGCCAAGAGACTTCATCACCTTCGAATATTGCATGTTGGATGGTGTGAATGACACGCCAGCCCATGCGGCGGCACTGGTTAATCTGGTTCAGCGTTCACCGAGAACGCGGGTGAACTGCAAGTTCAATCTCATTCCCTTCAATCCGTTTCCTGCTTCCGGTTTATTGCGGTCACCGCAGGTGCGCGTATTGGAGTTCGCACGTATTTTGAGTGAAGCGGGCATAGTTACCACGGTCCGCAAGACCCGGGGTGATGATATCGATGCCGCCTGTGGGCAGTTGGCTGGTGATGTGAAAGATCGCACCGGCATTCAAGCGAGAATTTCGAAGCAACGTACGGTTATGCTCAAACCTGTATAAAAATCCGGTTTTCGGAATAACGAGGGTGCAAAGAATGACTGAACGCTTGATTCTCAAAGCAGAAATTTGCAAAGTGTTGGCCCTTGGCGGGCTTCTGCTGACTTTAGTGGGTGGTTTAGCTGCTTGCGCATCGGGCTCTGCCGCGTCCACTGCCTCTGGCGCCAACAAGGCAGATTTCATTACAGATTCCGATGAAACGGATGCCCGTAAGCGCGCACGCATCCGTCTGGAGTTGGCCGTGGGGTATTTCGAGCAAGGAAAAACTACGACAGCTTTGGATGAGCTCAAGCAATCCATCAACGCGGATCCCACACTTTTTGAAGCTTATAACCTGCGAGGGCTGATTTACATGCGTTTGAACGATGTGGGCTTGGCTGAGGAAAGCTTTCGCAGAGCTTTAGTTATCAATCCACGTGCGTCCAATGTGCAGCACAACTATGGTTGGCTGTTGTGCCAGCAGTCACGGGTGCCTGAGGCAGTTCAGATGTTTGCTGCTGCTATTGCAGACCGCAATTATGGCGATCGCGCCAAGACATGGATGACCCAGGGGCTGTGCCAAATGAAAGCTGGCAAATTGATGGACGCCGAGGCGAGTCTCGGCCACTCCTATGAACTGGATGCTGGAAATCCCATCACGGGATACAACTTGGCTGCTCTTTTGTACCAACGCAATGAGTTTGTTCGCGCACAGTTTTATGTGAGACGACTCAATAACAGTGAATTGGCGAACGCCGAGTCGCTGTGGTTGGGTATCAAGGTCGAACGACGCTTGGACAATCGTGATGCCGTGTCTCAACTGGCGTCTCAACTCAAAAAGAGATTTCCTCAGGCAAAAGAGACCGCGCTCTTTGATCGAGGAGCTTTCAATGAGTGAGAACCCGATAAATTCGGGAGAACTGGTGACTCCAGATCAGAAAGCTACCAAAACTGCTGGGGCCATTTTGCGAGCCGCGCGCGAGCGTGAGGGGCTGCATGTGGCGGCACTTGCTGTCTCCATGAAAGTCCCGGTGAAAAAACTGGAAGCACTGGAGTCAGATCGCCTAGATTTGTTGCCTGATGCAGTGTTTGTGCGCGCATTGGCCGCCAGTGTGTGCAGAGCTCTCAAGTTGGACCCGACCTCTGTTTTGGAGTTGTTGCCAAACAGTAATCCTCCGAAGCTACGTTTAGACGGGCGTGGAATTAATACACCCTTCGATACGCCGCGCCACGGTGGCACTGCCTCCATCAAGGATGCGTTTGCCAAACCGACTGTGGTCATTGTCGGCTTGCTGTTGCTTGCAGCTTTAGGCGTTTACTTCTTTCCTGAGGCCGCCCATGAATCCAAGCTTTTCGATATCAAATCCGATCAGGGTGACTCCCGTTCTCAGCCGACAGAAGCCTATGCACCCTTAGTGGTGCCAGCTCCATCTGAGCCCGTAACAGAGAGCAAGCCAAGCATGGGTGCTATGCCAAGCGAAGTAAAGCCTAGCCTACCCGCTCCAAAGCCCGATGCAGTGGCGACAATCGCTGCGCCTGCGGCCGTCGTGGCCTCGGGCGTGAATTTCGCTGGGCAGATGCCTATTGCCTCCCCGAATACGCCAGTTTCTGAATCAACGGTTTCTTTCAAGGCAAAAGGTGCTGCCTGGGTTCAAGTGACCGATGCAAAAGGGGTTCAGCTTATTAGTAGAACACTAGCTCCCGGTGAGGCTATCGGAATCTCTGGCGCATTGCCATTTGCCGTGATCGTCGGGCGTTCTGATCTAACGGCCGTTGAGGTGCGAGGCAAAAGCTTTGATTTGAGTAATGTCTCGCAAAACAATGTGGCCAGATTTGAGATAAAACCATGAGTCAAGAAGAGCCTATCGCGCTGGCAGAACCTTCAAAGCGTACTTCCAAACAGTCTTTCGTGGTGTGGGGGCAGCGTGTAGTGACAGTTGGCGGCGGCGCGCCCGTGCGTGTGCAGTCGATGACAAACACGGATACGGAAGACGCCGTAGGCACGGCCATTCAAGTCAAGGATCTCGCCAACGCGGGATCGGAGCTGGTTCGTATTACGGTGAATACACCAGAAGCGGCCAAAGCGGTTCCTTATATTCGGGAGCAGCTGGACCGTATGGGGGTTGATGTACCTTTGATTGGTGATTTCCATTTCAATGGGCATCGCCTGCTAACGGAGTTTCCCGACTGCGCCCAGGCCCTCTCCAAATACAGAATAAACCCAGGTAATGTGGGTAAGGGTGACAAGCGTGATCGTCAGTTTGGAATGATGATCGAAGCGGCAGTGCGCTGGAATAAGGCAATTCGCATCGGCGTGAATTGGGGGAGCCTAGACCAAGAGCTGTTGGCCAGCATGATGGACGAGAACAGTCGGCGTGTTGTGCCCTGGGACGCAAAGCCAGTGATGTACAACGCTCTGATCGTTTCTGCTATGGCCTCGGCTCAGCGCGCTGAGGACATGGGATTGCCTGCTCATCAAATTACATTGTCTTGTAAGGTGAGTGGCGTGCAGGACCTGATCGCGGTTTACCGTGAGCTGGGTCGGCGTTGTGACTACCCTCTGCACTTGGGGCTTACTGAGGCTGGCATGGGTACTAAGGGCACGGTTGCCTCATCCGCAGCATTGGCTGTGCTGCTGCAGGAAGGGATCGGCGACACTATTCGGGTCTCCTTGACCCCCGCGCCGGGTGAGTCTAGAACCCAAGAAGTAGTGATTGCATCCGAAATTTTGCAGGCTCTCGGCCTGAGAAAATTTGTACCCAGTGTTACGGCCTGCCCAGGCTGTGGTCGAACGACCAGCACGACGTTTCAAGAGCTTACGCAGCAGATTGATGACTTCTTACGGGAAAAAATGCCAGTCTGGAAGCATCGCTACCCCGGTGTCGAAAATCTCAAAGTAGCCGTGATGGGATGCATCGTGAATGGTCCGGGTGAAAGTAAGCACGCTGATATCGGCATTAGTTTGCCAGGGACTGGCGAGGCACCTGCTGCGCCCGTATTTATTGATGGTGAAAAACGAATGACACTGCGTGGTGATGCTATTGCTGCTGACTTTCAGTTGGTCGTTGAAAACTATATAGAACAACGCTTTGGATCGACGCGCCCAGCGCATACCAGTTGAAGAATGTGATTATGGAAAAGTTATCTCCGCAAAAGGCGGAAAAATTGGTTGCCGTCAAGGGGATGAACGACATATTGCCCGATGAGTCTGCCCGGTGGGAGGCGTTGGAGCAAACCGTGCGCGGAGTCATGCGTCGCTTTGCCTTCGAGAATATTCGGACGCCGGTGGTCGAGCAGACATCTTTGTTCGTTCGAGGAACCGGCCAAACCACCGACATCGTGATGAAGGAAATGTATTCCTTTGAAGACAGGTTGAATGGTGAAGCACTAACCCTGAGGCCTGAAAACACACCAGGTGTCGTGCGCGCTGCAATTGAGCACAATTTGACTTACGACGGTGGCAAAAGGTTGTATTACATGGGGCCTATGTTCCGCCATGAACGTCCGCAACGTGGCAGGTATCGCCAGTTCTACCAATTGGGCGTTGAAGCCTTAGGCTTTGAAGGCCCAGAGGTCGATGCAGAAATAATTCTGCTAGCGCATGCACTTTTTAAGGAGCTTGGGCTCAAAAATGTTCGCGTGGAACTCAATAGTCTAGGGGTGACTGGCGAACGAGCCGCTCACCGAACTGCGCTCATTCAGTATTTTGAACAGTTCATGGACTTGTTGGATGACGACGCGAAAAAGCGTTTATATACCAATCCTTTGCGAATTTTGGACACCAAGAACCCAGCGCTAAAAGAGGTCGTTCACAACGCGCCTATGCTCACCGCTTTTCTAGGACCCGAGTCTCTGGCGCGGTTCGAGTCGGTCAAGTCCGCCTTGACGGCTTGCGGCGTACCCTGGACGATTAATCCATTGCTGGTGCGTGGACTGGATTACTACAGTCACACGGTTTTCGAGTTTTACACAGATGAGTTGGGTGCACAGGGGGCGCTTATTGGTGGTGGCCGCTATGACGGTTTGTTTGAACTGCTGGGGGGTAAATCAACTCCAGCTGTCGGTTGGGGCTTGGGCATGGAGCGTGTTCTGGAGCTGTTAAAAAGCCAGGGGCAGGTAGCAAGCAAACCCGTGCCAGACGCCTATGCAATTGTTCCGGACGCCAGTGCCCTAACTACGGTTCTTCACTGTTTACAACAACTGCGTGAGCAGGGCGTTAGCGTTCAAATGCATGCAAGCGCAAATGCGGGGACCGCAAGTATGAAGTCCCAGTTCAAAAAGGCGGACGCCAGTGGTGCCCGATACGCATTGATTTTTGGTGTAGACGAAATCGCAAGCGGACAGCTGACAGTGAAGTCATTGCGGGACGGCATCGGTGCGCAGACCGTGTACCCACTCAACGCCATTTCGCAATGGGCGCTCAAACTACAATCCGTCGCTTAACTTCCAAAGATTATGGCCAATCACTTAGACCTCGAAGAACAAGAGCAGCTTGATGAACTCAAGCATTTCTGGAAACAGTACGGAAATATCATCACTTGGGTACTGATAGCCGGACTAGCCGCCTTTGCTGGCTGGAACGGATACCAACACTGGGAGCGTTCACAAGCCGTACAGGCAGCAAGCATGTACGACGAAATGGAGAGAGTTGTTGCAACCGGTGATGTTGCGATGGCCGAAAGAGCCTTTGGCGACATGAAAGAGCGTTTTGCTCGCACTGCCTACGCACCGCAGGCCGGTTTGCTGCTCGCCAAACTGGCTTACGAGAAAACCAAACCGGATGTTGCGAAATCAGTCCTGACTTGGGTTTCTGAGAAGTCAACAGACGAGGGCTACGCAGCAATTGCCAAGTTGCGTTTGGCTGGCCTGTTGATGGATGAAAAAGCATTTGATATGGCGTTGAAGCTCTTGGAAGTCACACCTCCAGCAGAGTTTGCTGCCTTGTTTTCTGATCGCAAGGGAGATATTTTTGCGCTTCAAAATAAGCCAGTGGAGGCCAAAGCGGAGTATCAAAAAGCCTACGCGGCGTTGGACGAGCGGTCGGAATATCGCCGATTGGTGGAGATCAAGCTCAATGCCGTTGGTGGCCAAGTGATTTCTGATCAAGAAGGAAAGAAATAATGCATTGCGCAACACCGGCAAGAATATGGGTGCAATCCGCAATGTTGTTTGTGGCCGTCGGGCTGCTGGCCGCATGTGCTGGCCCCGATAAAGGCAAAGCTGCAGAGCTGGTTGCCAACCCAGCTTCCATGGGCGTTAAAGCGGCGTGGACTTCCTCGGTAGGTAGCGTTGCACTCCCCTTGGATATCAAGGTGCTCGGTACTAACCTGTATGTTGCGGGAACAGAAGGTCTGGTCGCGGCCATCGACGGGCGTACGGGCGGTGATCTGTGGCGGGTTACAACCAAACCTCAGCTGACGGCTGGCGTGGGCAGTGATGGTCGGTTTGCAGCGGTTGCCAACCGTAGCAATGAATTGGTGGTTTTGGACGGTGGTCGTGAAATTTGGCGTCAGAAGCTGACCGCCTCAACACTAACCGCTCCTTTTGTGGCTGGTGATCGGGTTTTTGTCTTGGCGGGGGATCGGTCCGTCAGTGCATTTGATGCTGCAACGGGACGGAAACTGTGGCAGCAACAGCGCCCGGGTGAAGCCTTGGTTCTTCAGCAGGCCGGTGTCATTCTTTCTGTAGGGGATACCTTGCTTGTCGGATTTGGCGGGCGTCTTATGGGCCTCAATCCTCAAACAGGGAGTGTCCGCTGGGAAACCCCCATAGCCAATAGCCGCGGTACTAACGAAGTGGAGCGGCTGGTTGATTTGGTATCTGGCGTTTCTCGCAGTGGCGATCAAGTGTGTGTTCGCGCGTTCCAATCGACGGTTGCTTGCGTTGACGGTGTGCGTGGTACTTCGGTGTGGAATAAGGTTGCTACAGGATCGACAGGCATTGGCGGGGATTCGAATGTTGTGTACGGCACGGAGAGTGACGGAACGGTCGTGGCATGGCGACGCTCTGATGGCGACAAGCTCTGGACCAATGAGCAACTCAAATACCGCGCTTTGTCCGCGCCTTTGTTGGTGGGACGCGCACTGGTTGTCGGTGATGCCAGCGGCTACGTTCACTTTCTGTCACGTGAGAATGGCGCAACTTTAAACCGGGTTACGACCGATGGGTCTGCCGTGGTTGCGGGGCCAGTCCTCGTAGGGCAAACCGTGGTCGTCGTGACCCGTCGTGGTGGTGTTTTCGGCTTTAGGCCAGAGTAATAGCTTAGGCCTTTGAAATGAAACCTGTTATCGCATTGGTTGGTCGGCCCAACGTGGGCAAATCAACCTTATTTAACCGGTTGACTAAAAGCCGTGACGCCATCGTGGCCGATTTCGCAGGGTTGACCCGTGACCGCCATTACGGCAATGGCAAACAAGGCCCCCACGAATACATCGTCATTGACACCGGTGGCTTCGAGCCTGACGCCAGCAGCGGTATCTACAAAGAAATGGCCAAGCAGACGCGTCAAGCGGTCGCCGAGGCCGACGTGGTTTTGTTTGTCGTGGATGCGCGTGCGGGTATTTCCGGACAAGACCACGAGATCGCAAAGTACCTCCGCAAGTTAGGCAAACACTGTGTTTTGGTGGCCAATAAGGCCGAAGGCATGACAGAGGGACACCAACTGGTGGAGTTCTTTGAATTGGGCCTTGGGCAGGTGTTTCCCATATCAGCCTCCCATGGTCAAGGCATAAAGCCTTTGGTCGATATGGCGCTGGAGCCCTTGCTGATTCAAATAGAAGCACAGGGAGACGGGGAAGAAGAGACTGGCGCTATCAAATTGGCAGTGGCTGGTCGGCCCAATGTCGGCAAATCCACGCTCATTAATACCTGGTTGGGTGAGGAGCGGCTGGTCGCATTTGACATGCCTGGGACTACGCGTGACGCGATTTCCGTGCCATTTGAGCGCAATGGACAGAAATTTGAGCTGATCGACACTGCGGGACTGCGCCGTAAAGGACAGGTCTTCGAAGCGATTGAGAAGTTTTCCGTTGTCAAAACCTTGCAGGCTATCGAATCGGCCAGCGTTGTCTTGCTGTTGATTGATGCCACCCAAGGTATCACCGACCAAGATGCACACATCGCCGGCTATATCTTGGAGTCGGGCCGGGCCGTGGTGGTCGCTATCAACAAGTGGGACGCCATCGACGAATATGCAAGGGAACTGGTTAAGCGTTCCATTGAGACCCGCATGGGGTTCCTGAAGTTCGCCGCTATGCATTTCATCTCCGCCCAGAAGCGTCAGGGCCTAGGCCCTGTGTGGGACTCCATTGCGCAAGCCCATCGGGCGGCCAATTGCAAAATGTCGACACCGGTGTTGACCCGGTTGCTGTTGGAGGCTGTGCAATTCCAGACGCCCAAGAAAACGGGAATGTACCGTCCCAAACTGCGCTATGCCCACCAAGGGGGTATGAACCCACCGATCATCGTCGTTCATGGCAACTCGCTGGAACAAGTGACAGATGCCTACAAGCGCTACCTGGAAGGGCGTTTCCGCAAAGAATTCGATCTGGTAGGCACTCCGCTGCGCATCCAGATGAAGTCTGCCGAAAACCCCTTCGCGGGTAAAAAGCCAGCTTAGTCGCGTCTCTGGGTGCTAGACACTCATTGACGTAAGGAAATCCAGCTTTACTCGCGTAGTGGGCATCTCGGTGTGGTATCTTCGACTCCTTATTAACTTTTGAACACGGAGAATATCGTGAGCAACAAAGGGCAACTCCTCCAAGACCCGTTTTTGAATGCATTGCGTCGTGAGCACGTACCGGTTTCTATTTATTTGGTGAACGGTATCAAGCTTCAGGGTCAAGTGGAATCATTCGATCAATACGTGGTTTTGCTGCGCAATACGGTGACCCAGATGGTCTATAAGCACGCTATATCGACCATCGTGCCTGGTCGTGCTGTGAATTTTGCAGCCCCTGGCTCTGACGAGCCCGCAGCAAGCTAATCCAATCTCTTTTCTGGCTGGCTTTGGTGTCAGCTGAGCCCCGTTTAATTTGACTGCAAAGACTCCTTCGGTGCAAGCGCCGACCATTCTGGTCGGCGTTGATTTTGGGCATGCCAATTTTGATGGTGAGCTGGAAGAATTGGGTTTGTTGGCCCAGACCGCAGGCATGACGCCTGTGGGTCGAGTGACTTGCAAACGCAAAGCTCCCGATGCCGCGCTGTTCATTGGGTCGGGCAAAACGGATGAGATCAAAATGTTGGCGCAGCAACTGGGTGCCACCGAGATTTTGTTTGACCAAAGCTTAAGCCCAGGTCAGCAACGGAATCTCGAGCGGCATCTGGACATGCCAGTCAACGACCGCACCTTCCTGATCCTCGAAATTTTCGCCCAGCGTGCCCGCAGCCACGAGGGTAAGTTGCAAGTGGAGCTTGCACGCTTGCAATACCTGAGTACTCGCCTTGTACGACGTTGGTCGCACCTGGAGCGGCAAACCGGCGGTGCCGGTGTACGTGGTGGCCCGGGTGAAAAGCAGATTGAACTGGATCGCCGCATGATCAGCGAGACTATCAAACGCACCAAAGAGCGTTTGCAAAAAGTCAAACGCCAACGGCAGACCCAAAGGCGTCAACGCGAGCGCCGTGACGCTTTCAATATTTCGCTGATCGGCTACACCAACGCAGGCAAGTCGACTTTGTTTAACGCACTGGTCAAAGCCCGCGCTTATGCGGCAGACCAATTGTTTGCAACGTTGGATACAACGACACGCCAGCTGTATCTGGCAGATGCTGGACGCTCAGTTTCGCTGTCCGATACCGTGGGCTTCATCCGTGACTTGCCACACGGTTTGGTGGACGCTTTCCAAGCCACTTTGCAGGAGGCTATTGATGCGGACTTGCTGATGCATGTGATTGATGCCTCCAATCCCCATTTCGTTGAGCAGATTGAGCAAGTGCAACGTGTGCTGGTAGAAATCGGCGCAGAAAAAATCCCTCAATTGCTGGTCTTCAACAAGATCGACGCTTTGGATTCGGACCACCAACCGCTGCTGCTCGAGGATTTCTTTGAGATTGACGGCTTGCAAACACCGCGGGTCTTTGTCAGTGCCAAGGCCTTGCAGGGGATTGATTTACTGCGCAAGAAGATTTCGGCCACTGTGGCAGCTCCGCGCACGGAAGAATCCGAAGACCCGACCCATGCCCCTGCGCCTACAGGGGCCGAGTGATGATTGTGCACAATGCTGGGGTGCCAAATGAAAACCGATGACATGAAACTAACAACACCTACCGGAGGATCCCAGGCGACAGGCTGGCTCTCTCGGTTTACACCAAGAATGTTCAATCTTAACGATTCCCGATGGGGTCGCTCGGATGGCAAGACCCCTGAAGCGGGTCCCGCCGACGGCGTTACCTCGCAGGGTGAGGGCAACAAGCCTCCTTCGGAGCCACCCAAGCCAGAAAGTCGTAAACCCACGCCCAACGCTGGCCCGCCAGATCTGGACGAACTATGGCGCGACTTGAACCGCAAGCTGGGCGGTTTGTTTGGCAAGCCATCCGGAGGTAACTCCGGTGGTGGCAATGGTGGAGGCTATCAGCCGGATATGAAGAGCGCAGGCGTTGGAGCAGCGCTGATTGCGTTGGTCGCTGTAGTGATTTGGGGGTTTACCGGCTTCTTCATCGTGCAAGAAGGTCAGCAAGCCGTCATCACCCAGTTTGGCAAGTTCCATTCCACGGCCAATGCCGGCTTCAACTGGCGTTTGCCCTATCCGATTCAGCGCCACGAGCTGGTGTTTGTGACCCAGATTCGTTCGGTAGATGTCGGTCGCGATTCGGTGATCAAGGCCACCGGCCTGCGCGACTCGGCCATGCTGACTGCGGATGAGAATATTCTGGACATCAAGTTCGCTGTGCAGTACCGGCTCAACGATGCGCGCGCTTTCTTGTTTGAGAGCAAGAGCCCTGAAGCCGCAGTGGTGCAGGCGGCGGAAACTTCGGTGCGTGAAGTCATGGGCAATATGAAAATGGACGCGGCTCTTTCTGAAGAGCGCGACCAGATTGCGCCGCGTGTGCGAACCCTGATGCAAAGCATCTTGGACCGCTACAAGGTGGGTGTCGAGGTTGTGGGTATCAATCTGCAGCAGGGCGGGGTGCGCCCGCCAGAGCAGGTTCAAGCGTCGTTTGACGATGTCTTGAAAGCTGGGCAAGAGCGTGAGCGTGCCAAGAACGAAGCACAGGCCTACGCCAATGACGTGGTGCCCCGCGCTGTGGGTGCTGCGTCCCGTTTGAAACAGGAGGCAGAGGCCTACAAAGCCCGCGTGGTGGCGCAGGCCCAAGGTGATGCCCAGCGTTTCCGGTCGGTGTATGTCGAATACCAGAAGGCGCCGCAGGTGACCCGTGATCGCATGTACCTCGACGCGATGCAAGAAATTTATGGCAACGTGACGAAGGTGTTGGTGGAATCCAAGCAAGGCTCTAGCCTGCTGTATTTGCCCCTGGACAAGGTGCTGCAGGCGACTGGTGCGGGCACTGCTTCACATGCCACAGTGGCACCCGTGGCTGCGGCTCCTGCTTCGCCACCGGTCACTATTACTTCCAACGACGCGCGCAGCCGTGAATCGGCCCGCACCCGCGAACGTGAAACCCGGTAGGAGCCCCGAATGAATCGGATTGGATTGGTTATTTCTTCTTTGCTCGTGCTGATTGCACTGGTAATGTCGACCTTGTTTGTGGTCGACCAGCGGCAATTTGGTGTGGTTTATGCCTTGGGTCAAATCAAGGAAGTCATCACAGAGCCAGGCTTGAACTTCAAGCTTCCGCCGCCTTTTCAGAACGTGTCTTACATCGATAAGCGCCTGTTGACGCTGGACAGTACTGATTCAGAGCCGATGCTGACAGCCGAAAAGCAACGTGTTGTGATCGATTGGTATGTGCGCTGGCGCATTTCGGAGCCGGGTGAATACATTCGTAATGTAGGTTTGAACGAAAGCGCCGGTACCAGTCAGTTGAACCGGGTGGTACGCAATGCGTTCCAGCAAGAGATCAACAAGTACACCGTCAAGGAACTTTTGTCGCTCAAGCGCGAAGCTTTGATGGCTGCGGTGAAGTCTGAGGTGCTAGACAAGGTGAAGGGCGCTAAACCCTGGGGCGTGGACGTGGTCGATGTGCGAATCACCCGCGTGGATTATGTGGAGGCGATTACTGAGTCGGTGTACCGCCGTATGGAAGCTGAGCGTAAGCGTGTGGCCAATGAGTTGCGTTCAACTGGTGGTGCTGAAGGCGAAACCATTCGTGCGGATGCCGACCGCCAGCGCGAAGTGACCATCGCCAATGCCTACCGCGATGCCCAAAAAATCAAGGGCGAGGGCGATGCCGAAGCCGCGCGTATTTATGCCGACGCATTTGGCAAAGACCCGCAATTTGCGCAGTTCTATCGCAGCCTAGACGCCTACAAAGCATCGTTTGCCAACAAGAGCGATGTGATGGTGCTCGACCCATCCTCCAGCGAGTTCTTTAAAGTATTTCGCAATGGTGGCTCGGCTGTTGCCAGCCCCAAGAAGTAGTCTTGGCTGAAGCAAGTTTTTGGCTTGCCCTCGCGATGGTGCTGGTCATCGAGGGCTTGTTCCCTTTGATCGCACCCGCCGCTTGGCGCAAGTTATTCACCCAGCTGATGCAGCTCAATGACGGGCAGATTCGCAGCTTTGCGATCAGCAGCATCCTGCTCGGCCTCTTGGGAATTTGGTTGCTGGCACCCTGAAAACACGGCCCAAGGCCGGTAAAATCACTGTTTTAATAGCACCAACAATCCTCATGTCTGCCTGGGTCCTCCCGGATCATATTGCCGATGTGCTGCCTTCCGAGGCGCGCCACATCGAAGAAATTCGTAGAGACTTGCTGGACATGGCGCGATGCTATGGCTACGAGCTCGTCATGCCGCCGCTGATTGAGCATCTGGAGTCGCTGCTGTCGGGCACTGGCCAAGCCCTCGACCTCCAAACTTTCAAACTCGTTGATCAACTGTCCGGCCGCATGATGGGCCTGCGCGCCGACTGCACGCCCCAGGTCGCCCGCATTGATGCCCACTTGCTGAACCGCGCCGGCGTTACCCGCCTGTGTTACTGCGGCCCGGTGGTGCATACCAGGCCCAGCGGCCCACATGCAACGCGCGAGCCACTGCAGTTTGGTGCAGAGTTGTATGGTCACACGGGGCTGGAGGCTGACCTCGAAATCCTTACGCTGGCGCTGGACTCCTTGAAGGCCGCGCGGGTGGACAACATCAGTGTCGACTTGGCCGATGCCCGTATCGTGCAAGCCGTGTTGCAAGGTGTTCAATTGCCCGCTGCCGAGATGGCGACTTTGCATGCCGCACTGGCTGCCAAAGACGCCAGTGAACTCAAATCACTAACCCGTAATTCGCCCGTAGCCACCAGCCAAGCCCTGCAGGATTTGGTCACGCTCTATGGTGATGTCAGGGTGCTGGACGAGGCCGAGGCGCGTCTGCCTGCGCTGCCCGCCATTCGCGATGCGCTGGTGCACCTGCGCTGGCTCGCCAGCCATCTGGATGGTGCTATAGCATCGTTCGACTTGGCTGATTTGCGCGGCTATGCGTACTACAGCGGCGCGCGCTTTTCTATGTACGCGCCGGGTGCCAGTGATTCGCTGGCACGTGGCGGGCGCTATGACGAGGTGGGCTCGGTGTTCGGTCGCAACCGCCCGGCGGTGGGCTTTAGTCTGGATATCAAGGCGGTCGCTGCCGTGGCCGTAGAGCTGCCGCTGCGCGCTGCTATTCGCTCGCCCTGGGCCGAAGGTGCTGATTTGCGCTTAGCCATTGCGGCTTTGCGTCGCCAGGGCGAAACCGTGGTCTGCGTTTTGCCAGGTCATGAGAGTGAAGTCGATGAGTTTCATTGCGACCGCGAGTTGATCAGCGTCGCTGGGCAATGGGTCGTAAAAGCAGTATGAGTAACCTTGTGGGAAAGACCGTAGCGTAGCGAAGCTCTGTCCCCAACTAATTAGGTAAGTGAAATTGAAATGAATACAACCAAAGGTCGCAATGTCGTCGTCGTCGGTACCCAGTGGGGCGATGAAGGCAAAGGTAAGTTGGTGGATTGGCTGACTGAAAGCGCACAAGGCGTGGTGCGCTTCCAGGGCGGCCACAATGCGGGCCACACCTTGGTCATCAATGGCGTTAAAACCGCCTTGCACCTGATCCCCAGCGGCATCATGCGTCCCGGCGTCAAGTGCTATATCGGCAATGGTGTGGTGTTGTCACCGGCCAAGTTGTTTGAAGAAATTGAAGGCCTGGAAAAAGTGGGTGTGGAAGTGCGTTCGCGCCTGCGCATCAGCGAAGCCTGTCCGCTGATCCTGCCGTTCCATGCGGCGCTGGACATGGCCCGTGAAGCCTTTCGCGAAAAAGGCGGCACCGCCAAGATCGGCACCACGGGCCGGGGTATTGGCCCTGCCTACGAAGACAAAATTGCCCGCCGTGCACTGCGCGTGCAAGACCTGAAGCACCCCGAGCGCTTCGCCGCCAAGCTGCGCGAGCTGCTGGATCTGCACAACCATGTACTGACGACATTCTTAGGCTCGGCCGACTTTGATTTTGGTGACCTGCTGAAACCCTTCATCGTGAATGGCGCGGTGCAGTTTGACGCGGTGTATACCCAAGCCATGCACCATGCTGAGCTGCTCAAGCCCATGATTGCCGACGTGTCGCGCGAGTTGAACGATGCGCATGCCACGGGTGCCAACTTGCTGTTTGAAGGTGCCCAAGGCACCCTGTTGGATGTGGACCATGGCACCTATCCGTATGTGACATCGAGCAACTGCGTGGCCGGGAATGCGGCGGCTGGCTCGGGCGTTGGCCCAGGCATGCTGCACTATGTTTTGGGCATCACCAAGGCCTACTGCACGCGCGTAGGCGGTGGCCCGTTCCCCACCGAGCTGGAGTGGGAAAAGCCGGGTACCCCTGGCTACCACATGAGCACTATCGGTGCCGAAAAGGGCGTAACCACCGGCCGCTCACGCCGCTGCGGCTGGTTTGATGCGGCTTTGCTCAAGCGCTCGGCCCAGGTCAATGGCCTGTCGGGTTTGTGCATCACCAAGCTCGACGTGCTGGATGGTTTGACGGAGCTGATGCTGTGCACCGGCTATGAAATGGATGGCGAGACGCTTGACATCTTGCCCATGGGCGCAGACGACATCGAGCGCTGCACACCCATCTATGAAGTGATGCCGGGCTGGACCGACAGTACCGTAGGCATCACCCAGTACGACAAACTGCCGGTGGCTGCACGCCTGTATTTGCAGCGCATTGAGCAGGTGACCGGTGTGCCGATTCACATGGTGTCCACCAGCCCGGACCGGGACCACACCATCCTGATGCGCCACCCTTTTCTTGCTGATTAAGCCATAGAATTTGTGTCAAATTGGGCTGCAAGGCGCATGGAATGTGCGGGAGCAGCTATTAAAGTAGGAGCAATTCCATGTTGACAGAAGACGGTAAACACCTCTACGTAAGCTACGACGAATACCACAACCTGATTGAAAAGCTGGCCATCAAGGTGCACCAGTCGGGTTGGGAGTTCGACACGATTCTGTGTCTGGCGCGCGGAGGCCTGCGCCCCGGCGACATTTTGTCGCGCGTGTTTGATAAGCCCCTGGCCATCATGTCCACCAGCTCCTACCGCGCCGAGGCTGGCACCTTGCAGGGCAACCTGGATATTGCCCGTTACATCACCACGCCAAAGGGTGAAATCGCCGGGCGCGTGCTGTTGGTCGATGATCTGGCGGATTCCGGCCATACGCTGAACGCAGTGATCAACTTGCTGAAAAACAGCTACGAGCCCATCACCGAGTTGCGCAGCGCGGTGATCTGGACCAAGGCCGTGTCGGTATTCACACCCGACTACACGGTGGAGTTTTTGCCCACCAATCCGTGGATTCACCAGCCCTTTGAGAGCTACGACGCCATGAGCCCCGCACAGCTGATCCAGAAGTGGAGCATTTAGGTCTCAGATGGCGCAAAAGATCACCGGTCTGATTCACCACCCTTACGTGCCTCCGGCCGGTTTTGAAGCTCCGCAGCCCGGCGTCTTCAAGGCATCTACGGTTTTCTTTCCTACGGTGGCGGCGATGCGCAGCCGAGAATGGAAAGACAAGTCGGCCTATACCTATGGCCTGCACGGTACACCCACTACCTACGCGCTTGAAGAGCGTTTGTGCACGCTAGAGGGCGGCCTGCAATGCCTGTTGGCTCCCAGTGGTCTGGCGGCTGTAGCGCTGGCCTCGTTGGCGATGCTTAAAACGGGCGATGAAGTCCTGATCCCCGACAACGCCTACAGCCCGAACAAGACACTGGCTGAGGGTGAACTGAAAGCCTGGGGCATCAGCCACCGTTACTACGATCCTCTTAACCCCGCGGATCTGGAAAGCAAATTCAGCGCAAAAACCCGCCTGGTGTGGGTGGAGGCGGCCGGCTCAGTCACGTTGGAATTCCCCGATCTGCCCGCGCTGGTGCGCCTGTGCAAGCAGCGCGGCGTGCCAGTGGTGTTGGATAACACCTGGGGTGCCGGCCTGGCCTTCGCCCCATTTGATTTGCTGCCCGACAGCGAGCCTGGTCTGGGCGTCGATATCTCAGTCCACGCGCTGACCAAATACCCCAGTGGCGGAGGCGACGTGTTGATGGGCAGCGTCATTACCCGTGACCCTGGTTTGCATTTGCGCATCAAGCTCTGCCATATGCGCCTGGGCCTGGGCGTGGGCGCCAATGATGCGGAAGCGGTGCTGC
Organism: Burkholderiales bacterium PBB3; assembly: GCA_002256115.1. Taxonomy (GTDB): domain Bacteria; phylum Pseudomonadota; class Gammaproteobacteria; order Burkholderiales; family Burkholderiaceae_C; genus Allorhodoferax. Next base: position 42,978 of record NKIK01000001.1, read on the forward strand.
GCTCCTTACCTAGTATGGCCCTGCGCTACAACGCGCATGATGCCGCTACACGTACGCTGGCGGCATGGTGCCAGGGCCGCTCTGAGGTTGTGCAGGTGCTGCACCCGGCCTTGCCAGATTCCCCCGGTCACGCCCATTGGCAGGCGTTGTGTAAACCCGAGCCGGGTGGAGCTGCTGGTATCTTCAGCATCATCCTGGCACCGCACTACAGCCAGGCGCAGACCGATGCGTTTTGCGATGCGCTGCGTTTGTTCAAGTTAGGCTATAGCTGGGGCGGCCCCACCAGCCTGGTGGTGCCCTATGAGTTGGCAAGTATGCGCAGCGGCGGCTGGCCCGCACATTTGAAGCCCGGCACGCTGGTGCGCTTCTCAGTGGGCCTGGAGCATGTGGCCGATTTGCAAGCCGACCTGGCACAGGCGCTGACTGCACTGGCCTGACCTGTAAGGCTCGCGGTGTGGTCGGTGTTTTCCTGCATAGGCAAAGCTGTCGTGCGGCGTTAGTCTTGCGCCATGCGCGCTGAGCTACCCACCAACCCTGAATCCCCCGATCCCGCCGCCCCCTATATTCCGCCGCCGTCCAGCGCGCCACGCAAAACGATTCTGGAAGTCGGTCCCAGCAGCCTGCTGCGTTGGCTGCGATTGGCAGTCGGCGATATGCGAGCGCACCCCGGCATCAGCAGCTTCTACGGCGTGGCTTTCTGGACCATGGCGTTGGTTCTGGGGGCCGTGTTCAAGTCCAATCCTGAATACACGATGTCAATCGCTTCGGGCTGCCTGCTGTTGGGCCCGTTTTTGGCGATGGGTTTGTACGAAGTGAGTCGCCGCCGGGAATTGGGTCTTGCGCCCGACCTGGCCAGCTCCATCACCTGCTGGGACACGCATATTCCCAGCATGGGCATGCTGGTCTTGGTCCTGATCGTGCTGGAGCTGCTGTGGGGCAGGGCGTCTCTGGTGGTGTTTGCGGTGTTCTTCAATACCGGCATGCCATCTACCACCGGGGTGATCCAGGCGGTGTTCAATCCCGACAACTGGGAGTTCTTGATCGCCTACGCGGTGATTGGCGGTGCCTTTGCTGCGCTGGTCTTTTCTATCGCTGTGGTGTCTATTCCGATGATTCTGGACCGAGACACCGACGCCGTGTTTGCCGCCATCACCAGCCTGGAAGTGGTTTTTCATAATACCGGTACCATGGTTTGCTGGGGCATCGTCATCACCGGTCTGGTGCTGTTGGCCCTGCTGACTCCGTGGGCCGTGGGGCTGTTGCTGGTGGGGCCGCTGCTGGGCCATGCCAGTTGGCATGCTTATCGCGGCTTGGTGCAGTGGCCTGCCGACTAAAGCCGTGGTGTTACAGTGTGGGCAATTAACGAAAGCACACCTTGGCAACACCCAATTACGGTTACGAAAAGCGTCAAAAAGAGCTCGCCAAGAAGCGAAAAAAAGAAGACAAGCTCAAAGACAAGAATGAGCGCAAGTTGCACGGTCCTGGGGATGACGCACCATCTGACGACAATCCGGCTGACCCTTCCCAGCCGTCGGCCCCCAAAGAATCAGCTTGAATTAGTGTGACAGGAGCGACTGCGCCGCTGCGCGCAGAGATGCTTCCGAGCGGTCGGTCACTTCCAGCTGGACGGCCTGACCATACTGCCCAAAATTGCGTTGAATCGATTGCAGGTAGCCCGGATCGTAGTGTTTGCTCAATAGCTCAGACACCACCGGGCGCATATCACCTTGCATGATCAGCGCCTTCCAGTTCTCCACCACCACTTTGCCCCGCATTTCTACCAAGGCCTCCAGCCGCTGGCAGAAGAACGCGGTGTTTTGTACAAAGAAGTCGTAATCCTCCAGCAGCAGCGCAATGCGCTCGTCTGTGGGCAGGTTGAGGTTGATGCACGGGCTTGTGCGTATACGCTCCACCAAGCTGGTGGGAATCGCCACGTTGCCCACCTTTTTGCTTTCGCTTTCCACAAACACGGGTTGGCTGGCGTCAAAGCGGCGCAGCGTGTCCCATATCAGTGTGTCAAAGCGCTTTTGGGTAGGTTGGGCCACGCCGGGGATAGCGCCCAGTACCGAGCTGCGGTGGTTGGCCAGCCCCTCTAGGTCCAGCACCTGAGCGCCTTGTGCAATCAGTGCGTGCAACAGGCGGGTTTTGCCCGAACCCGTCGGGCCGCACACTACCCGAAAATTCAGCCGGGCTGCTTGCGCTGGAATATCCGCCACCACGGCGGCCCGAAAGGCTTTGTAGCCGCCTTCAATCAGCGTCGTCTTGAAGCCAATCTGGTCCAGGATGATGGACAGTGAGCCACTGCGCTTACCTCCGCGCCAACAGTAGGCCAGGGGCTTCCAGTCTTTGGGTTTGTCTATGACGTCGCGGTCAATGTGGGCGGCAATATTGCGCGCCGCCATGGCTGCGCCGCGCTTTTTGGCTTCGAACTGGTTGATCTGCTTGTACATGGTGCCCACCACGATGCGCTCTGCGTTGGTCAGCGTGGGCCAGTTCACCGCACCGGGCAGGCGGTCTTCGTCGTGCTCGGCCTCGGTGCGGGCGTCGATGATGGTGTCGAACTCCTGCAGGCGGGTCAGCAAATCAGCGGCGCTGATCAGGGTCAGGCTCATGGGATAAGTTTGCTCAGAGCGGGCCACACATTGGCCAGCATGGCGGGGTGGGCTTGTTCGGTAGGGTGAATGCGGTCGGCCTGAAACAGGCGCAGCGCATCCGGCCCGTCGGCAACCCCAGCCAGTAAGAAGGGCACGAGCGCGGCCTTATTGGCTTTGGCGGTGTTGGCAAAGGTTTCAGCGAATTTTTTGCCGTAATCCTGACCGTAATTGGGGGGCACTTGCATGCCCAGTAGCAGCACCTTGGCACCTGCGGCCTGGGCGGCACGGGTCATGGTTTGCAGGTTGTCTTCCGTCATGCTCAGGGGCAGGCCGCGCAGCGCGTCGTTACCGCCCAGTTCAATCACCACCACGCTGGGCTTGTGCAGGCTCAGCAGCGCGGGCAAGCGCGAGCGCCCACCCGATGTGGTGTCACCGCTGATGCTGGCGTTGATGACTTTGACTGCCTTTTTTTCTTTAGCCAGGCGTTGTTCCAACAAGGCCACCCAGCCGGTGCCGCGCTTGAGGCCATACTCTGCGCTGAGCGAATCGCCAACTACCAATAGGGTGGGCGGGGCTTTGGTGGTTGAGGGGGAGATTGTGGCTGGGGTTTGGGCCCCGGCGCTGGATAGCCCTGCCAAGACTGCCGTAATGCCAAGCGCGATAAAGTGTCGTCGTATCAAAAAGGTCCCCATGACGGATTTAATTATTTCGGTAGAGCATGTGTGCAAGTCGGTGACCGACTCCACAGGCACATTGCAAATTTTGCGTGACATTGATTTTGCGCTAAAAGCCAAAGAGACCGCCGCCATTGTGGGCGCTTCGGGTTCGGGCAAAAGCACCTTGTTGTCCATTGTGGCGGGCTTGGATACCCCCACCAGCGGCACGGTGCGGCTGGCGGGTCAAGATCTGTTTGCGATTGATGAAGACGACCGCGCTGCGCTGCGGGCGAAAAAGGTGGGGTTTGTGTTTCAGAGCTTTCAGCTCTTGGGCAACCTGACCGCACTAGAAAACGTGATGTTGCCGCTGGAACTGGCGGATCGCAAAGACGCGCGTGCTGCCGCGACCGAGATGCTGGGCCGGGTAGGCCTGTCGCAGCGGCTCCATGCTTACCCCAAGGTGCTCAGCGGGGGCGAGCAGCAGCGCGTGGCGCTGGCCCGGGCCTTTGTGGTGCGCCCGGCGGTGCTGCTGGCCGATGAGCCTACGGGCAGCTTGGACTTTGCCACTGGCGAAAAGATCATGGAGCTGATGTTTGACTTGAACCGGGAGCAGTGCACGACCCTGGTTTTGGTGACGCACGACAAATCCATTGCCGCCCGCTGCGACCGGCGCATCACGATTGAAGCTGGCCGCATGTTGGAGGAGGTGGACGCTACCAGCTAGCGCCCATGTGCGACTGACGCACGACGCGGTTTTGCCACCAGATAAAAAGTGGCGCGCCAACGATTTCCAGCACGGTGAAGCCGACAAAGGGCAGCAGCGGCAAGCCCACCATCGCTACCGACAACAGGCGGCCCAAACCTCCTAGCGCAATCATCAGCCAGGCGGCACGAAACAGCGCCGTTTGCTGATCGATGCGCGGCACTAGCCACCACACACTCAGGCCCAAGCCCAGCCACACACCGCCAAAGAAACGCATATTGCTGTCCAGCGTGGCATCTTGCGGCAGATGCAGCGCCGCGTACAGCGGGTCGCTCAAGCCCATCAGGCCCACTACACCGGTGATGACGGGTACAGCGCCCAGCAGGGCGGTGGCGATTTGCAAGGCGCGCTTGCTCATACGCCCACCGGCATCCAAATGGCGACCAAGCCCGCGGCAAACAGGGCGCAGGTGAGCACGATGCCTCGCCGCGGAATACTGAACCAGTAGCGCCGCGCCAAGGCCCAGTAGACCAGCAGCGTTCCCAGCCCCAGGCCTTGCAAAAACCAGGAGGCCTGCAGCAGCGGCCACTGCCAGCCCGCCAGATAGCCAAACACCAAGGCAAATAACATCGCACCCAGACTGTGGCTGGCGTTGAAGCCCAGCGTCGCTTTCCAGACCGTGGTTTCGCGCGTCAGCACCGGATGGCTGTGCTGCATCGCCAGCAGGGTGGCGGCATCGCGCGGGTGCAGCTTGTTGCCATAAAAGGTGTAGAGCATGTGGATACTCCCCAGCACGCCGATGACGGTGGCGCTGGCAAGGAAGAGCAAGGCGGCGGGGTGCATGGTGGTGTCCTTTTGCGTTTTGAAGACCATATCTTTACAGGCGAAAGATGTGTGAATATTGCATGCTTATCTTTCGCGTGTCAAGATAGATGTATGGAAGTCAAGAAAACACCTATTAAAAAAGCAAAGCCCGCCGTTCAGTCCACGGTCAAATCTGCCGCAAAGGCCACTGCCAAACGCGTGCCCAAGATTGCCCCCAAGCCCTACCACCACGGCAACCTGCGTGAGTCCTTGTTGGCAGCAGCCGACGCCGTGTTGGCCGAGCGCGGTGCCCAGGGCATCACCCTGCGCGATGTGGCCAAGGCTGCGGGCGTGTCGCATGCCGCGCCATACCACCACTTTGCCAGCCTGAACGAGCTGCTGGCGGTGGTGGCGGAGCGGGCTTTCACCACGCTGGGCGATGCGCTGGAGCAGGTGTCTGCCGAGCCCGATACCGGCGAGCGACTGCTCAAAATCAACGGCACCTACGTGGCCTGCGCCCGCGCCCAGCCGGCGCAGTTTCGGCTGATGTTTGGCCCGCTACTGACACACAAGGCGGAGCACCCCGCGCTCAAGGCGGCAGCCGAACGCGCCTTTGGCTGTGTGCTGGCCGCCGCCTGCGCACATGACCCGAAAAACGGCCCGGTATTGGCCTTAACTGGCTGGAGCCTGGCCCATGGCCTGAGCAATCTACTGATTGATGGCGCGCTAGAGGATTTGCCAGTGAAAGTGGAAAACCCCGAAGCACTTGCGCGGCAATTGGCGCTGCGGGCTTTGGGTTTGTAGCGTGATATTGCTATCTATTTAGGAGCTGCTCCCGCACTATCCACGGTCTGGACGGGTTAAATGGCGTAAATTCGGCCAGATAAGCGATGGCCAGCCGGGTCGGCGTGCGGACGGACCTGTGGAAAGAGCACGGAGGCCGATTCCCCTGATAATCCCGGCATGTCTTCACCTAAAGTTCTATTCGGCTTTCACGCCCTGGGCGTGCGCCTTAAAACCGCCCCCAACTCCATCATCGAGCTCTACTTTGAGCCTACCCGGCGCGACGCGCGCATGCGCCAGTTTCTGGACAAAGCCAAGGAGGCTGGCATCAAGATGGTGGAATCGGATGGCGAGCGCCTGTCCAAAATGTGCGGCAGCCACGGCCACCAAGGCATTGCTGCTCGGGTGCAAGCCATTGCGCAAGTGCATTCGCTGGACGAGCTGCTGGAAAACCTGGAAGCCGCCAACGAAGACCTGCCGCCGGAACAGCGCATTCAGCCCTTGATTTTGGTGCTGGACGGCGTGACCGATCCGCACAACCTGGGCGCCTGCCTGCGCGTGGCGGATGGCGCGGGCGTGCACGCGGTGATTGCCCCCAAGGACCACGCGGCGGGCATCAACGCCACAGTGGCCAAAGTGGCCAGTGGTGCGGCCGAGACCGTGCCGTATTTCATGGTGACCAATCTGGCGCGCACTTTGAACGAACTCAAGGAACGCGATATCTGGATCATTGGCACCAGTGATCAAGCCACCCAGACCCTGTACCAGGCTGACCTGAAGGGTCCTGTGGCCCTGGTGCTGGGTGCCGAAGGCGACGGCATGCGCCAGCTCACCGCCAAAACCTGCGATGCGCTGGTCAGCATTCCGATGCGCGGCGCGGTGGAGAGCTTGAACGTATCCGTGGCCAGTGGCGTGTGCCTGTATGAGGCCGTACGCCAGCGCACGGCGATGTAATTTTGCCCCAGAACAAAGAAGTAACTTGCTATTAGATTAGTAGCTGGTTGCGCACGTTTTACCTGGTCCACAGCCTGTTTTGACACTAGAACCAGTCGTAGACAACTACTTTCGGAGATGAGCATGGTGAATCTGTTATCCCCCGCATTACGCCGCTGCGCCACATTGATGGCGGCCATCGGCTGCATGGCTTTGACGGCGCAAGAAGCATCCGCCCAATTGCTGCGCCAACCCACAGTGTCAAGGGATCACTTGGCATTTGTTTATGGCGGAGACATCTGGGTCAGCAACCGCGACGGTGCCAACCCCGTGCGCTTGACGTCTCATCCGGCCGATGAGTTTGCGCCCGCGTTTTCACCCGATGGCAAGTGGATTGCATTCTCGGCCCGCTACGACGGCAATACCGATGTGTATGTGGTGTCGGTCAACGGCGGCCAGCCCAAGCGCCTGACCTGGCATGCTGGTGTGGACACCGTGAACGGCTGGAGTGTGGACGGCAAGCGCGTGCTGTTTGCATCGCCCCGCGAGATTGGCAATGGCCGTAGCAACCAGCTTTATGAAGTGTCGGTCGATGGCGGTTTTGAGACCAAAGTGATGCAAGCCCAGGCCTTTGAGGGCGCCTGGTCTGAAGACGGCAAGCGCCTGGCCTACCGGCCCTACGGTGCTGCACACGCGGGCACTGCTGGCTGGCGCCAAAGCCGCGGCGGCAGCACGCCCCCGGTGTGGATCATTGACCCGGTGGCCAACACCTGGGAGCAAGTTCCGCATGTGAACGCCAGCGACACCAACCCGATCTGGGTCGGTAAGCGCGTGGTGTTTATCTCGGACCGCAACGACGGCGCGGCCAATCTGTTTGTGTACGACCCGCAAACCAAAACCGTGCAGCAGCTCACCAAAGAAACGGTGTGGGATGTGCGCAGCGCGCGTGCGGTGGGTGACACCGTGGTTTACGAGGTGGGTGGTCGCCTCAAAGAATTGAATGTGGCCACTGGCGCTGCGCGTGATATTGCGGTGAATGTGACAGCCCAGGCTGTGCAAACCCGTCCTCAATGGAAGGAAGCCGCCGCCAACATCACCTCCGCGCGCTTGTCTGCCACCGGTAAACGCGTGGTGGTGTCGGCGCGGGGCGATGTGTTTACCGTTCCGGTCAAGGATGGCTCGGTGCGCAATCTGACGCAGACCTCGGGTGTGCGCGAGAAGGACGCCCTGTGGAGCCCTGACGGCAAGAAGGTGGCTTATATCTCTGACGCTGGCATGCGCCATGTGCTGATGTTGCGCGATCAGAACGGTCTGGAGAAGCCCCAGACACTGGAGCTGGGAAAAGAGGGCTACTACACGCTGCTGGACTGGTCGGCCGATGGCAAGTTCATTGTCTACAACGACAACCATCTGAACCTGTACGTGATCGCGCTGGACAAAGGCGTGGTAACCCTGGTGGACAACCGCAAACGCCGCGGACCATTCAATGTGTCGATCTCGCAAGACAGCCGCTGGCTGGCCTACAACGTCTCGGCCGAGAACTACTTCAGCCGCATCCGCATCCGCGACCTGACTACGGGCGCCACCGTGGACGCGACCGATGGCTTGAGCCATGCGGACAACCCTGTGTTTGGCGGGACCGACTACCTGTACTTCACCTCGTCCATCAATACCGGCCCCTCGCAAGTGGGCCTGGATATGTCCTCGCAGGAGCGTCCAGTGCGCGATGGCATTTACGCACTGGTCTTGGCTGCCACCGGCAAATCGCCCATGACTCCATTGACCGGGGATGAAAACGACAAAACGGACAAGGCAGATAAAGCGGACAAATCAGAAAAAACCGATAAGGACGACAAGGCTGCCGCCGCTGACAAGGGCGACAAGAAAGACAGCGCCAAGGACGGCAAAGACGCGAGCGCCGATGCCAAACCCGCAGCGCCCAAGCCACCCAAGCCCGTACGCATTGACTTTGAGGGCCTGCAGCAGCGCGTTGTGGCACTGCCGTTGCCCGAGCAAGGCTACGACTCGCTGGCGGTGTCTGCCGATGGCTCGCTGTGGTACCTGGAGACGCGCGCACCGGGCATCCGCGTGGATGCGCCCGACTTTGAATCCAGCGGCAGCAATGACCTCGTGCGTTTCAGCTTTGAGGACCGCAAACCCAAAACCATCAAGCAAAACCTGCAAGGCTTCAGCTTGAGCGCCGATGGCAAAAAAATCCTGCTGCAGTACAACAAGGGCAAGCTGGAGATTTCGGATGCGGTCGAGAAGATGGACACCAAGCCCATCGACACCGCCCAGGTCGGCATGGCAATCGACCCGCGCCAGGAATGGCAGCAGATTTTTGATGAAGTGTGGTGGATGGAGAAGGAGTATTTCTACGACGCCAAGCTGCATGGACTGGATTGGAATGCTGTGCGTGCGCGCTACCAAGCGCAACTGCAATATGTGCAGCGCCGTGAGGATTTGAACGAGCTGCTGCGCGAAATGATCGGCGAATTGCAGGTGGGTCACAACCGCGTGGGCGGTGGCGATGTGCACCGCGAGAAACCTGTGGCTACGGGCCTGCTGGGTGCCGACTTTGCGGTGGAAAACGACCGCTACCGCATCAAGAACATTTACGCGACCGACCGCTGGAATCCCTTCATGAAGTCACCGTTGGCAGTGCCGGGCTTGGGCGTCAAAGAAGGCGACTACCTGCTGGCTATCAATGGGCAGGCGCTAACAGGTAAACAAAACCTGTATGCGCTGCTGGAAAACACCGTAGGCAAGCAGGTGACCCTGACCGTGGGCGCTGATGCTTCTGGCAAAGGCTCACGCAATGTGGTGGTGCAGCCGATCGCCAATGAGTCATCCCTGCGCCAGTGGAATTGGATTGAGCGCAACCGCCAAGCGGTCAACAAAGCCACGGATGGCAAGGTGGCCTATGTGTATTTGCCCGACACGGGCGGCGAAGGCTACAAGCACTTCAACCGCATGTTCTTTGCGCAGGCCGACAAGGCGGCGCTGATTGTGGACGACCGCCGCAACAGCGGCGGGCAGGCGGCCAACTACATCATTGATGTGCTGCTGCGCCCCTATCTGTCGGGCTGGAAGGACCGGGATGGTTTGGTGTTTGACACCCCAGGCGGTGCCATCTATGGGCCCAAGGTCATGCTGATCGACCAGGACGCGGGCTCGGGTGGGGACTTCTTGCCCTATGCCTTTAAGCGCACGGGCTTGGGCCCGCTGATTGGCAAGCGCACCTGGGGTGGTTTGATTGGTATTTCTGCCAACCCATCGCTGATCGATGGCGGCAGCTTGGTGGTGCCGTTCTTCCGTTTTTACACTCCCGACCGTGAATGGCGCGTAGAGAACGAAGGCGTCGCGCCCGATGTGGATGTGGAGCTGGACCCGACCGAAGTCAACAAGGGCCGCGATACCCAATTGGAAGCAGCCATCCAGTCCGTGATGCAAAGGCTTAAGACCAGCAAGCCGGTGCGGGTGTCACCGCCACCAGCGGCGAGCTTGGGCAAGTAAGATCTGCGGAACCCAATGCAGCGGCGAGCGCGCTGCAAGCGTTTGGCAATGCGGCAAAGGCGAGGGCGCGTGCAGGCGCGGGTAGTTGGGGCGCTGCACCAACTGCGTGAGGGTGGGGTTTAGGGTGGACATGGCTTAGTGGCTTTTTAATGGTGTTCGCCCATGCGGCCGGGCGGCTTTTCCGTCAGCTCTTGAATCATGAAGTGCCCATAGTGTTGGGCCGCCTGGGGCTTGAGCGTCTTCACCAAGCCCGCCACCTGCTGGGCTTGTTCGTCCGTGGGGGCCTCCACCACCAAAAAGCTGCTGCCGTGTTTTGCCAAAGCCCGGTGGGCCTTGATGAGATCCATCTCATAGCCAAAGTTGGCAAACGGGCTGGCTTGCGATAGCTCCTCATCGACCTGCGCCACCATTTCACCGGAGGAGTAGGTCACGATGCTCTCTGGCCCAAAGCCAATGCCGGACAGCTTCATGTTGGCCACTTGGCGCTCGGCATCACTCGCAAATGCGATCACGGTGTGGCCTACGGGCTTAAACACGCCAAATGTGGTGGGTGGGTTGCTTTTGTCCATGGTGAACTCCTTTTGATGTAAACCTGTTGACGTGCCTATGGTCTGCGTTGGGCGGCGTGGCGTCTGTGCGCTTTGGCACAATCGCGTGGGTGCCGCAAAATCATCCCGCTGCGATGCTGCTTACTATCAAAATAGGAGCTGCTCCCGCACTATCCATGGGCTGGATGGCACATTGGGCGCATGCAGCGAATGCATGTGATGCATATCACCTAGTAAAGAGTCGGCCGCGCGTAAACTGCCAAAAAAAGGGAGAAACACCATGCCAGCAGCGTTTTTCGGACCGGCACCTGCCGTCACCATGTTGAACCGCGCGTTCAATGACATATCGCCAGCCCCGCTGGTATACGCAAACCAGGTAGGCGTGGCCGGCCAAAGCGTGGAGTCCATCAATGCCTTTGCCATCCTCTACGGCAACGCATATGGCGGCTTGAGCGACATAGCTTTGGCTAGCCGGGCACTGGCGAACATGGGCTTGTTGCCCGACGCCGATTTGCTGCTGGGTGTAGCGGACTACATGGCGGCCAACCACGAAGCGCGCGGTCTTGTGGTGCTGCAGATTGCGCAGATTTTGTCTATCTCGGAGCCAGACACCGGCCCGCTGGCCAAATACTCCAAGGCGGCTTTGGCCTGGAACATCGAGTTAATCAACTCCTTGGCCTATTCCTCAGAGGGCAAGTATCGACTCTCTCACAGCACTGGTGTGCAGGGTATGGAAGAGGCTGCGTTTGGCGAAGGACTGACCGTGGACATTGACGCGCCGTTGGCTCTGGTTGGCGTAAATACTGAAGTTTGCTATTGAAGTAGGAGCTGGTCCCGCACTACCCATGGGCTGAATGGCTGATTTGGCTTAGGATGGATATTGGCGTTAGTGGCGGGGCAAGACCGCGTTATTTGTTTTAAGGAGGTTCTATGCCTTTGTATTCTTGGCGTTGTCTGGCTTGCGACATTGCTAACCCTGCAGCACAGAATCACTGCGCGCGCTGCGGTTGCCGGCCCAACCCCAACCGCCAGCAAATTGCCGTGGCGCGGGCCTCCGCAGGCATCGTAGAACCGGTGGATGGGCCGACCTTTGAAGAGTTAATCCGCGAGGTCTGGAATTACGCGCGCGACACGCCGGGTAAGAAAAACGCTGTTGCCAAGTTACTATTTGAAATCGCCGTGCTTGTCTTCGGCGCGCTTGTGGTCGCCGTCGCCTTGAAGGCATTCGAATTCTTTAACTGATACACACAATGAAAATCGCAATCATGGGGTCGGGCGGCGTGGGCGCTTATGTGGGGGCACGCCTCCAAGACGTAGGCGCCGAGGTGCACTTCATCGCCAGGGGTGCGCATTTGAAGGCGTTGCAAACTGACGGTCTGCGCATCGAGATGCCAGGTAAAGACTTGCATCTTCCCAAGGTGGCTGCCACCGACCAGCCCGCCGATGTGGGGCCCGTGGATTTGATTGTTTTTGCCGTCAAGCTGTGGGATACCGAGGCGGCGGCGCTGCAAATGCAGCCCATGGTGGGGCCGAATACGCGCATCTTGACGCTGCAAAACGGCATCGACAGCTTGGATTTGATTCGTGCGCAGCACCCGAATGCTGTGGTGTTGGGTGGCGTGATCTATGTGTCGGCAGTGATTGACCGGCCCGGCGTGATCCGCAGCCCAGGCGGGTTTCACCGCATCGTGATGGACCGCCACGGGGGTGACGCGATAGCGGCAGAACTGGCCGCACTGGCCGATAAGAGCTCTGGCCTGGACGTGGTGCTGGCGGATGACGCCCAGACCGTGATTTGGGAGAAGTTCATCGCGTTGTCGTCGTTCTCTGGTGCTACTTCGCTCTTGCGTGCACGCATTGGCGAGATTTTGGCCAATGCAGAAACGCGAGCATTTTTGCGTGATCTTTTAACGGAAACCATGGCCGTGGGGCTGGCTGCCGGCATACGGGTTCGGCCCGAGCTGGAAGACGAGTCGGTCGCCAAACTGCAGACCATGCCGCCATCGTTCCGATCTTCTATGTCCGAAGACCTGGAGCGTGGCAAGCCGCTAGAGCTGCGCTGGCTTTCAGGCCGCGTGCATGCGCTGGGCTTGGAGCTTGGCGTGCCGACACCGGCGCATACCGCGGTGTATCGGGGGTTGGTGTTGCATGCGGGGGGTAAGGCGGAGTGAGCCTGCGAACCTATGCTCTAAGTCATTAGTGAAACTTCATGCCTACTGTAAACACATACGTCCAAGGGCTGCGAGAGCGTTACCACCCTCGCTCTATCCCTGACTTCGACCCCAAGAACGGCAATGAAAATGCTAAGTTCTTGTTCGTCCTAGAGGCCCCCGGTCCGATGGCAATGGAGACCGGCGTTGTGTCCTATGACAACCCAGACCAAACTGCTCGTAATTTTCGTGACCAGTTGTACGAGGCCAGCATCCTTAGAAAGGACATCGCTATCTGGAATTTGGTGCCGTGGTATGTCGGCGATGAGGATCGCAGGCAGATTCGCCCTGTTGAGCGCGATGAAGTCGCGGCAGGTATCGGGCACTTGCTGGAACTACTGCTTCTACTTCCAAAACTTCAATGTGTCGTCTTGGTGGGCGGTATCGCGCGAAAAGCGCACCTCGCGCTTTCTAGTGCAACGTCAGCGCGCATCCTGACTAGCCACCATTCGTCCGCGAGGGCGATGACTGCAGCCCGTTACGCCGAAAACGTAGCCATCTTCAAAAACTTGCAAGCCAAGACCTGAGTTTGTCTCAGTCAGGTCGTTCAATAGTGGTACCGCAGTTGCGCAATCCACAGCGCATCGCCCTCGACCCTATAAACCACGCGGTGTTCGTCCGTAATACGGCGAGACCAAAAGCCCGCAAGCGCGTGTTTCAGCGGCTCGGGCTTCCCAATGCCATCAAAAGGTGCGCGTTGTATTTCTTGAATGAGCTTGTTGATGCGCTCCACCATTCTGCGATCTTGCTTTTGCCAGTAGAGGTAATCGTCCCAGGCCTCTTGCGCAAAGATCAACTTCACGGGGCCAGTTCTCGCTCAACGCCTTGCCCGGCACTCAGTTGGGCCACGGCAGACATCAGGCGCTTGGCGTTGGTAGGATTACGCAAAAGGTAGGTTGTCTCTTGCATAGCCTGAAAGTCCTCCAGAGACAGCATCACCACGGATTGCTCGCCGTTGCGGGTGATGATGAGCGCCTCATGGTCATTGCAAACGCGGTCCATGGTGCTGGCGAGGTTGGCGCGGGCCGATGAGTAGGTAATGGCATCCATGAGCAAACTCCTTGTATGTACGATTTATTGTACATATCAAGTGACTTTTCCTCAATCGAGCGGGGCATTGTTTTTCGCATTTTCAGATGAAAACGCTACAAAACTAGGAGCTGCTCCCGCACTATCCACGGCCTGAAAGGCCGATTTGACTTGAAACCAGCCCAATCAAGTGAATATCGCCACCTACACGTCGACCGTGAAACCAAGCTCAACTTCTGAAGCTGGCTTGCCACCGCGCAGGCCCCAGTTGTCTTGAGGCACTTCGTTCAGAATTATCTTGACGTGGTTTGGAGGGATTCCCAGCGTGTCGAGACGTTCGACAATTGCCCGATAGAGATTGCGCTTCGCGTCCAGCGAGCGGCCGGAAAATGCGGTGACGGTAACGACCGTGTAGCGCTCCGGTTGATCCAGTTTTGGGGAACAGATAAAGAGGTGGGGTTCGTATGTCACGAGCCGAACGCAGCGGTCTTCAGAGGGGATTTTGAAACCTTCGACCAGCGCCGCATGCACGGCCTCAACAATGCAGGCTTGTTGCTCCGGCGGATAGGGACGGCGAACTTCAACCAGTGTGCTTGGCATGGTGATGCCTCCAATGTTGTGTTTTAACTTAAACCCAGCCCAGCGCCCCCAGCAGCGCACCCGCCCCCAGCAGCCACAGCATGTGAATGCGTGTTCGCCACACCAACACCGTTACCACCACCGTCAGCAGCCATAGCGGCCAGTGGTCCAGGCTGGTGCCGTGGCTGGCGGCCAGTATCCAGCCGGTGGCGGCCAGCAAGGCGATGACGATGGGGGCCATGCCTTGCTTGAAGGCGCGCACAGCGCGTAGCTCGCGGTTTTTGTGGCCCCAGCGGGCGGCGGCAAAGGTGAGGGTGGTGCTGGGCAGCAAGATGCCCAGCATGGCCAGCAGCACACCCAGGCCGCCCAGGCCGGCTGCGGCCCAGCCCGCGCCCATGCCACCGGCGGCGTTGATGCCGATGTTCCAGCCCATTAGCGCAATGAAGAGCACATTGGGGCCGGGCGCAGCCTGCGCCAGCGCAATGCCGCTGGTGAATTGCGCGTCGGTGAGCCAATGGCGCTGGTCCACCAGGTAGCGGTGCATGTCGGGCGCGGTGGTGATGGCCCCGCCAATGGACAGCAGCGACAGCGACATAAAGTGGGTGAAAAGGTCGAGCCAGTCGTTGGGTGTCATGGTGATGGTCATGCCGCCCCCAGCTTTTTGTAGGCCCAACTGCAGGCCACACCGCCGCAGCCCAGTAGCACCCAGGTCAGCGGAATACGCAACCACGCTACGGCCACAAAAGTGATAGCTGCTAGGGCAATGCAGGCCAACGCACCCATCACATTGGACTTCAAAGCGCCTATGAGCTTGAGCCCGGTGGCGGTGATCAGCCCCGAGGCCACGGCCCCCATGCCGCGCAGCGCGCCTTGTACCTGGGGTACATCGGACACGCCGGCAAACAAGGCGGCGATGGCGATGACGATGACGAGTGGAAAAGCCAGCATGCCGGCCAGCGCCGCCAGCGCGCCGCGCATGCCAAAGTAGCGGTCGCCAATCATCAAAGACAGGTTGACGACGTTGGGGCCGGGCAGGATTTGCGCGACGGCCCAGTCTTCTAAAAATTCCTCACGCGTGAGCCAGCGTTTTTTCTCGACCAACTCGCGCTGCACGATGGCCAGCACGCCGCCAAAACCCTGCAGTGCCAGCAGGGAGAACGATACAAACAGATCTGTTTTGGACTCAGGGCCTGGGTGCTGGGGCGGCTCTTGCGGCGTGTCTGGCATCAGGCTTTGGCGGCTTTCTTAGCGGGGGCTTTTTTGGCAACCGTAGCGGCCTTGGGCTTAGCTGCGCTTGCAACCGGCGCAGGCTTTTTGACGCCCGGTTTTGCGATCCGTTTTTTGGCAGCAGGCTTGGCCACTGCAGAAGACGCTGAGGAGGAGGGTGCGTACGACGGCAGGCCCAGCGCGCTTTCCAGCTCGCGGATGGCGTTGTCGGTGTAGTCCAGCATGCGCTGCAGCGCGGGCACCGATCGGCGGCAGGCAATGTAGCCAAAGCCCAGCGTGTCGCGGTAGCCGCTGATAGTGATGTTGAGCGCCAGGTAGTGCGTGGGGATGGACACCGGGTAGACCTCATCCAAATGTGCGCCATTGAGGTACAGCGATTCCTTAGGGCCGGGCACATTGGAGATGACCAGATTGAAAGGCGGGTATTTTTTGGCGGAGCCGGTGAGCATGCCGGGGCCCATAGGTGAGACGGACGACATGCCGTGTGCCATTTTTTGCAAACGCGGCATGGCCATAAGGCGCTTTTTGGCTTGCGCGGTGGACGCCACGATGCGTTGCAGGCGCTTGCGTGGGTCAGCCATGTGCGTGGCCAAATTGGCCAGCAGCAGGGAGACTTGGTTGCCGCCCTCAGTGGTTTCACCATGCAAAGACACGGGCACCATGGCCACCAGCGGCTTGGCGGGTAGCTTGTTTTGCACTAGCAAATATTCCCGCAGTGCACCGGCGCAAATGGCCAGCGTCACATCGTTGATGGTGGCAGAAGCGGCTTGGCCGATGGCCTTGAGGCGGGCAATGGGGTATGACTGTGAGGCAAACCGGCGGGAGCCGGAAATCTCGACATTGAAGGGCGTGGGCGGTGCCTGAAACGGCAGGGCCGCAGAGTCGTGCGTGGTCACGGGGCGCACGGCATCCCACAGGCCGCTGGCAATGCCTGGCAGGATTTGTTTTCCCGCAAGCACCGCGCTTTGGAATTGCTCCACCAGGCCGGGCGCGGCTTTGGCCGCGCGTGCACCCGGTGCGCGGCCATAGGTCTGAGCCCACAGCGGGGGTTTTTGGTCTTGGGCGGTGAGCGCCAGCGCGCTGGCCATCATGCGGG
Source organism: Burkholderiales bacterium PBB3 (assembly GCA_002256115.1). Classification (GTDB taxonomy): domain Bacteria; phylum Pseudomonadota; class Gammaproteobacteria; order Burkholderiales; family Burkholderiaceae_C; genus Allorhodoferax. The sequence goes on from NKIK01000001.1 coordinate 59,656, forward strand.
CACCGCTCACACCATCCACCAGCGCGTGGTGCATCTTGATGTAGGTGGCAAAGCGCCCGCCCGGCAGGCCCTCAATCACATAGGCTTCCCACAGCGGGCGGTTGCGGTCCAGCAGGTTGCCGTGTACGCGCGACACCATGGACAGCAGCTCGCGAATGCGGCCGGGCTGGGGCAGGGCGACGTGGCGGAGGTGGTAGTCGAGTTCAAACTCTTTGTCTTCTTGCCAATACCAGATGCCCATGCGCAATACGGGGCGCAGATTGAAAGGCGACTGGGCCCGGATGTGTTGGCCCCAGGCCTCCAGCATCTTGGGGATGAAGTCGGGCCCGGCTCCGGGCGGGGGGGTGTAGATGTTCAATCCGGCCACATGCATGGGCTGGTTGCGGGTCTCCATCCACAGGAAGGCGGAGTCGGTGGGGCTGAGTGCTTTCATGGCTTTTCCGGGTGGGCTGCTACGTTTGCAGTATCGCGCAGAATGGTTCTAAAACCGAGGTGGCTTGTCGCCAAGTCGTCGTCTTGGCCCTGGCGCGCACCGGCCCGGTAGCGCATGCAGTAGTTGGGGGCGCACAGGTAGGAGCCGCCTTTGATGACGTGTTGCTTTGGCTGCTGTTGCCGTTGCAGCTCTTGCGTCGGGATGCTGGACGGTGGGGCGTTCTGCTCCGTGTCCTCCGGCCTGCGGCCTCCTCCTTTTACCTGCGCAGAACGCCCCACCGTCCAGCTTCCCTGGGGCTCTTGGTCGGGCGGGCGGTTGTCGCGGGCATCGTGAAACGGGCGGTAACGGTCTCGGGTTAGCTCCCATACATTCCCGATCATGTCGAACAGGCCGTAGCCATTGGGGGCGTAGCAGGCCACTGGGGCCACGCCTACAAAGCCGTCGGTTGCTGCGTTTTGGATGGGGAAGATGCCTTGCCAGGTGTTGGCTTGCGCGGGTTGGTCGGTCTTGCCGCTGGTGGCGGGCGCGCCACCCTGGGCGGCCCATTCCCATTCGGCCTCGGTGGGCAGAGCATGGCCTTTCCATCGGGCGTATGCCTGGGCATCGTCAATGGTGACGGCCACTACTGGGAAGGCGTCTTTTCCGGCAGTGGAGGTATCGGGTCCGCCGGGGTGCCGCCAGTTGGCACCAGCGCGGTATTGCCACCACTGCCGCACATCGCCGCCATTGCGCAATTCGGTCGGCGGGACAAATACAACGGCACCCGGTTGTTGCAGTTCGGGTGGCAGGCCGGGGTGGGCTTGGGTGTCTACTGGGCGCTCCGCTACCGTGACATAGCCTGTGGCGGCCACAAACGCTGCGAACTGGGCGTTGGTCACTTCGGTGCGGTCCATCCAGAAGCCCTTGAGTTGGCTGGTTTGAATGGGTTGCTCTTCTTGGTAAACCGTGTCGCCCATGGCTACCGTGCCAGCGGGCACCCACACCATGCCGGGGTGGGGTGTGGCGGCTGGGGCTAGTGCGGTGTCACATTGCAGACGCTCGGTGTTTTGCGCGCGCGGTGTGTGCCAACCCATTTGCCATATCGCAGCAGTCGCTAAGCACCCTACTAGCGATGCCCCCGCCGCTAATTTGGATCGCACTGTCCAGCGCATTACCAAACCTTCTTCTTGGCACGAATAGCCTGGGCGGCATAGCGTCCTGCGCAGGTAAAAGGAGGAGCCCGCAGGGCGGCGGACACGGAGCAGGGCGCTATGCCGCTCAGGCTATTAGTTGTACCAGTACACAGTTTCATCGGTGGGCAGCGGTTTCTGGTCCAGGGTCTTGTCGATGGAGATAGGCATCTCAATGAAAGAGGGCCACAGCGACGGCGGCATGGCGGCATGGTGGGCGTCCATTTGGGTCTTCATTTGCGCCAGCTTTTGCGGCTGCAGGGCGGCCAAGTTGTTTTGTTCTGTGGGGTCAACCGCCAGGTTAAACAGCCACTCTTTTTTAGGCCGTTCGGACACGATGAGTTTCCATTTATTGTCCTGCATTGCGCGGTAGGGGCCATCGCGCCAGTACAGGGCACGGGGTGCTTGTATTACAGGTTTGGAGCCCAGCGCGGGGCTTAGATAGGGCAACAAGTTGACACCATCCGTAATGCGGTCGGTGGGCATGGCCCCACCGGCTGCGGCCACTACGGTGGGCATGATATCGATGTTGGTGATGGGAGGCTCATACCGGGTGCCTGCCGGAATGTGACCTGGCCATTTGGCCACATAGGGCACGCGCAAGCCGCCTTCAAATTGTGTCAACTTCCAGCCCCGGTAGGGCTGGTTAACATCCGGTAGGCCGGTGTAGCCGGGCGCACCGTTGTCGCTGGCAAATATCACAATAGTGTTGTCGTCCAGGCCCTCATCCTTCAGGGTCTGCAGCACCCGCCCCACACTGCGGTCTATGGATCGGATCATGGCGGCGTATACGCGACGGCGGTGGTCGGGGATATTGCTCAGAGCGTCGTAATCCGCCTTGCTGGCTTGCAGCGGTGTGTGCACCCCCCAGTGGGCCAAGTACATGAAGAAGGGCCTGTTCTTGTTCTTCTTGATCGTGGTGATGGCTTCATCGGTGAAGTAATCCGCCAGGTACTTGGCGGGCTCAAACCACTTGCCGCCGTTGTAGCTCACGCCAAAGCGCATGTTGGGCCACAAGAATTTGTCGATAGGGTCAAAGTCTTGCTTGGAGTTTTCCACATCGGGCGAATTCACCGGCAGGTGCAGGCCGCTTTCCATGAACAGGGTTTCGTCAAAACCCTGGTTGTTGGGCCGCATGTCGGGTGTGCTGCCCAGGTGCCATTTGCCGATGTGCAGGGTGTGGTATCCGCGGGCCTTGAGAGCCTCGGCCACGGTCACTTCCGACGATGGCATGCCTAGGTCGTTGAAGGCCTTGGCCTGCGAGGCCTTTTCGTTGTCGACGATTACCGGCAGGCCGCCGTTGGAGTTGGCATACAACGTGCCCGCCACCTTGGCCATGGCACCCGGCGTGGGCGTAAATTCCACACCAAAACGCCAGGGGTAGCGCCCGGTCATCAGGGCTGCGCGCGACACTGTGCACACCGCCGCACCGGCATAGCCGTGCTCAAAGCGCACGCCGTCGCGTGCAATCGAGTCGATGTTGGGAGTGGGCACGCCCTCGGCGGTATGGCCGCCCCCGTGGGTAGATACATCGTTGATGCCCAGGTCATCGGCCAGGATGATGATGATATTGGGTGGGCGGGTTCCGTTGGTTTGCGTGGCTTGGGCGGGCCCATCCATCCAGGGCACGGCGTGGTTAGGTTCGCGGGGGTGCTGGATATCGGTCCACCAACCCAACGAGTACTGCATCAGGTACAGGCGATTGGCGTACAGCAACAGGGCCAGTGCCGTTGAGACCAAGGCGGTGATGGCCAAGCGTTTGCGAAGTGTCATGCCATTGATCCCGCAGCCAATACGCGCGCCAGAAGTAGCCAAGCGCAGAACAATGCCAGTGCAACCAGGCTGCGCACCATAAACAGGCTGACGATGGGGCGCACCGGGAAAATATGGGTTTTTTCGATGGCGGCCCACTTGTGCACAAAGGTATCCGCTTTGTTGGATGCTATGGCGAAGCGCAAAAAGTCCTTTCGGCTGCGATAGCGCACCAGCGCCACGTAGTGCCAAGCGTCTGCCCCTTCGGGGACCACAAAATTACCGGAGCGGGGTGCGACCATCAGGATCAAATTTCCGTAGCGTAGGAGGTTCCACCAGATCGCCTTGGCGTAGCGCTTGTCGGCAGCGCGCGGATCATCGCTGTAGTGGTAGCCCGCCGGGTAGAGGGCCTTGGGTCGGTAGCGCACCAGGTTTTGCATGACGAACTCTTTGCCGTCGTCACTGGCCATCAGCTCGCGCACTTCGGCCAATGAAGCCTCGCCCTGCGCGCTGGTATCGGTGGCCTGCAGTGCACTCAGCAAGGCATCGCGTTCGGCCAATGCCATGGGCTGGCCGTTGCCGCCATACCAAATCCAAAATGCCACCCACCCTGCAAACAGGGCTTGGGCGATCCACACTGCGGTTGGCATCGGGCTGCGCCTAGCCGGCTTGGCCCACGGGGGTGAACTGGTCGCGGTGGTTCAGCAGCCATTGCTCACCCAGACTGCCATCCTGCTGGCGTGGGTGAAAGTTTGGCGCTTTGTAAGCGCGCCACTGCGCATAGTTGCCGCGGAACATGCCGTCCTTGGACAGCAAAACATCCCAGCCGCTGCGCCAGCTACTCCATTTGAAGAGTGCCTTGTCATGCCACAGATTGCGAATGGTCTGCCGCGTGACGTCAGCTAAAAACGTGATGGTGATGTAGTGAAACAGGCGGATGCGCCAGCTATGGCCGCCCTGCAGAGCGGTGTAAATGTCAAAGGCGGTGCTGCGGTGCTCAGACTCTTCGGCGCTGTGCCACAGCCACAGGGTTTTCAGCCGGGGCTCAGCGCCCTCTAGCACATGGGGGTGGCGCAGCATCCATTCGGCAAAGATAGCGGTCAGGTGTTCGGTGGCGGCGGTGGCGGCCACATGCAACCGCACATCGCGGTGGGCATTGGCCTGTATGCGCCGCGCTGCGCGCCGCTCCAGTTCATTGTCAAAGCCCTGCTTTTGCAAATGGCCGTTGAACAGCGCATGGATGCGCCGGTGGGTAGCCTCTTGGCCCACAAAGCCTTGCACTTCGGTGGCGAGGGGCTCGCGGGCCGCATCGGGCAGTGCCTTTAGCCCAGCGCGAACGGAATCCATGAAGTACTGCTCGCCCACCGGGAAGCTCATGGACAAGGCATTGAAGAACGCTGAGCGAAAGGCGTCTTGCCCGTTCCAGCGCGTGTCAAAAGGGGTGTTCAAGTCAATCAGCAGTTTGCGAACCGTCAGGTCAGTCATGGCGTTCTCCAACAGCAATCAGGGGGCCAAAGCGGCGTGGTGGTCTTCAATGCCGTACAGCGCGCGCGTCGCACCGCTGGGCGCAAAGGCTTGCCAATGGCCCGCAGGCTGGGCCAGTCGGTCGGCAATCAAATACAGCGCGGCCGGGCTGCAGGCCATGCCGCAATGGGTGGCCCCGCGCAAATGAATATTTTCGGCCTGGCCAGTGCCGTTCTCAATGCTGCATTTCCAGGCCACGATGCCATCGAGCTTGCTGTACACCGAGGTGGTGGGCACCGGCGGCGTGGCGCGAATGCTGTGGTGGCGGTCAAAGTCCAGGTCTTCAATGCTATTGCCCGACAGCCACTCATAAAAACGAATGCCGGTGGATGCCAGTGGGTGGCCACCAAAGGGCGAGCCCAAAGTAATGACCTGGCGCACCTGCTGTGGCTGCGCTTTGGCCAGCTCACGGGCATACACGCCGCCCAGGCTTTGGCCAATGACGCTGACCTTTTGCTGGTGCTTGTGGTGAATGATGTTCAGGCGGCCCTGCAATGCGGCATGGGTCTCGTCTTGAAAACCCCGGTTGCGGCCCAGCTCCCAGGCGTAGCTGACATAGCCCAGGTCATCTAAAAATTTGCGCAAAAGTGCGGTTGACACATCGGATGCACCCAGACCCGGCAGCACCAGCACAGGCTGGCCGTCTCCTCGGGCAGACAGGTGCTTAACCGGAAAGTACATCGCCAAGCCAGCCCAAAACTCCCACACCGCACGCGACTCCGATGCCAGCAGCCAAGAGGAGGGGGGATCAATATCCGGAAACTGGGTCAGTGATTTACGCAGGCGTTTGAGGCGGGACATACGTGAGGCTGTCGCAAAGAATAAAACAAGCCTATAGTTTATGAAATAGTTTCACTTAAATGTTTCACATTTGATCCGCACACCGCCATGGCCCCAAAACCCAATAAAACCTCAATTAAATCAATCGTTAGGGCTCCGCAGCAAGACCGCTCCCGGCAAACGGTGGAGGCCATACTAGAGAGCGCGGTTCAGATTTTGGAAACCGAAGGGCTGGATGGTTTCAAGGTGGCTGCGCTGGCGGAGCGCTCGGGCTACGGCGTGGGCACGCTGTACCAGTACTTTGAAAACATAGACGCTGTGATGATGGCCCTGGTGGAACTAGAGAGCGAACGCCAGCGGCAAACCCTGCTGGCCGAATTTAGTGACGCGGCGGCGCGCGGCAAAAAACAAACCACGCGCGACTTGGTGGACATGATGGTGGGGGCCTTCAGCCAGCGCCGCGCCGCGCACCGCGCCATCATTGAATGGGTGCTGTCGCGCCGCGATGTGCGCATGATCGAAGGGCGCAATACCTTTTTGGGCCAGATGCTGGCCAGCGTGTCTTTGCGCACCCAGGGTTTGACGATGCAGAGGCTGCTGAATCCGACGGAGATGTTTGTGTTGTCGCGGGCGTTTTTGGGGGCGCTGCGCACGGCTATTTGGAACGATGACCCCGACACCACATCACCCCAATTTGGGCAGGCCATGACGGACTTGGTGGATGGCTATATGTACATGCTGGCCAAGCGTGAGCAAGAGTCGGGCGGGCACTGAGGCGTTCAAACCCACAGAAGTTCAAATGCTGGCAGCTTCCAGCGCCTGTAGCAGGTCTTCTTCCAGCATCCACAAACGGTCTTGGCCCCACAGAGCGGGTTGATCATTGACCCGAAAAGAGGGCACGCCCCACAGGCCGCGCTCCAGCATGTCAGCCCGGTTGGCCTCGGCGATTTCGCGCCAGCGTGTGTCTTTGAGTGCGGCGCGCATTTCTGGGGCACCGATGCCGCCGCGCCGTGCAATCTGTTGCAGGCCCTGGGGTGATCCTGCATCGATGCCTTCGGCAAAAGCAGCACTTAAAAAAGACTCCAGCAGCGCACTGCCTTGGCGCTGCTCGCAGGCGGCCTGCAGTAGCGCCAGGCCAGCCTCTACCGGTGCGCCCACGGGGTCTACCACCGCCCCAAAGGGGATGCCTAGACGCACGGCTTCGCGCTGGGTATCACGCAAGATATACAGGCGTTTTGCCAGCGGCACGGGCAGGCCGCGCATCACCATGGGCAGCACATAGCGAATGCGCAGCTCCGCGCGGTAGTGCTGTGCCAACTGGCGTACCTGGCGCGCGGCCAGATGGGTGTAGGGGCTGCGCAGGGAGCAATAAAAATGAATCACCGGTGGCGGCAGCGTGCTGGTGGGCCGCAGTGCTGCCACGGGCTTGAGCTGCAAACCCCGCGGAGGAATCAGCGGCCCGGCATGGGATTCCAATGTGGACGGACTAGCGGGTGCCTGCAGGCGCAAACCTGCCTCGGTGAGGCGCTGCTCCAGGTAGTGCAGGCGGTCTGTGCCCCAGTACCACTCGCCCTCAAAGTACAGCATGGCACCCAGGTAGTGGCCCATTTTTTTGCGCAATGCGCCGCCGCGCAGTAGTTCAGCGGGCGTGGGGCTTTTGATAGACACAGGCGGAGCCGGGCTGCGCGCGACAGCCGGCAGGCTGCTACGCAGGCGCTCTGCATCGCGCACAGACCAATCATTCAGGCGTTGCAGGTCGGGCGCTGCTGCAGCATCGGGTGCGGGCACTGCGTGGGCCACAACGGCAATGCGGTAGCGCGCCTGCAGCGCTGGCAAACACGATGCCAACAACTGGCTATACGGGTCATCATGCTGGTGAAAATAATGCACCGTGGCCGTGCGGCCTGTGAGCTTGCGTGCCGCAGAGAAAGCCGTGCGGCGCAGTGCCTGCAGCCGGGTGCTGGTGATGAGCTGCGCGATGAGGCAGCCAATGCGGGCTTTAAGGTAAGACATGGCGATAGGGGCAGCTGGAATCAGGCTCGGCCTGCTGGGACTGGCAACTCTTTAAGCTGATCTTGCACCCATTGAATAACGTCGGGCTCAATACACATTTGCACATGGCCTATGCCTTCAAAAACGCGCGGCACGAGCCCCGGCAGTACTTGGGCACGTTGTGGGTAAACAATATTGTCCTGTGGCGTGATGGCAATACGAAACAGTGCCAGTGTTGCCGCCGATTCTTGCGCAGCCAGTTGTTTGAGCCAGTCGCTGCCCCAGGCCATTTGCCGCCCGTTGGGGCTGGGCATGTGCTGGGGGATTTGGGTGCCTGCGTGGGGGGTACCAAGCGTCAGCACCCGCGCCACACGCGCTGTGCCATGGGCCCGCAGCCAGGCGCGAATGGCCAGCCCGCCCATGCTGTGCCCGACCAGCGCCACTTGGGCTTGGCCGCTGTGTGCCAAGAGGGCCTGCACCGCTGATTCCACAATCGGCGCGTAGTTGTCAATCGAGGTGAACAGCGGCTCCAGATTGACCGCAAAAACGTCGTGGCCCTGGGCGCGCAATGCCTCGCTGATGTCATCCCAGACGCGGTGGTTGCACATGTAACCGTGCACCAGAACCACGGGGATGCGCTTGCTGCTGCCGGTGCCCGGCAATACCGAGGGTGCCCGCGTAGTCCAAGGCTGGCGAAATATAAAAACCACAAACCCGGCCCAATATTCGCCCATCAGTGACTTGACCCATGCACCCCAGGGTTCGGCCCCGCGCGAGATGCAGGCGGTGTAGGTGTCGACCAAGACCATGACGGCGAAGGGCAAAAGCGCCGCGCTGCCCAGTGCAACCCAGGTTGGCAAGCCCACCCAGACGGCGAACCCGTAGCCCAGCGCCAGGCCGAGCAGCACCTGGGTGAATATCGTGTTTCTCAGCAGCTTTGCGAGCATGTTTTCCTTAAATTGGGGTGCAGCTTAGCGTACGCCGGGCCGGCTCTACAAGCGCCTTTTCTGTTTCGTAATTGCCGGTCAGGACCCGCATCAACAGGAAACCGGTGGTAGACGGTGCGACCACAACCTGGCTACCTGGCGGCACGCGCTGCGCAGCGTCGCTGCCACGCTCGGACACCAGCCAAAGGTCGACCGGCTTGGTGCCTGCTGTGCGGTCGTTGACGACAAAAAAATTGTCGCTGTTGGCAGCGTACAGCGCAATGGACCAGTAGCCAGGGAGTTGGGGTGCAGCGGTGACGCGCACGGGGCCTCGGCTGATATCAAACACGCACACCGAGTACAGCAAATCCGGGCTGGGCAGCACGACGCTGCGCGAACTGGCTTTGACCGGTGGCGGGAAGGCCGCCTGGTTTTGCATATGCATGGCCTGGGCCATGGGGCCGTGCATCAGCACGCGCATGATCAGGCGCGGCGTGGCCCAAATGGCAAGCACATGCACGATCACCACAGTGGCCAACAAAGTCAGCGCGCGGTAGAACCAGAGGCGCTGGTGGGTCGTGAGCGGCTTCATGGGCAGGCCCCCACCCGTTGAATCGTGGGCGGCTGCAAGGACGCGGGCGCGGCCTGCAAGGCGGGCTGGGGGTTGTACAGGCGCAGCGCCAACACCACACCGGTGTTGCCGGGGGTAGGCAGCCAAAAACTGTCCCCTAGCGCCTGCGGCCCGGTCGTCAGCATGAATCGGCCTTGCGCGTCCAGCACTGCGGTACTGCCATTCAGGCTGTAGTGCTGGTTGGGGGCATCGAATAGAAACAAATCTTGTGCATAGGCCGTGATGCTCCACCAGCGGGCCTGGGGCGGTGTGCCCTCTATGCGGTAGGTGCAAACCGAGCGCAAAGGCTGGCCCGCATCGTCATGTGACGCGATGAAATACATAGTTTCATCCCGGCCCAGTGCCAACAAAGCGTTGACGGCGATGGAGGCGCGCGTGTACATGTCGGCATCGGGGCTGCCTGCGCGCATATTGGCCCGCCAAGCACCCGCAGTGACCGAGGTATTCATCCAAGGGGCCTTTTTGAGTACCCACCAAGCCGAGCCCAGTCCAAGGAGCACGGCACCCAGGTAAAGGGCCAGACCTATTGCCCATCGCCGAGCCCGCTGTGTCATGGCTGGCGTGGCAGGGTGGGTGTGGCGGCAATCCAGTCAACCAGTGCTTGGGCCAATTCCGGGCCTTTGTCCTCTTGCAAAAAATGGCCCGCACCACGGGTGACTGCATGGGGTTGGTTTGCGGTGCCCGGCACCAGCTTCAAAAATATCTTGTCGCCGCCACGGGTCACCGGGTCGCGGCTGCTAAACAGGGTCAGAAACGGTTTGTGCCATTGCTTCAGGACTTCCCAGGCTTGCTCATTGCGCGCCCGTTCGGGGTCATGCGGCTCGGTGGGCACAAAGCTGGGGAACAGGCGTGCCGCGACTTCGTAGCGGCTGGAAGGGAAGGGCGCGTTGTAGGCTGCAATTTCAGCAGGCGACAGCGTGTTGGCGCAGCCTGAATTGACAATGCGCCCAATCGGAAACCAAGGACTGAAGCGTGCAAATGCGCGCCAGAGCTTGAACGCTTGGGGCGCTGCGCCCTGCGCGCCGGTGGGCAAGCCGCCATTGGCTAGACACACCCGGTCAAAGCGCTGCGGGCTGTGGGTGACCAAGCGCAGGCCAATCAGGGAACCCCAGTCCTGGCAGAACAGGGTGGCGTGCTGCAGGTCAAGAGCCTCCATCCAGGCGGCCATCCATTGCACATGGTGGTGGTAAGAAAAATCGCTCTTGCGCGTGGGTTTGTCCGATCTGCCAAAGCCGACCAAGTCCGGTGCAATAACGCGGTGCCCCGCAGCCACCAAGCCCGGAATCATCTTGCGGTACAGGTAAGACCAGGTGGGCTCGCCGTGCATCAGCAGAATAGGCGCAGCATCCCGTGGGCCTTCGTCAATATAGGCAACACGCAGGCCATCTAAATCGACATAGCGCGGCGTGTAGGGAAAGTCGGCAATGGCGGCAAAGCGCGCTTCGGGCGTGCGCAGTACCGCAGCTTTGTCAATTGTGGGAAGCGGGGGCATGGTAGGTGTTTGGGCTGGGGAGGGCTAAGGTTTTGCTCGCAGAGCCTTGGCCTTTTCATGCTGGCGCAGGCGTTGACCCAGCAAGCTGAACCAGTGGGACGCTCGGGTGGGGAATAGTCGAAACAGTAGGTCCAGAAACTTGGCGTCACCCCCAATCAGCACGCGGGTCTTGCGCGCCTGCATGGCGCGGATGATGACCTCGGCCGCTTGCGCCGGGCTGGTGCGGGCCAGCCGGGTAAAGGCATCGCGCATTTCCTGGTCGGAGTCGGCCACCATGGTCACATCGGTGATGCGCGCGGCATTGGCAATATTGGTACGAATGCCGCCGGGGTGCACGCACAACACGTCGATGCCCGGCGTGCGCAATTCCTCACGTAGCGCATCGCTAAAGCCGCGCACGGCGGCTTTGCTGGCGTTGTAAATGCTCTGCGTGGGCATGGACACCATTGCAAAGATGCTGGAGATATTGACCAGCAATGCATCCGGCCGGTGGCTGAGCTGGGGAATGAACGCCCGGCAGCCATGCACCACACCCCAAAAGTTGATATTCATCAGCCACTGCGCATCAGCCGTGTGCAACTGGGCTACCGGTGCCATCAGGCCCACGCCAGCGTTGTTGATCACCATATCCGCGCCGCCCAGTTGGCTCATCGCTTCCTGGGCCAGGGCGGTAATGGCGGCTTCCGAGCCGGTATCGGTCACTAGGCTGTAGCAAGGCGTGCCTTGCGCTTGGACGGCGGCCATGACGCGGTCTAGGCCTTCCACATCAATATCGGCCAATAGCAGCCGCGCACCGCGCTTTGACAATCCCAAGGCCAGTGCCTCACCAATGCCGGAGGCCGCGCCGGTGATGACGATGGCTTTGTCTTTGAGTGCGCGTGCTGTCAATTGAGTTTGCTCCGGTGAATATCGGTGCTGCCTGCTGGCAGGCTGAACAGCATGCCATCTTCACCCACGGTGATGGGCTTGTCGAAGAATTTTGCGGCATCACCCAGGAATGCTGGGTAGGCATAAGCCACGGGCATGGGCGGCACGATGTGGTTCAGCACCAGTTGCTTGGCCCCGGCTCGCGTGGCTTGCGCAGCAGCCTCTTCCGGCGTGGTGTGGTAGTTCAGGATGTCGTGCATCACCTGCCCCATATTGCCCAGGTTGCGGTTCTTGAACTCGGTTTCCAGGATGTGGACCAGCTTGGGCTGCAGCGCCTCGTGCACCAGAATATCCACGCCCTGGGCGGCCTTCACCAAACTGGGTGTGGCCGTGGTGTCACCACTGATGGCAATCGAGCGGCCTTTGTAGTCAAACCGGTAACCCACTGCGGGTTCGATAGGCGCATGGTTCACCCTGAAGGCGGTGACTTTGAGGCCCTTGTCATTCAGCACCACCACCTCCTCGCCCTGGCCTACGGGCGGCAACGCGAAGGGCAGGCCTTTGCCACCACTGCCGCCGGGCGGCATGATTTTCTCGGTGTGGTGGGCCACGCGGTAGCCAAAGTCCAGCACATAGGCGGCGCGGAATCCATCCACCACTTTGTCGACTCCGGTGGGGCCGTGAATAGGTGTGGGCGTCTGGAAGGTGCCCAGACCCCAGCGCTGCAACAAGAACGGGCCTAGACCGTCAATGTGGTCCGAATGGAAGTGGGTCAGAAAAATCGCTTCGATCTTGGCGGCAGGAATACCCATAAAGCCCAGATTGCGTGCACTGCCTTCGCCGGTGTCCACAATGAAAAGCCGGTCCCCTGCAATGATGGCTGAGCAGGGGCCTGCGCGTGTCGGGTCGGGGAAAGGCGAGCCCGTGCCGCACAGGGCCAGGTGCAGTCCGTCGGGCAGAGTCGGAATGATGTTGCGGCCAATGTTTTTGTGCGCCACTTGCTGCAGCAGGGCTGTGCCTATCTGCACCTGGAACAGCCACAAGGCCAGCAGCACCACTAGCACGGCTATGGCAGCCCCCAGCATCCATTTTTTTGTCAATTTCATACGGCTGGTTTTCTCGCGTTAGAGGCATCGGTGCCGTTAGCTTTTTTGATGCGTCTGCGCCAGACCACAAGGCCTGCAATAGCCCCAATCAACACGACCAAAGACGCCGCCACCATGGAGCCATACGCTGGCAACCAGTAATGCCAGAAGCTGTTGATCAGCACTTGGTTTTGGGGGCTGTAACCGGCGGGCATGGGCAAGACGCCGTGCGCTTGCGCGTATTGGGCGTAGTCAGCCTGCATGGTGGCAAATTCTGTGGGCAAGGCCGATTGCAAGTCATGGGTCTCGCCGGGGTCTTGGGTCAGGTCGTACAAATGCCACTGACCATCGCCCAGCGGCGGCAGGTTTTTGCTGAGTTTGAGCGCGCCCTTGAACACCGCCAGATTGCCCGATAGCTCGTAACCCAAAGCCTCTTGCGGCCCGCGCACCACAGACGCGGTGCCCGCCAACAGCGGCAGCAGGCTGCGCCCGGCAATGGCTTCCACGGGTTTTCCTTGGTATTGGCCCGTGGGTGCGGTCACCCCGGCCATGTCCAGCAGCGTGGGGGCGATGTCGGTCACATGGGTTAGGCTGCGGCTGATGTGCGCGGCTTGGCTGATTTGCGGCCCGGCGATGAACATGGGCGTGCGAATGCCGCCTTCACCTGCATAAAACTTGTAGGTGGACAGGGGCGATGCCGACGCGCTGGCCCAGCTTGGGCCGACCACGCCATACGCGCCCTTGCCACCCAGTTGCTCGGTGGCCTGGGTGTATTGGGTGCGAATCCACAGTTGGGCCTCGTCGTAGTCAGAGCCTTCGGGGCCGTTATCTGACAAAAACACAAACACGGTGTTTTCTAGCTCCCCGCTCTTGCGCAAAGAGTCGACCAAGCGGCCCACATGAAAGTCCATGGCCTCGGCCATGCCCGCATACACCTCCATTTCGCGCTCCATGTGGGCGCGGTCGGCGGCGCTCAGGGCGTTCCAGTTGGTGGTGGTGTTCAGAGTCACCATGGCCGGCACTTTGGTTGGATTGGATGGGTTGGACAGCAAACCCATGGCCGTGGCTTTGGCGGCGCGGGTTTCACGCAGTGCGGTCCATCCCTCCTGGTAGCGGCCCCTGTACTTGTCGACAAAACTACGCGGCGCTTGCACCGGCACGTGGTTGGCCTGAAAGCCGACGTAGGCAAAAAACGGTTTGTCTTTGCGCGTGTCCGATTCGATGTAGCCCAGCATGCGATCCACGAAGAACTCGGATGAGTAGAACTCCGCTGGCATCACCGCCTTTTTGCCATCTTCAAACCATTCCACCTGGGCCGAATGCGGCAGGTAGCGCTGGCTGGGCACCCAGTTGTCGGAGCCCGTGTCGCCCTGCACGATGGAGCGGTCAAAGCCGCGCCGGTTGGGCAGGTTGTAGGGCTCGGAGCCCACGTTCCATTTGCCGGTGATGTAGGTGCGGTAGCCGCTGTCTTGCAGCAAGCTGGCCACGGTGACCACGTTCTGGTTCAAAGAGCCCTGGTAGCCTGGGCGGCCCAGGTGTTCGGTGGGCATGGCCTCGCGCAGATTGCCGACGCCGTTGCGGTGGTTGTCCACGCCAGTGAGCAGCATGGAGCGGGTAGGGGAGCAGGAGGCTGCCACGTGAAAGTTGCTGAAACGCACGCCGCGCAAAGCCAGTGCATCCAGATTCGGGGTGGCAATCTCGCCGCCAAACGCGCCCAAGTCGGTGAAGCCCCAGTCGTCTGCCACCAGCACCACGATGTTCGGCCGTTTGGCGCCTGGTTTGGCTTGGGCCTGGGGGGCAGTGGCCGCGCTGGCCAGCCCTAAGACCGTGGCCGCCAACGCTGCCAGTAACTTCCAAGCCATCTTCATGCGCACTCCGTAGGTTGCAGACTGGCTGTAAGTCTATGAAATTAGTTCACGTTATGTTTCAGATTTTTGGGACGGTTTTCAAACCCGAATGAGATGATAAAAATCTAATTATTTCAATAACTTACATCATTCATCCTAGGGCTACTACCTAGCCTAATAGAAGACTGGGTAGTAGCCTATTTCAGATTCAATACACAGGCTTGTATTTGCGAATAGCTGCCTTCACATCATCGGTCAGTGCAAAGCCAGGGCCGAACTGCGTGGCCAGCTCGGCGGCGCGCGCCTGAAAGGCCTCAATGCCCATGCCGTAGATGAACTGCATCGCGCCGCCGGTCCAAGCCGGGAAGCCGATGCCGAAGATCGAGCCGATATTGGCGTCGTGCACGCTGGTCAATACGTTCTCGCTGAGGCAGCGGGCGGTTTCTACGGCTTGGCGGTACAGCAGACGGTCTTTCAGATCGGTGATGTTCCAGGCGGCATCGGCCTTCTCGAACAGGCCTTTGAGTTCGGGCCATAGGAATTTCTTGGCACCTTTTTCCGTGGGGTAGTCGTAGAAGCCTGCGCCACCGGCACGGCCAGGGCGGTTGTGTTGCTTGACCATTTTTTCGACGACCAGCTCGCCCGGTGTGGCGGTGTAAGTCTTGCCCTCGGCTTCAAAGTCCTTCTTGGTCTGGTCCATCACATGCAGGCTCAGCGTCAGCGCGGTTTCGTCCAGCACCGCCAGCGGGCCGACCGGCATACCGGCTTGCACGCCCGCGTTTTCAATCGCGGCGGCGGGAATGCCCTCGCCCACCATGGCCGCGCCTTCCATCACAAAGGTGCCAAACACCCGGCTGGTGAAAAAGCCACGCGAGTCGTTTACCACGATGGGCAGTTTGCCCAGGGCCTGCACATAGTCGTAAGCGCGGGCCACGGTCTCGTCGTCGGTTTCTTTGCCCTTGATGATTTCCACCAGTTGCATCTTGTCGACCGGGCTGAAGAAGTGGATGCCAATGAACTTTTTGGCGTCGCGGCTGGCCTTCGCGAGGCCGGTGATGGGGAGCGTGGAGGTGTTGGAGGCGAAGAAACTGCCAGCGGCCAACAGGGGCTCGGTTTCCTGCGTGACCTTGGCCTTGAGTTCGCGGTTCTCGAACACGGCTTCAATGATCAGATCGCAACCCTTGAGGTCGTCGTTCGATGCCGTGGCTTGGATGCGGCCCAGGATTTCGGCTTGCGCTTCAGGCTTCATGCGGCCCTTGTCGACGCGGCCTTGGGTGATCTTGGCGGCGTAGCCCTTGCCGGTATCGGCCTTTTCCTGGCTCACATCTTTGAGCACGGTAGCAATGCCCTTGCTGGCTTGGCTGTAGGCAATGCCCGCACCCATCATGCCGGCACCCAGCAGGCCCACCTTGGTCGGCTTGAAGCGCGGCACGCCGGCAGGGCGGCTGGTTCCGCTCTTGATCGCGTTCAGGTTGAAGAAGAAAGTGTTGATCATCGCCTTGGCATTGATGCCCGTCATCAGCTTGGCGAGGTAACGGCTCTCAATGCGCAGCGCAGTCTCGATGTCCACCTGCAGGCCTTCGACCATGCAAGCCATGATGGCCTCCGCAGCCGGGAACAGGCCCCGCGTTTGCTTCTTGATCATGGCCGGGGCCACCGGCAGCATTTGCGCGACGGCCGGGTTGCTAGGCAGGCCACCGGGCACTTTGTAGCCCTTGGCTTCCCAGGCGTGCTGGGCGCTGGGGTTGGCGGCAATCCAGGCGAGGCCTTTGGCTTTCATCTCTGCGGCGGCGTTGTCGCCGGGGGCCACCAAGTCATGCACCAGGCCCAGGCCTTTGGCCTCGGCGGGGCTGAAGGTTTTGCCTTCCACCAAGTAGGGCTGCGCGCCCATCAGACCCAGGTGGCGTGTCATTTTGGTCACGCCGCTGGCACCGGGCAACAGGCCCAGCGTTACTTCGGGCAGGCCAAATTGGGTTTTGCGGTCGTCAATGGCAATGCGGTGGTGGCCCACCAGCGCCACTTCCCAGCCACCGCCCAGCGCCGTGCCGTTCAGCAAACTGACCACCGGCTTGCCCAGGGTTTCAATCGTGCGGAAGTTCTTTTTAACGCGCTCGATCTCTTCAAAAATCTTGGGTGCATCGCTGGGCTGCAGGCGCATCGCGCCTTTCAGATCCGCGCCCGCAAAGAAGGTGGTTTTGGCGGATGCCAGCAAGATGCCCGTGATGGCATCCTTGTCTTTCAGCACCTGTGCGGCCACGGCGTCCATGTCTTCCTGCCACTGCAGGCACATGGTGTTGACGGGCGAATTGGGTTCGTCGAAGGTGATGGTGGCAATACCTTCGGCCAGGGTGTATTGAATGGTTTTCATATTTTCTCAATCAGTTGGGGACAGAGCTTCGTTTCGCTACGGTCTGTCCCGCAAGGTTAATGCTATAAAAGTAGGAGCTGCTCCCGCACTATCCACGGGCTAGAAGCCGGTTTTGGCTTAAATTCTCTCGACAATGGTCGCAATGCCCATACCACCGCCCACACACAGTGTGGCCAGGCCATAACGCAGCTTGCGGCGGTGCAGCTCGTCAATCAGCGTGCCCAAAATCATCGCGCCGGTGGCACCCAGCGGGTGGCCCATCGCAATCGCACCGCCATTCACATTCACCTTGTCGTGCGGCACTTTCATCTCTTTCATAAAGCGCATCACCACCGCAGCAAAGGCCTCGTTCACTTCAAACAGGTCGATGTCGTTGATGCTGAGGCCCGCCTTGGCCAACGCCTTGCGCGTGGCGGGCATGGGGCCGGTGAGCATGATGGTGGGGTCTGCGCCGCTCAGCGCCGTGGCCACAATGCGGGCGCGCGGCTGCAGGTTGTGGGCTTTGGCTGCTGCCTCATTGCCCACCAGCACGGCGGCAGCCCCGTCCACAATGCCCGACGAATTGCCCGCATGGTGCACATGGTGGATGCGCTCCACCTGCGGGTAGCGGGTCAACGCCACTTGGTCAAAGCCCATGCCGCCCATTTGCTCAAAGGCTGGCTTCAGTCCCGCCAAGCCTTCCAGCGTGGTGTTGGGTTTGATGAATTCGTCTCTGGCCAAAATGACCTGGCCCATAAAGTCTTTGACCGGCATGACCGAGCGGTCAAAGTAACCAGCGGCTTGGGCCGCCGTAGCGCGCTTTTGTGATTCCAGCGCAAAGGCATCCACATCGGCGCGGCTAAAGCCTTCCAGCGTGGCAATCAAATCCGCGCCAATGCCCTGGGGCACGAAAGCGGTTTGCGAATTGGTTTCGGGGTCCATGGCCCAGGCGCCGCCGTCCGAGCCAATGGGCACGCGGCTCATGCTCTCTACGCCACCGGCCACGACCAAGTCTTCCCAGCCCGAACGCACCTTTTGCGCCGCCATGTTCACGGCCTCCAGGCCCGAGGCGCAGAAGCGGTTGATTTGCACGCCCGCCGCCTGAAAGTCCCAGCCGGCCTTAAGGGCTGCCACTTTAGGAATCACCGAGCCCTGGTCGCCCACCGGCGACACCACGCCCATCACCACATCGTCCACGCGCGAAGTGTCCAATTGGTGGCGCTGCTGCAGGTCCGTCAACAAACCAGCCAACAGATTGACGGGTTTGACCTCGTACAGGCTGCCGTCTTTCTTGCCCTTGCCGCGGGGGGTGCGGATGGCGTCAAACACAAATGCTTCAGTCATGGGGGAGGTCTCCAGTTGGAATCAAACAAAACTGCAAAGGAAGGACGGTTAGCGGTACGGCAACCGATCTGTGACATCAGTATATTGGTTTTTACCAAGCAAGCGCTTTGTAAAATTATTGTTTGGACCGCTTTAGTTCGTTTCCGTAGCCTGCGCGCCATAACAGCCGACGGCTTTGCCCGGTTCCCCCGACTGTTTTACCTACAGCGCGTCATACTTTTTGGAGGAGCCGCGAGACTTTTCGACCGGATACTTCAGTGCGTTGAGTTCCATTTTTTTACGGACTGCAGCGTCAATATCAATATTGAGGTCGTTGCAGAAGTAGCTCAAAAGAATTGCAATATCGGCTACTTCATGCTCAATCTCAATCTTGCGCTCCTCAACACGGGCATTGAGTTCGTCGTCCTTTGCCCATAAAAAAATCTCTTGCAGTTCTCCTGCCTCAATCGCCAATGCGGCTGCCAAATTACGTGAGTTGTGAAATTGCTCCCATTCGCGCTCACGTCGAAAGGCCAGTAAATCCAGCAGTAGTTTTGGGTTCAACATAGTTATGCCTGAAACACGTTTTTGAAGTGCCAGTTGAGTTTGTCTGGGTCGGGCTTGTGAAGTGGGTTTTCAGGAACTATCGCCAGCGGTTCATTGTGCAAACGGTAGTAGACCTTGCCATTGAGCCATGCTTCTCGAATTCGAGGGCTGATTTGGATGGTCAAATTGGGCGCTACGCTTACTAACCCTGCATCGAATAGCTTGTGAAAATCTGCTCTCAATAGAAGACCGTTATTGATATCGTGGGTGCCTTCAGTTGCATAGGGCACGATGTGAGCTGCCTCAAGGACAGGAAGCGTACTTTCACCCGTAATGGCGCAACGTTTGCGGTAGGCCTCAGTCAGTGTGAGTCGAAAAGCACCTTGACCCATCCGCGGTTTGATCAATACCCCGGCACCGAATTTTGGAATCTCTTCCTTGGCAAGAATTTCGGCCGTCACCGGAACACTTTCTGTAGTCGCCTGTGGTTGCTCGAAGAAGAAGCGCTCTACATGAGTCCAGATGGCGGCACCGTCAGATTGGCTAGATTCATACATCTTTCCGCGAACGATATTTGATGACCAGCCCGGCGGATTCGCTAACCAGTCAGCTGGTTCAAGAAAGAATGGATTCGCAATGACCTGGCATCCAATCTCCCGTAACGATGTACTGTCTTTTGCCAATGGGCCAAGCAAGTCTTTCAATTCAGCAAGTGAAGACGCTCCATTTCCCTGACCAAAGATTTCCCACGCCAAAGTAAGTGGTATGGCGCTGTGGCGAATGAAGAACCCGCCGCCTGCAATGTGGTTGTGAGGCCGTTTGAGCTTGAATAGAAATGGCATTCCCTCCCGCGCATTCATGAATGGTGGCGTAGTGCTGGGTTGCCAAAAATTCACCTCATCATTAACACGGGAAGCCAGGAAATTGAACCACCGACTGTCAGTAGTGCCTACCCAAAATTTCATGAGCTAGTACCCCACAATGCAAGGTGCAAAAGACTTGCGCTGGTGAGCGCTTTTGATGGTTGTTTCAGGCGTCGGCGTTTTCGCTTTGGTGGTGTCGCGTCAGTCATGCTTGCCCCTATGTATCTTTGTGGGCCAGAGGTTACACCACACCCTTGGTTAGAAATAGCGAGTTGGCGCTGTGGTCAGATTGCAAATGGCACAAGCGCTTGCATCCTGGTTTTGGGTTGTGGCACACTTGTGTTACTTGGAGGTAAAACCATGTCTACAACTACCCTACGCATTGACGAATCCCTGCGCGACCGGATTTCCCGTTTGGCCCACGCGCTGAGCCAAACGCCGCACAGTTTCATGGTCGAGGCTTTGGCCCAAAAAGCCGACGAAGCAGAATGGCGCTTAGGCGTTCAGGGCCTAGCCCAACAACGGGATATTGCCTTGCAAGCGGGCGAGCCCGGAGTGGAATGGCACGAAATGAAAACCTACTTGCGTCAGCGTCTAAGCGACGCCAATGGCAAGACCGTAACGCCAAGCAAAAGCGTAATAAACAGCGCCACCAAAGCCAAGCGCGTATGAGCCGGGTCATCCTGTCCGCCGGGCTGCGAGATGACTTTGACCGTATTTTTGATTTTCTTTTTGACTATGTGCCCGAGCATGCTGCGCTCCACATCGAGGCCATCATTGGTGCGCTGGATGTTCTAGCCATAAGCCCTCTGATTGGCAGACCGGCGGCACTAGGGCAACGCGAACTCATTATTTCCCACGGCGCGAGCGGATATTTGGCCTTGTACCGATTTGATCCGGCGCAGGACACCGTGTTCGTTCTGGCGGTGCGCAGTCAGCGAGAGCGCGACTACAAGCGACCCACCTGAAGCTCACCTGAAGGCAGGATGCGGTATATTCTTTTCACCAAGCAATTGCTTTGTAAAAATACCAATTCCCTAACTCTGCTTTTCTGTCGAGGTGCCCCATGATCGAAAGAACCCTTTTTTCCTCCGACCACGAGTCCTTTCGCGATAGCTTCCGCAAGTTTGTGGACAAAGAAATCGCCCCCTTCCACGCCGACTGGGAAGAGCAGGGCTATGTGGACCGTGCGGTCTGGAACAAGGCCGGTGAAAACGGCTTTTTGTGCATGAGCATGCCCGAGGAATATGGCGGCTCGGAGGCCGACAAACTGTACTCGGTGATCCAGTTTGAAGAGGTGGCCCGCGCTGGCGTAACCGGCATTGGGTTCAGCCTGCACAGCGAAATCGTCGCGCCCTACATCCTGCACTACGGCACGCCGGAGCAAAAAGCCAAGTACCTGCCCAAGCTGGCTACGGGCGAAATGATTGGCGCGATTGCGATGAGTGAGCCCGCCGCGGGCTCTGACCTGCAGGGCATCAAATCCACCGCCATAGAGCAGGCCGACGGCAGTTATTTGCTCAATGGCAGCAAGACCTTCATCACCAACGGCTGGCATGCCGACTTGGTGGTGGTGGTGGCCAAAACCAACCCGGCTGCGGGCGGCAAAGGCACCAGCCTGATGCTGGTAGAGCGGGGCATGCCCGGCTTTAGCGTGGGTAAGCGTCTCAAAAAGATGGGCATGAAAGCGCAAGACACTTCCGAGCTATTTTTTGACAACGTGAAGCTGGGCCCTGAGCATTTGCTGGGCGGCAAAGCCCATGAGAACCGGGGTTTCATCTGCCTGATGGAGCAGCTACCGTGGGAGCGCCTGCAAATCGCCATCAGCGCCGTGGCCTCTGCGCAGGCTGCCATTGACTGGACGGTGGCCTATGTGAAAGAGCGCAAGGTGTTTGGCCAGCCCGTGGCCAGCTTTCAGAACACCCGCTTCACACTGGCGGAGCTGCAAACCGAGGTGCAAGTCGCTCAGGTGTTTGTGGACAAATGCTGCGAGCTGATCTGCCAGGACAAGCTGGATACCGCCACCGCCAGCATGGCCAAGTATTGGACGACCGATCTGCAATGCAAGGTGATGGACGAATGCGTGCAGCTGTTTGGCGGCTATGGCTATATGTGGGAATACCCGATCACCCGTGCCTATGCCGATGCCCGCGTGCAGCGGATTTACGGCGGCACGAATGAGATCATGAAAGAAGTGATTACGCGGTCTATGGGGCTGGGTGGCAAGTAGTTGCGGCAACTATGCTGCTACATTTTTAGTAGCTGCTCCCGCACTATCCACGGCCTGAATGGCCGATTGGGCACTAAGCCGCCGCTGTGTTGGCTGGGGTGGTGAAAGTCACTTCTTCTACGCGATTGCGGCCCAGCTCTTTGGCGCGGTACAGCCCCGCGTCGGCACGGCCGATCAGGTCGCGCAGGCTGTCTGGGCCGCCGTGGGCAAAGCTGGCCACACCAATACTGACCTGGCATACCGGTACATCGGGCAAGACCGTTTTGCTAGCGCGAATACGCTCGGCCACCAACAAGGCTTCTTCCCGGCCAGTATCTGGCAGCAGCACTACAAACTCTTCACCGCCATAGCGGCCCAATATGGCGGGGCGGCGTAGCACGCCCTGTACGCGCTGCACAAAGTCATTCAGCACTTGGTCGCCTACATAGTGGCCGTGGGTGTCGTTGACGACTTTGAAGTGATCCAGATCCAGCATCAAAGCCGACAGCGGCGTGCCCTGGCGCTGGGCGCGGGCGATTTCGTTGTCCCCCAGTTCAAACAGGGCGCGGCGGGTGAAAGCCCCGGTCAGACTGTCTTTGCTGGCCAACTGCTCCAGCTCCCGGTGCAGGCGCTCTGAAGCCATCAGAATTCCACCGATTGATAGCAACAGAATTCCAAAGCTGAAGCTCGCGAGGTAGACCGCCTGCATGGGGGATGACACAAACATACCGATGGGCAGTGGCGTTAGCAGCGCAGTCACGCCCCGCAGTGTGATAACCCCAGCCAATGCCAGTAGGACCAGCAATGTGAAGCGGGCCGCAAATCTGCCAGAACCATGCTTCCCAATCACCCACGCGTGCCACAACAAAATCACCAACACAGAGACACAAACGCCCACCAGACGCCAGACGTAGAGCTGCAAATCACTGCTCAACCACACGTAGAGCGGAATCTCAATCAGCAACAACACCGCAAAGAACAGCCGGGGGAGGGCGCGACCATAGTGCAAGCTGGTGCCGTGCAATAAAAGCGCTGCCGCCAAAATGACCAGCACATTGGACAGCCCCATGGTCAGGATAGCGGGCAAAACACCCTGCAGGCCAAGTAAAACGGTAGATAAAAAGCCCACCAGTTGGCCTGACGCCCATTGGCGCAGCCCCTGTACGGAGGTCGGATAGGTGCGAGACTGGAAATACAGCACCAGCGCCATCAGGCTCGCCATCACCCCGTTAATCAGTATGAAAACGCGTAAATCCAGAGCAGACACTGACACTTTTGGTTTCCCCCGCTATCTTTTGCCAAATCATAGTCGTAGACGGGTGCGAACGCGTTTTCTTGCGCCACGCGGTGGGCGACCGGTTGGTTAAACTCGCTGCCACTCTGTTTATCTCACCACAGCGCTATCCGGCGCACGAAATCAAGGAAAAAGCATATGGGCGCGCAATGGAAAGCCAAAGGCAAGGAACTGGCCGCGAATGCCAGGGGCAAACTGTTTGGCCGCTTGGCCAAAGACATCATGATTGCCGCGCGCAATGGTGCCGACCCCGCTGCCAACTCGCGCCTGCGCCTGGTGGTAGAGCAGGCGCGCAAAGTGTCTATGCCCAAAGAAACCCTGGAGCGCGCCATCAAAAAAGGCGCAGGCCTGACCGGTGAAACCGTCAACTTTGAAGCCGTGATGTACGAAGGCTACGCGCCGCACCAAGTGCCGGTGATGGTGGAATGCCTGACCGATAACGTGAAGCGCACCGCACCTGAAATGCGCGTGCTGTTCCGCAAAGGCCAGTTGGGCACCTCGGGCTCAGTGGCCTGGGAGTTTGACCATTTGGGCATGATTGAAGCCGAGGCGGCCACGCCCGGTGCCGATGCCGACGAGGCCGCGATTGAAGCCGGTGCGCAAGACCTGGAGCCGGGTGACGAGGCGGGTACCACCCTGTTTTACACCGACCCCGCGGAGCTGGACTTGGTAAGCCGCGCGCTGCCCGCCCACGGCTTTACGGTGTTGTCTGCCAAGCTGGGCTACAAGCCCAAGAACCCCATAGCCCCCAGCAGCCTGAGTGCGGAGGCTTTGGAAGAGGTGGAGGCTTTTTTGGCCGCCATTGATGGCAATGACGATGTGCAGACGGTGTATGTGGGCTTGGCGGGTTAACTGCCCGCGCTTTTGAGCCAAATACGGCTTTCAGGCCGTGGATAGTGCGGGAGAAGCTCCTAATTCAATAGCAAACTGCTTCCGGACATTCCATTCCTAGGCGCTTATTTCTTCCCGCGCAGTTCTTCCATGCGCTCGTTAAAGTACTTTTCAACCGTGTAGCGCTCGGACAGCATCACGTCCCGGCGGGGGTGCAGGAAAAGTGGCAGCGAAATGCGCGATTTTTTTGCGCCTTCACCGGTGGGGTTCAGCACACGGTGCACGGTGGACGGGTAGTAGTGGCCCGAGGCCTCTTGCAGCATGTCGCCGATATTCACGATCAACAAACCAAAGTCGCAGGGCACATCGTGCCAGGCACCTTCTTTGCCGAGTACTTGCAAGCCAGGTTCGGTGGCGGCGGGCAAGATGGTCAGCAGGTTGATATCGCCATGGGCGGCGGCGCGCACGGCACCGGCTTCCTCATCGCCCCGCAGTGGCGGGTAGTGCAACACGCGCAGCAGGGTCTGGTCGCAGCCTTCAATCATCTGGGGCAGCGGCATGGAGTACTTGGCTTTGACTTCGGCAGGTGAGTTGTCTTCTACCCAGCGCAACAGCGTAGCCGCCAGGCTGCTGCCCAAGCCGTAGTAGCGCCGCGCGGCATCCGACACCTCTGCGGGGTAACGGCCCCAGGGGTAAATGTGAAAAAACTCCTTGATGTCGCGCTTGGTTTCGCCCTTGGCCGTCTCTGATACGGCGGGAGAGAAGTAGCCGTCCATCTTGGCCGGGTCTTGGGCGTACTTTGCCTTGGCGTCCGTCTGAAAGAATGCCAGCCACTCGGCGTAAATGCCTTCCACCAAGGCCTGGTCCAGCGGGTGGTTGCGTAGCACGCCAAAGCCGGTTTCATGCAGGCTCTTGCAAAAATCTTGCGGGGCGGTGGGGTTTTGAAAGTCAACAACAGGTAAGTGCATAGCTTGTTTTTCTGAGGAAAAAAGAGGGCGTTGAAAGGGGTGCGAGCCTAGGCGCTTAGCCAAGGCCCCATCAACGTGGACTCGAACACCTGAAGGGCTCCGTCGGCCTGCACTTGCATGCAGACATGGGTGTCAGGTGCGTCGCCCCAGCCGGCTTGCGGGTAGCTGATCGAATCGCGGCGGTTCATCATGGTCTGCCCCTGGGCGATACCTTCGGTGGCTACGCGAATGCGGCCCGACTGCAAGGTGAACAGCTCCGGGTTGGTGAGGTAGATAAAGGCCAATACATCGTGTCCAAAGCAGCCGTAGATCTTGGCCACATGCGGGTACAGGCCACTGTAAAAGTCGGCGTAAAACTTGACCGCGTGCAGCAAGGTGTCGGTGGCAATGTGGCGGTGTTGGTCGGCAATTTTTTGAATCAAAGCCACGGGCACGATGACCTGGTGGGTGACATCCAGGCCCACCATGGTGAGCTTCCAGCCCGCAGTAAACACCTTGTCGGCGGCGTGCGGGTCGTTCCAGATATTGGCTTCTGCCACCGGGGATACATTGCCCGGCTCCAGCACCGTGCCGCCCATGATGATGACCTCGCGCAGCAGAGTTTTAAGCGCAGGCTCCAGCATCAATGCCGCCGCCAGGTTGCCCAAGGGGCCAACGGCCACCAAGGTAATTTCACCAGGATGTGCGCGCGCCATGTCCACAATGAACTGGGCTGATGAGCGCGGGTCCACACGGTTGGTAGTGGCTTGGCGGCTGGGCAGGTTGCCCAGTCCATCGGCCCCGTGGATGAAGTCCGGCGGTGCTTCGCCCGGTTTGACCCACGGCGTTTTGACACCTTGGGTAACGGCTACGTTGCGCTTGGCAATGGCCGTGAGGTAGAGCGCATTGGTGGCAGCCTGCTCTACCGACACATTGCCAAAGGTGGTGGTAATGCCCACCATCTCCATGCCAGGGCGGGCCAGCGCGTAGTACAGGGCCATTGCATCGTCGACACCTGGGTCGGTATCAAAAATGACTTTGCGGGGGGATGACAAGCTCATGGTGTTGTTGTTTCTTGAGGTTAGTGTGTGCAAGGCGGCTTACGCAGGCAGCCCGCAAAACTGGCGCAACTGGCTGACCGCTTGTGCGCTGTGCGGTGCTTGGCTTTCCATAAAGGTGGCCACGTCGGCCGCCGCCGGAATGCTGGATTGTGCCCCCAATTGGGTACAAGCCAGGGCACCTGCTGCGCTGGCCTGTTGCAAGGCTTGTGCCATGTCTTGGCCTTGGCTCAGTGCCGCCACCAGCGCACCACAAAAGGTGTCACCGGCCGCCGTAGTGTCAACGGGTGTGACGGCAAAGGCGGGTTGCAAAACCCAGGCACCCTGCACGCGCGCGCACGCGCCGTGGTGGCCCAGTGTGACGACCACTGTGGGCACTTGAATTTTTTCCAGGCATTCGGCAATCGACCCCTGGTGGCGGGCCACGGTGGCCAGTTCACCTTCATTCACCACCAAAATATCAACGGCCGCCAGCAAAGCGTCGGGCAGGGCCTGCGCTGGCGCCGCATTCAGCACCACGCACACACCCTGTGCGCGTGCCGCTTGGGCGTAGGCGGTAACGGAGGCTACTGGCGTTTCCAGTTGCAGCAGCAGGTGGGTAAATCCTGCCAGCGGCGGCAAGTGTTCAGGGGCCAGCGCCGCATTGGCGCCGGGGGCCACGGTGATGGCGTTTTCAGCATCGTCAGAGACGCAAATAAAGGCCGTGCCCGTGGGTTGGTCCGTGACGCGCACGGCGTGCAAGACCACACCGGCCTCTTGCAAGGAGGCTTCAATCGGCGTGGCAAACGCATCCGCCCCCAAGCCCGCCAACAAATGGGTCGCAATGCCACCCGCGCGGGCGGCGGCAACCGCCTGGTTGGCTCCTTTTCCGCCGGGGAATGTCTTGAAATCGCGGCCGAGTACGGTCTCGCCGGGCTGAGGAATGTGATTGGCCCGGACCACAAAGTCCAGGTTGGCTGAGCCTGCCACCAGTATCATGGGTTGTCTTTCTTGTGTCGTTTATTTTGTCGTTGAGTTCGCATTTTGCCACCCACTATTCATTCTGATTTGATGGCGTCTTCGTATATTGCCTTGCTGGGCGGTATGAACATGGACCTGATCGCCCAGCCGGGTGCGGCGCTGGTGATGGGGGACTCCAACCCCGGTAGTATTCGTTGTGTGCCCGGCGGCGTGGCGCGCAATGTGGCAGAGAATCTGGCCCGACTGGGCCATGCGGTGCGGCTTGTCAGTCTAGTGGGTGATGACCCGCTGGGTCAATCGCTACTGGCCCACACGCAGGCCGTGGGGGTGGATGTATCAGCCGTGCTGAGTTTGGCGGGCTGGGCAACTTCGACCTATCTATCGATTCACAGCCAGCATGGCGAGATGGACTTTGCCATTAACGACATGGCGCTGCTGAACCAACTAACGCCCGCCGTGTTACAGGCCAACGCGTCACTTTTGCAGGGGGCTAGCGCCTGGGTGGTAGATGCCAATTTGGCCCCAGACACGCTCGATTACGTGTTGGGCACGGTCTTGGGGACTGCAGTGCGCCGCACGGCAGTGTTTGCCGACGCCGTATCCGTCGCCAAGTGCAGCCGTCTGCGGCCCTGGCTAGCCAAGCTGCACACCCTGAAGGTCAACTCACTGGAGGCGCAGGCTTTGTGTGGGTTCACGGTGGTGTCACGGGCGGATGCCGTAGCCGCCTGCCAATACCTGCAGTCGCTGGGCGTGGGGCAGGTGGTCATCAGCTTGGGGGCGGACGGCGTGGTTTGGTCCGATGACCAGGGCAGTGCAGGGCATTGCCCAGCTGCGCCAGTGTCGGTAGTCAATGTGTCTGGCGCGGGTGACGCATTGCTAGCCGGTTTGGTGCATGGTCACCAAAGTGCTTGGGCTTTGGCGCAGTCTGTGGAGTTTGCCGTGGCCTGCGCCGAAGTGACTCTGGGTAGCGCGTCTGCCAATGCGCCAGACCTCACGGTGGCTACTGTGCTGGCCCGCCAAGCCTACCGGCACTCCGCTGCGCGGCATACTGCAGCCTAATTTTCTTTGACTAGTTTATGACGACACACTTTGAAGCCCCTGGCTATCTCGCGGTATCCGCCGAGGTGCAACACGCCTTGCTGAACCGCCAGCCCGTGGTGGCCCTGGAATCCACCATCATTTCGCATGGCATGCCGTATCCAGACAATGTGGCCACCGCCCTGAAGGTAGAGGCCGAGGTGCGGGCCCACGGTGCGGTACCTGCCACCATTGCCATCGTCGATGGCACATTAACCGCTGGCTTGCTACCAGCCCAGATTGAGGCGCTGGGCAAGCGCGGCCCCGAGGTGGTCAAGGTCAGCCGCCGCGACATCCCCTTTGTGGTGGCCGCCGGGCAGACTGGCGCCACCACGGTAGCGGCCACCATGGTGATCGCTGCCATGGCCGGTATTCGCATTTTTGCCACGGGGGGCATTGGCGGTGTGCACCGTGGGGCTGAGCAAAGCTTTGATGTCTCGGCCGATCTGCAAGAGCTGGCGCAAACCTCGGTGGCGGTGGTGTGCGCCGGGGCCAAATCGATTCTGGATTTGCGCCTGACTATGGAATATTTGGAAACCCACGGTGTGCCGGTAGTGGGCTTTCAGAGCGATATGTTGCCGGCGTTCTTTACACGCAGCAGCGGTGTGGCGGTCAACTACCGCTTGGACACCGCCGTTGAGATGGCGCGGGTCTTGCATAGCAAGTGGTCAATGGGCCTGCAGGGGGGCGTTGTGATTGCGAACCCGATTCCCGCTGAATTTGCCATGACTGAGGCGATCATTGACCAAGCGATTGAACAGGCATTGGCAGAAGCAGCACAACAGGGGATAGGTGGCAAGGACACAACCCCGTTTTTGTTGGCCCGCGTCAACGCCCTGACGGGCGGCAATAGTTTGGCCGCCAATATCGCTTTGGTCTTGAACAATGCGCGCTTGGCAGCTAGTGTGGCCAAAGCGCTGGTAGCGCTAGGGTAAACCCGCTCAGTGAACCTTTGTTATGCTTTGCACCATCTGAAAATGTGAGAGATGCTATGAATATGAAACATACGACCCGTTGGGGTGTTTTGGTGGCAAGTTTGGTAACGAGCCTGCATGCAGTGGCTGACCCGGCCGTGGTTTTTGATATGGGCGGAAAGTTCGACAAGTCCTTCAATGAAGCAGCTTTCCGTGGCATGGAAAAGTGGAAAAAAGACACGGGCAAGAACTACCTGTCGTTTGAGATTGCCAACGAATCACAACGCGAGCAGGCGCTGCGCCGCATGGCCGAAAAAGGGGCTAGCCCCATCATCGGTATCGGGTTCGGTCAGGCCTCCAGCATTGAAAAAGTCGCCAAAGAATTCCCCAAACTTCAGTTCGCCATCATCGACATGGTGGTGAACCAGCCGAATGTTCAATCGGTAGTTTTCAAAGAACACGAAGGCAGTTTCCTGGTGGGTGTGATGGCGGCCATTGCCAGCAAGTCCGGCAAAGTGGGCTTTGTCGGCGGTATGGATATTCCCTTGATTCGCAGGTTTCAGTGCGGCTATGAGCAAGGTGCCAAGTTCGCCAATGCCAAGGCCGAAGTCTTCAGCAATATGACCGGCACCACGGGTGCCGCTTGGAATGACCCGGCGCGCGGGGGTGAGTTAGCCAAGGCGCAATTTGCCAAGGGTGCGGATGTGGTGTTTGCGGCAGCGGGTGGCACGGGTATGGGCGTTTACCAAGCCGCTAAAGACGGTGGCAAGTTGGCCATCGGCGTTGACAGCAACCAAAACTACGTTCAGCCGGGCACGATGCTGACCAGCATGGTCAAGCGGGTGGATTTGGCGGTGTACAACGTAGCCAAGGGCCACACGCCCGGTGTGTCGGTGCTGGGCCTGAAAGAAGGCGGCGTGGATTACGCAGCCGATGAATTTAACGCCAAGATGATCACGCCTGAGATGAAAAAGCGCGTCGATGCAGCCAAGGCCGACATCGTCAGCGGCAAGATCAAAGTGGCTGATTACATGGCCGATAACGCTTGTAAGTTCTGATGCCCAGTACGCCAACCCGCGTTGCAGTTCGGCTGGCGGGTATCTGTAAGCGTTTTGGTGCCGTTGCCGCCAATGCCGATGTCAACTTAAGCATTGCCGCTGGCACCGTGCATGGCATCGTGGGCGAAAACGGTGCGGGCAAAAGCACGCTGATGTCCGTGCTGTATGGCTTTTACCAAGCCGACAGCGGATCGATCGAAGTGGATGGCAAGCCCGCTCTCATTCGCAACTCTGACGATGCCATTGGCTTGGGTATCGGCATGGTGCATCAGCACTTTATGCTGGTAGACACGCTAACAGCGCTTGAAAACATCATGCTGGGGGCGGAGCCCCATTGGCTCCTCAAGCGCGCAGATGCCAAGGTGCGTGCTGCGCTAGAGAAGCTGATGCAAGACACCGGCCTGCACGTCAAGCTGGATGCGCTGGTGGGCGATCTGCCCGTGGGCGATCAGCAGCGCTTGGAAATTCTGAAGGCGTTGTACCGTGGGGCCAAGGTTCTGATTCTGGACGAGCCCACCGCCGTGCTGACGCCCCAGGAAACCACCCACTTGTTCAAAGTGCTTGACCATCTGCGCTCGCAAGGCACCACCATTTTGTTGATCACGCACAAGCTCAAAGAAGTCATGGGGCTGTGCGACTGCGTGACGGTGATGCGTGCCGGTCGCGTCGTGCAAGAGATGCCGATATCCGAGGCATCTATTGAAGGCTTGGCGGAAGCCATGGTGGGGCGCAAGGTGCAAATGGGCCGCGTTGACGATGGCAAGCAATCGGTTGGCGAAGTCCTATTGGCTTTGCGCCAAACGCAAGTCCTTGATGAGATGCAAGTGCTGCGTCTGTCCGACATCAACCTGGAGTTGCGGGCGGGTGAAATTGTGGGCGTTGCGGGGGTGTCTGGTAATGGGCAGAGTGAACTTCTGGATGTTCTGTCTGGCTTGCTTACGCCCACCGCAGGCGAGCTGACATTGGGTGGCAGAACCTTCACGCCTGCCGCCTGGCTAGACCCACGCACGGCCCGGACCTTGGGCCTGGCCCATGTGCCAGAAGATCGCCACGCACGCGCCATGGTGATGGCTTTTGCAGCTTGGGAGTCCGCCGTACTGGGCTACGACGCGCTGCCAGAGTACAACGCCGGTGGTTGGATGAACCACCGCGCCATGCGCAGCGCTACCGCTGGGATGATGGAACGTTTTGACGTGCGCCCGCCCAACCCAGAGCTCGGCAGTAGCAAGTTTTCGGGCGGCAATCAGCAGAAGCTGGTACTGGCCCGTGAGTTAGGCCAGTCACCCAAGGTGTTGCTGGTGGGGCAACCCACACGGGGCGTTGATATTGGTGCTATCGAGTTCATTTATTCGCAATTGCGTGCCATGCGTGACGCGGGCTGCGCGGTGTTGGTAGTGTCCAGTGAACTGGACGAAATTTTGGTCTTGTCCAACCGGGTGATTGTGATGAACCAAGGGCGAGTGACCGGTGAGCTGGCGATTGAAGATTGCTCAGAGGCAAAACTGGGTCTACTGATGACGGGAGGTGGCCATTGAGCACGCCACAAGCTTTGCCCCGCTGGGCTGATTTGGTGTTGCTGCCGCTGGTGTGTTTGGCGGTAGCCTTGTTGGTAGCCGCAGGTGTTGTGGCCTTGGTCGGGCAGAGCCCGGCTGAGGTGATTTCAGTGTTGGTTCGTGGGGCGTTTGGCTCTGCACGCGGCATCAGCTACACCCTGTATTACGCCACTACCTTTGTGTTTACCGGCTTGGCCGTGGCAGTTGCTTTTCACGGTGGCTTGTTCAATATTGGGGGCGAGGGCCAGGCCGTGATGGGCGGGCTGGGTACCGGGCTGGTGGCGATGTGGTTGTCTGCCACTTTGCCAGCCTGGGCCATGCTGCCCATCATGCTGATCGCCGGTGCGCTGTTCGGCATGGTGTGGGCGGCTGTGCCAGCCTACTTGCAAGCTTATCGGGGCAGCCATGTGGTGATCACCACCATCATGTTCAACTTCATTGCCAGCAGCGTGTTGGTGTATTTGCTGGTGAATCACTTGCGCCCGGCGGGCACTATGTCGGTCGAGAGCGCGCCCTTTGCAGACTCTGCCAAACTGCCTAGCATGCAAGACGCTTTGGCCTGGCTGGGCGTGGAGTGGCCGGCATCTCCGCTGAACCTGAGTGTGGTGTTGGCGATATTGGCCGCCGTTGCGGTGTATGCATTCTTGTGGCGTACCCGGCGCGGCTACCATGTGCGCGCTGTCGGCTCCAGCCCCAGTGCTGCGGAATACGCCGGTATCAACTCGCGCCACCAAGTTATCGTGGCCATGGGGCTGTCGGGCGCATTGGCGGGCATGGTGGGCATGAACGAGATCGCTGGCGTCAATGGCAAGCTGCTTTTGGAGTTTGTCAGTGGCGCGGGCTTCACCGGTATTGCAGTGTCCCTGATGGGGCGCAACCACCCGGTGGGTATCGTTTTTGCCAGTCTGCTGTTTGGTGCTTTGTTCCAGGGCGGTGCCGAGGTCGCCTTTGACGTACCTGGCTTTAGCCGTGACATGGTGGTGATGTTGCAAGGCTTCATCGTTTTGTTTTCTGGTGCCATGGTCTACGTGATCGCGCCGATATTGGCCTGGGTGCTGAACAAGTTACCCGTACGAGGGGTGGCCCATGGATGAAGCATTGCTCGGCGCGTTGCTGGCGTCCACGCTGCGTGTATCTACGCCTCTGATCCTGTGTGCACTGGCCGGGTTGCTGTCTGAGCGATCCGGTGTGGTGGATATTGGTCTGGAAGGAAAAATGCTGGCGGCTGCCTTTGCGGCTGCAGCAGCGGGTGCGGCCTACAACTCCATGGGTCTGGCCCTGCTGGCGGGCGTGGCCATCGCTGTCGTTTTGTCATGGACACACGGTTTGGCCTGTGTCAGCCACCGGGGCGACCAGGTGGTGTCTGGGGTGGCCATCAATATCATCGCATCCGGCCTGACTGTGGTTTTGGGGATTGCCTGGTTTGCACAAGGTGGGCAAACACCACCCGTGTCCAACGAAGTACGAATTCAGCCGCTTTTTCCGCTGCTACCTGAGCTTTTGCAGGCGGTGCCGTTCATTGGTACGGTGATAGGGCAGGGCCTCTTGGGCCACAACGGCCTGGTGTATTTGGCGCTGCTGCTGGTTCCGGGCGTTTGGTGGCTGGTGTTTCGCACCCGCTTTGGTTTGCGGCTGCGCGCGGTGGGTGAGAACCCGCAAATGGTCGATGCTGCTGGCGTGTCTGTGCTGCGGCTGCGCTATATGGCGCTGAGCTTGAACGGCGTGCTCTGCGGTTTGGCAGGGGCGTATTTGGTGCTGGCCCAAAGCGCCAGCTTTTCTCCGAATATGACTGCGGGGCGGGGTTTTATGGCCCTGGCTGCTTTGATCTTTGGGCGCTGGCACCCCGTAGGTGCTTTGTGGGCTTGTTTGCTCTTTGGGTTCTTGGATGCGGTGGCTATCCGTTTGCAAGGGGTGGCTTTGCCCGGTATTGGTGAAGTGCCGGTACAGGCGATTCAAGCCCTGCCTTATGTTCTCACCGTCGTATTGCTGGCAGGCTTCATTGGCAAAGCGGTTGCTCCCCAAGCACTGGGCCGCCCCTACACCAAAGAGCGCTAGCCGGATGACCACATTCCGATTTTTGAGCCGCGTTTTGTCTGACAAAGGTGCCCTGTGTCCTCAACCGTAATGGTCAAAGTATTGGGGTTTACAGATGTTGAGCGGCATTCGCTCAACACCTTGTTTCGGCTGTCTACGCGCCGCGTGCCCACTTACCAGCTTTGGACTGCCGACTGTGGCGTAGCACCTGGCGTAGCGCTCATCGATGTGGATAGCTACGAAGCTTGTGTAGAGATGGAGTCGCCCAGTTTTAGTCCGAACCTGCGTGTTATCGCTATCGGAGCCAAGCCCCCTGCATCGGTTTGGCGGTGTTTGCCGCGGCCTGTGGATTGGGTGGGCTTGGTACGGGAATTGGACGCTTTGTTCGCCGCTGAAGTGGATATCGATATCGACCTGGGGGCTTTGACAGAAAGCGCTGTGCCGCCGGGTGTGACGGTGTGCCTGGTTGTGGGGCTGACGCCTGAGGATCGCCTGTATTTGCGTGCCCGGTTGGCCCTGGCGGGTCATACCGAATTGGACGAGGCCGTCACCGCGGCACAGGCCTCCGAGCTATTGGCCAAACGCCACTACGACTTGATGATCATCGGCTTGGAATTGCCAGATGCGGACCCCTGGGCGATGGTCGAAGCGCTCAAAGAAATGCCTTCACCGCCACGCTCGGTCATTTTGGCCACAGCGTCCCCCACATGGCCCATCATGGAGCGGGCAGAGCAACTGGGCTGTGCAGGGCTTTTGGAGATGCCATTCAGCCCACAGCAGGTATTGGGGCTTTTGCAGAAAATTTAGGGTTTGCCGCGCGCCGGGCGATTTGCGTCCAGGCTGCGCGCCAAGCGTGCCTCAACAGGAAGCGGCTCTCCGCCCAACTGGGCTGCCAGCAGTTCGGCGCATAAAGCCGCAAAACTCAAACCCCGCGAGCCCATCGCCGCGCTGATCCACAGCCCGGATTTGCCATCTGCATCCACCGATCCGACAAGAGGCAGCCGATCATTACTCACACAGCGCGTGCCGGTCCAACTGTCTACGCTGCCAGTGTTGAATGGGTGGGACAGGTAGTGGCCTGCGGCGGGTAGCAAGCCCTGTAGCCGCTGTAAATTGCTCGCATGTTGCTGCGGCTGGTGGGCCAACTGCGCAGCGTCGCGTTCATAGGTCGCGCCAGCAAACCAGGCTTGCCCTTCTTGCCCCGTTTGCCCCTTTAGCCATGCAGGAAGGCTGACCAAGCTGCCGCTGCCATTGACCGGAAAAGGAGGCAGCGCGTCACACGGCGATGTTGATGTGCAGCCGTGGCTGACCGTGCCGCACAGCGCCTGCAGTAAACCGATTTGGTGGCGCAGGGCCTCGGGGCATTGCCACGAAGGATGAAGTTCGTTCAGCAAGGGGCCAGCACCCATGGCATTGGCGACCACCACCACTTCGGCCTGCGCCAAGATATCGGCGTTGTGCCGGTACAAAACCCAGACTCCGTCAACGCGTTCCATCCGGTGTACTTGGGCATCCCCACGCCATTGAATACCGGGTGCCGCTAACCATGCCCGCACCAGGCTGGCCGGTTTGATCCATCCAGCCCGTGGGTGCCAAAGGCTATGGTCCCAGTCTAGTTCGCTCGCCCAAACCTGTTGCGTTGCCTGGCTGCGCCCTAGTTCCAGCCAACCGGCCTTTCGCAAGCTCGGTGAGGCGTTTAACTGCCGTTGTGCATCTCGGGTCAACTCCAGAACACCGCAATCGTCCCAGTCTTCACCCCGGCGTAAGAGACGTTTGGCATGCTGCAGCGTCAGGCTCAAACCCACGCGCGACAGGCGCGAACGCGGGCTGTCGTCCACAGAGGTATGCGGCACGACCAGACCCACGGGCAGGGCTGATCCGCCTGCTGCGCATTGCGCATGGCTGTCTAGCACCGTGACGCTCCAACCGCGCCGCGCCATGGCGTGGGCCACCGCAGCCCCAGCCAGCCCGCCGCCAATGACAGCGCAACGCGCCACTGTGGGCCGCGCACTTGCCCGTGGGTTGCGCGTGCTGCGCAGCTCCCACGTGGGATCGTAAATGGCGGTTTGCGGCGATTGCCATTGGAAGCCTTGGCCCGCCAGTGCTTTTACAAAAGTGGCGGCAGGCGGTGGGGCGTCATTGGAGCCGCGTATTTTCAGCACCGTGCCACGCCGACAGCGCCGAGCCAGCAATTGAATCGCCCACTTGTCCCACATTTGCAGATCTGGGCCCAGATGCACTTCATCGGCTTGGAATTGCTGTTCTGACAGCATGTGCCGCACAGACCCCACGCACAAAGTCAAACTGACTTGGCCTTGATTCAGTAAAAACCGTTGGAAGCCGGGTAAGGCGATCCTCAAGGCTGCTTTCAACTCGGCAGCTAGATCACCCTGAAGAGACACTGACCCCGTCGCGGGGGCGGTTTCGCCTGGGTTTGGTGTTGATTCGCAAACGCCTACGTAATGCAATACGCCGCTACGTTGGTCCAAAGCAGGTTGGGCATGCAGGTATTGCACCAGCCCTTCGCCCGACCCGAAACAGGTGTCAAGCACCGTCCAGGGGGCTGGGCTGGCAGAAAGACTCAAGCGCTTGGTGGCACGTAGCCCTGGGCCGCATCGGCACCGTCGCCGAAAAAGTGGTTTTCCATTTGCCGGGCCAGGTATTGGCGTGCTCGCAGGTCGGCCAGATTCAGGCGGTTTTCGTTGACCAGCATGGTTTGGTGCTTGATCCAGGCGGCCCAGGCCTCTTTGCTGACGCCCTCCCAAATGCGTTTTCCCAATTCACCGGGGTAGGGTGGAAAGTCGAGTCCTTCGGCTTCTTTGCCGAGCTTGATGCAGTTAACGGTGCGTGCCATGGGGGTGCCTATCAAAGAGTGAAACAATGCGCTGCGGCATCGAGGTGCGCATCTTATTCGGTTTGCAATGCCCGCCAAGCCATTGCGGGCACGAGAACGCGGAACTTAAGCGCCAGAATGGACCCCAACGCCAGCGCAAACACCCTGTTTGCATGGCTTAAATCTGGAAGGACTGAAATCTTGAACTTTGTCTTCAACGCCCTGGACAACACGCCGCAGCGCGTATTGTTGGCCGTGTGTATCGCCTGCGTAGGATTGTTGGGCTTTGGCATGTACCTGCAACTGGTGGTCGGGCTGGAGCCTTGCCCGATGTGCATTGTGCAGCGATATGCTCTCATTTTAATAGCTGCTTCCGCAGGATTGACGGCCTTTACTGGCAAAAAGAAGCTCCAAATCACCGGCAGCGTGTTTCTGACGCTGTTGGCCTTAGGCGGGGCCTACGTGGCCGCGCGCCAGAGCTGGCTGCAGTGGTACCCACCTGAAGTAACCTCCTGCGGCCGAGACCTGTATGGAATGATTGAAAACTTCCCCCTGCAGCGCGTCATCCCTATGATCTTCAAGGGCGGCGGCGACTGCAGCAAAGTGGACTGGACTTTCCTGGGTGGGACCATTGCCAACTGGTCCTTCCTGTGGTTTTGCGCCATGGCCTTGGTGGGCATGCTGCTGATTTGGCGTCGACTACGCCAGGCCTGATGCCGCGCCTGATATCGGGCTTGGGGCTGGTTTAGGCCAGCTTCTTGACCAGCACTTGGCTTTTGCGGTCCCAGTTGTACTTGCGCTTGCGGGCCTCGGGCAGCCACTCCGGGTCCACCTGAACAAAGCCGCGTTTTAAGAACCAATGCATGGTGCGCGTGGTCAGCACAAAAATGCTGTCCAGTCCCGCCGCTTTGGCTCGCTGCTCCACGCGTTTTAATACTCGCTCGCCATCGCCTTGGCCCTGCACATCCGGTGACACGGTCAGTGCCGCCATCTCGGCCGTTTTGGACTCGGGGTAGGGGTACAGGGCGGCGCAGGCGAAGATCACGCCATCGTGTTCGATGATGGTGTAGTTACCGGCATCGCGTTCAATCTCGGTGCGGCTGCGCTTGACCAAGGTGCCGTCTTTCTCAAACGGCTCAATCAACTGCAGGATGCCGCCCACATCTTCCTCAGTGGCCTCGCGCAGGCTCTCCAGTTTTTCATCCACCACCATGGTGCCAATGCCATCGTGCACATACACCTCTAAGAGAATCGCGCCATCGACCGCAAAGGGGATGATGTGGCTGCGTTCAACGCCGCTCTTGCAAGCCTTGACACAATGTTGCAGGTAAAACGCGGTGTCGGTAGGCTGATTGGCTGCGGGCAGGGCTTGCAGCAACTTTTCTGCCGCAGCCAGCGGCAGCTCGGTGTCAATCGGGTTGTCCTCACTAGCGGGCTGTGTGGGGTCCATGCGGATACCGGGCACCTCGGTCAGGAAGATCAGCTTGTCGGCCTGCAGCGCGGTGGCCACACTGGTGGCTACCTCTTCCATGGCCAAATTAAAGGCCTCACCGGTGGGTGAGAAGCCAAACGGCGACAACAAAACCATGGCCCCCATGTCCAGCGTGGTGGTGATACCAGCAATGTCCACCTTGCGCACCAGGCCGCTGTGCTGGAAATCGATGCCATCCACAATGCCGACGGGCCGCGCGGTGATGAAGTTGCCCGAGATGACACGCACCGTGGAGTCAGCCATAGGCGTATTGGGCAAGCCCTGGCTAAACGCGGCTTCAATCTCATAGCGCAGCTGGCCCGCAGCCTCTTGGGCGCAGTCCAATGCCACTTCATCGGTGATGCGGATGCCGTGGCTGTATTTGGGCGTGTGGCCTTTGGCCTTGAGCTGCTCGTTCACCTGCGGACGAAAGCCATGCACCAGCACAATCTTCACGCCCATGCTCTGAATCATGGCCAAGTCTTGCGCCAAGTGCTGCAGCTTGCCCGCCGCAATGGCCTCACCCGCGATGCCCACCACAAAAGTCTGGTTGCGAAACTTGTGGATATAGGGCGCCACCGACCGGAACCAGGGAACGAAGGTGAAATTGAAGACAGAGGTCATTGCGCAAAGAGATTAGGGTTTAAAAATGACGACTTGAAGCCCGTCGACGACCTTGAAGTGTTTGCCGTTGCCGGTTAGCAGTGGCAGAGAATGTTCTAGCGCTGTTGCGGCGATCAATGCATCTGCCATATGCAAGCTATGCGACAAAGCGTGTTGTTCCACTAGCGCAATGGCTTGGTCGTTGATCGCGGGGGTGATTCCGAGGATCGTATCTGGAGTGGACTTGAACGCCTTTTGCAGCGCTTTTTGCTCCTGCTTACTGCGGCAGCCTTGCAGCATCTCCATGTAGCTGACAGAGGAGATAGCCCAATCGCCCAAAGATTCGATCACGCGGCTGGCATTGGCGTTGCCTCTGGCGAGCCAAATCAGCACGTCAGTGTCAATCAGCACTTCCCTAGCCGCGCTCATGGCGCAATGGATGCGTAGCGCGCTTGCCGCATTTTTCGCACTGCTACAGCAGGGTCTTGCATGGCATCGTGCTGCTGCCACAGCCCCACGATGGCTTGCAAGTGCTGTGTTTTGTCAGAGGAGCTGGCTTTGGGTTGCTGGGCAAGAAACAGATCAACCGCCCGACGAATCAAAGCGCTCTTGGTCGACGCCGACC
Organism: Burkholderiales bacterium PBB3; assembly: GCA_002256115.1. Classification (GTDB taxonomy): domain Bacteria; phylum Pseudomonadota; class Gammaproteobacteria; order Burkholderiales; family Burkholderiaceae_C; genus Allorhodoferax. The sequence continues at coordinate 98,700 of NKIK01000001.1, forward strand.
CACGGCTGACTTGCGCCAGACGCTGCTGCTGCTGCTGAGTCAGGTAGATCTGGGTGCGCGATAGATCTGAGGCGTTTTTCATGATGTATGAACTATACATCGCAGGCGCTGGCCCCGTCTACTTAGCCTACTGCGCCACAAAATCGGCGGAAACCAACAGGGGATGATTTTTTTAGGTAGGACCACGGGCAGCAAGAGGCTGCTGTGGTTTTGGGGTTTGTAGCGGGCCGTGAGGCGATCTATGCGGCAGAGAGATTGCAAAGAGCGGGCCAGATATGGCTTTTTTATCGCCCCAACGTTTGACATTCGCTGCATGCGAAAGATGGCGAAGCCAGCCTTTGCATGTCCATTCTATGAAAGGGTTAGGCGTACAGCTTGAGAGATGCAGGAAGTGCGGTCTTTTCAGCATCTGTGTACTGAGGAATGCTTACGCGAACGGATAAGTCCTCAAAGGGACCCTCTTCGATGAAGAACCGCCCCTTTGCTGCAAAGAACATGGGGTTTACGTCGCGCCGAACAACGTCGGCAAACCAGTTCGCTGCTTTTGTTGCTTGCCTAACGAGGTCATAGCATCTGTCCTGCCAAGCTTCGAACTCCACCAGGTCAGCGTCGTAGTCAGTGTTGTTTGCTGGTCTTCGGTAGAAGCGATCTGCGACGTAGTAGTTCCCCAGTGAGTCGCTGTGCTTCATAAATTCGTCAGAAGCGCAGTGCAGGAGAACAGACAGCGAGATCGCCGCGCGGCTGAGCTCGTCAAACTCCGGCGGCCAGATTGTGGCGTTGACACGCTTGCGAAAATTGAAGAGCGCAGACGGCATGTCCTCGCGCCAGCGTTGGCTTGGTGAGAGTGCGTGACTTGTCCATGATTGCCAATTCTCCAGGTCGCACAGTTCGACTGCGGTATCAACGACTGCTGAAATGGCGGTTTGTTGTGCGAGCCTTACATGGTCAATCGTCTCGCTTAGAGTCTCGGTCACCCAGAGTTCATGCACCGACTTAACTTGGTGCAGTTTATCGACAGGCCAACCCACCTCGTTCTTGTCGATCTCGGTATGGTGGTTCGGGCAAAGAAGTATCAAGTTATGGTAGCTGTCACGCTCCTCTGACGTTAACAAGCTTTTCCCTCGCGCAGCATTTTCCTTGTCGCCCACGATGTGTGCCTGTTCCCCTAAAGTGAACGAAGCTGTCGGTGATGTTGCTTCCTGAGTTAATGGGGTTTTGCAGATTGCACATCGGTTCCCTGATCGTCCCCAGAGAATTTTGACGTCTTTGCTTTTTATAGGCACGGAAAAGTCCTCAGGAACGTCGAATATTGGAGGCCACCGGCACGCGACACGCGCCGCGCAGCTGCGACATGATGTCGCCTGTTCGTGTGGGCCGACCAGCTAGATATCCTTGTCGTGTGGCAAGGTTTCATTTCTAAGTTCTGCAAATGTCTTGCCGAATGAAGGATTGTATTTTCGAGCCTCTTCTATTGAGAGACACGGGATCTTGAACTTGGCCGTGTGTGCGTAGCCAAATACATCATGTATTTCCACCTTGACGCTTACACCTTGCTTTTTTGGCGCGGGAAAGCAGCCTCCCCAGCTATCTGATTGCTCAAAATATACTACTCCGTTCGTCGACCTTCCCGGCTCCAAGAATGACGAAGGATTGGCCCCAGGCATGATGCTGCGTTGAGTCAAGAACGGATAAACCTTGATGTTCTCACCGATCTTCGCTTGAAAATCATGAATGGCTGCGATCTGATTGCGTAACCAGTACCAGCCCACTCCATACCGAAGCCAAAGAACACTAAACGGACGAAGGTGCCAATGGTAGCCAACGGAGATGTTTTTTATGCTAGACGCGGCGGAACCGACATTTGCCACGGCCAGATAGAGTGCGATCCCCGTTCTATGCACGGGTTGGTTGTCACGTTCAGCACCAGTAAAAAACGTACAGCAAAAGGTCGGTCCGTCAATATGGGAAATTCTGAATTTGGGTCGACGCCGCAGTGCCGCAAATATTCCACTTGCCCATCCCAGTAGTAGCGTAACTATGAACACGGCAACACCCGCGACGCCCTGGTTGTCGTTCAACCACTTGGCAGTGACAAGGTAGGTGGTGGTAAGTGAGTCAAACATCTAACGTGATACGAAAATCGAATCCACGACGAATCGTGGCTCTAACTTGGCGGGATGAATTGACTTTTTTCGCATGTCGTTGATTTATAACCGGTTTTGTTGTGCTAGCCGTTCTAGGGCGGCTCCACTGTTCCTAGCATGTCGCCAGAGCGCACCGTGGTGCCAAGGCCTTGCTGGGTATCAAGACACTAGAGCCAGTGCGTGAGCGCTCTAGCCATTGCATTGCAATTAAATGCAAACCAATGTCTGTCACGCCCAGCAACTTGCTATTACTTTAGTAGCTTATCCCGCACTATCCACGGCCTGAATGGCCGATTTGGCTGTATAAACCCCGCTCAAAGAGCCCCATGGCCGTCAGCCGGGATAATTGCACCCAATGTCTGATACCTCTTCTCCCGCTTCCGTGCCAGTTTCCAAACGCTTGCAAATCGAATTCCCCGAGTCGCTTCCCGTATCTGGCAAACGCCAGGAAATCATGGACGCTATTCACCAGCACCAGGTGGTTATCGTCTGTGGCGAGACCGGTTCCGGCAAGACGACGCAGCTGCCCAAGATCGCCCTAGCCATGGGCCGGGGCAAGCTGAACTACCCCGAAGGCCAGCGCGGCAAGCTGATTGGGCACACCCAACCTCGCCGCATTGCCGCCAGCAGCGTGGCCAAACGGATTGCCGAAGAACTGAAGACGCCGTTGGGCGATGTGGTGGGCTTCAAGGTGCGGTTTCAAGACCGATTGAGCAAAGACGCCTCCGTCAAGCTGATGACTGACGGTATCTTGCTGGCCGAGACGCAGACAGACCCACTGCTCAACAACTACGACACCATCATCATCGACGAGGCGCATGAGCGTTCGCTGAATATCGACTTTCTGCTGGGCTACCTGCGCCAGATACTGCCGCGCAGGCCAGACCTCAAAATCATCGTCACCTCGGCCACGATTGATGCGCAGCGTTTTGCAGACCACTTTGCCTCCAGCAAAGGCCCCGCGCCGGTGATCATGGTGTCGGGCCGTATGTTCCCGGTGGAGCAACGCTACCGGCCGTTCGAAGAATCGCGCGAATACGACCTGAATGACGCTATTGCCGATGGCGTGGACGAGCTGTGGCGCGATCCGCACAACCAGGGCGACATTCTGGTGTTCCTGCCCGGCGAGCGTGAGATTCGCGAAGCGGCAGACCACCTGCGCAAGCACGTAAGCCACCAGCCGGTGATGCGCAATGCCGAAGTGCTGCCGTTGTTTGCCCGACTGAGCCCCGCCGAGCAGGACCGCATTTTTGACGGCCACACCGGGCGGCGCATTGTGCTGGCCACCAACGTAGCCGAAACATCGCTCACCGTGCCCGGCACGCGCTATGTGATTGATGCCGGTACCGCGCGCATCAAGCGCTACAGCTTCCGCAGCAAGGTGGAGCAGTTGCTGGTGGAGCCCATCAGCCAAAGCTCGGCCAATCAGCGCGCAGGGCGCTGCGGGCGCGTGGCCAACGGCATTTGCATTCGTTTGTACGACCAGAAGGACTTTGACGGACGGGACAAATTCACCGACCCAGAAATTCTGCGCAGCTCGCTGGCTGGCGTTATCTTGCGGATGAAGTCGCTGCACCTGGGCATCGTGGAAGATTTTCCGTTTCTGGAGCGCCCCAGTGGCCGTGCGATTGCCGATGGCTACCAGTTGCTGAATGAACTGGGCGCGGTGGACGATGCGAATGAGCTGACGCCGCTGGGACAAGAGCTGAGCCGTTTACCACTGGACCCGCGCGTGGGGCGCATGTTGCTGGAGGCGCGTAGCCGTGAGGCGCTGGACGAAGCCTTGGTGATTGCGAGCGCCTTGAGTGTGCAAGATGTACGCGACCGACCCATGGAGGCGCAGCAGCAAGCCGATGCGGCGCACCAAAAGTTTGACGACGAGAAAAGTGAATTCTCGGGCTACCTCAAACTGTGGAAGTGGATCAATGACGCACGCGGTGGTTCCTCAGCTACAGAGCCGGGCGTTGGGGCGCATGGGCGTTCTGCGCAGGTAAAGGAGGAGCCCGCGCAGCGGGCGGGGGACACGGAGCAGAACGTCCGTGCGCCCCAACGCCCAGCGCACGCACAAACGCACCCAACAACCCACAAACTCAGCAACCGTCAATACGAGCAGCTCCTACGCCAAAACTTCGTCAGCATGCGCCGCGTGCGGGAGTGGAAGGACATCTACAGCCAGCTCCATACCGTGGTTGCTGAGCACAAATGGCGCTTGAACACCAAGCCTGCGAGCTACGAGCAACTGCATTTATCCATGCTGTCCGGCCTGCTGGGCAATATCGGCTGCAAGCTCGAAGAAGGGCAGAACGGCGAATATTTGGGCGCGCGCAGCATCAAGTTCTTTGCCCACCCCGGCGCGCACTTGACCAAGAAGCCGGGCAAATGGATCGTGGCGGCCGAATTGGTCGAAACCACGCGTCTGTTTGGCCGCGGCATTGCGAATATTGAGCCGCAGTGGCTAGAGCAGGTGGGCGGGCATTTGCTCAAGAAACAACTGCTAGACCCGCACTGGGAAAAGAAGGCCGCCGAGGTGGTAGCGCTGGAGCGGGCCACGCTGTACGGCATCGTCGTCTACAGCGGGCGCAAGGTGAACTATGGCCGGGTTGACATGCACGGCGCGCGAGAAATCTTTATCCGCGAAGCACTGGTCGGCAAAGAGTGGGAAACCACGCTGCCATTCTTGGCGGCCAACCAAAAGCTCATCAAGCAGGTAGAAGACCTGGAGCACAAGGCGCGCCGGCAAGACGTGCTGGTGGACGACGAGCTGATCTATGCGTTTTACGACCAGCAGTTGCCCGCCGATGTGTGCAGCGGCTACAGCTTTGAACGCTGGTACCGCGAGGAATCCAAGAAGCCGCAATACAACTTGGGAGGCTGGGCGACAGAGCGTTCTGCGCAGGTAAAAGGAGGAGGCCAAGGGCCGGGGCCAACAGGTGCGGGGGAGCAGAGCGCTCTGTCGCCTAGCCGCCCAGAGTGCACCCTCCTTCGCCTGACCCGCGAAGAGCTGATGCGCCACGAGGCGGCGGGCATCACCACCGCGTCTTTCCCCAAAACCGTTCGTTTGGGTGGCGTGGACTGCGCGGCCACTTACCTGCACGAACCCGGCGATGCGCGGGATGGCATTACGGTCACCGTGCCGCTGTTTGTATTGAACCAGGTCAACGACGAGCGCTGCGAATGGCTGGTGCCCGGCATGTTGAAAGAAAAAGTACAGGCGCTGCTAAAGACCCTACACCAGCGCCCACGCAGCCGCTTGGTGCCGCTGCCCGACACCGCCACCAAATTCACCGATCTGCTGAACGCGCCCGAAAAGTTTGGCGCGGGTGGCCTGGTAGATGCGCTGCTGAAGCTGGTGCGCGACGCGACTGCGCTGGACGTTGTGAAGGCCGACATCAAGGTCGACATGCTGACGCCGCACTACTTCATGAACTTCCGGGTGGTGGACGAACATGGCCGCCAACTGGGCCAAGGCCGCAACCTGGGTGCGCTGAAAGCCGAATGGGGCAAACAGGCGCGGGGTGCGTTTCAGGCGCTGGCCAATTTGAAGCTGGGGCAGGGTGCTGTGAACCCACCCCCGGCAGCCACACCAGCGCCCCAAACTGCTGGATTAGTAAAGAAAAGTGGCTTGCAGCCCATGGATAGTGCGGGAGCAGCTCCTAAAAATGTAGCAAATACTCCTGCCAAACCCAATGTGACCGAGCTCCGCCACACCGCCTGGACCTTTGGCGAGCTGCCAGAGTTGCTGGAAATCCGCAAAGGCGGCCAGACCTTGATTGGATTCCCGGCGCTAATAGACGGCGGCGATGCGGTGACGGTAGAAGTGTTTGATGAACCCGAAGTGGCGGCCAGCAAACACCGCGCGGGATTGCGCCGCCTGTTCGCACTGCAAATCAAGGATGCGCTGAAATACCTGGAAAAGAATATCCCCGACCTGCAGAAGATGGCCGTGGCGTATATGAACGTAGGCAAGAACGACAACAACACGGGCGGCGGCACGATTGAAGAGTTGCGCGAGCAGATCATCGCCGTGGCGCTGGACCGCGCTTTCTTGCTAGACCCGCTGCCCACCGATGAATTCGCCTTCAAGCGCCGAATCGAAGAAGGCCGTGGCCGCCTGACGCTGATTGCCAACGAGGTAGCACGCATGGCGAGCGTCATCTTGTTGGAGTACGCCGCTGCGGCGCGCAAGATCAAGGACACCAAGAATGCGCCGGATGCGACCGCAGATGCCCAACAGCAGCTCAACCGCTTGATCCCCAAGAAGTTTTTGCAAGCCACGCCGTGGGACCGGCTACAGCACCTGGCGCGCTACCTCAAAGCTATCACGCTGCGGCTGGACAAATACCGCGCCGACCCAGCCCGCGATGCCGCGCGCATGCTGGAGTTGCGCCCGCAAGACCAGCGCTATTGGCGCCTGGTGGCCGAACGCAAGGGCGCGATGGATGAGCGCATGCAAGAGTTCCGCTGGTTGCTGGAAGAGCTGCGGGTGAGCTTTTTTGCGCAGGAATTGAAGACTCCGCAGCCGGTGAGTGTGAAGCGCCTGGACAAAGCCTGGGCCCAACTGGGCTCGTAAGGCTGGGAGCCGGGGAGCCTGGGTGGCAGAGCGTTTTGCGAAGGTAAAAGAGGGAGGCCGCGCAGCGGGCGGAGGACACGAAGCAAAAGGTTCTGCCGCCCACGCTCCCAGGCGGGCTTAAGCGCCAGGCACCAGCCGCAGCAGTCGGCCCTTGGGGCTATCGGTGATCAGATACAGCAGACCGTCAGGCCCTTGGCGCACGTCGCGCACCCGGTCGCCCACCTCTACCGGCACTTTGGTTTCGCGCTGCAATTTGCCGCCATAGGGCTCGGTCATCTCCAGGCGGCTCAAGTAGCCAAACTTGAGCGAGCCCACCACCAGATTGCCCACCCAGTCTTTGCCATAACGATGGCTGGTCACAAACACCATGCCGGATGGCGCGATGGACGGCACCCAATAATGCACGGGCTGCTCCATGCTGGGTTGCGCGGTGATCCCCGCGCCTATCTTGCCGCCGCCATAGTTTTCGCCATAGGTGATCACGGGCCAGCCGTAGTTGCGCCCGGCTTGCACCAGGTTGACTTCGTCGCCGCCCTGCGGGCCGTGTTCGTGCTCCCACAGGCTACCCGCAGGCGACAAAACAAGGCCCTGCGGGTTGCGGTGTCCGTAGCTCCAGATCTCGGGCAGGGCACCGGCCTTGCGGTGGTCGGGCGTATTAAAAGGGTTGTTGGCGGGCACGCGGCCGTCTTTGCCGATGCGCACGATCTTGCCGTGGTGGTTGTCTAGCTTCTGTGCATCCTCTTTGCGGCTGTAGCGCTCGCCCAGCGCCAGAAAGAGCAGACCATCGGATTGACCGGCGCTGCGGCTTTCTACGATGCGGCAGCCAAAGTGCGCGCTGCTGGCCACTTTGGGTAGTTGGCTGAACAGCACCTTCACGTCGATCAGGCTCTTGCCATCGTCCGCCAGCTTGGCACGGGCTAAGGCTGTGCTATTGGTGTTACCGCTGTTGCTGTCGGGTTCGGAATAGCAAAAGTAGAGCGTGCGGTTGTTGGCAAAGTCGCTGTCCAGCGCCAGGTCGAGCAGGCCGCCTTGCCCACCCACGGCCACGGGCGGTACACCCGCCAAAGGTGCTAACACTGTGCCACTGCGCTCCACGCGCCGCAGCGTGCCGGTGCGCTCAGTGACCAAATAACTGCCATCGGGCAAAAACGCGACTGCCCAAGGGTTTTGCAAGCCACTGGCCACCGTTTCCAGCTTGAGCGCCTGGGCCGTAGCGGCTTGCGCTAGCAGCACAGTGGCAGCGCAGAAGCCTATTTTCAAAGCCCACAGGGGTGCGAGCATCCAAGGTCTATTTTTTGAATTGTCCATAGCGGCATATTAGCCCCCGCCAGCACATTGCAGGCTGATAGCTTGCAAGGGAATATGCGTTTGTGGGTCATGCACCACCAGATTGATCTGCCGTGCGTGCTCGGCTTGGGCGGGCGGAGCGGCAAACCGCAGGGTTTGCGGGCCTTGGTAGCGGCCTACCGGGGTGTATTGGCGCACCACAAAGTCATGCTGCAGGTTCTCGCCTTTGTTTTCTCCGGCTTTTACCCGCGAGCTGTGGCTGTGCTCTGTAATCGTCCAATAGGCGCTCCAGCTTTTCACGCCGGGGGCGGGGCTTACCTGGGCCACAAACTGCTCGGTATCGCTAGCTGCGGCGGCGCTGCGTTGCAAATCAATGCTGGCCCCCGCAGCAAGGGCGGACGGGGTGCTGCGCAAGTAGCTATTCCACCCTGGCCAATCCAGCCCATCGCGTACCACCTGGGGGGTGTAGATGCTGCGCAATTGGTTGGTGCTGGCAAGTTCGCGCTGGCGGCTGGTGTAGGCCGGGCTGGCAAAGCGGTCCACCCAGCCGATGTAGTCCCAGTACCCCACATGAAAGGCTTGTACGACGGCTGGCTTGCCTTTCAGGGCGGACAGCCACTGGTCCGCCGGTGGGCAAGAACTGCAGCCCTCCGAGGTATAGAGCTCAATGACCGGCGTGCGTTGCTGCCCAGAGCGCGCTTCACACACTGGTATAGCGGCGTGGGCAAGCCAGGGCGCACACCACCCCAGGGCGGCAATACCCAGACGCTGAAAATTGGAGGGCCGAAAAGGGCGTAGATTGAAGGTGGGCATGGCGTGTGGGGGGCAAGATTGCAACAGAGCTGTTGGTCGCCCCAGCAGGCTGGGTCTTACACCCCGTGTGGCACATGCGCAGTCGGCTATAGCGTCGCGTCGTGGGTGTCCGCCATAGAAACCATCCACTGCGCTGCATGTTCGGGGTGCAGCGGCTTGGCATACAAAAAGCCTTGCAATTCACCACAGCCCGCCAGGCGCGCGGCTTCGGCTTGTGCCGGGGTTTCTACGCCCTCGGCCACGACATGCAAATGCAGTGCTTCGGCCAATTGGCAGATCGCGCGCACCACGGCAATCGCATCGGGTGAGGGCAGGGGGTCTATCAAGCCACGGTCAATTTTGACAGCGTGCAAGTGCAAGCTGCGCAGCATATTCAGAGAGGAGAACCCGGTTCCGAAATCATCCATCGCTACCTGCACGCCCATTTGGCGCAGTTGCTCTACTTGCGCAATGGTCTGCGCCAGGTTTTGCACGGCCGAGCTTTCGGTAATCTCCAGTGTCAGCCACTGGGGCTCCACGCCGCAGTCTTGCAGTATTTGCGCCACCACGTTGGGGAATCGTGGGTCTAGCAATTGCAGGGGCGACACATTGACTGCCACCGGCACGCCAACGGGGTATTCAGCATGCCAAGCGGCAATTTGTTGGCAGGCGCGGCGCAGCAGGGATTTGCCCAGGGCATTGATCAAACCGGTGCGCTCGGCTGCGGCTATGAAATCTACCGGGCTGACTTCCCCAAAGTCGGGGCGGCTCCACCGGGCCAGGGCCTCAAAGCTGGTGAGTCGCCCCGTCCTGGCATCCACTTTGGGCTGGTACACCAGATAAATCTCGGCGCTGTCGATGGCGGCGCGCAGGGCTTGTTCCTGCTCAAATGCATTGCTGGAGCCGCGCTCAAATTCTTTTTCGGCCAGGCGGTAAGACGTACCGGGCGTGCGCTTGGCCACGTGCATGGCGGCATTGGCGGCACGAAGTAGCGATTCTGCGTCGCGTGCGCTATTGGGGTAGAGCGCAATGCCCAAAGAGGCGTCCAAAAATATCTCTTGCCCGGCCACCATATGCGGTTGGCTGAGTAAATCCTTCACGGCCGAAACCATGGCCACGGCCGCATCGCCCTTACCAGCGGACACCAGCGCAAACTCGTCTCCCGCTAAGCGCATCACCTCGCAGTCGGCGGCCATGATACGGCGCAGAGCCGTGCCGACAGCTTGCAACACCTGGTCTCCCATAGACGGGCCATGCGCCTCATTGAAGAGTTTGAAGCGGTCCAAATTCATCAGAATCAAGACAAAGCTGGCCGTCGTTTCTCGGGGCAGGCAGCGTTCGCGCAGGCTATTGAGCAGGGCCGTGCGGTTGGGTAGGCCCGTCAGTTCATCACGCAGGGCCTGCTGTATCAGCGCCTGGTTGGCTTGGTGGTGGTGGGTGTCATCGGTAATCAGCACCTGCACTGCGGCATCGCCATCCCATTCGGTTTGGAAGTAATGAACCCGGAGCCACAGCGTGGTGCCGTCTGCGCGGTGGCGCTCGGCCTCATATTTGGCATCGCTGATTTCGCCGCTTTGGACTTGCGCAATGATGGCGCTCACATGGTGGCGCTCTGCCTCAGGAATGGTTTTGGCGACCCTGGAGACTGTGAGCTCCGCCAGGCTAGAGACGCCATAAATGGCGAGACAGGCGGGGTTGGCATACACGATGTTGCGATCCCCTATGCTGATCATGATGCCTTGCAAGGACCGCGCTGCCAGGCGCTCAAACCGGTGGCGCAGTTTGCTGGCATCCATAGCGCTGCGCTCCAGCGCCGCGTTTAGCAATACCAGCCCCAAGGCCATGCGCAGCAGGGTGCCCAAAGTCGACTGAATATCGGCCCCAGGGTCCAGAAAAAACACGTAGATGTATTGGATCAGGCCCAAGGCCACCAACAGCGGCCCCACCCACTTCTCAGAGCTGCTGCGTGTGGCCCCCGGCTTCCACAGCCAGTAGGCACACAGCACCCCCACCATCGTGTTGATGGTGGCTACCGCAAGCTGCCCCAGGTGGATGCCCCCCCATTGCAAAGCCAGTGCATTGATGGCGACCACGCCAAGGAAAATAGCCACAGACACCTGCTTGGACACCACCCGATTAGCCAAGTGGGCGGTGCCCAAAATAAGCAGCGTGGTGTAGAGGCCCGCAACGGTGGCCAGCACGATCCAACCCACCGTGTGTACCGGTTCAGCATGGCGGTCCAACACGGCATAGGTCAGGGGCACCAAGAGGTGCGCCAAATTGGCAAAACCGATGTAGCGGGTGAAGGTTTGGGTCCGGTCTCTGCGCCAGACGTATACCAATGCTGCGCCCATAATCAGGCTGACTGCTGCATTGATGATCAGACCATAGGGCATGCGAGGCGCTCGGTGTCGTCCCGCGGCGAAAAGCCCGTAGACCGTTGCACTTTATATCATTTATGACCACAGCTTGACGTGCAAAGGGCGGCAATTTGCTGCTGCGCTGCAGCAAGCGATGGCAAAAAATCGAGGCCGCGCAGGGCGGACGCGAGTAAGGCAAGCTGTGCCAAATCGACACATACTTGCGAGCTTGCCCACCGTCTATTTTTCAACCAGAGGACTTTATGTTTCCAGTATTTAAAACCGTATTGATGTGGGCCGCGTGCCTCTGCATGGCGCTACCCGTGGTGGCGCAACCGGCGTTGAAACTGGGTGTGGGCTTGTTTCAACCCGACCGAGAAAAGAACGACGCCACCTACCGGCCCCTGGCCGCCTATCTGGCAAGCCAGTTGGGCCGCGAAGTGCAACTCAAGACGGTGGATTCTTGGGAAGGTCTGGCCAAGTCATTGGCGTCCGGCGAAACCGATATCGCCTTGATGGGGCCTTGGGGCTATGTGCTGGCCAACCATGAGGCGGGGGCACAAGCCATTGCCACCATTCTTTACGATGGCAAGCCCGAGTACTTTGCGATCATGGTGACCCACCCCGGCTCGGGCATTGAAAAAGTGACCGATCTGAAGGGCAAGACCTTTGCGTTTGGCGACAAGGGCTCTACCTCGGGCTACCTGATCCCACTGCATTACTTTATGACCCAGGGCATTGACCCGGACACCTACTTCAAAAAAGTCATCTACACCAAGCACCAAGCCATTGAAACCCAGGTGGCGCAGGGTGTGTTGGACGCGGGGGCCGACTACAACCGCAACCGCAACGCCATGATTGAGCAAGGGCTTATCAAGCCCGAGCAATCCAAGATCATTTGGCAATCCGCGCCGCTGCCCAATGACGCGGTGGCGGTCAACAAAACTCTGTTTGCCGACAAATCGCTGGTGGCTCGCTTGCAAGCAGCCTTGGTCAGCATGGGCACAGCGCTCAAGACCCAGCCCGACTTATTGCCCGCGCATTACACCGGCTTTGTGGTGCAGGCTAATGACTACTACAAACCCATTCGGGATGCCGGTTTGGCTACGGGCAAATTGCAAGTCAAGTGACTGGCGTGCGCGGGACGGCTGGCGCAAGGGACGCGAGCGTGCGGGGTCGCTTGGGTTTTTTGCTGATGATGCTGGCCTATGGCTTGCTGATCATCGGCTGCCTGGGTAGTTTGTGGGCAGAAGACGAACTCTCTCTGGGCCGCCAGCCGCTGAAAAACCTGGTGGCCACCGCGCAGGATTTTGCTTCCCCCAGTTTTTTGGATGCGTGGTGGGGTAACACCCATCTGGAATACCGCAGTGACGACGGCAAAGTGCTGCGCACCGAGAACCGCCAAGTGGTGGAGCGTAAATATCTGTGGGGTCTGGTAGAGGCCACCTGGACCACGCTGCGCATCGCCACGCTGGGCTCTTTGTTGGGGGCGCTGTTGGCATTGCCTTTGGCCGTAGCCTGTGCCCGCAACTTGCACGCGCCGCGTGCGCTGGCCGTGGGGGCCAAGGCACTGTTGGATGTACTACGCTCCATCCACACGCTGGTGTTTGGCTTGGTGCTAGTGGGCATAGTCGGCCTGGGGCCGACAGCGGGCATATTGGCCATCGCTTTGCACTCCATGGGCACTTACGGAAAGTTGTTTGCTGAAGCTATTGAGACGCTGGACACCGCGGCTATCGACGCCGTGCGCGCGGTAGGGGCCAGCCCGACCCAGGTGTTTTTTCATGCAGTCTGGCCGGCCGTGGTGCCGCAGTTGGTGTCCAGCCATTTGTATGTCTGGGAGTTCAATATCCGCGACTCCACCATCCTTGGGCTGATTGGCGCGGGCGGTCTGGGCTTGCTGATTGCCGAGGCTACGTCGCTCTTTCAGTGGGGGCGGTTGTCTACCGTTTTGCTGGTGGTGGTGGCTCTGGTCGTGTCGTTTGATGCCCTGAGCCGCAGGATTCGCGAGGCTTTGCTGTGACGGTGCCCACGATTGCGTTAAGGCGGGTTCAAGTGATGGCGGGTGGCCGTAGGCTGCTGGACATTGACGCGCTGGATATCAGCCCAGGCGAGCGGGTCGCTGTGATTGGCCCGAATGGTGCGGGTAAATCAACGCTGTTGCGTCTGCTGTCAGGCTTTGTAGCCCCAAGCCGTGGCTCGGTGCAGGTGCTGGGGCAAGCCTTGGATCAGCCCCAACCACCCGCAGCGCTGCGCGCATTGCGTGCCCAGGTGGGGCCGGTGATGCAGGGCCTGCATTTGGTTGCGCGCCTCTCGGCGCTAGAGAATGCGCTTATCGGCGGGCTGTCGCGCCAGCGCGGTTGGCGCAGTTGGGTGCGCCTGTATTCGCGGTCAGACCAGCGGGTGGCACTGCAGGCATTGCAGGCCGTGGGCATGTCGGCGCATGCCCACACCCGCGCAGACCAGTTGTCTGGCGGGGAGCGCCAAAAAGTCGCCATTGCCCGCCTGCTGGTGCAGGCCCCACGGCTCATCCTGGCCGATGAGCCCACTGCCGCTTTGGACCCTGCGGCTGCGCAAGAGGTTTGCCTGCTGCTGGCCCAGGCGGCACACACGGCCACCCTGATCAGTGTGGTGCACAGTGCCGCCTTGATTCCCCAACTTGCCGACCGGGTGCTGGGCCTGAAGGCCGGGCGCATCGTATTTGATCTACCGCAGGCTGCTTTAACCGACAGCTTGCTGGCAGACTTGTACCGCAGCTCTGCAACCCACCCACCGGAGCCCACACAGGGATGATGCACATGGATGATGTAGCCGGTCGCAGTTGCCCATTGCGCTACCGCTATGGTGCTGACGCTATTGCTGCAGCGCCCTTGCAAGCCGTATCCACCCTGTATGTGGTGGGTGGCCTGTACGGCAATCTGCAGGCCCTGGACGCGCTAGAGCACATGGCCCAGCAAGAGCCTGGCCCGGTGACTGTGTGTTTTAACGGTGACTTCAATTGGTTCAATGCAGATGCGGCGGCCTTTGAAGCGATCAATACACGTGTGCTCCAGCACAGCGCCACGCTGGGCAATGTAGAGGCTGAGTTGGGGGCAGATGGGGATGCTGCAGGCTGCGGATGCGCGTATCCAGACGATGTAGACAACGCCACCGTAGAGCGGTCCAACCGCATACATGCCCGGCTCAAACAGGTGGCCAACGGTTTTCCTGGCCTGCAGCGCCAACTGGGTGCGCTGCCGATGTTTGCGCGCTTTTTGGTGGGCGACTGCCGTATGGCCGTGGTGCATGGTGATGCCGATTCTCTGGCGGGCTGGCAATTTGATGTGAAGAACCTGCGCGCGTCCAGCCATGCCACGCCCAACGCGGCGAGTGCGGGGAGAGCGGGGCTCATGCATGCATTGACACGCGCAGGGGCGGATGTATTTGCCAGTAGCCACACCTGCCAGCCCGCCCTTTGGTCGGCAGGTGAGGGGGATGCTGCGGTGCACATCATCAACAATGGCGCTGCGGGTATGCCCAATTTTCAAGGCATTCAGGCGGGCTTGATCACGCGGATCAGCGTCCATCCGTCACCGCACCGCCCGGTGTATGGCGCGCGCAGGCGGCAGGTGTTTATCGATGCCTTGCCGGTTTATTACGATGCTGCACTGTGGCAGCAGCGGTTCTTAGGCATTTGGCCAGAGGGCTCCGACGCCCACCTCTCGTACTTTGCACGCATTCAGGGAAACACCCGTTTCACCCCGGCAGACGCTCTTTGCCGGGCTGGGTGACCCACCAGATGCCTAGGCTAACCAAGGCCAATGCGGCGAGGTTTTTCCAGGCCCACAGGCTTTCACCCAGAAAGAGCGCCGACAGCCCGGCACCAAAGATCGGAATCAAGAAGTTGTAAATCGTGACCTTGCTGACTTTGTTGTACTTCAGCAGCACGCCCCACAGCGCAAAGGCAATGGCCGACAGGGCCGCCAAATACGCCAGTAAGGCCCCGGACTCCAGGGTCAGCGCGCGCACGGTACCGCCAAAGCCACAGCCCAACGCCCACAGCACAGCCCCACCCAATGCGAGCTGGTAGCCCGTCATCACCACAGAGTCCATCCCCTGGGATACGCGCCTGCCGTAAATGGAAGCCGACGACAGCACCAGGGCCGCCAAAATGATGAAACCCTCACCCAGCCAAGAAAATTCCAAGCCCAGCGTGCCACCCAGATTGACCGTAACCACACCGGCAAAGCCAATTAGGCAGCCTATGATTTTGCGCACACTCAGGCGGTCATTGGCATGCAGCCAATGGGCCAGCACCACGCTGAAGAACGCGCCCACGGCATTCAGGATAGATGCCTTGACCCCGGTGGTATGCGCCAGACCGATATAGAAAAAAACATACTGCAGCGTGGTTTGCCCCACGCCTAAAACCAGCAACTGGCCCAGTTGGCGGGGAGTAAACCCGCCCAGTGACTTGCCTGACAGCGCCGCGAACCCCAGCAGCAGGCCGCCCGCGCCCATAAAACGGTAGCCCGCAAACACCAATTGGGACGCCACGTCATCCCGCGCAATGGCCAGCAGCAAGTAGCCGGTTTTGATGGCGGGGTAGGCGCTGCCCCACAACAAACAGCACAGGCTGGCGCACAAAAACACCACCCGTGGACGGGTAAAGAACAGCGCAGCGCTCACTTGGGGCTGCTAGCGCTGGATTCCAGCAGGCGCTGGATTTGGGCGTCTTTGTCGCGCCAGAGTTGTTGTACCCATTGGGCAAATGCTTCCCGAAACACGGGGTCATTGGCGTAGTCGCCCTTGAGCAGGTGCTGCGGTATGGGCAGGGCCCGTACCCGCACCACCACACGCTTCATCTTGCCGGTCAAAAAGTGCGGGAAGCTGGGTGCACCGTCCGGGTAAACGATGGTGACATCCAAAATGGCTTGGAATTTGTCGCCCATGGCATTCAGGGCCAAGGCCAAGCCGCCCGCCTTGGGTTTGAGCAAATGCTGGTAGGGCGATTGCTGCTTGGCGTGTTTGGCGGGTGTAAAGCGGGTGCCCTCCAGAAAATTCATCACGCTGGTGGGGATCAGCGCGAATTTCTCGCAGGCTTTGCGGGTGGTCTCCTGGTCTTTACCGCGTAGCTCGGGGTGCTTTTTAAGGAATTCTTCGCTGTGGCGGCGCATGAATGGGAAGTCCAGCGCCCACCAGGCCAGGCCCATCACCGGTACCCAAATGAGCTGCTGTTTGATGAAAAACTTCAGCAGCGGAATCCGGTGGTTCAGCAGGTGCTGCAGCACCAAAATGTCCACCCACGACTGGTGGTTGCTGTTCACCAGATACCAATTGTCAGGGTCCAGCGCCTGGATGCCTTCCACGTCCCAATGGGTTTTTTGGGTCAAACCCATCCATCCGCTGTTGCAGGAAATCCAGGACTCCGCGATGAACAATAGGATGGGGTCAATGGCCAGCCGCACGGCGCGCAGCGGCAGCACAAATTTAATGGACGCGAACACCAGCAAGATGGGCACCCAAAAGAGTGCGTTGATGATCATCAACACCGTGGCAATCAGTCCAACCAGCACAGAGGGTAAAAAGTTCAACATCAGAAATAACCCGGTTTGCTATGAATACAGGAGCTGCTCCCGCACTATCCACGGGCTCTAAGCACAATTTTCTTGGTAAAAGCAGATGGCGTTTCGACCTTGCTTCTTGGCATCGTACATGGCTTGGTCGGCCTGTTTCAGCAGTTGCGCGGGTTCGCGGCCGTTGCCGTTGAAAAGAACCGCGCCAATGCTGGGCGTGGCGGTATGGGCTAGACCCTGAATCTGGTGCGGTGCATTTAGGGTGAAAAGAATTTTCTGCCCCAAGGCCAAGGCTTGCTGGTAGGCCAGCTCGGGTTCAGCATGCAGCTCTTGCACCAGCACCACAAACTCATCCCCACCCAGCCGGGCCACGGTGTCAAGCCCGCGCACACAGTGCAGCAGCCGCTCCGCCACGCTTTGCAACAGCAGGTCGCCGATGTCATGCCCGTAGGTGTCGTTCAGCAGCTTAAAGCGGTCCAGATCCAGAAACATGACTGCGCCATGGCGGTTTTGCCGTGCGCTGTGCATCACCGCCGTCTGCAGGCGATCACTCAGCATGCGCCGGTTGGGCAGTCCGGTCAGGCTGTCGTGAAAAGCCAGTTTCTCAATCGCCTGCTCCGCCAACTTGCGCTCGGTGATATTGCGGGCAATGGCAATCACGCGCTCCTCATCACCCGGCTCCGTGGGCTTGATGGCCATGGAAAGCTCGTACCACTGCTGGCCTTGGGGCAGGGGCAGGCTGTATTGCCGCCCTACCGATTTGCCCATGGTGCGCGTTTCTTGCAGCGCCGCCATGCAGATGGCGGCAGCCTCGGGGGGCAATGTGTCTTGGATGAATTGGTGGATGGCACCCCCGTGCGTGGACGCCAAATCCTGGGTGTTGTGGCTGTGAATCGCCCGGCACTGGCCGTGCACAGTGAACTCCATCACCAGATCGGGCAGGGCGTTCAGTGTGGCCTGCAGTTCGGCGCGGGTGGCGTGCAATTCCTGCTCCGTTTGCTTGCGACCAGACACATCGGACAAGGTACCCACCATGCGGACGGCAGCCCCATCTTTGGCGAATTGCACTACTTTGCCCCGGCTGCTGATCCACACCCAGCGCCCACCGCTGTGGCGCACCCGGTATTCGGCTTCAAATGCCGGGGTCTCTCCGGCCAGGTGGGCTGTCAGGGCGGTTTGCACCATCACCACATCATCGGTGTGCACCAGGTCGCGCCAAGAGCGGCGCACCATGCTTTCTGCCGTATCCCGGCCTAGCAGTTTGCAAGAGCGTTCGTCCAATCGGTAGCCATTGGCAATGGTCAGGTCAAAGTCCCAGCGCCCCAAGTCGGCCCCCATCAGGGCCAACTCCAGTTGCTCAGAGGTATCGCGCAGCAAGACCTCGGAGTCCTTGCGCTGTTGAATACTGCGGGCTATGCCCAGTACGCCAATGGTCTCGCCAGTGGCATGCTGCAAGGGCGTTTTGACCACTTCAAACAACTCGTTGGAGGGGCGGCGCAGGCTGCTCATCACGTCTTCGGTGACGATGCTGCGGCCCGCGCGCATGGCCAATTCATCGTGCGCGCCAATTTGTTGTACCTGCTGGGGGCGGTACCACTGCGCGTCACGGCTGCCTATGACCTCGGCCACCGTGGTGCCCAGGTGCCCGCTGGCAAAAGCCTCATTGCAGGTCAGGTAAGTGCCACTCAGGTCCTTGAGCCACACCCGGTCAGGAATCGTTTGCAACACATTGCGCAGCAGGTTGGCCGTGCGCTGCAAGGCTCCCAGTGCAATGCGTTCCTGGGTGATGTCCTCAATGGTACCTTCGTAAAACAGGGGTTTGCCAAAGCCATCGCGCACCAGATGGGCCAACTCACGCACCCAAATACGCTCGCCGGTCTTTAGGCGGTAGGCCTCGGAGATGAAATCGGAGACTTGTTCGTCGCGCTCCATCAGCGCCGCAAACTCATCGCGCCGCTCGCGGCTGACATAAAAGTGCCGGGCAAAGCTCAGACCACTGCGTTTGTATTCGCCCGCATTGGCAAAGCCAGCCATGCGAATCAGAGCCGCGTTGACCTGGAAGACTTCACCACCGGGTTTGGAGCGGTAGGCCCCGATGGGCAACAGCTCAAACAGCGTGGACGATTCGCGAATCGGCACAGCCGCCAGCCTGGTTTTACTTCAGGCTGCCTGACAAGAACTGGCCGAGCCGTTCACTTTTAGGATTGGCCAGCACCTCAGCGGGCACACCTTGCTCTTCAATGCAGCCTTTGTGCAAGAAGATCAGGTGGTTGGCCACCTCACGGGCAAAGCCCATTTCGTGCGTGACCACGACCATAGTGCGGCCTTCTTTGGCCAGGTCTTTCATGACCTTGAGCACTTCCGACACCAGCTCAGGGTCGAGCGCGCTGGTGGGCTCGTCAAACAACATCACCTCGGGCTCCATGGCCAGCGCGCGGGCAATGGCCACGCGCTGCTGCTGGCCGCCGCTCAGGTGGGCGGGGTAAGCGTCTTCTTTGCCCTCCAGGCCTACCTTGACGAGGTACTTGCGCGCCCGGGCCACCGCCTCGTCTTTGGGAATGCCCATCACATGGATAGGCGCTTCAATGATGTTCTGCAGCACCGTCATATGGGCCCACAAATTGAAATGCTGGAACACCATCGCCAGCTTGGTGCGCATGCGCGCAAGCTGCTTGGCATCCGTAGCGTTCAGCTCGCCATTGGCGCCGGGCGCCAGCTTGATTTCTTCGCCAGCCACCGTAATGCGGCCTTCGTGCGGTTTTTCCAGCAGATTGATACAGCGCAAAAACGTACTCTTGCCCGATCCAGAGCTGCCAATGATGCTGATCACATCACCCGCATGGGCCGCGAGCGACACACCCTTGAGCACCTCATTGGAGCCAAAGCGCTTGTGAATATTGTCGACCTGAAGCTTGAGGGAACTGGAAGTCATGGTGTGGATGCCGTAGAGAGGTTTGAGGTGCTGTGGGCTTATGCGCCCAGCAGTTCACCGGTTCTAAAGGGGATGGCGCCAGCGATCTTGCCAACTTCACCACCGGTGGTGAGATAGCGCGCGAGCACCCGTGCATAAAAAATACCCGCCACACCGGCCACCACCGCGTGGGTGGTGTCATTGGTCGGGTCGATGATTTCGGCAATCAGGTCGCCGACTTGGACTTGCTGGCCGACTGCCGCCGTAAAAACCAACAAACCGGGCACGGGAGCAATCAGCGTTTCCGAGCCCGCCAGTGGCGTGGCTTGGCAGCGTGCGGCCGGAATCTGCACGGGGCTGGCGCTGCGCACAGAGCCCGTGTGCTGCAAGAAAGCCCACAAAGCCTGCGTATCTTGGCTGGCCAGTGCGTGGCCCACATCGGCCTCACCGCGGAACTCGATCGTGGTCGTGCTGCACGCTTGGGGGATGGGGGCCGTAATGCCTTTGGCTTCCAGCGATTGCTTTAGCTGCCACCAGGCACCCGACAGGCATTCGTCAAACGGGCCGCCGCCCGAGTTTTTAGCTAGCAACACGGCCTCACATTGCAGCAAATTAGCCAACGGCTCCAGTGGGGGCCAGCAGGCCTCTTCGGCATACATATGCATGACGGCTTCGCAGTCGCAGTGCAGGTCTAGTACCAGATCGGCATCAAAGGCCAGCATCAGCAGCGTTTTGCGCAGGCTTTGCAACTCGGTGGTGGGCTTCCACTGGTCGAGGTAGCTGCGCATGGCAGCGCGCACCAGTGCCACATTGGCTTGTGCGTCTGGGCCCAGCGCGCCTGCTACCAAGGCCTCAGCTTCTTTGGCCAAGTCGGGGTAGTGGCGATTGAAGTTTTCTGAGGTGTCCAACTCAAAGCGGCCCATGGGTTTGTGGTCCAGCCGCTGGGCCAGCCCAATCGGATTGGCTACGGGCACCAGAATCACTTCACCGGTGACTTCGCCCTTTTGGTCGGCGTCCACCAAGAGCTTGCGCAGGTGGTGGGCGACCAGCATGCCCGGCAGTTCTTCGGCGTGCAGGCTGGCCTGGATATACACCTTGGGCCGCGCACCGGGCGTGCCAAAGTGCAGACTGGTCACGGTCTTGTGCACGCCCAGGCTGGGGGAGATGAGCGGATGGTCGGTACGCTGCATGGCTCAGTGTTTGCGCGGGGTTAGGTAGGCCAAAAAGTGCCTTTCGGCTAAGCGAAACACACCGATCAGGCAGAAAGAGGCCACCAGATAAATAGCCGCAGCAGCCAAGTAGGCTTCAAAGGGCAGGTAATAGTCAGAGTACACGCGGCTGGCTGCCGCAGTTAAATCCAACATGCTGGGAACAGCACTGGCCACGCTGGTGGCATGCAGCATCATCACGGCCTCGTTGCTGTAGGCGGGCAGGGTGCGGCGCAGGGCACTGGGCAGCACCACGCGCCACATCACCTGCACGCGGCCCATGCCATAGGCCTGCGCGGCTTCAATCTCACCCGCATTGGTCTCACGGATGGCACCTGCCAGCATTTCAGCGGTATAGCCCGCCGTGTTCAGGCTGAAGGCCAGCAGGGCACAAAAGAAAGGCTCTTTGAAATACGTCCAAGGCCACACATCATTCCAGCGCTCTTGTATCCACTCCATCTGGCCGAGGCCGTAATAGATCATGTAAACCTGCAGCAACAGCGGTGTGCCGCGGACCACATAGGTGTAGGCCCCCACCAGCCAGCGCAGTGATGCCCAAGGGCCTGTGAGCAATAGCGCAAACACCAGGGCTAATACGGCACCTATGCCCAGCGACGAGAGCAGCAGCCACAAGGTGGTAAGCATGCCCTGGGCATACAGGAGCATGGTGGCGGGTTCGAATATGACAGACCAGTTCATTGCAGTTGCCCCCGCTTGGTGCCTAGGCTGTAGCGGGCATTTAATTTGCGCAGCACATAGAGCGAAACCGCCGTGTAAATCAAGAACAGCGCGCAAGCGAACAACAGGTAGGTGAAGGGCGAGCGCGTGGCGGCACTGGCCTGTTTGGCGATATAGGTCATTTCTTGCAGGCCAATCAGGCTGACCAATGATGAGGCTTTGATCAACACCAGCCAGTTATTGGTAAAGCCGGGCAGGGCGTAGCGCACCATTTGCGGTGCTGTCACCCGGATGAATGTCTGGGTGCGGCCCATGCCAAAAGCCCAGGCCGCTT
Source organism: Burkholderiales bacterium PBB3 (assembly GCA_002256115.1). Taxonomy (GTDB): domain Bacteria; phylum Pseudomonadota; class Gammaproteobacteria; order Burkholderiales; family Burkholderiaceae_C; genus Allorhodoferax. The sequence goes on from NKIK01000001.1 coordinate 120,539, forward strand.
CAGCTTGCCCCTTGGGGATAGACAAGATGGCACCACGAAACGTCTCGGTCATGTAAGCGCCGTAGATAAAACCAATGGTTAAAACACCGGCCGCAAAAGGGTTGATATCCACAGTGGCCTCACTCCCCATCCACTCCAGCAAATTATTCAGGCCAATGGTGCCGCCATAGAACACTAGCAGCATCAGCACCAGATCAGGAATGCCGCGAATGACGGTGGTGTAGATGGTGGCCAAACCCACCAGCACCGGGCGCCCCGAGAGCTTGGCCCCCGCGCCCAGCAGCCCCAGAATGATGGACACCAGCAGTGCGGCGAGCGATACGCCGACGGTGAGCACAGCACCGTTCAGAATGGCCAAAAAATACGATTGCATGCGGATAGGTCTGGAGTAATTTCAGTACGACGCGTGGCGTAACTGTAATGTGTGTTCTGGGGCCAGGGTAAAGACAGACACCGACTGCACCAGGTCCTCGGCCTGGGCCTTCAGGCTGCTGGCTGCTGCGGCCATTTCTTCCACCAAGGCGGCATTCTGCTGGGTTACCTGGTCCATTTGTGTCACCGCTTCGCCCACTTGGGCCACGCCGGTGCTTTGCTCGGAGCTGGCGGCGCTGATCTGGCCCATGATGTCGGTCACGCGGCGTATGGCGCTCACCACTTCATGCATGGTGGTACCCGCCTGATCGACTAGGTTGCTACCGAGTTCAACGCGTTCTACGCTCACATTGATTAGCGTTTTAATTTCTTTGGCCGCTGCAGCGCTGCGCCCGGCCAAGGACCGAACCTCACTGGCTACCACCGCAAAGCCACGGCCTTGCTCACCCGCGCGGGCTGCTTCTACGGCGGCATTCAGCGCCAGGATATTGGTCTGGAAGGCGATGCCGTCGATCACGCTGATGATGTCGGCAATCTTGCGTGAGGAGTCATTGATGCCCTTCATCGTTTCCACGACTTGACCCACTACGTCGCCCCCTTTGGTGGCGACAGCGGAGGCCTGCAGGGCCAAATGGTTGGCCTCTCCGAGCCCTTGCGCACCGAAGACACGACGTTGACCAAGCCCTCTTGCATGCTGGAAAGCGCGCGCAACAGGGCAGAGATTTCATCGCTGCCCTGGGTGGGAATGTGCTGGCTCAGGTTGCCATTGGCCACCGCATTGGCAATGCCCACCGCCTGGTCCAGTGGGCCGGTAATGCCCTTCATCAGACTCCAGCCAAACAGCACGGCAATGGCTAGACCGGATAGCAGCGCAATCAGTGACACCGTGCGAATCACGGTGTTGCGCTGGCTGGAGCTCTCGTATTCTTTTTTGGTGCCTTGCACCAGGACATCCATCAGCGCGTTGGATTTTTCCCGCATCACCTCAAACATGGGTCGTACTTTTTCGCCCATCAATGCATTGGCCGCAAACAGTTCATTGGCTTGCAATTGCGCCAGGGTGGGCTGAATGGCTTGCTGCAGGTATTGAATTTCAGACAGCAGGGTGATGGGCACCGTGCGTTGGGAGTAAACCGTGTTCAGGGCTTGGTCACCCTTGGTCACGCCGTACAAACCTATGCCTCCGACCATCAGCAGCAGAGCACTCATAAAACCTATGAGCAAGCCCAGTCGCAAGGAAATCTTCAGTTTGTTCATGGCCACTCCAAATTAAACGCCGCGTTGGCACACACAAATCTTGTGCATGGCAACGCGGCGGACTCGTCCTGCTTACTTGCCGTAAACGTCAAATTTGAAGTACTTGTCGTTGATGGTTTTGTAAGTGCCGTTGGTGCGGATGGTCTTGATGGCGGTGTTCAGCTCTTTCTTCAGGTCGTCTTGGCCCTTGCGCAGGCCAATGCCAGCGCCAATGCCAAAGTACTTTTGAATGTAGAGCTCTGGGCCAACCAGGTTGTAGTCTTTGCCTTCAGGCTTGGACAGGAAACCACCGGTCACTTCCACAAAGTCAGCCACGGTGCCGTCCAGACGGCCCGCCTTGATGTCCAGGTACACCTGGTCTTGGGCTTCGTAGGAGACGATTTCTACACCAGCCGTTTTGAGTTCGCCAATCGCGTATTTCTCTTGTGTGCTGCCCTTCAAGACGCCAATTTTCTTGCCCTTGAGGGAGGCTGGGCCGTCAAACTTCACGCCCTTTTTGACCACCACGCGGCTGGGCGTGTTGTAGTACTTGTCGGTGAAATCGATGACCTTCAGGCGGTCGTCGGTCACCGACATGGAGCTGATGATGACGTCGTATTTTTTGGCTTGCAGGCCGGGGATCATGCTGTCCCAGACTTGTTCGACAAACACGCACTTGCGCTTGATTTGCTCGCACAGGGCGCTCGCAATGTCCACATCAAAGCCCGTGGGCTTGCCATCGGCAGTTTTGAAAGTGAACGGCTCATAGGTTGGATCGATAGCAACCTTCAAGTCTTTGCCTTGCGCAAACGAGATAGCGCAGACCGAGCCCAGGGCGATAGCCAGTAGGAGTTTCTTCATGGGTGCATCCTCAGGAGAAAAGCCGGTGATGTTCCGGCGGGTTAATAAAGGTGAGAAATCATTCTACGGGCTAAGCCATGCAATATTTGGGCCCAGAAGGGCGGGTGCATTGGGGTTTGTACCGTCAACATAGGCCTTTAGGGTGCGCGGCCCAGCCTAAGCGCCTAAAATCACACCTTAACCCCCCGAGTGCCATGAACGCCCCTGTTGACGTCTCCTTTTTTGCGCGCGCCGCAAAACCCCTGACCAGTTACCGCAAGTATTGGGCAGCCCGCTTTGGCACGGCCAAGTTTTTGCCGATGAGCCGCAAAGAGATGGACGCGCTGGGCTGGGACAGCTGCGACATCATTTTGGTCACCGGCGACGCCTATGTGGACCACCCCAGCTTTGGCATGGCGGTGATTGGCCGCATGCTCGAAGCCCAGGGCTTTCGGGTTGGCATCATCGCCCAGCCCGACTGGACCAGTGCCGAGGCCTTCAAGGCTTTGGGCAGACCGAATCTCTTTTGGGGTGTGACCAGCGGCAATATGGATTCCATGATCAACCGCTACACCGCCGACCGCAAGATCCGCAGTGACGATGCCTACACACCGGGCGATGTGGCTGGCAAGCGACCGGACCGCGCCGCCATCGTTTACAGCCAGCGCTGCCGCGAAGCCTTTAAAGACACACCGATTATTTTGGGCGGCATCGAAGGCTCACTGCGCCGCATTGCGCATTACGACTACTGGAGCGACAAGGTGCGCCGCAGCATCGTGGTGGATGCCAAGTGCGACCTGCTGCTGTACGGCAACGCCGAGCGCGCGATTGTCGAAATTGCCCACCGTTTGGCCGCCAAGGAGCCGGTCGAAAAAATTACCGATGTGCGTGGTACGGCTTTTGTGCGCCGCCCGGATGACGAGACTGGCAAGGACTGGTTCGAGATCACGTCCACCACGATTGATGATCCGGGCCGCGTCGAAGCCCACATCAACCCCTACATGACCACCAGCGAGCAGGCGGCCGAGAACGGTGCGACCTGCGCAAAAGAAGACGAAGCCAAAGCCGTTGCGCAGCAGGCAGAGCAAGCGGGCGCTATGAATTCAGGAGCTGCTCCCGCACTATCCACGGCCTCAAAGGCCCAAAAGGCACTGAATTCAGCTGCTGGAATGCCCGCACCGTCCACCGTGTCTCCGCTCACCTTTTTTGCCAACCCCAATTTGCCCAGCGGCAAGAGTGGGCATGGCAAGCTGAAGGTGCCCCCGCGCGAGCGTTCGGTGATCCGTCTGCCCAGCTACGAGCAGGTTAAGAGTGACCCCATCCTTTATGCCCACGCCAACCGCGTGCTACATCTGGAGACCAACCCTGGCAATGCCCGCGCGTTGGTGCAAGCGCACGGCGAAGGCGTGATTGCGCGCGATGTGTGGAGCACGCCACCGCCCATCCCGCTGACTACGGCCGAAATGGACTTTGTGTTCGATCTGCCGTATGCCCGCAGCCCGCATCCCGCGTACGCAGACGAAAACGGCAGCCACGACCACGCCACCAAAATCCCGGCTTGGGAAATGATTCGCTTCAGCGTCAACATCATGCGCGGCTGCTTTGGTGGCTGCACCTTCTGCTCGATCACCGAACACGAAGGCCGCATCATCCAGAGCCGCTCCGAAGAATCCATCATCAAGGAGGTCGAAGACATCCGCGACAAGGTTAAAGGCTTTACCGGCACCATCTCTGATTTGGGTGGCCCCACGGCCAATATGTACCGTCTGGGCTGCAAGAGCCCCGAGATTGAGGCGGCTTGCCGCAAGCCCAGTTGTGTGTACCCCGGCATCTGCTCCAACCTGGGCACCAACCACGATCCGCTGATCAAGATCTATCGACGTGCGCGCGCGCTCAAGGGCATCAAAAAAATTCTGATCGGCTCCGGCCTGCGTTACGACCTGGCCGTCAAGAGCCCCGAGTACGTGAAGGAGCTGGTGCAGCACCACGTGGGCGGCTACCTGAAGATCGCGCCCGAGCACACCGAGCAAGGCCCGCTGACCAAGATGATGAAGCCGGGCATCGGCTCGTACGACAAGTTCAAGACGCTGTTCGAGAAATTCAGTGCTGAGGCTGGCAAAAAGCAGTTCCTGATTCCGTACTTCATCGCCGCCCATCCGGGTACGACCGATGAAGACATGATGAATTTGGCGATCTGGCTGAAGAAGAACGGCTTTAGGGCTGACCAGGTGCAGACCTTCTATCCCAGCCCGATGGCTACGGCCACGGCCATGTACCACTCGGGTCGCAACACCTTGAAGCGCGTGCACCGCACTGCCGAGAGTGAAGACGAGACGGTCGACATCGTGCGCGGAGAGAAGCGCCGCCGTCTGCACAAGGCTTTTTTGCGCTACCACGATGCCAATAACTGGCCGTTACTGCGTGAAGCTTTGAAGACCATGGGTCGGGCAGACTTGATTGGCAACGGTAAGCACCATTTGATTCCCACCTTCCAGCCCTTGGGCGATGGGGGTTATCAGAGTGCGCGCAAGAAGAATTCAACGGTGGCACAGGTCAAGGCCGCTGCGCCGGTGAAGGGCCGTATGCTGACCCAGCATACCGGTCTGCCGCCGCGGGTGACTGGTTCTGTAAAACCTGGATTGAGTACCGGGGTGAAGCCTTCTGCACGTTTGGCCTCCAAGCCTGGCGCTAAGCCGTTGCGCAAACCTAACCAATAGCTTGCGTAGGAGGAGTTTGGGCGGCAAAGCGCTCTGCGTAGGTAAAGGAGGAGCCCGCGCAGCGGGCGGGGGACACGGAGCAGAGCGCTTTGCCGCCCAAACTCCGGAGTGCCTAGGCTCGGTGGCCTAGCAGGCGGGCTGGCAAGTACAGAATCGCCTTTAGCAGTGACAGGGCGGCGCCTACGCCGATTCCGATGATCGACAGCGGAATCGAAATCAGCAGCACCAGCGGCCACAACACCAGGGCTAGGATAGCGATGGGCCAGCACAGCACCATCAGGATCAACCAGCCCACAAAAAGAAGCAGTGCTTTCATTGCGAGTTTCGGATTGCGGTTGTGGCTTAAACCCTGCGGGCGACGATGGTCACTGTGTCCAGTACCGTCACCTGAGAAGTTTGAACCATTTCATCGTCTTGGCTCGCGGCATTGAAGCCCCAGAGCATGCCGCCTTGCACGGTCAGGGTCATCAAAACTGCCACCATCAAAGCGGCTATGCGGTTGGTGCGGATTACGTTTGCGTTCATTTTCATTCTCCAGTTTGCAAGCCACTGTGGCTGCGATGGAGTGAATGTAATTTCGGCGGCATCGGAATGCACCCGGTATGCGACGAATTGCATTGCCGTGGCATTTGGTGACCGAAATTACGGATGAACGGCGCACCGTTTCGCACTTGGTGTCCAAAGCGGCGATTCGGAAGCAGTCGGCGCACTTTTAAGCCAAATCGGCCTTTCAGGCCGTGGATAGTGCGGGAGCAGCTATAAAAAGTGTAGCGATTGCATGGCCAACGCGTGCATCCCAACACGGGCCAACCATGCCATGTCAGCGATGGGCTAGCAAGAAATCGGCGGCCTTGGCCCTGCCTGGGTTGTAGTGGTTGATCGCATGCTCCGATGCATAACCTATCGACAGGCCTGCAATCAGTTTGTAATCCGCAGGCACGTCAAAGGCCTCCCGCACGGGGCCAGCCCAGGTGGCCAGCGCGCCCTGGGCGCAGGTGCCCAGCCCATGCGCGTGGGCGCTGAGCATCAGGCTTTGCAGGTAGATGCCGGCGTCCAACACCGAGAACTCACGCAGGCCGCTGTGCACGAAGAAAAAGATGGCTGTCGGGGCACCAAAGAACTCAAAGTTACGGCGCATTTGCGCTTCGCGGGCAGCGTGGTCTTTGCGGCCTATGCCCAGCAGTTCATACAAGCCATGGCCGGTAGCTCGGCGCTGGGGTTGCAGGTCTTCAGGGTAGGCAAAGTTGGTTTCAAAGTCACCATCGGGCAGCACATGGCGTTGGCGGGTCAGCAGTTGCAGTTTGCCCCGCCAGCCTTGGCGCTGGGCTCGCATACCCAAGTCAAAGCGCTCGGTGAGCTCTGTGGCCAAGCGGTCCCGCACCGCGCCAGACGCCACGGCAATGCGGTAAGGCTGGGTGTTGGACCAACTGGGTGACTGGTTGGCGTCTGCCAAAACGCTTTGCAATAGCGCTTCTGGAATCGGTGTGGGCAGAAAATCGCGCACGCTGCGGCGGCCGCGGATCAGATCGAAGAAGCTGGAAGCGGGGGTCATGCTGCAGGGGCTGAGGTGGTCGCTTCGACGCTTGGCGTATCCGACGCGGGGTGCTCGGCAAACCAGCGCAAAGCGTCTTCCCACAAAGGCTGGGCCTGGCGACGGAAATAGCCCATGTGCCCGATCGGGCCGATGCCCAGCGTGGCGGGGTTGATGTCTATGCGCTGAAAAGGCGCATTGCGGTAGGCCGACATGAAGGCATCGCGCGAGGCGGGTGGTGCCCACAAATCGTCAGTGGCGTTGGCCGCCACGATAGGGGTAGTGACGCTGTCGAACAGGCCAGCGACATGGGCCATGGCCGGGTCATCGAAAAAATAGCGTGGGAACTGGCACCAGTGCTTCCAGTCGCGGTAGACGCCCAACGGCAGGTCTTCTCCCATTTTGAGTTTGCTCCAGGCCAGGTAGCCTTTCCAGCGGGTGAGCATCGGGCCAATCACATGCCACATGAGTAGCACCTTGAATTGCTCTGCACGCGGCATCCAGCCATGCCAGCCCGCGCCGGTGGCAAAGGTGTAGAAACGCGCTACCCGGTGGTGGTTGGGCAGTAGGCCAAAGGCGTGGCCACCAAACGAATGGCCGACCATGAACAGGGGCACCGTGTCACTGGCCATGGCGTCCACCGCAGCGCGCACATCCTGAAAAGCCCAGTCCAGGTAGTCCATCCGAAAGCCACGCAAGCTGGCGGGTTTGGACAGGCCAATGCCGCGGTAGTCCACCGTGAGCACGGCATAGCCCTGCTGGGCCGCGTACAGCGCAAAGTTGCGGTAGAAAAGCTGCGGCACGCCCGTGGCCCCGGCCATCACCAAATGGGCGCGCACCGGTCCGACGGCGTGGTAGCGCATGGCCTGCAAGGCAAACCCATCAGCGGTGTGTAACGTGATGGGTTCGGGTGTGGAGGTTGGAGTAGGTGTTGGCATGGTGGGTGTCATGGCTGTGGTGGCAGGCTGAGTCGAATCAGATCCACCAAGGCTTCGGTGGTGTTTTGCATGGCGTGCACTTGCCCGGCGACGCGGGCTTGCAAGAGGGCGCCTTCGTAGGCGGAAACGATCAGCGCCGCCAGGTTGGCACTGCGCGCGGGCGCAATGCCTGCGGTCTGCAAGGCGTCGGCCAAATGGGTCCGAATACTGCCAAAGCCGTCGGCCAGGGCGGCACGGATGGCTGCGTCGTCGGGCGTAGATTCCAAGGCAATGGAGGCCAGCGGACAACCCTGTTCAAACCCACTACCCGCCAACAGTTTTTGGGCTGACACCATCCAGGCCTGTAGTGCATCGGCGGGGTCCGCGTGGCGTTTCAGCAGTTTTTGTAGCCCAGCGGCAATTTGACTCACTACGGTTTGAATGGCGGCAATGGCCAGCTCCGATTTGCCACCGGGAAAGTGGTGGTACAGCACGCCTTTGGGCGCGCTAGCCTCGGTCAGCAGTTCGTTGAGGCCGACGCCGTGGTAGCCCTTACGGCGCAGGGCATTCAACATGGCGGCAATCAGCCGGTCGCGGGTGGGTAGGGGGCTGTCGCTCTCAATGCTGACAGACGAGGCAGGGGTAGACATGCGAGAATTCTATAGACCAGTCGGTCTAGACGTCAAGACCCGGTACGTCGCGGATGCGACGCCATCCAACTAGGGCAGGGTGTGCAGCGGGATGTCTTTGGCAACTGCCAGCGCGTCCAGTTGGGCGCGGGTCTGTCCCAACAAGTATTCGGCTATCGCTTGGTGCGTGGCCGGCGCGAACATCGCCATGATGTTGCTGCTGGACAAGCCCACCGTAGCGGCCAACGACGCCGCAAAGTGCGGTTCCAGCGCCGCCAGCGCCACCCGCCCATCTTTGCAGGGGTAAACCTTGTACCCGGCGTGGCCGCCACCTACAGCGGCACCCTGGGTCGTCAGACCCCAATGGCGGGGCAGAGCCAAATAGGCGGCTGCGTCGGAAAGCGCGACTTCCAGGCGCACGCCTTTGCCACTCGTTAACTGGTGCAGTCGGGCTTGCAGCACGGCCTCGCTGGCCATCAAAGAGCCGCCCATATCGGCATACAGCGTGGGGGGCAATTCCAGCCCGGTAACCAGATGGCTTTCGGCCAAGTAGGTCAGGTCATGACCCGGCTCTTCGGCCCGCGCGCCGGGAGCCCCCACAATTGCCACGCAGGACAGTTGGGGGTACAGCTTGTGCAGGGCCTTCCACTCCAAGCCCAGTTTGGTCAGTGCAGATGGGCGAAAGCTGGTCAGCAGCACATCGGCTTTGGCCAGTTCGCGGTGCAGGGCTTTTTGGCCCTTCTCGGTTTTCAAATCTGCCTGGGCAATGCGCACTTGGTGGTGCAGTTCGTCATACGCAGCGCGGTTGTAAAGGCCCATCGGGTCGCCCGAGGTGCCTTTGCGCGCGCTGGGGTGGGGCGGTGGTTCCAGCTTCACGCAACTCGCCCCCATCTGCTGGCAGCGCATCAGAGCCGCAGGGCCGGGCAGATTCAGCGCCAGGCTCACGATGCGAACGCCCTTCAAGGGCCTTATGGGATTAAGCGGCTTGGCGGGCAAATAGGGAGAGGCAGCGGTGGTGTTCATGGGCAGGATGGAAGTGGCTTGCGTTGATGATAATGGCGCATAGTCTCGGCATGCGTCCCGCAAATGCCAGTGCCCCACTACCCAAGTACCCTGTGAACAACGATCAACTCGACTTTGCTTTTGTGGCCGACTTGCCCACGGCACCCGTCACGCCCCCCAAACGGATCGCACGCGCCAAGGCGACGCAACCCACTGCAGCGCCGGTGCAGGCCACGTTGCAACCGGTGCCGCAGCTTTCCAAGGTCGTTATGGACGATGCCGAAAGCATGGCCCGCGCACTGGAGGCGCATCCGGACTACCGCGTCATGCGTCGTCTGGTCCCCCGTTTGCAATGGCCGCAACCCCAAGCGCAGCGCGTTTGTACCGTAGTCGTGCTGGACACAGAAACCACCGGCTTGGACGCCTCCAAAGAAAAGATCATTGAACTGGCGCTGCTCAAAGTGCAGGTGGACCTAGACACCGGGTTGCCCGTGGGCGAAGTCACGGTCTATGACGAGTTGGAAGATCCCGGCATTCCCATCCCCAAAGAGATCGAAAAAATCACTGGCATCAACTCGGCCATGGTGGCTGGCAAGCAATTGGATGAAGGCCGGATTGCCGCGCTCATGCAAGGCGTGGATCTGGTCATCGCCCATAACGCAGGGTTTGATCGGCCCTTTGTCGAGTCCCGATTGCCGCATTTCAATCAGTTGGCATGGGCATGCTCTTTTGCCGATATTTCCTGGAAAGACCAGGGCCGCAGTTCGGCCAAGCTGGAGAGCCTGGCCCAGGCGATGGGTTATTTTTACGACGCCCACCGTGCCGAAATGGACTGCCATGCGCTGTTAGCGGTACTGGCAGCGGCCTTGCCTGTGACGCCTGCGCCCATCGCTGCAGACTTGGTCACCCCGTCCAGCACGGGTTTGGCCTGGTTGATTGGCAAGGCGCAGCACCCGACCTACCGTTTGCAAGCGACAAACGCCCCGTTCGATGCCAAAGACAAGCTCAAGGCGCGCGGCTACCGCTGGAATGCCGAGCAAAAAGTGTGGCACACCCGCCTGGACAGCCCACATGCCTTGCAAGAAGAGTGCGCATGGCTCAAAGAAAACGCCTACCACCAGCGCTCAGCCGTGGTGCAGGTAGAAAAACTGGACGCCCAGGTACGCTATTCCAACCGCCCCGGTGAGACGCTCTACCAACAACTTTGATCACCCACAACCCTGAGCGCTTCGCAATGCAACAAGCTGTTTATTCATTGGTTGGCGTACAAACCGGCCAGTCCCGCAAGGTCCTTATGGGTGGTCGCTCTGTACCGACGGCCATTCATAAGTCCTCGGTGACGGACGCTGTGCCGGTAGGGCCGCTGGGTTTGCTGGGTGATGAGCAGGCCGATTTGACAGTACATGGGGGCTTGGACAAAGCGGTATACGCCTACCCGACTGAGCACTATCCGTTTTGGGTGGAAGCCCGTGCACAAGCCGGAGTTGCAGGATTCGATGCGGCCTTGGCCTGGGGTGCCATGGGAGAAAACCTGAGTTTGCAGGGTTTGCTGGAAACGAATGTATGGCTGGGCGACACGCTGCAATTTGCCCACTGCACGCTGCGGGTCACGCAGCCTCGTGAGCCTTGCTTCAAGTTCAATGCGGCCATGGGCTTCAATCAGGCGGTCAAGCGCATGGCACAAACGGGCTATTGCGGCTTCTATTTGGCGGTCGATCTGCCCGGGCCCGTGCAGGTGGGTGAAAGTTTTTCAGTGATTCCCGGGCCGCGGCGGTTGAGCGTTCCAGAGAACTTTCAGGCGACGATGTTCAGGCACTCGCGTTGACAGGCGGTAGTTGGGTATTCAAGGTGCATTGATCCATTTTTTTACTTGTGCTGCACCAGCACAACTTTAAGAGTGAGCTTGGTGCACAATGTTTGAATTAACAACACTATGACGTGAATGTGCCTGGCATGCAGACCGATACAGATACGTTGCATTTTCTAGACGACGACCAGCCATCAGGAGCCGCCAAGGAGTTGGTGTGGCGGCTGATGGTGGTGGACGACGAACCCGATGTGCATCGGGCGACTACGTTCGCGCTGACCGGTGTCAAAATACTGGGTCGCCCCCTTGAGTTTCTGCATGCCTACTCCGCTTTAGAGGCAGAAAACCTCTTAAAAACTGAGCGCGATGTCGCGGTGGTGTTGCTTGATGTGGTTATGGAGCGGGAAGACGCTGGCCTGGCGCTCATCAAGACCATTCGTCAAGATTTGAAGCTGACAGAGCTTCGGATTATTTTGCGAACCGGTCAGCCAGGTTATGCACCCGAGATCGAAACCATCCACGATTTCGATATCAATGATTACAAAACTAAATCTGAGCTAACGCGCACAAAACTCTACGCAACCGTAACCGCCGCATTGCGCGCTTTCGAGCAAATTCGCAAACTGGATGAGCTGGCTTTTTACGATCGCCTGTGCAACTTGCCCAACCGCAATCGGTTTTTGGATTTGAGTGATGAGCGGCTCGCGTCAGGTCGCCATCCGGATGATGTGATGGCGATCCTGGATGTGGATGATTTCTCGGAGATCAACGATGCGCTGGGCCACCAGCAGGGTGATCGGCTACTTCAAGCGGTCGCAGACAGATTGAAAGTTGAGATTAACTCGGATGTGGTGCTGGCCAGGATCGGCAGTGACACATTCGGTTTGATGGGTTCTAGCCGGGTGGTTGACCCTGTGGCATTGCTCGCCCTGTTTCGGACACCTTTTGTCGTTCAAGACGATTCGATGGTTGTTACGGCCACCATGGGCTTGACCAAGCTTTTGGGGCGTGATGTGCTAGCACGCGATGCCATCAAAGACGCCAACATAGCCTTGAAGCAGGCAAAGAAAACACGGCGCGGAAGCTTTGTGATGTTCAGCTCCGAAATGGGATCTGAAATCCGGGAGCGTGTGCGCTTATTGCAGAATTTACGGCAGGCCGTGGAGAGCGAGCGGCTTTTTGTGGTGTACCAGCCGCAGGTGAATCTGCATACGGGCGCCGTAGTCGGTATGGAGGCCCTGATTCGCTGGCGCAATGAAGATGGCAGCTTTGTGCCTCCTGATCGCTTTATTCCTCTGGCCGAAGCCTCCGGCATGGTTGTTGCCATCGGCGATTGGGTTTTGCGTACTGCGTGCCATGAATTGGTTCGTCTGCAGGCCATGGGTTTGGCCGATCTGCGCATGTCTGTCAACGTGTCCCAAATCCAGTTCCGTCACCCCGAGTTTCTGGAAAAACTCAACGCTGCTTTGTTGGACACCCGCATCAATCCCAAATGCCTGGAGTTAGAGATTACCGAGTCAGTCGCTATGGACGACCCGCAGTTCATGCTCGAATCTTTGCATATGGTGCGGGAGTTGGGTATCTCGATCGCGATCGATGATTTTGGAACTGGCTACTCTTCGTTGAGTCACTTGCGGCAATTGCCAATCGACCGTTTGAAAATTGATCGTGCATTCGTCACGGAGCTAAGCAGAGATGTTTCTGGTGGACACATCGCCTCTATGGTGATCGAGTTGGGGCGGAACCTTAAGCTCACAGTGATTGCAGAGGGCATTGAAGAAGAGGCCCAAGCACAGAAACTTTTGGCGATGGGATGCCACGAAGGGCAGGGCTACCTGTACGGTAAGCCCATGTCTGCCATTGCATTGCGCGAGTGGCTTGCAGATCGTTTGGCTAGTCAATAGCGTCCATTCTCCTGCGCGCAGAGCGCATCATTTCAGTGAAAAAACATATCTATATTTATTCGCCCTCCGGAGCGGTGCGCGACAAGGCGGCGTTCAAAAGAGGCGTTGCGTTGCTGTCGGCGATGGGGCATGAGGTAGAAATAGACTTGGACGCTTTGTCCAGTGTGCAACGATTCGCCGGGAGTGATGAGAGCCGCATAAACGGTGTACACCGGGCCGCTGCCAGCGGCGCTGATATAGCGCTCATGTCACGTGGTGGTTACGGACTCACCAGGATACTGGCGGGCATTCACTATAAAAGTGTGCACAAAGCGATTGAACGCGGCACGGTATTTGTTGGACACAGTGATTTCACGGCGCTACAGATGGCACTGTTAGCCAAGACCGCCTCCATCACCTGGGCGGGTCCGCATGTGTGTGGTGATTTTGGTGTGGCGAGTGTGCCCAGTGGCGCAGTCCGGTCTGAGCCGGATGAGATCATGCTGGACTGTTTCAACGATCTTGTATTGCGGCAAGGCGAAGGTACGGGATGGCGACAAAACTTGAATGCAGTTCAGAGCGATGCCGATGAACACCATATCAAGAACGCCATGCTGTGGGGCGGCAACCTGACGGTTCTTACCAGCTTGCTGGGGACGCCCTATTTCCCGGCTGTGAAAGGCGGCGTGCTGTTTCTGGAAGATGTTGGAGAGCACCCCTACCGCGTCGAGCGCATGCTGACCCAACTGCTGCACTGTGGCGTTTTGAAGACGCAAAAAGCGGTGATTTTGGGGCAGTTCACAGACTTCAAACTCACACCGCATGACCGCGGATTTAAGCTGCAGTCAGTCGTGGACAGGTTGCGATCGCAACTGAAAATCCCCGTGGTGACCAATTTGCCGTTTGGTCATGTGTCCACCAAAGTGATGCTGCCCGTCGGTGCCAAGGTTGATTTGGTTTTGCAGGGCAGGGACGCGCTTATTTTGTGGGGCGACGAGATTTAGCTGTTCCCAAGTGGGCTGGGGCGTGAACTCAGTCCACTGGGTAGCAGACCTTTGAACATCTCACTGATTTGTGTCAGTTGTACTCTGGCAAGTGCCTCTCCGTAGAGATTGGCAAGGATTGCCATCAAATCACCGCGCAAATACCAAAGATCCTGAATGTCATTTGCGTAAGAAACCCGGAGTTGCACAACCGGGAATTTGCTTGCGCCTGAAGGGCCAATCGCGTCGAGCATTGCTTGCCTTATCAAATCCAAGGACGCGACTGCCGCGTTCTTTTTTTGAGATGCAAATCCGCTGAATAGGCTGCCTACACCAGCCTTGAGGTATGTGGGGTTCCAACGCATAGTTTTACGGTGTTGTTTGCAATCTACCTTAACAAAATCGCATGACAGTGGCAAGAAACTTGAGTCCGCGGTTGATAAGTGCCGCTCCTGCGTAGTTTGCTGAGTATTCGTTGGGATGGTCTTAAAAAGAGACGGGAAATAGGATGTCTGTTCAACGGAGTATTCAATTCGCACTTTTGCGGTTGCAAGCCTTTGGCAATGCCCTAAACTCCAAGTTTCAATAAGCACTGGAACTATCGGGAATGGGTGTTCAGACGACGGTTGTATTTACAGACTTGCACGGCAGCACCGCAGTGTTTGAAGCACTGGGAAATGCCAAGGCAACCGCATTGGTTACGCAGATTACGCAGTGGATCGCGCATCGCTGTCAGGCACACGGTGGGCGTGTTGTCAAAACTTTGGGGGATGGCGTGCTAGCCATGTTCCCGAGTCCACAGGGCGCCGTCGATGCTGTTGTAGATATCCAAAGGTCAAACTTTAAGAGTGCGAACCGCACTTCGAAGATCACAGCTATGCCCATCCGAATTGGCGTTGCGAGCGGTGAAGTGGAGGTTGTTCAAGGAGACTGCTACGGGGATGCAGTGAATGTGGCCTCACGACTTTGCGATCTCTGTGGCCCCAACCAAATTTGGGCCAACGATGCGGCTTTAGCAACCGCCGTCGAGGTGTCAGGTGTCACTTTCCGTCCTTTAGGTCTCATCAATGTCCGTGGGCGCGCCGAACCCTGCAAGGTTTTTCAGCTTGAATGGCGTGAAGAGCAAGCATCTGATTTCCTCACTATGCAGGGTGACCTGGATCCTGGGTTGATGTCTGGTGATCGAGACAGCTTGGGTCGGGAAATTGAGTTGCGCTGGATGGACACAACGCAGACATTCAAGGCTTTCGATCTACCGGTTTCTATTGGCCGGGTACGCACGGCAGAGTTTGTGGTCAATGATCCACGGGTATCGCGTACCCATGTCCGTATTGATTGGCGCAATGGAAGCATCGTCCTGGTGGACGTCAGCAGCTATGGCAGTTGGGTCCGGTTTGGGGCCTCAAGCAGTGCGCCCGTGTTGTTGCGCCGAGAGGAATGTGTGCTGCATGGAAACGGGGAGTTGGCCTTAGGTGCTTCGTTCACCGACCTGAGTGTTCCGACCGTGAGCTTCAATGTACGGTAACTAGATTGCTTGTCTTTTGCGTCATTAACTTAACATAATATACATCGTATGAAGTAGTATTGGCAAATCGAAGGTACTTATTTTTTCAAAAACAACTTATCAAAATTAGCACTGGTAGCCAAGCCCACATCCTCAACTGCACAGTTGCGTAGCTGTGCGATCTGCTTGGCTACCAAGGGCACGTAAGAAGGATTGTTCGTTTTGCCACGGTATGGCACCGGCGCAAGATACGGGCTGTCGGTCTCAATCAACATCCTGTCCATGGGAACCCAGCTGGCAACATCGCGTAAGTCCTGGGCTGTTTTGAAGGTCAAAATTCCAGAGAACGAGATGTAAAACCCTAGGTCCAAAGCAGCCCTGGCGACCTCTGCGCTTTCGGTAAAACAATGGAATACGCCGCCAGCACTCTCTTGGCCGCCATCTTCACCTTCTTCACGCAAGACTCTTAAAGTGTCTTCGGATGCGCTACGGGTGTGTATGACCAATGGCTTTTTCAAGGCACGTGCGGCGCGAATATGGATACGGAATCTCTCCCGTTGCCACTCCATATCCTGAACTGTGCGCCCATTGAGTCGGTAAAAGTCCAATCCGGTCTCACCAATAGCCAGCACACGGTCCATCTTCCCGCGCTGCAGTAGATCGTCTAGCGTGGGCTCCTGCACGTCTTCATTGTCGGGATGCACACCGACCGTGGACCAAAAGTTATCGTAGTCCTGCGCCAACTGGTGCACGGCTCCAAACTCTTCCAAAGTGGTGCAGATGCACATGGCGCGGTCCACGCCGGCCACGGCCATAGCAGAGCGAATCTCCGGTAAGGCGGAGACGAGCTCGGGGAACGTCAAATGACAGTGGGAGTCCGTGAACATCGGGCGTTGGACAACCAACTAAATAGTCTGCGTGGGACGTTCAGAATTCAAGGAAGCGCCCAGGATCTCTTCAATCTTCAATCGCAGCACCCGTGATTTTTCATCCTTGGGGAACATGATGCCAACACCTTGCGTGCGGCCAGCTGCGGCTTTTGCGGGAGTCACCCACGCCACTTTTCCGGCGACGGGATAGCGTTGGATATCTTCTGGCAAAGACAACAAGACGTAGACATCGTCACCCAAGTTGTAATCTCTGGTGGTGGGAATGAAAACGCCACCTTCGGTAAACATCGGGATATAGGCTGCGTACAAAGCAGCCTTTTCTTTGATGGCCAACTGAATGACGCTCGGTCGCGGTGTGGAGGCAGGAGTACTCATGGAATTTCTTAGTTCGTAGAGTTTAGGGTGTTTTTCGCCTGGCTGACAAGCGCCTCCAGCATCAGGCCGCCATTGAAAGGGTGCTCAGCGGTTCGCAGCGCTTGCACCAGTGCACGGTGCCACTCGCTTAGCGCAGCGATTTGAACGGATTGTCCCAAGGACTTTTCACCCAAGTAGCGAGGCGCACTCTGAGCCTGTACCGCCATCAGGTCATGGCACAACTTCAGCATGGCATCGATGACTTGTGGAATCGACCAGTCCTTGAAAATGCTGGTGTCGCCCTTGGATAAGGCCATTCTCAAATTCGACCATACCGCGACGTCTCTGCCGGATTGCAAAAAATCGAATGCATCTTCAGGTCGCCCCCCTGCGGCCTTCAGTGCCTGAATGGCGAGCGCAGGGTCCATACCCTGGGCCTGCAGCCAAGCGAGCGACTCGCTCTGAGCAGGCCAGTGCATCACATGCCCCAAGCACCGGCTGCGGATGGTGGGCAGCAGTTGGTGTGCCGATTCGGTAGCCAGAACGAACTTGACCTGGCCAGGCGGCTCTTCCAGGGTTTTGAGCAGGGTATTGGCCGCGATCGTGTTCATGTGTTCCGCAGGAAACACCAACACCGCCTTGCCACGTCCACGGCCGCTGGTGCGTTGTGCAAACTCGATGGCGTCGCGCATAGCTTCCACCCGAATTTCTTTGCTGGGTTTACGCTTTTTATCGTCAATCTCAGATTGCGCCTTCTCACTCAAGGGCCAGCCCAGTTGCAGCATCTGAATTTCAGGCATCAGAACGATCAGGTCTGCATGGGTGCGAACGTCAATCGCGTGGCAGCTGGCGCATGTTCCACAGGCTATGCCGTCCTGTGGGGCCTCGCACAGCCACGCACGCACCAGCGACAAGGCTAGGCTGTATTGGCCCAGGCCGGACGGACCCTGCAACAGCCACGCATGCCCGCGTTGGCGAACCAAGGCCTGGGTTTGGATCGCAATCCAGGGGCGCACAGTGTCCGCTGATTGCACCGCATCGGTCATGGCAAATAGCCTCGGCTTTGCATACAGCCCAAGACTCCCTGCCACACCGCGCGGGGGTCTTGATCCGCATTGATACGCGCAAAACGTGACGGGTCTTCATCCAGTCGGCGTGCATAACCCCCAGCGACTTTTTCAAAGAACTTTTGCGGCTGCGCTTCGAACCGATCCGCAACGCGCGCAACGCTAAGGCGTTCAGCGGCCACGTGTGCCGGCAGGTCAAACCACAAGGTCAAATGGGGTTTTAAAAGAGTCTGCGGGCTATCGGTGGAGTTCCCGTCCACCGCCATGCCCTGCACCCAGTTTTCCAATTGCGCAAGAATTTGCCAATCAAAACCGCGCCCTGCCCCTTGATAGGCAAAAGTAGCATCTGAAAATCGGTCGCACAAAACCACATCGCCGCGGTTCAGCGCGGGTTGAATGACCTGTTGCACATGGTCGCGCCGCGCGGCAAAGACCAATAGCGCCTCCGTCATGGGGTCCATGGCATCGTTGAGCACCATCTTGCGCAGTTGCTCCGCCAGCGGCGTGCCACCGGGCTCACGGGTCAGCGTGACCGCCCTGCCCTGGCGCTGGAATGCATCGGCCAAACCGTCAATGTGGGTGGACTTGCCAGCACCGTCGATGCCTTCAAAACTGATAAAGATGCCGCTCATGAGGAAAAAGGCCCAGCCTATTGGCCGCGCTGGTATTTGTTGACCGCCCTATTGTGCTCGTCAAGGGAGTTGCTGAATTGGCTGCTACCGTCGCCCCGGGCCACAAAATACAAGGCCTTTGACGCTGCGGGCTGCACTGCGGCCAGCAAAGCTGCCTTGCCCGGCATGGAAATCGGCGTAGGCGGAAGACCGGCGCGTGTGTAGGTGTTCCATGGCGTGTCTGTCAGTAAGTCAATCTTGCGCAAATTGCCATCAAACCGCTCCCCCAAGCCGTAGATCACCGTGGGATCGGTCTGCAGCCGCATGCCTATGCGCAGGCGATTGTTAAAAACGGCAGAAATGAGGGCGCGGTCACTGCCTGTGCCGGTCTCCTTTTCGATGATGCTGGCCAGTATCAACACTTGCTCAGGGGATTGCAAAACAGGGTTGGCGCCAAGGCTGGCCCAGGCCGCATCCAGCTTTTTATCCATCGCCCGCATAGCCCGTTTGAGCACCGCCACATCGCTAGAGCCTTTGGCATAGGTGTAGGTATCTGGAAAAAACCGCCCTTCCGGGGCGATCCCTGGCTTCCCCAGAACCGTCATCAGCGTCTCAGGCACCAATTGCTGGGCGTCCCCTTGCAAGGAGGGTGCCTTTGCCAGGGCCGCCATGACCTGCTTGAAAGTCCAGCCCTCTACCAAAGTAACCGCACGCAAAGCCTCGTCGCCCTGCACCAGTTTGTTCAGAAGCGAGCGTGGTGTGGTTTGGGGTGCCAGTTCATAGCTGCCTGCTTTCATTTTGCGGGACTCGCCAGACAGTCTGAACCATCCATAGAGCGCCATGGGGTGCACGGCAACCCCCGCCTGAGCGACTTTGGTCACTACATCTTTAGCGCTGTCTCCAGGCTCTATAGCCAGGTCAACGCCTTGGCTCGGCATATCCATGGGAGTGTCAAGCCACACATAGCCCACGCCCACCGACGCCAAACAAGCCAACAGTATCAAACTCAAAAAAAACCGCACAGCCCTAGCGCCTTCGTGGAAACAAGGTTCGAATCATAATTCAGGCCTCCCCACCCCTGAAGGATCTACCCGTGACGCAGCCTGCCCCCGTTTTTTCGTTGAACGGCGTTACGCCTTTGCAAGGTTTAGGCGTTATCAAAATCGCTGGCGAAGATGCAGCCAAGTTCATTCACGGGCAATTGACACACGACTTTGCGCTGCTGGGCCTGGATGCGGCGCGCTTGTCTGCTTTCTGCTCCGCCAAGGGGCGCATGCAGGCCAGTTTTATTGGATTCAAGCGACCCAATGGTGATGTGCTACTGGTGGGTAGCGCGGATTTGATACCCACGACCGTGAAGCGACTGGCCATGTTTGTCATGCGCGCCAAAGCCAAAGTGACCGATGCCAGCGCTGAATTCGCACTATGGGGTCTGGCCGGGTCTGCTACACAAACGATAGCTGCTCCCGCACTATCCACGTGGTCCAAGGCCGATTTGGCTGATGCCAGCGTGGTGAACTTGTACCCAGCGGGCGGCAATCAGCGGCAGTTGTGGCTAGCCCCTGCGGGAAGCGCGGCCCCATTGGGCGAGGCGCTGGACCCTGCACGGTGGGCCTGGAGTGAAGTCCACAGTGGCGTGGCCACCTTGAGCTTGCCGGTGGTGGATGCCTTTGTGCCGCAAATGCTGAACTATGAATCCGTGGGCGGCGTCAACTTTAAAAAGGGCTGCTATCCAGGGCAAGAGGTGGTGGCTCGCAGCCAGTTTCGCGGAACCCTGAAGCGCCGCGCCTACCTGGTGCACTCGGTCGATGCACTGGCAGCGGGTGACCCCATTTTTGTTCCAGAGGACGCGGAGCAACCGGTTGCTACCGTGGTGCAAGCCGCGGCCTCTCCGGAGGGGGGCTTCGACGCCATCATTTCGGGGCAAAACGCTGCGGTGCAGGCAGCCCAATTGCGTCTTGGGTCGGTTGAGGGTACGCCTTTGGTCTTATTGCCTCTGCCTTACCCTTTACTTGAAGACATTTAGCGCCCCAAGTGGCTGTAAACTGATGTCAAACGCGGCATTGAACTCAGCCAGTCCATTGCCAAGATGGCGGCGTCGCAGGATTTGAGTGTGGAGCGTGCCCGTGCCTTGATGGGCCTGTGTGGCAAGTTTGCAGAACGTACTGCCACTTTTGCCACGGGCCAGGCCGATGTGCTCAGCGACATCATGATGGCGCAGGATTTTCAGGATTTGTCCGGCCAGGTGATCAAAAAAGTGATCGACATCATCAGCCGCACCGAGATGCAACTGGTGCAACTGCTGGTAGACAGTGCACCCCAAGTTGAAAAAGAACCTGAGGTGGAGTTCACCGGTGAAACGCACCAACTGCAAGGCCCCCAGGCCGCCAGCGCCGCCTTGGCGCAGGATGACGTGGACGATCTGTTGGCCTCTTTGGGCTTCTAATTCAAAACGGTGTGGGTCTCAGAAGACCTGCACCATGTCAATGTGGCGGATGCCGGCCTCCTCAAACACATCGCCGCGCGCCACAAAACCATTTTTCAGATAAAAGCCCTCCGCGCTGCATTGCGCGTGCAGTGACACCTCAGTGTCCCCACGGGCTTGGGACGCGGCCACCAGCGCCAGCAACACATCCTTCCCCAAATCAGCGCCACGCAGTGCCCGGTTGACGGCCATGCGCCCAATGCGACCCAGGCCAGGCGCGGGTTGCAGCAGCCTTCCGCTGGCCACGGCTACCTGCATCGCGTTAAAGCTCACCGCGTGCACGGCGCGTGCGTCCAGGTCGTCCCACACCATATGCGCCCCAATGCCCTGCTCTTGCACAAACACCGCTTCGCGTAGGGTGGATGCACCGGCACTGAGCAAAGCCCAGTCACCCACCTGCATGCGGGTCATGGCCTTGCCAGCCTCAAAAGCCTCCAGCGCCTGGCGCAAGGTGTCGGGCACGGGTTTGGAGGTTTGGGTAGTTGGATCGGCAAACACATAAATCAGCTCGGCCGTGATCAGCAAGGCATCACCCGCAAAAATGGCACCGGCGAAGGTGATGGACGAAGTGCCGATGCGCTGGCAGCGCAGGCCTACATCCAGCAGGTCGTCGTACCGGGCTGACCCGTGGTATTCCACGGAAGCCTTTTTCACATACAAGTCACCGCCCAAGGCCAGCATGCCTGCTTCGTACGGAAAAGCCATAGCACGCCAGTAATCGCTGATGGCCGTGTCGAGGTACATCAGATAGTGACCATTGAACACAATCTTTTGCATGTCCACCTCGGCCCAGCGCACGCGCAGGCGGTGAAAAAGTCGGAAATCAGAGCGTAGTGTTGTCATAGATTGAAAGCAGTTTTGAGAGCGCGGGCCGCATCGGCGTGCGCAACTTTGGCTTCGGGTATTGCACGGCCCATTTTGATGAATTCATGCACTACGCCGCGATAAATTTCCAGATCCACCGGCACGCCCGCCAGGCGTAGCCGGTCTGCATAGGCCACCCCTTCATCCACCAGCGGGTCTAATTCTGCCAGCCCAAACCAGGCCGGGGCAACGCCAGCCAGGTCGACCAGTTCGCCATTGGGTGTGTGGCCGTCCAATGGTGCAAAACGCCAGTCTTCGTAGTCCACCGCAGTGGGCAGGTACTGGTTAAAAAAGTAAGTAATGTGCGTGTCTTCCAGCACAAAACCTTTGGCAAAGCGGCGGTGCGAGTCCGTGTCGGCATGGGCCGCCGTGCCGGGGTAAAACAACAATTGCAATGCCATGGGCACGCCCGCATCCCGCGCTAGGATGGCGCATACGGCCGCCAGCGTGCCCCCGGCGCTGTCGCCACCCACAGCGATGCGTGTCGGGTCCAGGCCCAGCGTAGCGCCTTGGTCCACCAGCCATTGCACGGCGTCCCAGGCATCGTTTACCGCCACGGGAAAACGATGCTGCGGCGCCAGCCGGTAGTCCACCGACACTACCGCGCACTGCGCCAGATGGCTGAGCTGGCGGCACAGGCCATCGTGGGTGTCGATGTTGCCAATCGTGAAGCCGCCACCATGAAAGTACACCAGCGTGGGCAATACAGTATTTGCGCTTTGCGCTTCGGGTGCATACAAACGCATCGGCATGGCGTAGCCATCGCGCGTGGTGACGATTAGATTCTCAACCCGTGCCAACGCTTGGCTGGGCAACTCCAGCACACCCGCGCCTGCAATGTAGGCGGCGCGCGCTTGGTCAGGCGTGAGTGCGTGCAGCGGCGGGTGCCCGGCGCGGGCCATGCGGTCCAGCACGCTGTGCATGGCCGGGGTCAATAAAGACTTCGGGTTACGGTGGTGACTCATGAACTTTTAGATGCTTGCTAAAGTGCGAGTTTTCCATCCTACACGGCAAGCACCATGGCATTGATCTACTACGTGACACAGGTTCAGTTTGAGTTTGGCGCGGTCAAACTGTTAAAGCAGGAGTGCGAACGCGTGGGCATCACCCGC
This sequence comes from Burkholderiales bacterium PBB3, assembly GCA_002256115.1. Taxonomy (GTDB): domain Bacteria; phylum Pseudomonadota; class Gammaproteobacteria; order Burkholderiales; family Burkholderiaceae_C; genus Allorhodoferax. The sequence continues at coordinate 143,343 of NKIK01000001.1, forward strand.
CCACTGATCGTGACCGACGCGGGCGTGAAGGCGGCTGGGGTATTGCAAAAAGCGCTGGACGCCCTGCCTGGCTTGCTAGTAGCCGTGTTTGACCAGACCCCTTCCAACCCCACCGAAGCCGCCGTACGCGCTGCAGTAGAGGTCTACAAAGCCAACCAGTGCGATGGCCTGATCGCAGTGGGCGGTGGCTCGGCTATCGACTGTGCCAAGGGCGTAGCGATTGCCGCCACGCACGAAGGCCCACTCACCCACTACGCCACCATTCTGGGTGGATCACCGCGCATTACCGAGCGCGTGGCCCCGCTGATTGCGGTGCCCACCACCAGCGGTACCGGCAGCGAAGTAGCGCGCGGTGCCATCATCATCGTGGACGACCACCGCAAGCTGGGTTTCCACAGCTGGTTTCTGGTGCCCAAAACCGCCATTTGCGATCCCGAGTTGACGCTGGGCTTGCCCGCAGGCCTGACCGCCGCCACCGGCATGGACGCCATCGCCCATTGCATGGAAACCTTTATGGCCCCCTCTTTCAACCCGCCCGCCGATGGCATTGCATTGGACGGCCTGGCGCGCGGCTGGGCCAACATCGAAAAAGCCACGCGCAACGGTGCTGATCGCGATGCCCGCCTGAACATGATGAGTGCCAGCATGCAGGGTGCAATGGCCTTTCAGAAAGGCTTGGGCTGCGTGCATTCACTGAGCCACAGCCTGGGCGGCGTCAATCCCCGCCTGCACCACGGCACGCTCAACGCCATGTTTTTGCCTGCGGTGATTGCGTTCAATTCCGCGGCAGAGTCGATTCAAAAAGAGAACCGCTTACAGCGCATGGCGCACGCGATGGGGCTATCGTCCGCCAGCGATATTGGCGCGGCCATCAAGGATATGAATGCCCGCCTGGGCCTGCCCACCGGCCTGGCCGCGATGGGCGTGGACGCCAGCATGTTTGACCCAATCATCGTGGGGGCAATGGCAGACCATTGCCATAAGACCAATCCGCGCATAGCGACGGAAGAGGAATACCGAGAGATGCTGGCGCAGGCTTTGTAAGCATGACGCATCGAACATTTGGCCTAACAGCGGCAGGAGTTTTTAGTGACCATTGAACGGATCTTCACCCGCCCTGCCTCCGGCAGCCCGCAGACGGAATACAAGTCCGTATGCATAGTCGCGGGCAAGGGCATTGAAGGTGATCGCTACTATGACAAGCACGACGAGCCTGGCCAGAACATCACCTTCGTGGAGGCGGAAGAAATCGAGGCCTTTCTGACTGAGCAGGGCCTACCCGGCGACCTTTCCATTTCAGGGCGCAACGTGATCACGCGGGGCATTCGTTTGAACGAATTGGTGGGGCAAGAATTCACCCTTGGTGGCCTGCGCTTTCGGGGTGTGGAGCTGTGCGAACCTTGTTTGGGCCTTGGTGAGAAGCTGGCGACGCCCACATTGCCTCCGCCCAAGGTGGTGAAGTGCCTTGTGCACAAAGCGGGTTTGCGCGCCGATGCGCTAAGCTCCGGCGAACTCGCGCTGGGTGCCACGTTTAACAACGCTGCATAAGCTGCTGAAACCCAAAAAACCAGTTAAAGGAAATCACCATGGCAAGCATTCGTGGAGGCAACCAGGCCGTTTTACTGGTCGTTGACGTGCAAGTGGGCGTCGTAAAAGGCGCTTGGGAGTCTGAGCGCATTGTGGGGAATGTCGCGCTGACTGTGAAGCGCGCACGCGCACAAGGCGTACCCGTGATCTGGGTGCAGCACGCCGATGAAGACTTGGTACACGGCAGCCCCGAATGGCAGTGGGCACCCGAATTGGTGCCTGCTGCAGGCGAACCACTCATCCACAAGAATTTCAATTCATCGTTTGAAAACACATCGCTGGATGACGATCTGGCCAAGCTGGGTGCCACGCACATCGTTTTGGCGGGCTGTGCGACCAACTGGTGCATCCGCGCCACCGCCTATGGCGCGCTGGAGCGTGGCTATGACCTGACGCTGGTTAAAGACGCGCACACCACCAAAACTATGGATCTGGAAAACGGTGAGAAGCTGGAGGCGGCCACGCTGATTCAAGACCTCAACATTGCGATGACCTGGCTGAGCTACCCAGGCCGCAAAAACACCACTGCCAAAGCCGCAGAATTGGTCTTCGCTACCGTGTAGACGGTATTTCAACCCACTGCTGGAAAAAGGCAGACAGGTCGACACCGCTGCCCTCCTCCATCGCCTTCTTGAAATTGGCCGTCTGCACCGACTGCCCCCAGTGCTTTTGGGTGTAGTGCTTCAGGCCGTTCCAGAATTTAACCTCACCCAGCACGGTGCGCAACTCGTGCATGACCAGCGCACCCTTGTCGTAGACCAATGACCGGTCAGCGGGCGTGGGTTTATCCCAGTCGGGGAAGACCAGCGATTTGTCTTGTCCTGCGTCGCGGAGGGCTCGGTATTTGACCCGCGCCGCATCGATCTGTCGCAGGTACTCCTCTTTACCAAAACGGTGCTCCAAGTAGGCCGCCGTCATGAAAGTGGCTATGCCTTCATTGAGCCAAAAGTGCCGCCACGACTGGTTGGTCAGCCCATTGCCCCACCACTGGTGCGCCATCTCATGCGCGCCCAGCCAAATGGCCTGCGGGTCAGCCAGCACACGGGTGCCGTAGCGCGCCCCCATCACCGAGAAGCCCGCCATCTCCTGCGCCGCCGGGCCCATCAGCAAGACCTGGCGGTAGGCCGGTTGCGGGTAGGCCACGCCCGAGCGTTCGGTGTAGAAGGACAGCATGTCTGCGCTATCCAAAAACACCTGCTGCAACTGGGCGGGTGTGAACAAGCTGGCCGGGCCGAAGTACTCCAGACGTGTTTTGCCTGCAATGGTCTGCGCCTGTGCAAATTGCCCTGCAGCAAAGCCATACAGGTAGCTAGGCATAGGCTGCTGCAGGTGCCAGGTGTGAACCACCTTGCCATCGGCGCGCACCGATGGCACATCAGGTTCGCCATTGCCAACAGACACCAAACCATGCGGTAGCAGCAAGCTCAGGTGAAATGGCGCACGCAACGACGGATCATCCAGACACGGCATCCACTGGCTGGTGCTAAACGCCGTGGCTACTTGCGTGCTGTCTTTGTCAAACCGCAGGCCACCACTGCCCTCCCCTAAGTAGCGCACTTGCAGTTGTTGCGGCGAGTTGGCTTTTAGGCTGACGGGCAAAGTGATGTGCAGTTGGTTTCCGGCTTTTTCGAACGGTAGCGCCTTTGTATTCAGCTCTACGGTGCTGATGCGCAAGTTGCCAGCATCCAGCGTCAATTGCTTTAAGCCGATTTGTTGTACGGAGAAATCCAACGTCAGCGTGCCGCGAATCGTGCTTGTCTCAAATTGTGGTTCCAGCTCCAGCGTAAATCGCGTCGCAGTCCAGCCCGATTGGGCAAAAGCAGCGTTGCACATCAACAGAGCAAGCAATGCGGTCAGCCAGTTGCCAACGCCCCCTAGGAGTCTGGGTGGCCAAGTGTTTTGCGCAGGTAAAAGGGGGAGCCCGAAGGGCGGAGGACACGGAGCAAAACGCTTGGCCGCCCAAACTCCGAGCGAGCGAAACAAACGCAGGTTCACAGCCCCTGCACCCGAGCCATATCCGGCCTATCCAACCACTGCGCAAACTCATCCACCATCTGCTGACTCGCACTGCAAGCGCCATTCCAAGCCTTCACACGCCCTGCCAAATCGTTGCCGTAGTGCGTAAAGTCCGTGCGATCCGGCAACTTGCCATTGGGCAGAGTTTTGACCCACTCCGGGTTGGGTGCTAGCAAAACCATGGTGTCCAAAAAGTGTGTGGCCTTGTGTCGCCACTTCAAGCCCTTGTCCAGCCAGCCGGGCACCACCGCCTTCTGAAAGTGCGGGTACAACACCAGCCCAGGATTTAGTGTGTTTTGGCCCTTAGAGCCCATGGATAGTGCGGGAGCAGCTCCTGAATTAGTAGCATCATGCAAACCATGATGTTGAACCGCTGGGTAGTTCAGGTGCAGGTGGTAATCGGTAATACCGCCATCCCAATAAGCCCCGGGCGGTGCGCCAGGAATGTTGTGCACCGACTTGAGTACAAATGGAATCGAACAACTGGCTTGCAGCGCCGGGTTGAAGTTGGCGGCTGTCATCAACACTTGGCGGGTGCGGTAATCGCCCGTGCCAAACGGCAGAGCCGCCGCCGTGCCGCCTGCGCCCGGACTGGAGAACACCACCCGCTCCAGCCAAGCACCCATGGCGCGGCGGTGCACGGTGTTGGTCAAAAAAGCCCCCAAATAGCCCAGCGGGGTGCGCAGCTTTTGCTCGGCCGCCAACACATGCCGCCCGCGGGAGGTGACCACGTGCAGACGGTAACGTGGGTGGTTCAGCACCTCGTCCACCCGACCGCCATAAAAGGCTTGCAGATTTTTGCCAAACTCTTCGCTGACAAATTCGGCGGTGGGCCGCTTTTGCCCCGGAGCCAGCTCGTAGTGCTGGTGGATGTAATCGTGCTCCAGCCGCTGGAAGGCGCTAACCGGGTCATTCAAGCAGCCGGTGGACATGCGCCAGGCACCAATAGACGCGCCGACCAGGTTCACCGTCTGCCTGCTTTGCAGGAGCCAGTTGCCAAAGATAAAGCGATCCAGCGCCCCCAAAATCAGCCCCTTGGGGCCGCCGGCCGCGCCGGGAATGGTTCCAATATCAGAGGGGCTGAGGCCATTGGCGGCCAGCGCTTTGCGGGCCACGGGCCCAGCGTAAATTTGAAGTGCTTGCATAGTTATAAATTGGGCAGCGAACCACACGCAGTGGGGAGCGTGGGGGTCATGTATGCGCAGCCCAGTCGAAGGGGTCTTGTTGCAAGACCATGTCAATGTCCAGGCTCAGGGCCACGCCCACATCGTCCGGAAAAGTGACGGCCAGCTCGCGCTGGGTGAGCTTGGCTTCCTTGCCGCGGGCGCGCCAGGTAGCCAGGTGGATGACACCGGCCAATGGTTCGTAGACGTGGTTGTCAAACGGTGCGTATTGGTGTTCCAGTGCGTCTATCAGCGTTTGCGGAAACTGCCAGCGGCTCGCAAAACCCGCGCTGACGTTGGCATAACCGTAGCCCAACAGCCTGCGTTCAGCCTTGGCACGGCGCAGGTCCAGCGGTGGCACATCGGCATCCAGCAAAGACATTGCATCGGGCAAGGCCAGGTGCATTGCTAGCTCCCCGATAGCATGGATCATTCCGCAGGTAAAAGCGGCCTGTTGGTTCTGGCGCACCAGCCCGGCCAGTGAGCGCGACACGCGCGCCACATCATGGCTGTAGTCCCAAAACTTTTGCAGATGGATGCCGGGTACGGCCTTCAAGGACGCGTTCACGGCTGCCGCCTGGGCCATGGTTTTGACGTGCGCCAAATCGAGCAAGGCCAAGGCCTCAGACACGCTGTGAATACGCCCGCTGAGCTTGAAAAAGCTGGAGTTGGCTAGCTGCAGCAGGCGCGTGGTGAGCACGGGGTCGGTGCTGATGAGCTGGGTGATCTTGCGCAGATCGGCCTCGGGTCGATCCAGTTCCACCAGCAGCAAGGCCACCACTTTGGGGATGCTGGGCAGCTGGAACGGGCGGTCCAAAAGCTCATTGAGTGTCATTGCCGCGTCCACCTTTCCAACATCATCTGTTCGGCCAATTATGGCTTTGTTGCACTCGCTAAGCGGCTAGGAAGCCGGGTGGACGAAATTGCTCGTGTCACCCGCCCACGCACGGCCTGCAGCCGTGCATGGCCGATTGCCACAAGGTGAGCGCATCCGCAGCAGCGGATGCGTAAGCCTCCTTCTTTACCTCGCCATTTCGCCCACCCGGCTTCCTGGCCTCAGCGCTGCTTTACCGCTTCAGTTTGGCAAAGGCTGAAGCCATAGCCGAGCCGCCGCCCAGGCTGGTGTCTTGGCGGCTGCCTTGTTGGCTGTTGTTTTGCCGCTCGCCGCGCGCTGGGCCTTGGTAGCGGTTGTCGCCTGCCCGGTCTCCACCACGTGCACCTGTGGGCGCTGCGCCAATCTTCATGGTCAGCGCAATACGCTTACGCGCCACGTCCACTTCGACCACCTGCACCTTGACGATGTCGCCGGTTTTGACGACTTCACGCGCGTCGTTGACGAACTTATGGGCTAGTTGGCTCACATGCACCAAGCCGTCCTGGTGCACGCCCAGGTCGACAAACGCGCCAAACTGGGCGACGTTGCTGACTGTGCCCTCCAGGACCATGCCCTCTTTTAAGTCCTTGATGTCGTCTACGCCGTCGTTAAAGCGCGCGACCTTGAAGTCCGGACGCGGGTCACGGCCAGGTTTTTCCAGCTCCGTGAAGATGTCTTTGACCGTGATCACGCCAAACTTTTCGTTGGCAAACAGCTCGGGGCGCAAAGTTTTTAGCATGTCGGCGCGGCCCATGATCTCGGCCACCGGCTTGCCGGTCTTGGCGATGATCTGCTCGATGACGGGGTAGGTTTCTGGGTGCACACCGGTCATGTCCAGCGGATTGCTGCCGCCGCGGATACGCAGGAAGCCCGCGCTTTGTTCAAAGGTTTTGGCGCCCAGGCCGGTCACCTTCATCAGGTCTTGGCGGCTACCAAACGCGCCATTGGCCTCGCGCCAGCGCACCACGGCCTTGGCCACAGTGCCAGAGAGGCCCGACACGCGGCTGAGCAAGGGCACGCTGGCTGTGTTCAAGTCCACACCCACCGAGTTCACGCAGTCTTCCACCACGGTATCCAGCGTGCGGGCCAGTTCGCTCTGGTTCACATCGTGCTGGTACTGGCCCACGCCAATGCTCTTGGGGTCGATCTTCACGAGTTCAGCCAGCGGGTCTTGCAAACGGCGGGCAATCGACGCCGCGCCGCGCAGGCTGACGTCCACATCCGGCATCTCTTGGGAGGCAAATTCGCTGGCGGAGTAGACCGAGGCACCTGCTTCGGACACCACGACTTTCTCTATCTTGGCTTCGGGTGCACCCGCTTGGTCCGCCATCTTGGCCAGCAGCTTGATCAGGTCGCCCGCCAGCTTATCGGTCTCGCGGCTGGCGGTGCCATTGCCAATGGCAATCAGGTTCACGCCATGTTTGGCGCAGAGTTTGCCCAGGATGTGCAATGAGCCTTCCCAATCCTTGCGCGGCTCGTGCGGAAACACGGTCGCGGTTTCGACCAGTTTTCCGGTGAAGTCCACCACCGCAACCTTTACACCGGTGCGGATGCCGGGGTCCAGGCCCATCACGACGCGCGGGCCAGCCGGGGCGGCCAACAGCAGGTCGCGCAGGTTGTCGGCAAACACTTTGATGGCGACCTTCTCGGCGTCTTCGCGCAGCCGGGTAAACAGGTCGCGCTCGGTGGACATGCTCAGCTTCACCTTCCAGGTCCAGCCCACGCATTTGCGGATTAAGTCGTCAGCGGCGCGGCCCTGGTGGCTCCAGCCCAGCTTCAGGGCGATGCGGCCTTCTGCCAAAGACACCTGCGGAGTTGCTCTTGTTTTGATAGCTGCTCCCGCACTATCCACGGCCTGAGCGGCCGATTTGGCACTCAATCCAGGGCTTGATACAGGCTCTGGCAGCACCAATTTGACATCCAGAATGTCCAAAGAGCGCCCACGGAACACAGCCAGCGCGCGGTGGCTGGGCACGCGGCCAATCGGCTCGTCGTAGTCAAAGTAATCACGGAACTTGGACACATCGGCGTTGTTTTCGTCCTTGCCCTCAGCCAGCTTACTTTGCAACAGGCCTTCCGTCCACAGCCAGGCGCGCAGGTCTTGCACCAGCACCGGGTCTTCGGCCCAGCGTTCGCTGAGCAAATCGCGTACGCCGTCCAGCACCGCCAGCACGGTACTGAAGTCGGGCTGCTTGTCTTCGCCCTCCACCACCGGGCGCATGGGCACCACATAGGCCTCGGCCGCCTGAATCGGCACTAGGGTCGGGTTGGCAAACAGCGCATCAGCCAGCGGCTCCAGCCCGGCTTCCTTGGCCAATTGGCCTTTGGTGCGGCGTTTGAGTCTGAAAGGCAGGTAAATGTCTTCCACCTCCTGCTTGGTGGCTGCGTTGTGAATGGACACGGTGAGCGCGGGCGTCAGCTTGCCCTGCTCATCGATCAGCTTGAGGACAGCTTCCTTGCGGTCCGCCAGTTCGCGCAGGTAAGACAGGCGGGTTTCCAGTTCGCGCAGTTGGATGTCGTCCAGCCCGTCGGTCACCTCTTTGCGGTAGCGGGCAATAAAGGGCACGGTGGCACCACCGTCCAGGAGCTGCACAGCAGCTTCCACTTGGGCGGGGCGGATTTTGATTTCTTGCGCGAGCTGCGCGATGATGTTTTGCATGGAAAGATACTGACGCTGACTGGGAAAAGGCGGCCGGATCGAGGTCGAAAGAAGGCCAAGCGATATTCAAAGGTGACGATTCAAGGGCGGGAGTTTGCCATAGGCAAGCCGACCCACTACCGTAGCAGACGCTGCATCAATACTTCTTTCAAATCCCGCCGTGCATCCACAATCAGGTGGACATACACCGCATCCTGCCGCACCTCGTAAATCACGCGGTTCACACCGGACAGGATTTGACGGTACTGGGTGAGGTTCAAGCTCTCAAGTTCAGGCGGAATTCCGCCCAAAAGCGGAAAAGTAGCAAGGTTCTGGATGGACGTTTTGAGCTTGGTGTAGGTGGTTTTCCAAGTGGCGGTAGAGAAGTTTTTGACGATATAGCCTCGCAGTGCAAGCAGGTCGGCCTGCGCCGACGCCAGAATCAGCACCTTCATTCCTGATCGACCTTGTCTAGCTTTGCGAACACGTCCTTTGCATCGCTGAATTGGCCCTGCTCAATCTCATGGTTGCCCAATGCTAGGATTTTGAGCAGGGCCAGCGTGTTCTCGCGTTCTTCATAGCTCTTTACGTCGATAACCACCATCGTGGCCTCGCCGTTTTGCGTGATCACCATGGGCTGGCGGCTTTCCGCCAAGTCCTTCACGATCTGGGCGGTGTGGCTTTTGAGGTAACTGATGGGCTTGATTTGGGTGGAAAAGTTCATGTTTTGCCCGATGAGTGCCAAATAGAAGACTAATTTTAGACTTAATTCAGTCTTAGAATATTCCAGGTCATTGGCATAACTAGAATAGCGCGCTCTCAGCCCTCTTGCGCTGCGCTTCCACCTCCAAATTTGCCGCAGCTCCTGCGACCTGACCCATGAACATTGTTGTCCGTGACGACCTGAAAGCCTACATCGACCCCCTGACACCCGAGGAACACGAGGCCTTGGAGCGCAGCCTTTTGAATGAAGGCTGCCGCGACGCCCTGGTGCTGTGGGGCGACCTGCTGGTAGACGGCCACAACCGCCATGCCATTTGCCAAAAGCACGGTCTGCCGTTCGAGACGACCCAGAGCAAATTATTCAAAGACATTGACGACGTGCACCTGTGGATGATTGAGCAGCACCTGGGGCGGCGCAGCGTGTCTGACTTTCAGCGTGGCGTGCTGGCGCTGCGCAAGCGCGAAATCTTGGCGCAACGCAAGGCTCAGATGCCCGAGCCGGATGCCTCAGATCCAGCGGATACAGCCGCCGAAGCTCCCGCTCCGGCGGATGCGCTGCGCACCCGCGAAGACATTGCCAAAGCCGCCCGCCTGAGCAGCAGCCAGGTGGTGCTGATCGAAAAGATACAAAAGCAGGCCGCGCCTGAGGTGGTGGCCGCCCTGAAATCCGGCAGCATTTCTATCAACGCTGCCGCCGCCGTGGCCAGCCTGCCCGAAGAGGAGCAGCGCGAAGCCGCCTTTGGTGGCACCGAGTTGCTCAAGCAGGCCGCCAAGCGGGTGCGTGACTCCAAACGCCGAGCCAGGGAAGACAAGGCCACTGATGCCGCTGCGGATGCGGCAACACCCGACAGCCCGCAAGAACAAATCCGAAGTCTGCAACAGCGCGTGGCTGAGCTGGAGGTGGAGAATGCCGATTTGAAAGCGCGCTTGGCCCAAATGGCCTCTTGATCTGCCCCATTCACTGCCTAACCCCCATGACCACCGATTCCCTGCTGACCCTAAAGCTGCCCGAGGGCTACACCTTTGCCGACCTGAAACTGCGCCGCTGTGAAGACGACGCTATCGATCTGGACATGGACCTGGTCCAGCTGATCTGCAAAATCAACGGCCTGGATTTTCAGAAAGTGCTGCAGAACCCTGGCCCCGTGGTGACCAGTATTCTGAGCATTTGGTACAAAACCCACTTGGCAGAAGGCGGTGCGCCCGATGCGTTGATGGAAGAGCTGAAGGCACAGCGGCACACTTTGAATTGAGACCTTGACGCTTCTTAAGCCAAATGTGGATTTCAGCCCATGGATAGTGCGGGAGCAGCTATTAAATTGAGAGCAATTAAGACTCAGAGCTTCGTTTTCTTCGCAGGCTTTTTCTTGCCAGCACTGTTAAAAGCTGCCGCCTGACGAATGAGCGCGATGAAGGCAGTTTCGTCCACCTCTTCCCCTTCGTGAATATCGATCGCGCGGCGCACATTGCCGTCTAGGCTAGCATTGAAGAGGCTGGCCGGGTCGCTCAAGGACGCGCCTTTGGCGAAGGTCAGCTTCACCTTGTCTTTGTAGGATTCCCCGGTGCAAATGATGCCGTCGTGCGACCACACGGGCGTGCCCATCCACTTCCATTCCTCGATGACATCCGGGTCCGCCTGCTGGATCAGTTGGCGCATTCTGCCCAGGGTCGCCCCGCGCCAGCCTCCCAAATCGGAGATGCGTTGGGTGATGAACTCCGTAGCGGTCGACTCGGGGATTGCGTCTAATTTCTTCATAGTCTTTGGCTCGGTTATTTGCCTTTGGCAACGGTGGGGTTGGGCATGCCGGCAATCGATTGCCAGATGGACGGACCGGTCCACAGATTGATCGCCCAGCCGCCAATGCGCCCCAGATGGAGTTTTCTGGCATTGAACTCTCCGGCGGTTGCGGGCTCTAGTTTCTTGAAACCCGCCTGCTGCAGCACGCCCTGCGCGTCGCTGCCATTGAGGTAGCCAATAGTTTGGTCCTGAATATCTGCCAACGTGCGGGCCTTTGACTTTTCGGGAATGAACACACCGTAGCGGCCCCAACCCACCACACCCACCCATTGGTAGCGGGATTCGCGCTCGGGCGTGCGGGTGAAGTTGACGATCATCCCATTGGGGTCTGCCTGGGCTGACAACTGGGCCCTAGCCCAGGGTTGAAAGCGCCAACTAAAGCGGTGCCCGGTTTTGCGTTCGACCTGCGCCAGCAAGTCCGCATACAACCCCTTGGCACCCTCGCCACTGGGCTCTGCCAAAGAAGGGAACTCAGTACTGTAGATAGTGAAATCACTTGCCTGCGCTGAACAGGCTGCCATAGCAAACAGCGCGGCTAGCAGCGGCGCAAAGCAGTGTTGCAATGGGCTAGTGATGGACACGTGCATCGTGGGACTCCAGTGGAGGGAGGTATGCAATTCCCCGCATGGCGATGACTTTAATGCAGAAACACGGCGCAAAAAAAATACGGGGCAGCACCAGGTCTTCCCATCCCTGCTACGCTCAGCCCCCTTTAGTTTTACAGGTGCCCCATGTCCCAAACCATTTACGCCGCGTCTATCCCCTTGTTTCAGCAAATGCTGGGCGGCCTGAAGGCCGTGCTGGCCAAGGCCGAAGCCCACGCCACTGAGAAAAACATCGACCCCAACGCCTACCTGCAGGCACGCCTGTACCCGGATATGTTCCCGCTGCTGCGCCAAGTGCAAATTGCCAGCGACTTTGCCAAGGGTGTAGCCGCCCGCCTGGCCGGTGTTGAAGTGCCTAAGCTGGACGACAACGAAAAGACCTTTGCCGAACTGCAAACCCGTATCGACACAATCCTGACCTTTATGGGCACGCTGACGGAAGCCCAGTTTGCCGATGCCGCTACGCGCGAAATCGTGTTGCAGCCCGGCACACCGAAAGAGCGCCGCTTTGCCGGCCAGGCTTATCTTTTGACCTACGGGCTGCCCCACTTCTTCTTCCACACCACTACGTCGTACGCCATCTTGCGCCACAACGGTATTGAAGTGGGCAAGAAGGATTACTTGAGCCTTTAGGCCTGACTGGTGCGCTCAAGGTCAAACACCACAGGTAAATGGTCGTTTTCCTTGAGCCAATCGACGGCACTCCCGACTTTCACGCATCGGACTGTCCAGTTTGAGCCTGCAAATCCATAATCGATGTGATACGGTTTTTCGGGCTTCCGTTGCATGAAGAATGTCGGTCGTGTTTCCTCGCCTTGCGCTTCGGAAAAATACCGGTGATAGCAGCTCTGTAGACCTAGCTCAGAAAGCTCGCGTACAACGTCAGAATGGTTCCACCAGCGATCCCATTCATCCCAAATGGTGTTGCTGTTGAGGTCACCAACGAGCAGAGCTTCCGGGTGCCGCAAAAACTCGCGGTTGCACTGCAAAAACTTCCATAGCTGACCGATGTATCTAAAGTTCGGTGAATTCGCTTGCTTCGTCCATACCGCCAGGAGTGGCCAGTTTTCACCCACGGTGCATGGCAAAAATAGCTCGAGTGGCTTTACGTCAATTTCGACGGTCTTCAAACTGATGCCCGCTGAGGCAAACACCCCAAGCCCCTTGTGCTTGGACGCCCCCGTCCATAAATAGCTTTCCGCCCACTCGCGGTAGGCTAGGTCTTTGGTACCCATCGGGTCTTCGCACTCTTGGACGATGTATACGTCCGCCTGCACCTTCAGCAGGTGGTGCCACTTTTTGCGCAACGCGCCGTTGCAGTTCCAAGTCGCTATGCGGATGGCGGATTTAAGCAAGACAAACTGACTTGATTGGCTTAGTCCGCCGACACGCGAATATCGCCACCGCTGGTGCGCAGGTTCAGCTTGGGGCCACCAGCATTCACGGTGGCCGACAACTTGGTCTTTTGTTTGTTGGTGCTGGAATTGCTCAGCATCAAGTTACTGGTGACCACGTCGCCACCCGATGTGTCCGCCTCTAGGTGAAACCCGGCATTGCGCGGCACAGACACCGTGACATTACCGCCCGAGGTGCGCAGCGTCATATCCTGCTGGGGTGCCTCGGTCAGCTTGGCGCTCACATTGCCGCCTGAGGTATGCGCGCTCAGCAATTGGGCTGCCGATTGAATGCGGATATCGCCGCCTGAGGTGGACACCGTGGTGGGGCCACCGGCACGGTCGATTTGGATATTGCCACCCGAAGTGCTCAGGTTAGCGCGGGCAGTGCCCTCTTTCAGCGTGACATTGCCACCCGATGTTTTGCCATCCAGCTCGCCGTCGATGCGCTCAAACACCAGATCCCCGCCGCTGGTACGTGCGTTAACCGCGCCTTTGACGGATGCAACCTTGACATTGCCGCCCGAAGTATTGAGCTGGAGATTAAAGGCGCGCGGCACGGTGATGGTGTAAGACACCTGCACGGGCGGCCAATTGCCGAACATATTGCCCAGCCGTTTTTCATAGGCGGCGATGGCGGATACCTCATTGCCCTTTTGTTCCAGGCTCAGACTGAGCTTCTCCAGTGCCTTGTTGGCCGCCTCTTCACTGTTGGCGTCAATCACTTGGGTAACCACAATGCGCACTTCATTGGCATCGTCGGTTTTGATGGTGATATTGCCGCCTTGGGTCTCTGCATTGAGCCGCCCACCAGGTTGCACAGCAAAGGTTTTTTCTAGGGTGCGGGTGATCTTGGCCTGGGCCACGGTGGCCAGGCCACTCAAGACAAGTGCGCAGGCCAAGGGGGTCAAAAACTTCATGGATTCGCTCCTGGGTTTGGAATAGGTGTGCGGCAGTTTAGTCGTATCGATATCACCGTTTGTTACAACCGACCCGCTAGGTTCAGGGTGAGCTCCGCCGCGCCCATGGGCCTTGCAGCCCAGGCGTTTTGCCCCGCCCACAGCGGCGAGAAGTCACCCAGGCCCGCGGCCTCTGCCTTGGCGCGCAGCGGAGCGATACCTCCCGTGGCCAGCGGGAAAGCAGGTGCAGCAGCCGACATCGGGCCCAGTTCGCGCATCAGCCGGTTGACGATGCCGCGTGCGGGACGGCCCGTGAACAGATTGGTCAGCGCTGTGTCTTTTGCAGCAGGCGACTGCAAGGCAGCGCGGTGCACTGCGCTGGCGGTAGATTCCGGGCAGAGCAAGTAGGCGGACCCCACTTGGGCGGCAGCAGCACCCAGGTCCAGCATCTCTTGCACATCGGCAGCGTGCCGTAGTCCGCCAGCTGCAATGACCGGGCACTGCACCTTGGCCACGATTTGTCGCAGCAAAGTGCGCACATCGATCTGCGTGCCCAAGTCGTCTGACAAAAATAGGCCACGGTGCCCGCCGGCCTCCAAGCCCTGGGCGATGATGACGTCCACGCCCTGCTCTTCCAGCCGCACGGCCTCTGCCAGTGTGGTGGCCGATGACAGAACCGTTGCGCCCCATGCCTTGGCGGCAGCCAACAACGCGGGGGTGGGCAATCCAAAATGAAAGCTCACTACCGCAGGCCGAAACTCGGCCAACAAGGCGGCAGCCGTCGCATCAAAAGGCACCCGGCCAGGTCCAGTAGAAATGGTGCTGGGGTCTATGCCTAGCGCGTGGTGGTAGGGCTTTAGCGCTGCCATCCAGGCTTGCATGCGTGCGGCATCTGGCTCTGGCGGGCTGTGGCAAAAGAAGTTGACGTTGTAGGGCCGCGTGGTACCCGATTGCAGAGCCTGCAGCTCCGAGCGCAGCGCATCGGGCGTCAGCATGGCGCAGGGTATGGAACCCAGGCCGCCGGCGTTGGACACCGCAATCGCCATGGCGCTGCCTTGTACGCCCGCCATGGGGGCCTGGATGATGGGCAAATCCAGGGCAAACGGCAGGCGCTTGGTGGTGGAGAGATATACGGGTTTAGACATGCCTCCCATCCTAATACCAAGGCCCACGCCACAATTGCGCCATGCAAGCTTTTTACTGCGACCAGTTCGTTTTGCCACTGCCTGAAGGGCACCGATTCCCCATGGCCAAGTACCGCATGCTGCGGGATGTTTTGGCATCTGAAATACCAGACATCACCTTGATGCAAGCCCCCGCCGCGACCGATGGCGAATTGGCTTACGCGCATACCCCGGCCTACATCGCCGCGATCACCGATGGCACGGTGGAACCGGCGGTCACGCGCGAGATTGGATTCCCCTGGAGCCCTGCGATGGCCGAGCGGGCACGACGCTCGGTGGGGGCCACGATTGCGGCAGCGCGGGTTGCTATGGCGGAAGGCTTGGCCGCCAATCTGGCGGGTGGCACCCACCACGCTTATGCCGACAAGGGCGGCGGGTTTTGCGTCTTCAACGATGTGGCCGTGAGCGCGCGGGTGATGCAGGCCGAATGGGGCCGCCGCTATGGCGCCAGCCGCCCTGCCCTGCAAGTGGCGGTGATTGACCTGGACGTGCACCAGGGCAATGGCACGGCACATATCTTCCGCAATGACACTAGCGTGTTCACGCTGTCACTGCATGGTGACAAGAATTTTCCGTTTCGCAAAGAAGCCGGTGACCTGGATGTGCCCCTGCCCGATGGCTGCGCGGATGCCGAATATTTAGTGGCGCTGGATGGCGCATTGGCCGAATTGGAAGCGCGCTTCATGCCTGGTTTTGTGATTTATTTGGCTGGGGCTGACCCGTACGAGGGCGACCGGCTGGGTCGACTCAAGCTCAGTTATGACGGCCTGATGGCGCGGGATCGCATGGTGTTTGACTGGTGCTTCGCGCGGCGCATACCGGCGGTGTTTGTGATGGCCGGTGGCTACGGGCACCGCATTGAAGAAACGGTGCAGGCCCAGCGCAATACTTACCAGCTGGCTAGCCAGGTCTGGCGCGATTGGCAGAATCGCGGCTAAGCACTCGCCAAAGCCAGTGCCGATTTAGACGCGAAGGCTGCGAGCACCGTGTCGACGTCCGCCATCGCGAAGGGCTTGTCGGACACCACGGCCAACACCCCAATGACGACACCCTTGGCATCGCGCAGCGGTATGCCGCTGTAGGCGCTGAGGCCGATTTGGCCGGGATAAAAGTCACTTAGGTTGCAAGGAATGGTGAGCGACTGGCCACCCAGTACGGAGCGACAGGGAGCGTCGCGCAAGTCATACACCATGGTCTTACCGGACTCGCCGTTTTCTGCCATCACCACAGTAGAACCAAAGTGAACTTTCTGCGGGTCTTGGCGGGACACAAAGGCGTAACGCGTTTGCAGTGCCCGCGACAGCCCTACAGTAAGTGCAGCCAGGTAGCGCAGGCCGGAAAACCCGGCCAACGCGCTCTCCATTTTTTGAATAACCAGTTCGGGGGTGTCTGCCATGGCCAGGGCCTCTTAAAAAGTGCTTCTGGCTCGGTTGTACCCAAGTTGGCTCAGCCGCGCAAGGCCTTGCGCAGCTCCACGCCCAGCTCGGGTTTGTGCGCAAACGGATCGGTGGGGTTGCGCGCCATCAGCACGTCTTCCAGCCGCGTCTGTACCGAGCCAATCGCCTTGGGGTGGCTGTAGATATAAAACTGGTTGGCAGCAATCGCGTCAAACACCTTTTGCGCTACCTCGGCCGCCGTCACCTTGCCGCTGCCCACGGCCTTGTCGCTCATGGCTTGGCCGATGAGCTGGCTTTGCGTAGGTTTGGTGTCCGCAGGGGTTAAATCTTCGGGCCGGTTGCGGTGGCTTTGGCTGATGCCGGTGGGTACGAAAAACGGGCACAGCACGCTGGCGCTGATCTGGTCGGTCACCAGGGCCAAGTCCTGGTAAAGGGTTTCGCTCATCGACACCACGGCGTGTTTGCTCACGTTGTAGATGCCCATATTGGGCGCGTTCAGCAGGCCGGCCATGCTGGCGGTGTTGACGATGTGGCCTTGGTAAGCCGGGTCGGCTTTGGCGGCGGCCAGCATCATGGGGGTGAACACGCGCACCCCGTGGGCCACGCCCATCAGGTTCACGCCAATGACCCATTCCCAGTCCTTCAGCGTGTTTTCCCAGATCAGACCACCGGCGCCCACCCCCGCGTTGTTGAACACAAAGTGCGGCGCACCAAAGCGTGCCAGCGTGGCCGCGCCCAGGGCCTCGACTTGGTCAGCCTTGGACACATCCACCTTCATGGCCAGCACTTGCGCGCCTGCGGCCTGCATCTCAGCCACGGTCTTGTCCAGCGCGTCCTGTTGCACATCGGCCAGCACCAGGTTCATGCCCAGCTTGGCACCAATGCGCGCGCACTCCAGGCCAAAGCCTGAGCCTGCGCCCGTCAATACGGCAGTTTTGCCTTTGAAATCGGTAATCATTGTGTAGTTCCTTTATAGATTCTTGCTTATGCAGCGCGCAGCATTTCCAGATGCGCGATGCCGTCTTCGTCATAGGGCAAGCCCATGTCGACAAAGCCGTGTTGTTGATAAAAAGCTTTAAGGTGCGCCTGCGCACCAATGCGAATGGCCTGCGGGCCCCAGTGCTGGTGCAGCGCGCGAATAGCTTCCGCCATCAGCAGATGACCCAGGCCGCCGCCGCGTGCAGAAGGCTTGGTAACTACGCGGCCGATACTGGCTTCGGCAAAGGCGATACCAGCCGGAAAACAACGAACATACGCAACTAGTTCCTGCTTGTGTGCGCCATCACTCATCGCCTGGATTTCGGATGGCTGTGGGCTCTGCGCAGGTAAAGGAGGAGCCCGCAAAGCGGGCGGGGGACACGGAGCAGAGTCCGCAGGCACCCGAAATCCTAGCAAGTGCATGGCCTTATCGTCCAAGCCATCCATATCCAAAAACACACAGTTTTGCTCCACCACAAACACCTCGCTGCGCAAGCGCAACAACGCGTAGAGCTGCTCACGGCTCAGCGCGTCAAACGGCAACCACTGCCATTCCATCGACGCGCTCATGCGGGCTGCACAGCCTTCAGCACATAGCCAATGCGCGGAAAGTGCACCTGCACCGTGCCAGCGCGCTCGTCCACACGCTTGAGCGTAAAGCGGGTGCGGGTGGCGGCCACCAGCTCGCCGGTGGTGGGCTCCTGGCCAAATACTTCGGCAGAGATGGTGACCTGGCTACCCAGCGGTATGCCATGCTCGTCCTGGAACGTCACGTCTGCATCATGGCCAAATGGGGCTGTGGCCCCCGTGGAGTGTGCGGCGGCAGCTATGGATTCTGTAGCAGAAAACTTTTCCATCTGCCCATGGCCCAGCGCGGCCAGGCGACCCATCCAGGCTTGCACGGCGGGCGTGGCATTCAGAATATCGGCCATCACCGGCACGCACTTCACTGTGAACCACAGCGGGTGGTAGGCGGCAAAGTCGGCCACGCAGGGGGCGCTGCCCAGCAAGAAATCCTGGCCTTCGAGCATATTGGCCAGGCGGCGCAAATACGATTTGTAGGCCGCAGTGGCATCGCCCGGGCGCAGGCGATTCATGCCAGCCGACATGGCCGCGCGGTCCGCGCCAAAGGCCTTGGCTGCTTCAGGCGGCGCGTTGGCAAACATGACCGCAGCGCCTTTGGGCTGCAGGTTGTAGGCCATGGCAGCCCAGAACAGCGTGGTGTCTGCCCACTGGGCCAGCACGCGGGCAACGCCTTTGTGCGCATCGGGGTACAGCGTGGGCGTAGGCTGCACGTGCTCCAGCACATCGCAGATCAGCGCGCTATCGCAGTAGATGTCATTGCCGATTTGCAAAAACGGTGTCTTGCGGTAGCCACCGGTGAGCGCCAGCACATCGGGCTTGGGCATGATGGCCGGGATGATCACGGACTTCCAGGCCAGTTTTTTGTAGCCCAGCACCAAACGGATTTTTTCCGAGAAGGGTGATGTGGGGTAGTGATGAAGGATCAGGTCAGGCATAGGAATCTCCGTTAATTAGTTGAGGACAGAGCAACGCTTCGCATGGGTCTGTCCCGCAAGGTTTCACCTAGGCATCGCGCGGCGGATGATGGCATCAAAGTCCACCGCAGAGCCTAGCGTGCCAAAGCTGTAACCCCAATCGCCGCCCAAGCGGGAATCGCAGAAAGCGGTGAACACTTCAGTGGGCGCACTTTGGTACAGGATGGCCGCTTGCACGGCCAGCGCCACGTCCTGCGCCAGGCGGCGTGCTTCCATCTCGGTGGCCATGTGTTCCACGCGGGTGGGCAGTGCGGCGGCCAAGCGGTCCAGCGCGGGGTGTGCGCCTTGGGCTGGCGCCAACTCTTTGGCCAGCGCGGCGGCAGCATCGCCTTTGCGCAGTGCGCGCAGCAGATCCAGCGCCATGATGTTGCCCGCCCCTTCCCAAATGGAATTGAGCGGCATCTCGCGGTAGATACGGGCCATGATGCCCTCCCCGCCCGCTTCCACATAGCCGTTGCCGCCCAGGCATTCCATGGCCTCCTGGGCAAAAACGCTGCCACGCTTGCAGATCCAGTACTTGGCAATGGGGGTGAGCAGGCGGCCCATCAGTTGCTCATGCGGGTCCGACTTTTTGTCAAAAGAGCGTGCGAGCCGCATGGACAGTGCGGTGGCAGCTTCACTTTCCAGAGCAAGGTCGGCCAACACATTGCGCATCAGTGGCTGGTCGATCAGGCGTTTGCCAAAGGCTTCGCGCTGCGCTGCGTGGTTGATGGCAATGGACAGAGCTTGGCGCATCAGGCCACTGGTGCCCAGGGCGCAATCCAGCCGCGTCATCGTGCCCATTTCCAGAATCTGCGGCACGCCGCGGCCTTCTACGCCGACCAGCCAGGCGGTCGCGCCCTGGAATTCCACTTCGGAGCTGGCGTTGGCCTTGTTGCCCAGCTTGTCTTTAAGGCGTTGCACGCGGATGGTGTTAAGCGTGCCATCGCCACCCGTATTTTCAAAGTCGGGCAATACACGGGGCACAAAGAAGCACGACAGGCCCGCCGGGCTTTGCGCCAGCACCAGGAATGCATCGCACATCGGCGCAGAGAAAAACCATTTATGGCCCACCAGCTTGAAGCGCTGGCCCCAGGCGTCCGTGCCATCGGGCGTAGCCTGCGTGGTGTTGGCCCGCAGGTCGGAGCCGCCCTGCTTCTCCGTCATGCCCATGCCCATCGTCAGGCCGCGCTTCTTGGAGAACAGTTTCAGTTCCGGGTCGTAGGCACGCGCGGTCAGGCCGGGTGCCCAGTCCTTGAAGATGGCTTCGTTGCCATGCAGCGCGGGCATCACCGCATAGGTCATCGAGATAGGGCACAGGATGGAGGGCTCCATCTCGGTGAACATCGTGAAACCTGCGGCACGTTTGATGTGGCCGAACTTCGCGTCCTTCCACGGCGTTCCATGCAGACCGGACTCCGCCGCGAGCGACATTAACGCGTGGTAGCTGGGGTGGAATTCCACCTGGTCAATGCGGCGGCCAAAGCGGTCATGCGCGTGCAACACCGGGGTGTAAGTGTTCGCCAGGCGGGCGTGGGTTTGGTACTCTGCCGCGCCCAGCTTTGCGCCCAAAGCGGCAAACTCCGTTGTGTCCATGTCCGGCGCATTGAACTTCAACGCATCCCTAAGTGCCTGGTTGCCGGTGAAGACGTTGTAATTCTCCAGCGGCAGCACTTGGTTGGTGACGGCGTGGGTGGGGGGATACAAAAGTTCAGCGGTGTTCATGGTTCTCTCCGCAAAGTTTCAAATTAACTTAACCAACTGCTTGCCAAAATTCTTGCCCTTGAGCAGGCCCAAGAAGGCCTCGGGCGCAGCGGCGATTCCCTGCGCAATGCTCTCACGGGCACGCAGCTTGCCCGTGGCCACTAGCGTGCCCAGTTCGGTCAGTGCTTCGGGCCAGACTTCCATGTGTTCACTCACGATAAAGCCCTGCACCTTCAGGCGCTGGGTCAGGATCAACGCGGGGTAGCTCAATGGCAAAGGCTGGCCGTCATAGCCAGCAATCATGCCGCAGACCGCGATGCGGCCAAAGGCATTCATGCGAGGCAAGACCGCGTCCAGCACCATGCCGCCCACATTTTCAAAGTAGCCGTCGATGCCATTGGGGCAGGCCTCTGCCACGGCCTTGGACAGCGATGCGGCGGTGCTGTGCAGCTTGTAATCGATGCAGGCATCAAAGCCCAGTTCGGCCACTGCGTATTCGCACTTTTCGGGACCACCAGCAATACCCACCGCACGGCAGCCGCGCGCTTTGGCCAGTGCGGCAAAGGCACTACCCACGGCACCCGTAGCGGCGCTCACCACTACGGTGTCGCCCGCTTTGGGCGCGATGATTTTGACCAGACCATAAAAAGCCGTCACGCCGGGCATGCCCACCGCACCCAGGTAGGCGCTCAGTGGCACATGGGTGGTGTCGACCTTGCGCAGCGCGCCGGGCTGGGTCGCGTCCACCACGCTGTATTCCTGCCAGCCGCCCATGCCGACGACTTTGTCGCCCACGGCAAATTTCGGGTTCTTGGATTCGACCACTTCACCTGCTGTGCCGCCACCCATGGTTTGGCCCAGCGCTTGGGGTTGCGCGTAGCTCTTGGCGTCGTTCATGCGGCCGCGCATGTAGGGGTCCAGGCTTAGAAAGTGATGGCGCACCAGCACTTGTCCCTCTTGCAATGCCGGTGTATCAGAGCTGACCAGCTTGAAGTTGCTGGCCAGCGCTTCGCCTATGGGGCGGTTGTCGAGGTGGATTTGTTGGTTGCTTGGCATGGTGATGTATCTCAGTTTGCTATTAATAAAGGAGCTGCTCCCGCACTATCCATGGCCTTTCAGGCCGATTTGGCATAAATCTAGTCGGTAGACAGGGTTCCAGGCGCTGCATTGAGCGCATTCACGCTCTTGCTGCCCGTGGCCAGGCGCTTGACGTATTTGAAAGTACCGGTGGCATGGGCGCAGGCCTTGCCTTGCGCGTCAAACACCGTAGCCTGGGTAAAGGCCATCGTGGCGGTGCGGTGCATCAGCTCGCCCTTGGCTACCAGTGGCCCGTCGGCACTGGGCACGGCGGGTTGCATGAAGCTGGTTTTCATCTCGATGGTCACCACGCCCATCTCGGGGGTGACGCTGCGCGCAGCGGTGGCCATGCTCACGTCCAGCAAGGTCATCAACGCTCCGCCGTGGGTCACGTTGAAGGAATTCAGATGCGCTGGCTGGGGCGGGTAATGGATTTCAGACCGCCCCTCTGCAAACGCAATGAGCTCAAAGCCCAGGAGCTCGACGAAGGGAATCTCGACGCCGAAACCCACCGCGCGTTCCCACGACGTGGTCATGACCACGCCTCTGCGGGGGTCACGAATGAGCGCCGCCGGGCCGCCCCAAGGCGCAAAGGCCCCCTCGGGGGGCAGCGACCCGCGAAGCGGCGGAGCGTGGGGGTCATATCTAGCCGCCTGTGACGACAGACACGCCGCCGTCCACTGCCAGCCACTGGCCAGTGATGTGCTTGCCAGCGTCCGATGCGTACAACAGCGCCAGGCCCTTCAAATCTTCGTCATCGCCAATGCGCTTGAGTGGCGCGTGGGCGGCCATCTTGTCTTCGCCCAAGGTTTCGATCAGCACGGCGGCCATTTTCGTTTTGAAGAAGCCGGGGCAAATCGCGTTGACATTGATGCCATAAACGCCCCACTCTGCTGCCAGCGCGCGCGTGAAGTTGATGACCGCGCCCTTGGAGGTGTTGTACGCAATCGTCTTCATGGCCGTAGGGTTGCCACCCAGCCCGGCGATGGACGCCACGTTGATGATGCGACCGGATTTGCGCGGGATCATGCTCTTCTTGGCAATGATCTGGCTCAGCAAAAAGTAGCCGCGCACGTTCAGGTTCATGACCTTATCCCAGGCTTCTACCGGGTGGTCTTCCGCAGGCGCGCCCCAGGACGCGCCGGCGTTGTTGATCAGGATGTCCACATCGCCCATGCGCTGCAGGGTTTCGTCGGCCAGGCGGTGGATTTCACTTTCCTTGGCGCAATCGGCAGCAATCCAGCGGGCGTCGATGCCAGCAGCTTGCAGTTCGGCAGTGGCTTCTTCCAGGTCAGCGGCTTTGCGCGAGCTGAGCATGATCTTGGCACCGGCCTCGCCCAAGGCGTGGGCCATCTGCAGACCCAGGCCGCGCGAGCCGCCGGTGATCAGTGCCGTCTTGCCGGTCAGGTCAAAAAGTTTTTGGATAGTGCGTGCGGACATAGGGGTCTCCTTATGGTTTGAACTGGGTCAATTTTGATGCGGGGCAGCGCTTTGGGATGTCCCCGCAGTGATACGCCAAGCCCCGGCACGCCAGAGCGTGCCTATGGGCTTATTTCTTCAGTCGTTGCCTTCGCGCAGACGCGCGCGCACATAGATCAGCACGCCGCCCGCAACCACCGCTGCCAAGCCCAAGATACGCATAGTGTGCGCCAGGATTTCATCGGTCTCGCCCAAAAAGTGAGCTATCACGATGCTGAGAAGTCCACCGTAAATCAGCACCCACACCAATCGTTCCATGCGAACCAGTTTGGTGTTAGTCGTGCCGTTGTATTTTTTGAAAAACGCCATCAGAAAGCTCCTTCGGGTAATGCTGCACAGGTTTGATCCCGTGATTGCACCACACCCAGCCAGGCGCCTATTTTTGGTAGTTCGTAATGGAAGAAGAATTGCGCTGCGCCCACGCGGCCTTGCGTCGTTTCTTGGGCCTTGGTAGGGTCATCTTTCAAAGCCGCCGTGGCTACATCCAACCAGATCCACGCCAGCACGGTGTGGCCAAAGGCTTGCAGATACGGAACAGCGTTGGCCAGCGCATCGGTCGGGTTGCCGGTGGACCAGGCTTGTTGTGTCGCAACGCCAACGTCTTGCAAGGCCTTGCCCAGCGATATGGCAAATGGTGCCAATGCAGGCACGGCCGCAGCTTGGGCCATGGTGGCCTGCATGCGCGCGGCCAGCAATTGCATGCCTTTGCCTTCTTCCATCAGCACTTTGCGGCCCAGCAGGTCCATGGCCTGAATGCCATGCGTGCCTTCGTGGATCATGTTCAGGCGGTTGTCGCGCCAGTATTGCTCCACAGGGAAGTCGCGCGTGTAGCCGTAGCCACCGTGGGTCTGGATGGCCAGCGAGTTGGCTTCCAGACACCATTCGCTGGGCCAGCTTTTGGCAATTGGGGTCAGTACTTCGAGCAGCAAGCGCGCGTCATCGGCCACTTGGCCACCGGCCGTGTGGTGCTCGTCCACCAGGCGGGCGCAATACAGTTCCAGCGCTAGCGCGCCTTCGCAATACGACTTCTGCGCCAGCAGCATGCGTTTCACATCGGCGTGTTCAATGATGCGGCTTTGCGGAGCGGCAGCGTCCTTGCCACCGGCACCTATGGGCCGGCCCTGCGGGCGATTCTTGGCATAGTCCAGCGAC
This sequence comes from Burkholderiales bacterium PBB3, assembly GCA_002256115.1. Lineage (GTDB taxonomy): Bacteria > Pseudomonadota > Gammaproteobacteria > Burkholderiales > Burkholderiaceae_C > Allorhodoferax. The sequence continues at coordinate 167,549 of NKIK01000001.1, forward strand.
GCGTAGTAGCCCGCCATACCCAACATGGTGGCCGCAATGCCCACGCCAATGCGGGCCTCGTTCATCATGTGGAACATGCATTGCAGGCCCTTGCCGGGTTGACCGACCAAGTAGCCCACGGCACCAGCTTGGCCGTCTACTGGGTACTTGCCTTCGCCAAAATTCAGCAGCGTATTGGTGGTCCCACGCCAGCCCAACTTGTGGTTCAGGCCCGCTAATGCCACGTCATTGCGTACGCCGGTCAGCTGGCCCTTGGTGTCCACCATCTTCTTGGGCACGATGAACAGAGAGATACCGCGCGTGCCGGGCACCAGCTTGCCGTTTTCATCGGGGATCTTGGCCAGCACCAGGTGGATGATGTTCTCGGTCAGCTCATGCTCGCCGCTGGAGATCCACATCTTGTTGCCCTTGAGGCGATAGCGAGGCCCCAGCGGATCATTGGCAAAGTCAGCGCCGTCTGGCACGGCTTTGGTGGCTACATCCGACAAGCTGGAGCCGGCCTGCGGCTCGCTCAAGCACATGGTGCCCGAGAATCGCCCGGAAAATTCATTCTGCGCAAACACCTCTTTTTGCAAAGCCGTGCCGTGCACCATCAGCAAATTGGCATTGCCCGTGGTCAACATGCCCGAGCCAATGCTCACCGACGCGCAGGCAAAGAAGGCATTGGCCGCCGCCTCCACGCTGTAGGGCAACTGCATGCCGCCCAACTCGTAGTCTTGCGCCGCGCTCAGCATGCCGGACTCGGCGTAGGCCTTGTTGGCGTCATGCGTGGCCTGCGGCAACACCACCCGCAAGCCACCGTCCGAGTCTGTCACCGCGTGGGGCTCTTCCACATCCACCAGTCGGTTGAACGGCGCGTACTTCTCACGCGCAATACGCTCGCAGGTGTCCAGCACCGCGTCAAAGGTTTCGCGGTTGTGATCCGCAAAGCGTTCGCGCTCCGTGAGTGCTGTGGTGTTCAGCCAGTCGTTGAGCAGGAAGTCGAGGGTGGTGCGTAGGGTCATCTGGGCATTGTTACGCAGATGTAAGGGATTTGAAGGGTTGGATGTCGTGTGGGTTACAGTAAAATTTTTGTGTCTGTCCGATCAATTTGCACCCTAGGCTTGGGATTCTCGCGGTGAACTTCACACTAACTACATGTCACAGGCAATACACTGCAACACATGCCTCAAACTGTCGCCGAAGCTCACGCACGATTACTCCACTACACCAGCCTTGCAGGACTTTTGGGAATCCTAGAAAGCCAGAGCCTCCGTGCAACACATTCTGAATTTCTGAATGATTCGACTGAATTGAGGCTGTTTTTTGATACGCGGCTAGCCCATGTACTTGAATCTGGAATTCGCGAGACGTTGGCGACCCATCCCGAACTTCGAGTTTTGCCGAAATTTGCCAGCACCCCGGTTGAAGCAGACGCTGCCATCCGCCAATACGCAAGCGAAATGGCCGATTCAATACGCACAACGACACAACGATTCGGAAAATCATTTGTAGCTTGCTTTTCTGCACCAACCGACGATCGCGTCTTGCGACATGGTCTGCTCAGTCAATGGCGCGGCTATGGCAAGGACGGCGGCTATGCACTCGTTTTCGACACAGATGGGATAGAGCACCTTCTTCTAAAGGAGAACGAGCGTTTCTGGCATGAGCCTTTGCGATTGGGAGACGTGCACTACTACTTAGATGACGAAGACATGGGGCGCGCAGAACCAGAAATAAAGGAAGCAGAAGACGAATTGCGCAAAGCGATAGGCAGATACGTCCTGAGTTCCGATGCAACAGAATTTGAAGCAATGTTCAATCCGGTATCGTTGCTCTCTTGTTATTTCAAGCACTGGGGATTCCACGAAGAATGTGAAGTCCGCATAGTCGCCACCCCACCCAACGAGGAGTTAATTGAGGTTGGGAGAGCAGATGGAGAACGTCGACTAATACGGCATCCTAAATGCGTCACTCGCGGGGGTACGCTTGTGCCTTACCTCGATATGTTCTCGCCAGAATCCCCCACTAACGTGAAAAGCAAACTGCCAATTGTTGGCATCATTGTTGGCCCACACCCACAAAGCGAACTCCGCCTTCAAGGGGTTAAGGAGCATTTACGCGTGCGAGGGCTAACCATTGATGTATCTGTCTCTCAGATCCCCTATATGGGAAGTTAGTCGCACACCAATTGCTGGCATCAGGGGATGGATTAGACTGTTGATAACAGTCACTGTATCCGAGCCTAGACCGCCAGTTGCCGCTGGTTGCCTGACACAGCGTAGATCTCAGCCTCGGCGAACATGATCTGCCGCCCGGGCTTGAGCATCCAGACTTCGCAGACGAGCCACTCACCCCGGGCACCGCGCAGCAGGTTGGTTTTGAATTCGGCCGTCAGTATCCGGTGGCCTTGAGGAACCATATTACTCAGGCCCGATGAAGTCATAACTTCTGCGCAGACTGAGCTTGTCGAAGCCATGGGAACCGTTCGACAAGCTCAGTGCGGATAGTTCATATTTCACAGGGCCGGATCAATAGTCTGCACAGCCGCGCCCATTGTGTGGTCGGCCAACGAGGGCATGACACCTGCATGCACAACGCCAGTGTGCTGCAGATGTTTAGGCTGCAGCACGATTTCAGTGGAAACCTTTCCGTCCGCAACCGCAACTGCGGTCGACTCAACACCCAGATCGACTATGAACGGCGCGCTATGGAAGAAGCCGCGTACCGTGTCCAGGTCGATCTGTAGGGCGTGGTCTAGAGCACCTCAAACACTCCAGCAGCACCCATACCGCCGCCAATACACATGGTCACGCAGACCCGCTTGGCGCCGCGGCGTTTGCCTTCCAGCAAAGCAGCACCCGTCAAGCGCTGGCCGCTCATACCGAAGGGGTGGCCGACGGCAATCGCGCCGCCGTTGACGTTGAGCTTGTCCGCAGGAATGCCCAGCTTGTCGCGGCAGTAGATCACCTGCACGGCAAAGGCTTCGTTCAGCTCCCACAGGTCGATGTCGTTCATCGTCAAGCCCAAGCGCTTCAGCACCTTGGGGATGGCGAACACGGGGCCGATGCCCATTTCGTCGGGCTCGCAACCGGCCACAGCAAAGCCCAGGAAACGGCCCAGAGGTTTCAGGCCCTTTTGCTCGGCAAGCTTTTCGTGCATCACGACCACGGCGCCAGCTCCGTCCGACAACTGGCTGGCATTGCCAGCAGAGATCAAACCACCGGGAACGGCAGAACGCAGGTCCTTGATGCCGTCGTAAGTGGTACCAGCACGGATGCCTTCGTCGTCACTGACGGTGACCTTCTTGGTCATCAGGCCCATGACTTTATCGGCCACGCCCATGGTCACGGTGATGGGGGCGATTTCGTCTTTGAACAGGCCTTTTTCCAGCGCGGCAGATGCCTTTTGCTGGCTGCTGGCACCGTATTCGTCCATGGCTTCACGGCTGATGTTGTAGCGCTTCGCCACTGTCTCCGCGGTTTGCAACATGGCCCAGTAGACCTCGGGCTTGTTCTTCATCAGCCACGGGTCTTGCAGCATGTGGGTGTTCATCTCTTGCGCGGTGCAAGAAATAGCTTCCACGCCACCGGCCACATAAATGTCGCCTTCGTTGGAGATGATGCGCTGTGCGGCAGTGGCAATAGTTTGCAGGCCAGACGAACAAAAACGATTGATGGTCATGCCCGACACGGTGACGGGGCAACCCGCGCGCAGTGCGATCTGGCGCGCGATGTTGGCGCCGGTTGCACCTTCGGGTGTGCCGCAGCCGATGATGACGTCATCTACTTCGGCGGCTTCAATGCCAGCCCTGGAAATAGCGTGCTCGACGGTGTGGCCGCCCATGGTGGCGCCATGGGTCATGTTGAAAGCGCCCTTCCAGGCTTTGGTCAGGGGCGTGCGTGCGGTGGAAACGATTACTGCTGAAGTCATGATTTTTCCTTATTCGCTTATTCGGTGATAGAGCAACCGGGCTCAGTTGAAGGTCTTACCTTCAGCGGCCAGCTTGGCCAACAAGGGGGCGGGCGTCCAGAACTTGGCATCGTCCAGTGGGTTTTGGGCAAAGCGCGCCATGGCTTGCACCACGTTGAACAGACCCACTTCGTCGGCGTAGTTCATGGGGCCGCCGCGGTGCGGAGGGAAGCCGTAGCCAAAGATGTAGACGATGTCGATATCGCTGGCCTTGTTGGCAATGCCTTCTTCCAAAATGTGGGCGGCTTCGTTTACCAGGCTGAACACCAAGCGCTGCACAATTTCTTCGTCGGAAATCTTGCGGGGTGTGATGCCCAGGGCCTTGCGGTGCTCTTCGATCATGGTCACCACTTCGGCGTTCGGGATCGCATCGCGTTTGCCCGCAACATAGTCGTACCAGCCTGCGCCGGTCTTCTGCCCGAAGCGGCCTTTTTCGCACAGCAAGTCAGCAGTTTTGCTGTACTTCATGTCTGGCTTTTCCTGGTAGCGGCGTTTGCGGATGGCCCAGCCAATGTCGTTACCAGCCAAATCGCCCATGCGGAAGGGGCCCATGGCCATACCGAACTTCTCCATGGCGTTGTCCACTTGCGCGGGGGTACAGCCTTCGTCTAACAGGAAACCACCTTGGCGGCCGTACTGCTCGATCATGCGGTTGCCGATAAAGCCATCGCACACGCCAGACACTACGGCGGTCTTCTTGATATTCTTGGCCACGCCCATCACGGTAGCCATCACGTCCTTGGCGGTCTTGGCACCACGCACTACTTCCAGCAGCTTCATCACATTGGCTGGGCTGAAGAAGTGCAGGCCCACCACGTCTTCGGGGCGCTTGGTAAAAGATGCGATCTTGTCCACGTCCAATGTGGAGGTATTGGACGCCAGGATGGAACCGGGCTTCATCACGCGGTCCAATTCCTTGAACACGGCTTCTTTCACGCCGATTTCTTCGAACACGGCTTCGATCACGAGGTCAGTGCCGGTCAGGTCGTCGTAGCTCAGGGTCGTGGTCAACAGCGCCATGCGCTCGTCGTACTTGTCTTGCTTGAGCTTCTTCTTGGTCACCTGTGCTTCGTAATTCTTGCGGATGGTGGCTACGCCACGGTCCAGCGCGTCCTGTTTCATTTCCAGCATCTTGACGGGGATGCCAGCGTTCAGGAAGTTCATCGCAATGCCGCCACCCATGGTGCCAGCACCAATGACGGCGATGGAGTCGATGGCGCGCAGCGGCGTGTCAGACGGCACATCTGGGATCTTGGACGCAGCGCGCTCGGACAGGAACAGGTGGCGCAGGCTGCGGCTCTCGGCGGTCCACATCAGGTTGATGAAGATGTCGCGCTCCACGGCCATACCAGCGTCAAACTTTTGCTTGGTGGCGGCTTCTACGGCGTCTACGCACTTGGCGGGCGCAGGGAAGTTCTTGCTCATGCCCTTGACCATATTGCGGGCAAACGCAAAGTAAGCATCGCCCAGGGGGTGCTTGCAAGGTAGGTCACGCACCATGGGCAACGGGCGTACATCAGCCTTTTCACGGGCGAAGGCAATCGCCTCTTCCACCACGCTCTCGGCAGACGACGCGAATTTGTCGAACAGCTTCTGGCCAGGGGCCATGGCCAGCATATCGCTCTTGACGGTTTCGCCGCTGACGATCATGTTGAGTGCTGGCTCCACGCCCAGCACGCGTGGCAGGCGCTGCGTGCCGCCGGCGCCTGGCAGCAGGCCCAGCTTCACTTCCGGCAAGGCCACGCTGGTGCCAGGGGCCACCACGCGATAGTGGCATCCGAGCGCCAGCTCCAGGCCACCTCCCATCACCACGGTGTGGATGGCGGCGACTACCGGCTTGGGTGACGCTTCCAACACCCCAATGACGCTGTTCAGGTTGGGTTCTTGCATGGCCGTGGGCTTGCCAAATTCCTTGATGTCGGCACCGCCGGAGAAGGCCTTGCCAGCGCCAGTGATGACGATGGCCTTGACCGCAACGTCGGCATTGGCTTGGGCCATGCCGGCGGCAATGCCTTGGCGGGTGGACAGCCCCAGGCCGTTGACCGGCGGGTTGTCTAGCGTGATGAGGGCAACGTCACCATGGACTTGGTACTGGGCTGTCATGCTTGCATCCTTGCGAAAAAAAGTAGGGGGCGAAAACGGAACTCAGAAAAATAGAACGGTCGTTCTTTTTTAAAGATTGTAGGGGGGAATTGCCAAATGACAGACTACAGGACTGGGCAACTTGTCGCGGCTGGGACAAACCCGCAGTAGGCACCGAACTGCCCCCAACAGGCATGCCTTGGCAATGAAATACAAGCCAAATGTGCCGTTCAGCCCGTGGATAGTGCGGGAGCAGCTTCTCTTTTTATAGCAAAAGCTGCTCCAGACTCTGCGCTAAGCCTTACTGAATTTGATAAACCAAGCGGAAGCGGCCCGACTGGATCATCTCCTCGTCGGTAATACCGTAGCCCACATAGATCTTGGTTCCAGAAATCAAAGTGCTGTCCAGCTGGTCAAACAAATCGATCAATTGGAAGCTGTCATTGGCCACCCCGGACAAATACTCGGCAATTGGGAAACCCAGTGTGCGCTGCCACGACTTGCTTCTATCGAGGAAAAAGACCGATGGCACGGGTAATAGCGGCCCAGCCGGTATGGCGGTAGCCACAAAAAGTTTGTAGACCGGGCGGTTGCTGGTCGCAGGCTTAACCGTACCCCTTGCGGTCAGCGGCATACCGTCAACACCGTTAGGGGTGGATGGAGGCTGCGGGCTCACCCAGATAGACAGGCCGTAGTTCTCCCAAGTGCCGCGGGCTTCCACATCCGCTTGAATGGGGGTTGGCAGCGGGAAGCCCTCCACCACTACCAAATACTGGGCGCTGGTGGTCGTGGCACCCTCGGTGTAAGAGGCCGTCAGGGCGCAGGTGGTGTCAAAGACAACGGTGGTGGCTGTAAACAGCCCGGCCGGGGTGATGGTGCAGCCGCCCTTCACACTCCAGATCGGCGTTACGGTCTTGCGCGATTCATCATCGTAAATGGCTTCGGCCCCCAAATTCATGGTGCGACCCGAACCGATGGCACCCCGCGTGCCAACCAGTGACAAGCGCACCATCGTGGTGATGCCTGGCGTGATGGCAATCGTCAAGCTGGCCGACTTGCTGATACCTCCCTCGGTGTAGCTTGCACCCACCTCCACCGTGTTTTGCTGGTTGGTACTGGCAACCGTCAACTCACCCTTGGCGTTAACGGACCCCAGTGCCGAGTTAGACAGCGTGTAGGCTGTCGGCGCTACGCTGCGGGTTGAGCCATCGGCATACAGTGCCGTAGTGGTCAAACGAATCTTGCCGCCGGGCTGTACTTTGGTGACACCTGCAAGCCGCAAGCCGCTCAATGCGGCAGTGGAGTTAACCACCGTCACCTTCAGGATGGCTTGCACCACTGCGCCATTCTCCGTCCAGGTCGCGGTCAGCGTCACCGGTGTATTGACCAATACGGTGCCCGCAGCCAAAACGCCGTCTGCGCCCACGGTTGCGGCGGTTCTGTCTGAGCTAATCCAGCTGGGGTACACCACACGAATGCTGTTGTCGCTATACCTGGCAGAGGCAACTATGGTGCCCCGTCCGCCGGTTTGAATGGTGCTCGGCCCCACCAGGCTCAAGGCAGTGGGCGTGGCAGCGTTAGAAACAGGCCCGCTGATTTTGATCACCATGCTGGCATTACTTTGTCCAGCCGCATTGCCGGCCAACAGTTGCACGGGGAAATTGCCGCTGATTTTGGGTGTCCCTGAAATAATGCCACTGGAGCTGTCGATGCTCAAGCCCTCGGGAAGCCCGGTAGCACCGTAGAAAAGCGGGTTCATGCTGGCAGTGGCTCGGTAGCTGAATGCCGACGAGGTAGAGCCAATCGCAGAAGACGCGCTGGTCAAACGCGGTATATCGCCCATGTCGCGATCAGGCGCGCTGACTGAGAAGCTGCCGCCAAAGGTGCCATAGCTATTCGAGGTCACGCCATTGGCTGTGCTAGCGGTGTAGACCGGTGGCGAATACATGTAATAGAGCGTCAGGCCCTGCTCTATCCGCACTTTAACGATACCTTCTTGCCCGGCCCGCAAAACGCCGCTGTGCACTGCGGCGGTGGCCAGGTTGGAATCATCGGTATAGGTGCCGGTGCCCCAGACTCCTCCGGTGGTGCTACCTGTTACTTTGAAGTAAAGCGCTGCGCCGTTTCTGCCACGGTAATTGCCCAAGCTGCCTGGATCTGGGATTGGGCTTTCATACATACCCGGAAAGGGCAAAACAGCGTTGGTGCCCGCGTCAGTAGCAACCGAATACCAACTGGGGAAGTCACTGTAGTCGTTGCTGCTGACCCCGTTAGACACGGAGCCGACGAACTTGTATTGCCCCGTGCCAATAACGACCCGAACCACCCCGGTTTGCCCATCTGCCAATACGCCCGCGTGCACCACTGCGGCGGCAAGCGGCGAGTCATTGGTGTACACATTGGTGCCCCATATGCTGCCCGCCCTGGCATTGCCGGTCACCAGAAACCGATAGACCCCGCCGGACACTGCGCTCAGCAAAGGCAGATTCCCGGTATTGCTCATCGCGGGGTTGTCGCCACCATCGTCCGGGTCAATGCGGATGCCCGCAATGCCGCCGGGGTAGCTGGTGGTGGTGATTCCGTTGGCCGTGGTACCGGGGTATTGGGTCAAGCCCGGGACCACGGTAACTTTGACCACCTTGGTTGCACCTACGGCCACGACACCTGCGTGCACCGCAGCCGTGGCCAGATTGGAATCAAACGTGTAGGGATTGCTTCCCCAGGTCGAGCCGCCCGCCGCAGCCCCAGTCACAGTGATGTAGAGCACCGCACCGTTTTGCGCTTTGAACTCATCAACAGCATAGCTGGCGACCGATTGCGGCAAGGGACTGGTGCTGCGGGCAGACGCGGATGACCCCAGCAACGCAATGGAGAGGAAAGCCACCACACAGACTAACCAGCGGCAGGCGAATTTGGGGAGCATGGAATATCTGTCCTAAATTTTGTGGGTAGCCTGATTTCACGGGAAAAGTGTTTCAGAGCCTTTAGATTTTTCTGCAGTTCGTAAATTTAATTCTCCCAGTTTCACTGGGAGAATTAAATTAAATAATGAATTAAGCTAAGTGAGGTAGATTCCTACCCAAACCGCTATTTTCCAACGAACCATCACAAACCGCTATATATTAAACTAAATCTTCCGGACTGAACCATTTCATCCAAAGACAGGCCGTAGCCAAAATACAGGGAGCCGCCTTGAAGCTGAGGTGGGATAGCATAATTCGTGATTACTTCGATGCGGCAAGCCGATGAATGGTCGAAGCTATTGCGAAGGTTCAATAACGTTTCTTTCAAAGGGGATGAAAGGGTATTGATATAGTCCATGGATGGGGGTTGTGGATATGAAAAAACTTGCCAATTTCCATTAGTCGCGTTGTAACCGACACAATATCCGTTGTAACCCGTTGCAGATTTTGCTTTCTTCTTTATCTCTTGCGTCGTTGTGCTTGCAGATGAAGCAGTGTCATTTCCAGCTTGCACAGCCAAGGAAGTGATGACCATTACAGATGCCAAAAGAACTTTAAACATTATTTCCCCAAATAAAAATTAAATAATAAAAGCACTGAAGTTAAATCTATATTAATCTCGCAGTGCCACATCAGTTTAATTAAAAATTAAATGCTTTTTACGTGGCCAAAAAATAGACTTAAAAGTTGTGATTTATTTCACGCCTTTGCTGCCAGTGGTGCATGGCCAAGGCATTGCATTACCGAATAACTTAGAAGCGCCAAATTACACGCGCACCGTAGACTGGTTGATCGACTTTGCGCAGATGGCCAGATGTAAATAGTTCGATGTAGCGGCGTTTTGCACTATCTTGCCAAGACGCATTTAGTGCCAAATCCCACTCTGGTTCTAGAAAAACGGTTCCTGCAAAAGTTTCTTTTGTGCGAAGTGTCTTTCCTGTAATCGCAGTGCCAAGAACCCAGCCCTGCAACACAAACCATCTAGCACCAAAGCGAAGCACATGGTCGGGGTAATCAGGCACAGGAGTCAGTGGGCGGAAATCGTTCTGAGTTCTGTTGTTCGCATACGCAGCAGACCAACTGAATTGCTCATTCAAGATACTCTCAAAAACTACCGCCGTCGTGCGAACCGATCCGCCTGAAAATGCATCGTTCCCATAGGCACTATCGATAGATTGAACGCTTCCTAAACTATCCTGTTGCAAGCGTCGGACCTGTGAGGTGTTGATCGCACTATTCAGTGGCCTTCCGTCCGCGAGCGACAGGTTCAGAACACTTCGTTCGTCAAAAAAAGCGGTTAAAAAATTATTACCAAAAAGCTCCCATTCACCTTGAATACGAGAGCGCTTTATACGGCCTCCAGGCTCCAAGGCCGGAAAATCAATCGGAATTCCAACCGTGTTTTGGCTGGCAAGGCTCACGTCAGCGGCTGGCCTAGTTACATCTTGGTAAGCAAGACGGTACGTGGTGGCTGAAGACGGCGACCACGCAACACCGATGTTAGGAGTAACTGCATTGTTTTGAAAAGAAATAGTAGGAAGCGTCACCAACGGCAGTGGTCCTTTATTTAACGTTAGTAGCTGAGTTTCATCGAGTGAAAATTTGAAATTGGAGTAATTGAGATCCAACTGAAGGAGATAATCTCCGAAGTTTCGCTTCCATGAACCAAAAACCCTTTCACTCTCGCCCTCTAATGACAGATGTTGATCGCTACTAGCGACTCGACCCGTCGATTCAGTCCGCTCCAGCTTAGATTTTCTTGCTTTTTCCACACCGATGGCCCATTCACCAGAACTACGCAATGCCGTGAGACGCACACCGGCTTCAGGTTGTTCAATGGACTGAGAACGTTTATAAACTCTGGCATTGCCAAACACCGTTGACTGCCCCTCTGTCTTTCCCGCATACACCCAAATTGCAGTTTTGGGGTCTAGGCTCCACGAACCTCCTACATTGGTCTTGAAGTCTGTACCGCGCAGATCGTCGCTGGCAGAACGAATATCGTTATTTTCAAGCGAAGCGCGAAACTCCGATCTGTAGAGAAATAGGTTGAGATTGGACTGAGGTTTAAAACCGACTGCGACAATTAAGCTAGGTGCGGCATTGGTTTGCGGTGAGTCAATGCTGGTACTTCTATACCCCGCATATTGGAGAAAACCTGCCATTGGAATCGGTGCCGACATGGTGCCATTGGCAATAAATGACGGCTCTAGCTCAGTATTTGAATCAGTCTTCAGCGCACTGAAATCGAAGGCCGCATAAGCACTAGGCTTACCTATCAAAGCGCTTCTCGCGGGTGATGCCCCAAACATAAGCGGATCGGTCAAATATCCTTGTACAAGAGACGAATTCAGAGTGAATGCATCCCTGGTCCGAGCTGCAGAAAACAAGTAGCTACCCGCAAAAAACGGGTGCTGACTCTGCTGCGCAATGCGCTGGGCCCAAGCTTCCAGGCCGAACATCGCATAGGCGGCACCTAAGTTGGCATTGCCTTGGCGGTCGGTAGCAATTGGCCCCAAAGACTTGAGGTAGCCAAAGCGCGCCATGGCCTCGCGCGCAGCTGTCACCGCAGCCATGGGGTTAAGGTTATCGCGTTGAATCTGGGCCTCATAAAAATACGGCAAGGGGTCGTTGGGGTCCGCTTTTTTAGCTCTATCAAGAGCCGCCAATGCAGCGTCTTCGCGCCCAATCTGGTACCAAGCAATGGCGGTATAGAGCTGCGCCTTTGCATAGCGGGGTTCTAGCAGCCCCGCTTTCAGCAGAGCTTGCAAAGCAGCATCAGGCTGGCCCTGTGTCAATAGCAAAATACCGCGGCTGGTCCAGGCCACGTAGTCATCGGGTGCCAGCTCCAGAGACTTGTCAATTGCCGCCTGCGCTTGCGTCAAACGCTGCGCGCGCGTCTCCATGGCACCCAGATCAGCCAGCGGCGCTGCAAACTTGGGAGCCAACTCCACCGCGCGTGTCAGTGCCGTTCGCGCGGGGTCAAAGTCTTCCTGCTCGGCCAGCGTGACACCCAGGCCTTGCCAGGCACGAGAGTCATTCGGACTCTTTTGGCTCGCAGCGCCAAAGCTGGCCACTGCTGCATCGCCATTGCCCTCCAGACGCCCCAGCTCACCGTCGACCAGACCCAGCTCCATGGAGTCCGGAAACTTCTGTCGAGCGGTATTGACAAGGCTTCGGGCACCTGCGGTATAGCCCTTCAGCAGCGCTGCGCGCGCCTGGTAGGCCGGGAACCTATCGTCGCTAGAGAAGCGTCTTTGCCCTTCGTCCAGACGGCGTGCCACCAAGGGCATATCGCCACTAAGCAACGCAAAATCGGCTGCCAATAGCCAAGCACCAGCGGGTATCCCTGTGGCCTTGTCGGCGCTTGAAATCAATGCCTCTGTGGCGTCGCGGGCATCCTTGATGCGTTGGCCTGCCAGGGCATCGCGCACGCTCTGGGACTGTGAGGTTTGGGCGAAATCCGGGTACTTGTCCAGATCCAGGCGCACCGCGCTGACCCATTGCACGCGGTCTCTGGCATTGGTCAACACAGTCTTGACAGGGGCCATGCCATTGCGCACGGTAGCCTGCTCACTCGGGCCGACCGAGACCTCGCCCAAGTCATTGGACACGGCAACCTCGCCACTGAACACCGACACCACGGTTTCACCGCTATCGCCCACACTCACTTCCCAGTCCGTACCCCGAATACCGATAGTGGCGGTCGGAGTGGTGACTGCCAGCTTGCGCTGGCTCTTGATCAAACCGGTGGTCGCACGCAACAAGCCAATGGTGAATTGCTTGGCCTGGGCCCACATGCGTCCACTGGTCAGCTCCAGGCTGGTGCCACCTTCGCCGTCACCCGCTTCCTTGATCTTGAAGGTACTGAGCTGGTTCAGCCGCACCTGGGTTTTGTCTTTGACCAACAAGGCCATTTGGCTGCTGTCGCCAGTGCGCACCGAGTCACCCGCTTGGAGCGACTGTTTGGCCGTAGCGTTGCGCCACAGACCCGACTTTTGGTCTTGCACTTCGACTCTGCCTTGCACCATAACGATTTCTGCATCGTTGGCGGCAGCCACCTGCACGATAGACACCAAGGCGAAACCGGTGCAAATTTGTGCGACACGGGTGAGTGGGAAAGGATGGTTCATTTGGTAGGCCCTCAATCTGGCGCAATTATGCGACCCCCGAAGGGCAAAACTACGGCCATTTGAACCCAGCCAAGGGCGGCGTGTGCCTACAAAGTCACAGTTTTGGTAAGCAATCGCAACAATGCCTGCTCCAGTCGCATTCGCTGCGGTGGACAATGCCGCAAACCCTGGTCGCAGGGTCTTTGGAGTGATCAATGCGTCTTTTTGTTGTGTGTGTTCTATTGACCTTGGGGCTGTCGGCCCGCGCGGCAACGCCGCAAGTCGTCGGTGGTGCAGACCACAGCCTCGCCCTCAGCCAGGACGGGCGTGTATTCAGTTGGGGGGATGACAGCAGTGGCCAACTGGGCACGGGGCGGCTGCTATTCCAATCCACACCGCTGGCCACCGTTATGCCTGACGTGAAAAACGTGGCCGGCCTTGCCGCAGGTAGCTACCACTCTCTGGCGCGTATGCGCGATGGCAGCGCGCTGGCCTGGGGCAACAACGCCTATGGTGAGTTGGGCGACGGCACCTTAACCAGCCGCGGCTTACCGCTCAAAGTCATAGGCCTTGCCGGTGTCGTGGCCTTGGCTGCGGGTGAGCAACACTCGCTTGCGGTCGATAACCAAGGCAAGGTCTGGGCCTGGGGCAGCAATGAGAATGGACGATTAGGCCAAGGTAATGCCGACCAAGCCAATAGCAAGCTCCCTCTGCAGGTCGTGCAACTGCAAAACGTGATTGCCGTTCAGGCGGGCAAAGCACACAGTCTGGCGCTGACTCAGGATGGCCGGGTGTTCGCCTGGGGTACCAATTTCTCGGGCCAACTGGGCGTGTCTGGCAGCAGCCGCTCGACCCCAACACCCATCGAATTCCTATTGCCCAACACCCGCATCACAGCCATTGCGGCCGCCAGCGACCACAGCTTTGCGCTGGACAGCGAGGGCCGCCTGTGGAGCTGGGGCGAAAACGAGTATTACCAGCTGGGCCACCGCGCCTATGCGCGCAGCAATGAGCCGCGTTACCTCTCTAACCTGGAAGCCCAGGGCAAAGTGCAATCCTTTGCCGTAGGGCCAGTGGGTGGTGCTGCCGTGCTGGCAGACGGCAGCTTATGGGTGTGGGGTTTTTACGGTCGCTATGACGAGCCCACCCGTGTGACCGGCCTGCCCGGCCCGGTGGCACAAGTCAAGCTGGGCGAAAGCCACATGGTGATTACGCTGGTGGATGGCCGCATTTTGAGTACCGGCGACAACCGCTTTGGCCAGCTCGGCGATGGCAGCACCACATCCACCAATGACCTAGCCTTTGTGACGCCCAAGACCGTTTCAGGCCCCATCAGCCAATTGACCACGGGCTACTTTCATAGTTTGGCACTGGATGCCAGCGGCCGCTTGTTAGCTTGGGGCGACAACACGCGCGGGCAACTGGGCATTGGGGTGGCGGTCAATCGCTCGGTTCCGGGCACCGTTGAAGGACTCACGGGCACCACCCAGATCGCCACCGGCCACCGCCATGCGCTGGCATTGAAAACGGACGGCACTGTCAAGGCTTGGGGGGACAACGACGAGCAGGCCGTGGGCAACGGCAAAGACGACCGCCTGTTTACCAGCCCGCAAGACGTAGTAGGCCTGTCTAATGTGCGACGCGTAGCGGCAGGTGGTAGTAGCAGTGCTGCGTTAGACACCACCGGCAAGCTCTGGGTATGGGGTTCCAACTTGCGTGGTCAGCTTGCCATCGCTGAAGACATTTACCGCACTAACCGCCCTACCCCCGCCCTGGGCTTGCCACCGTTGGCAGAGGTGAGCGTGGGCAGTGATCACATGCTGGGCCTGGACTTGCAAGGCCGGGTGTGGGTCTGGGGATCGAATGGGCGCGGTCAGCTGGGCGATGGCTACGACCAAGCCACCGCTCCGCGCGTACTCAACAGCCTGAGCAACATCGTCGCGATATCGGCGGCGGGCGACCATTCTATGGCGCTAGACGCACAGGGCCGGGTATGGGCCTGGGGTGACAACGGTTACAAGCAAGTCGGCACCAGCGATGACGACCAGGTGAAGGTACCCATTCAGGTGCGGGGCCTACCGATCATCAAAGCGGTGGCTGCGGGCTACTTCAGCAGTTTGGCGCTGGGGGTGGATGGCAGCTTGTGGGCCTGGGGTGAAGGCCAGGAAGGTCAACTGGGTGATGGTCAACAGGATATTCGGGCCACTCCCGCCAAAGCCGGAGACGACACCTACACCGCGGTAGGCGCTGGGGTGATGCACTCCTTGGCCTTGCGGGCGGATGGCTTGACTTGGACCTTTGGCCTGAACTTTAGCGGCCAACTAGGGGACGGCGGCTATGCCAACCAAAGCAGCCCGGTGGGCGTGGTCGACCCCGCGTTGAACCGCTTTTTTGACCTGAACACCACCATTGCCAATGCGCCTGTGGCGGCCAACAAAATCCCACCGTTCTTCACCCAAACACTCAAAGCAGGTAGCAACCGCCTGCTGACGCTGGGCACACGGGTGAGCTTGGCCGACGCCAAGCTCGGGGCGGCTGCCTTGCGCGCAAAACCCCATGCCACCGGCAGCTACAACCTGTATGTGGTTGCAGTTTTGGCCGGGGCACTCCCCGCCAATGTGACCCCCGTATGGGTACGTGCCGCCAGCGGCTGGGGGCCTTTCGTTAACTTTCCGGTAGGTGAATACCTGCGCAATTTGACGGCCAATAGCGACCAGGTGCTGCTGATCGATATTTTGGAAAGCACCGACCTCAGCACCGCCGTTGGCACCCGCTTTTTTGTGGGCTATGGCACCAGTGCAGAAGAGATGTTGTCCTCAGGGCGCTTTCGTTTGGTGTATGAAGTGCTGGCCGGGCAATAGCTTTAGAAGCCCTCACCCAGTGCCGGGTTCAGGTACTGGGTCAGGCTGCCAACATCGGTGGGTGCTGGCATGCTGCCGGGCTTGAAGTAAAGCACCCGGCCATCCTTAACGCCCAGGTACTCATTGGTCGCGCTGTAAAAGCGATACCGCAAGCCTTGTGTCAACTGACTGGTGGGGCTCTTGGGCAAAAGCTGATCCGGAAACTTGGCCTCCGCCCAGTTAAACACGCGGTCATCGCTGCTGACCGTGCGTCCCTCTTTCCATTGGCGCAAAAGCTGTCGCAAACCCTCGGGCGGGTTTTGCGGCTCGCCGACACCGGTTTGAGACTTTTGATTGATGCCATGGCATGAGGCGCAGACCCGCACTTCCCCCGGCTGAAAGCTCAACCAATAGCGCTCACGCACCACGGGGGCCAGTTGGTTGGTCATTTGCCAGGTCATAGCGCGGCGAGCCGGTACCAAGGCCGCCATGGAGCCATCGGGCGCAATGGCAACTGCGCTGGGTACGCCGGTGAAGGCGTTGGCGGCCTTGGGGTCATGCATCAGTTGGGCCAATACCCGGCGCCCGGCACGTGGTTGCGCCGTACCCCCAATGCCGCGAACCTGGTCTCCCTGGAAAAACTGCATATGGCTCACGTCATACACCTTGCCGGTTTTGGGCACCGCGCTCACCCCGCCGCGCACGCGCAGTTGGTAGGGCTGCTGCTTGTCGGCTTTGTCGCGCAGCGTCACATTGCGGCTGACAGCCACCGCCAGGTCATTGCTCTTGAGCCAATCGCGGAATTGTTGAACATCAACGCCCTCTTCGGCAAACACCTGGGCCTCGGGGACCTGCAAGGCGGTATGCACGGTTTTAGCGGGCCGAACGCGGGGTTTGAGCTCCACTGGGTTCAGCTCCCACAGCGGGCCGTTGTAGCTGACCAAGGTATCGGGGTCCCAGAAACTGATGGACTTAGAAATACCCGGTGTGAGCGCAGTGCTGGCCTTAAAAACCCCGCCCGTGTCCGCCTGCAGCAGCATCAGCCGAAACGCATAACGGGAGCCCGGCGCAGCCGTGTCACCGGTGTTTTTGTCGGCCCGCGTTTCCGCGGTGTGTACCGCAATCAGCTGGCCGCTGGACAGGGGCACCGGCTCGCGGTACAGGCCGGTGTGGCCAGGCGCGGCAGCACCGCCATCGTCGGAAGGCGAAGCGGTTGCGGTAGCCGTCACATAGGTAACCCCCATGCTGTCTGGGTTGTCGGTGGGGGCACCGTTCATCTTGATGATTTGCCCGGCGGCGTGGGTGCCAAACTCGGGCGCGCTGGTGCCAAAGAAAGTACCCGGTTGGGTCGGGTCCTCACGGATTTGCAGCATGGCATCGTTGAGCAAGCGCGCCTTGGTTAAGGTGGCGCTAAAGCCGTACACCAGGTTTTTGTCGTCCAGAAAACTCTGCGCCCCGTAGCCCGCCAGCTCATGGCGGCCAATGTGGTTCAGCGTTTCTTCGGCACTACCGTCTTGGTGCAGCATCCAGGGGAAGAACTGGTTAAACCGCAGACCACTCAAAGTGGGTGTGTCCGCCCGCGGCTCGGGAAACACTTCGCTGCGGTCATTCAACCTTTGGGCTGCGGCAGTCTCATCGCTGTAATTGAAGGTGCCATAGCTGTAATCCCCGGTGCGCTCGGCTTCGGCATCGCTATCGGCCTGTTGGTCGCGCTGCAAATGGTCCCAGCGGGTAAAAATCACACGGCCAAAGCTGTCAATCGTGGGGCTGAAAGCGCCGGAGGGCGTGTGGTTCAGCAGGGCCAAGTCGCCGCTGGTGGGGTCCAAGCTCCAGATGCCGGTGACCGTGGCGGCCTCCTCATACTCATCCAGCTGGGGGTAGAGGTGCATTTCCCCATTGCGGGGCCGGTCGCTGGTGAAGATGATGCGGTCATCACTGCCGTAAACCGGGCTGATATTGTTGAAAGCGGTGGGTTGGTTAGCCACTTTGGTGACCACGGGCGTGTCACCCTGCCCCAAGCCCCGCATTTCATAGAGCTGCCAGACATAGGTCTTCACCTCGTAGCGCTTGCTTGGCGCTCCCACCACCGCGCTAAAGACGATTTTGCTGGCATCCCAACTGGGGGATGGGTCGCGTACCGAAATGGCGCTGGCACCCTGCAGGCCTGCGGCGCTCAAGCCGGCAGCGGCGGTCAGGTTTTTAAGCGTGCCGTCGCCATAGCGAATCCACACGTCGCCACCCCGCGCGGCGGATGACAAATCCCCCCGGTGGTTGCCAAACACCGAGGTGATGGTGGTGAAGTCTGCAGGGACTGGCATCTGGGTCACAAACACCACGGGGTATGGGGTTTGCACCGTTTGCGCCAGTGCCGCCCACGGCAAACCGGCCGCCGCCGCGACGATAGTGAACATACCCAACACATTGCGAGACAAGGCCATGACAGGCTCCTCAAAGATCGATCCAGAATAAGTCAGGCCGCCCCGCACAGCGCAAGCAACTTTGCAAGCGTTTGTAATAGCCGGATAGGGCCAGATCAGTCCGTCGGCACGGAGTAAAAAGGCCGAAAGCGCCCAGAGGCCACCATCTCGTCGGCTGTGATGCCGTAGCCGATGTACAGCGTAGCCCCCGGAAAGCCGCTCAAGTCGCTATTGGTCAGCACATCGATGATGACAACCGACTCAGCATCGGTAGACAGGTTTTCCAGATAGGCCTGCACCGGGAAGCCCAAGGCACCCCAGGTCGGGTCGGGGTATTGCACGGCGGGCTGCAAGGTAAACCAAACAAAGCTACTGCTGCCCGGCACCGGGGAGCCGGCCACGACATACAGGTTGTAGCCCGTGGACGCTGACGCACGGTGTTTGCCCGCATTGCCAGCATTGGCCGAACCGGCGGAACCTGTATTGGTCCGCAGTGGCGGAATGCGCGCCTCAAGCCCCAAGGAGATCTGGGACTGCGAGCCCTGCAGATACGTGCGCAGCAGCACGGCGGGCTCATCGCCCTTGTTCAAAACATTGGGGACGGTCGGCAACAAATCCAGCAAGCCCGTGAACTCGCCTGCCAGCACCTGGCCCCGGACCCGGCGCGCGCCCTCAAAGGAGCCATCGCCCAGTTGTCCAAATTGTTGGTAGCCCACCGAGGTGATGAGACCGTCGTTGCGCAGATACAGCGCATGCCCCGAGCCCACGCTGGCCCCCAAAAAACCACCAGCAACCACCGTGGGCAACAAGACATTGTTTTGATCCACACCGGCCAGCAGCACGTTGTAGCGGCGGCGCGCTTCACCGTTGTAGCCCCAGGCATAGGTCACCCCGTCTTTACCCAAAACCACGGTACTGATTTGTGCCGACAAGAGCTTGGCCACATTGCTCTTGATCAGGACCGGGCTGGATCGGCTCAGCACGCTGCCATCACCCACTTGCCCGTAGTCATTCCAACCCCAAACCCAGACGGTTCCGTCGGCCCTCATGCCCACGCTGTGGTGCGCCCCGGCCAGGATGGCGGTAAAGCCATCACCCACTTTGATGGGCGTGGGGTTACTTTGCTGCCCAAAGCGCACTTCAAACAGGCCATTGCCCAATTGACCGTAATGGTTGCGCCCCCAAGCCCACAAGCTCCCGTCGGTTTTAAGCCCCAGGGTATGGCTGGCACCGGCTGCTACGGCCTTGTAGTTGTCGCCGATTTTTACAGGCACGGGGCGGTTCTCGGTGTCCCCCAATCCCAGCTGGCCAAAATCGTTTTCGCCCCAACCCCACAGGCTGCCATCGGTTTTGATGGCAAAGGTCTGGGTGTTTCCGCTACTGACCGATGCATAGCCGGTACCAATACGCACCAGCTTGGGTTGTTCGCGTTTGGACAAAACACCCAGCCTGCCGGTGGAGTTGTCGCCCCAGCCAAACAAAACGCCGTTCTTGTTGATGGCAAACGCCACCCGACCCTCCAGCGAAAAGCTGGTGATGTCGTCCGCCAACTCCACAGGGGTAGAAAGCCGATCATCACGGCCTTGGGCCAATTGGCCCTCGCTGTTATCGCCCCAGGCCACGCCGTGCCCATCACTGGTGACGGCAATGGAGTGGTCGCCCGCCGCAGCAAATGCGCTGACGCTGAGATTGACCAGCACCGGCGCGAGGCTGTAGTTGACATCCGGGTCATCAATACCCAATTGCCCCAGCGTGTTGGCACCCTGCGCCACCAGGCTGCCATCCAGTTTTTTAATCAAAAAGTGGGTTTCTCCAGCGGCCACACTGGCGACCCCCGTGGCCAGCACCACCGGGGTGGATGGCTTAAAGCCTGCGCCGGCATTCACCAAACCCCAGTAGTACAGGGTGTTGTTCGCATCGATGGCCAAGCCGGCAAAACTGCTGGCCCCCACCCACTTAAAAGTAAAACTGCCCGGCAGTTTGGTGGGCACATTGCGCGCCAGCGTACCGCCATCGCCCAACTGCCCCGAGGTGTTGCGCCCCCAGGCCCAGACGCTGCCATCGGACTTGCGCGCCAATGAAAAATCATTGCCCGCCGCCACCTGCACATAGCCGCTACCAATAGCGACCGGCGTGCTGCGGTTGGCATTGCTGGCATCGCCCAGCTGGCCATATTCATTGATGCCCCAGGCCCACAAGCTGCCGTCTGACAGCACTGCCAAGCTGTGGTTGGTGCCCGCCGCAACCGAAGTAGCTTTGCCCAGGCTTAAGGAAAACGCCCGTTTGCGCGCCGCAAAAGCGCCATCGCCCAATTGGCCATACTCATTCGCGCCCCAAGACCACACGCTGCCATCCGACTTGATGGCCAGGGTGTGGTAGCCGCCTGCGGCAAGGTCGGTATAGCCATCCCCCACCTTGACTAAACCATTGCGCCGCAAGAAGAAACTGCCATCGCCCAACTGGCCGTACTGGTTGTTACCCACGCCCCACAGCATGCCTTTGGAATCGAGCAAGAAATTGCGGCTGCGGCCCGAGAAGGCGCGTACATAAGTGATGTCGCGTTTGACTTGCAGCGGCGCGTACACCTTGGACGGCCGCCCCAGCAAGCCGCTGCTGTTGTCGCCCCAACCCCAGAGCTTGCCGTTGTCATCCAGGGCCATGGAGGTGTAGGAGTTGGCGGCCACCTGGGGCACTACGGCGGCTTGGGCCCGGGGTGCCACGCCACACAGCGCAGCCAATACCACCAACGCCGCCACGCCCCTGGCGAGGTACTGGCGGAGGGATTGCATGGGGGGGTGGACGAGCGCGTTCATAGTCAAAATGCCAGTGGCGGGTGAGCGTAAAGGCGCATTCTACGAAGCGCAGCAGCCCCGCGCCCACTGCCAGCGCCAAGTTTTTCGACAAACTGCGCATAAGTTAACGCATCCGGCAGATTTAGTGCCAAATAGGCCTTTCAGGCCGTGGATAGTGCGGGAGCAGCTCCTTTTTTTGTAGCGGTTTTACTGCCACAAAACCCCGCTAGACTTGGTTCAAAGTACGGGCCATCCGTGGCACCCGGCCCCATGACAACACCCCCAGGGAGAGCCCATTGAAGACGATGTTTTTTGCCCGCAAAGACGACAAGACACCCAAGCCGGGCGCACACCCAGACACCCCCGCCTTGGCCCCCCTGCTGCCCCAGTGCAACACGATTGAGGAGTTCCGCGCGGCGGTAGCTCCTTGGGGCTTGCACCACGGGGAGCGGTTTTTGCACCTGGAACTGGACATCGTCAACCGCTGCAATATCCAGTGTGTGATGTGCTACCACAGCCTGGAGGCCACCCGCGTACCCGTCGTCTACATGGACCCGGCCGTATTTGCCAGCGCAGCGGCCCACATACTGCCCTATGCATCGCATATGAGCCTGTCTTTGGGTAACGAGCCGCTGATGTCGCCGCACTTTGAGGCCATGCTCAAACTGGCCGCGCCCTACAAGGTGCCCAACGTCAATTTCTTTACCAATGGCTTGCTGCTCAATGAGAGAAAAGTGGCGGCCATGATTGAGTGTGGCGTCACGCAAATTTGCGTCTCCATCGACGGTGCCCAGCGAGATACCTACAACGCCATCCGCCGGGGCGGCGAGTTCAATGAGCTGATTGAAAACGTAGAAAACCTGATCCGCCAGCGCAACGCGGCGGGCTCCAAAACACCCAAAGTGCGCTTTGACGTGGTGCTGATGCGCCGCAATATCCGCGAGCTACCCGACATCGTGCGCTTGGCAGCGCGCCTGGGCGTGGAGCAGCTCAGCTTCAGGCACATGGTGTCCTTTGACGGGCTCGACATGGGGCATGAATCACTGGTGCATGCCAAAGCGGTGTCTAACTACTGGCTGGCCAGCGCGCTAGAGCAGGCGGCTGAACTTGGCCTGGAGGTGCAAACCCGGCCCGAGTTTTTTGCAGATGACGGAACCGAGCCCACAGCCCGCCCCGACGCGCAGGCTCTGCCCACACCGTATTGCCCGTTTCCGTTCTTCCATTTGTCCATGGGGCCGGGCGGCCATGTGTTGCCCTGCCCGCATTCGCACGGCCAAGGCCCCTACGGCCAGGTATCGGCCACCACCCCGCTCGACCAAATTTGGATGAACGACAAGTTCACGGAGCTGCGCAACCGCATTCTGAGAAACGACCCACCCGATATGTGCCGCCGCTGCCCCTACCTGGCCGACCACTACCCTAACTACGACTCCCTGTTTGCCACGCGCAAACACTGAACGCATGACTAAGCCCATGACCCAATCCATGCCTACCCGCCAAATCGGTCAAACCGGCGTTCACCTCAGTGTGGTGGGCATGGGTACCTCGCAGTTGCAAATGCTGCCGCAGCGCCAAGCGGTTAACACGCTGGTGCGCGCCTTTGAAGGTGGTGTGAACTGGGTCCACACCGCGCCCGACTATGGCGGCGTGGAGCCCTGGATCAAGCAGGCCATTCGCGCCAGCGGCCGCCAAGTGATGGTGGCCACCGGTAGCCCACCGCGCAGCGCCGACCTGCCCGCCTTTTTTGAAAACACCTGCCATGTGTTTGAAACGCCGCGCCTGGCGCTGTATGGCATTGCGGGCATTGAAGACATTGAGTGGTTTGGCGAAAACGTGTGGGGCGCTGGCGGTATGGTGGACTACCTGCAGCGCAAAAAGGCAGAGGGCCGCCTCGGCGCGCTCTACTGCACCACGCACGGTAACGCCGACTATGTAGAGCGGCTGATTCACAGCGGCGTGTTTGACGCCATCATGCTGGCCTGGAACCCACTGGGCTTTCACCAGCAATCCCACGCCTGGGCGCGCCACAAAATCGGCCGCCACCATGAAGACCTGATCGAGTTCAAAGACCGCATCTTTCCGCTGGCCCAGGCGCGCGGCGTCAGCCTGCTGGTGATGCGGCCCCTGGCCGGTGGCATGCTGATCAAAAGCCGCGCCTTTGAGCCGCATGACTGGCAGAGCGCGCCCGGCGAAGAGCAGGTATCTGCCCCAGATGTACTGCGCCAAATACTGGACATGCCGGGCGTGTGCTCCGTATTACCAGGTATGGCCTCCGTAGAAGAAGCTGCCGAAAACATCAGCGCTGCGGAACCCGCCGTGGCCAAGCCTGCAGAAACCCAGGCCCACATTGACGCACTGGTGGCCCAGCGGCGTAGCAATACCTGTAACCGCTGCGGCGACTGTGAAACCACCTGCTCCCAGCAGTTGGCCATTCCCGCCATGTTCAGGGATGCCGCCCTGTGGACCCTGCGCAGCGAGCTGAACCAGGCCGACCGCGCAGAAAATTACTTCGATCTGCACCCCGACCCCACGCTGGCCTGCGTGAGCTGCAGCAACCGCAGCTGCGAATGCAGCCACGGCATCGACATCCCCCAGGCCCTGGGCATCGCCCACGCCCAGATGCAAAAGCTGCGGCAAAGCCGCCAGCACCCCGGCCCCACCGCAGCGCTGGCCGACCACACCTTTGATGGCCCCTACAAGGTGCTGGTACTGACGCGCGATGTACCTACCAGCCTGGCCGCGGGTGCTATGGGCACCGTGCATCTGCTTTTGCGCAATGAAGGCACCCAGCAGTGGCTGGCCACCCAGCACAACCCAGACCCTACGGTGGCCATGGGCGTTGCGGTGCTGGTGAATGGGCAAGTGGCCAGCATCGTGCCTTTGCTCAACACCATCAACCCTGACGAGCACTTTTTACCGGTGGTGTTTGAGTTTGCCGCGCCCACTGCGCCCGGTAACTACGCGCTGCAATTGGGTTTGCGGACCCTGGCGGCAACCGGCGCGGCCGCAGTGCCCATGACGATTTTTTACACCGGCGCCCTGGTGGCAGAAGCCACTGCGCCAGCCACTCGTCCTTCCAAAACATCCATGACGCCCGCAACGCCCGAAACGTCCACCGCTTCCGCACCTTCCACGCCCTACCAGCGAATCAAGCAGTGGCTCACACCCGCCCCGGCACCACAGCCCAGCGCTCCGTATGCCGCCCAGTTGCTGGAGCACACCTTTCCCGCCCAAGCGAATAACGGCGTGACCCATGGTGTGCTGCTGCGGCTACAAAACACCGGCACCCTGCCCTGGCAGGCGCACGCGGCGGGATCGCAAGGCGTGCATGTGCATGTGTTGGTGGACAACGTGTTGCTGGCTCCACTGGGCCTGGCCGATGCGGAAGTGCCACCGGGCGCTGAGACGGCCATCCACTTCCCTTTCCGCGCCCCGGACCAAGCAGGCCCGCACACCATTCGGCTGGAGCTGCACCGGGAAGATGGCGCAGCCCTACCCGGCCACCGCCCCATCGCTTGGACACACAGCCTGCAAGTCAACGCCGCCCCGTGGACGCGTACCGTCGAGCTGTTTGAGCTGGAGCGTAACCACAACCCCTGGCACTACAACCCGTTTCAGGGCATCACCCACACGCGCGACGGCAAACCGCTGCCGCTGTTCATTGAGCGCGCCCAGGGCAGCCGCGTGTGGGATGTCGAAGGCAATGAATTCATTGACTACACCATGGGCTGGGGCAGCACCATCCTGGGCCACGCAGACCCGCGCATCCAAGCCGCTATTCGCGATACGCTGGACTGCGGTGCCGTCACCCCGTTTCCGCATCCTCTAGAGATGGAGGTCTCGCGCATGCTGGTGGAGGACTTTGCGCCGCATGAAATGGTGGCCTTTGGCAAAAACGGCTCGGACGTTTGCACCATTGCCGCCCGGCTGGCGCGCGTCACCACCGGCAAGCGGGTCATCTTGTCCTGCGGCTACCACGGCTGGCAAGACTTTGGCCTAGAGTACTTTGCGTTTCAAGATTGCGGCATCCCCTACCCGGAAGAGCGCAGCCTGCACAAGTTTCGGTTCAATGACACGGCCGGCTTTTTAGCCCTGTACGCCCGCCACAAACACGAGCTGGCCGCGGTGATGATTGAACCCGCCTGCCCGCTGATCGACGATGTGGCTGGCCTGGGCGGCGAGCCCGACCTGGACTTTTTGCATGTGGGGGCCGACGCCACCCGCCGCGCCAAGGCCCTGCTGGTGTTTGACGAAATCGTGACCGGATTCCGCTACCGCAATGGCAGCGTGCAAAAAGACACCGGCATCGTGCCCGACCTGACCTGTTTGGGCAAAGCCCTGGCCTCGGGCATGCCCTTGTCGGCACTGCTGGGTTCGCAAAAGCTGTTTTTGCCATCCTTCCACAAAACCCACTTTCACCCCACCTTCAGGGGCGAGGTGTATTCCCTAGCCGCCGCCAAAGCCGCCATTCAAATCTACCGCACCGAGCCCGTGGCCCAGCACATCTGGCAACACGGCGAAGCCCTGCGCCAGGGCATCCACGGCGTGTGCGCCGAGCTGGGCGTGGCCGGGGTCTGCACCGGCACGCCCTTTAGGCTGTCGTTCATCTTCACCGAGCCCGACCTACAGCGCCGCCGCCTCAAACGCACGCTGCTGATGCAAGAGCTGGTGAAGCAGCGCGTGTTAACGGTAGCCGGCACCCTGCTGACCACCACCGCGCACGACGCGGAAACACTTGCCATCACCGTGAACGCGTTTAGAACGGCCTTGACGGTGGTGGCGCATGCGGACAAGACGGACACGCTGCACAGCCATTTGGATATGGTGGTGAATTAGGGGGTGTGTAGCCACGCAGGCCTGGAAGAATAATGGTCAAATGTGCCGCTCAGGCCGTGGATAGTGCGGGAGCAGCTACAAATGTTGTAGCAATTTCTATGGTATCCGCCCTTCATCAATCCGACATAAGTTTGTTGTGTGCGGCCAACTGCCACACATGTAACAACCAAAGGTGCAGACCATGCGCTAAAACGGATTTTGAATAGACAACACCCCACCACCGCCCTGCTCTGGCATGCGGACATTGAGTCCGCTGTGCATGTCCTCAGAGTACAAAACACTGCAACCACTCAGTCCGGCGGCGGCCACGATATTGGCGTCGTACAGCGAAAATTTGTACTGGGCCATTAACTGCAGTGCCACCTGGTGGGTGCGTACGCTCAGGTCGAACACCTCACACACGTCTATCAAAGTTTGCGTCAGCGCCATCACGTCTGCCAGCGGCATAGCCCGCTTTTTGATGAGGACGTTCGCAAACTCATTGAGCACTTGCACGCTGATGGCGGCGTTGCCCGCCAGCAGCTTTTCTACGGTGTCTGCCCGCGGGCCGCCGTCTACCCAATACACCAGCACATTGGTGTCGATAAAACACTTCATCGGGCGTTGGCCTCATCGCGATCAAAGCGCCAACCCTCAGGGAATGGTGCACGGTAGCGCCGCATGGCTTGCAAACGGTCCAGTTTGCTGGGTAAGGGCTGCACCGCAAAAACGGCTGGTGCATTCGCCCGCCGGGGCAGCGGTAGCAGCTCTACCTCATCACCTTCGGCAATACCCAACTCTTGCACCAGTTGGCCTGGCAAACGCACCGCCAAGCTATTTCCCCATTTGCCGATTTGCATATTGAGCCCCTTTTCTGCAATTTTTGGATATCCTTTTACAAGTGTATATCCAAGTCGCGTCAAGTCAATCCTGCTTCTGAGAAACGCGTTTGCATCATTTTCCAAAAAAACATTAGCTTGCTGCTTTACTCAGACTAGACTTAGTCTATTAACTTAGTTCAACTGAAGGCAACATGCATACCGTCAACATCCATGAAGCAAAAACTCAGCTCTCGCGGCTAATTGCGCTGGCAGCAGAGGGGGAGCCTTTTGTCATCGCCAAGTCAGGCAAGCCCTTGGTGAAGGTAACGGCAATTTCCAGCGGAGATGGCGCGCCCGCTAAACGGCTGGGCTTTATGCAAGGAATGATGCAGGTGCCGTCAGACTTCGACGGCATGGGTGGAGAAGTCATTGAGAACCTCTTTACCGGTACAAGCGCATGAAGCTGTTGTTGGACACGCATTTGTTGCTTTGGGCGGCCAATGAACCGCAACGTTTGTCAGCCAAGGCACTCGCTTTGATGAGCGACTCTGAAAACGAACTTTTTTTCAGCGCTGCAAGCCTGTGGGAGATCGCCATCAAGAGCGGCCTAGGGCGGGCCGATTTTGTGGTGGATGCCAGACTGCTCAGGCGGGGTTTGCTGGACAATCAGTATGTTGAGTTGGCTATCACCAGTGCACACGCGGTGTTTATTGATAGCCTGCCAAGCCTGCACAAAGACCCTTTCGACCGAATTTTGGTGGCCCAGGCCACGGTGGAAGGCATCACACTGCTAACGGCCGACTCTTTGGTGAGTCAGTACCCTGGGCCGATACAGTTGGTTTGATTGCTTTTTCGGGGGGAGTGGCCCAAAACCTAATCCCGCCCCGCCCTACCCACAACCACCCGCGCATGCCGGGCGAAGGTGGCGTAGGCGCTGGCCCAGTCGAGCAGCACGACAAAGCGGTTGCGAAAACCGATCAAGAAGTAGATGTGGGCAAACAACCAAAACAGCCACGCGAAGTAGCCGCTGAATCGGAACTGGCCCAGGGGCGAGGCCAAGTCCACCACCGCCGCATTGCGGCCGATGGTGGCCAGATTGCCGTAGTCGGCGTAGACAAACGCCTGCGCTGCCTTCCCTTGTATGCCGCGCACGATGTTGGCAGCGGCGCAGCGGCCCATTTGTTTGGCCGCCGGAGATACGCCGGGCACAGTGCGCACTTGGCCGCGGTGCGTGCTGGTGGCCGATGCCATGTCGCCAATCACCCAAATGCGCGGGAAGCCCGGCACGTTCAAGTGCGCGTCCACCGCCACGCGCCCGGCCCGGTCTACCTCGCAGCCGGTGGCCTGGGCCAGTTGCCGCCCCAGTGGTGACGCGGCCACACCCGCCGCCCACACCACGGTTTTGCAGGCCACGGTGTGGGTCTGGGATGCTGCGCCCTCCCCGGTGCTAAATGTGATCGCGTCGGCACTGATGTCCGTCACTTTGCGGCCCAGCATCACCTTCACGCCCAGCTTTTCCAATTGTTTGAGTGCCTGGGTGCTGAGCTCTGGCGGCATGGCCTGCAACACACGCATGCCGCCCTCTACCAGCAGCACCTTAGCGCTGGCAGGGTTGATGCGGCGGAATTCGCCCGGCAGCGTGTGGCGCGCAATCTCGGCCATGGTGCCGGCCATTTCTACACCCGTGGGGCCACCGCCAATGACGGCAAAGGTCAAAAGCGCTTCACGCAGCGCGGGGTCGGGCTCGTGTTCGGCCGCCTCAAAAGCAAACAAAATCCGTTTGCGCAGTTCCATGGCGTCGGCTAATGTTTTAAGGCCTGGCGCAAAAGGTTCCCATTGGTCATTGCCAAAGTAGCTGTGCGTAGCACCGGCAGCCACGATCAAGTGGTCAAACGGCACCAGGGCGTCTGCAGTGCCAGGGCTTTGCAGGGTGATGGTTTGGGCCTTGGCGTCTATGGCCACCACATCACCCAGTAGCGTGGTCACATTGGCCTGCTTGCGAAACAAATGGCGTATGGGTGCCGCTATGGCGGGGGCCGACAGCCCAGCCGTGGCCACTTGGTAGAGCAAGGGCTGAAAGAGGTGGTGGTTGCTGCGGTCGATCAGGGTGATGTTGACATCGGCATGGTGTAAGGCCTTGGCGGCCTCTAGCCCGCCAAAACCACAACCGATGATGACCACATGTTTGCCAGTTTGGGTTTGCATGCGGTCATTGTAGGGACCGGCCCGCGCGGCCTACTGGCAGCCGGCGGTGGGCAGAAATGCGTCCAGCAGCCCCAAGTCCACAGGCTGATCTGCAGTCACGGGGCCCATGGCGTAGACCCGGCTGTCGGTGGCCAAGACGGCCAAGTAGGTGCGCGTGCTGGGGTAGTAGCGGTAGTACAGCAAGGGGATAGTCACCGAAGTAGCCGTAGGAGGAAAAAACTGCGGAAAGCTGGCCTCGGCCCAGCGGAAGAAGCAATCGGCGCGGGCATTCACATTTACCACCGTTGCCGCGCTGGCCAATACGGTAGCCGGGCTGTACTGGGCCGTCTCCGTGCCGTCGCCCAGTGCGCCGTAGGCGTTCAGGCCCCAGCATTTCAGGGTGCCCGCGCTGGTCACCGCGCAGGTGTGCTGGCTCAAGGGGCCGGCCGCGATAGACACCACGCCGCTGCCCAGGCCCACCACATCCACCGGGTCGATGCGGTTGGTGGTGGTGTTGTCGCCCAAACGGCCGCTGTTGTTAAAGCCCCAGCATTTCACGCCGCCGCCGCTGGTCAGGGCACAGGTGTATTCAGCACCCTTGGTGATGGCGGTGATGCCGCTGGTCATGCCGGGCACGTCTGCCGGGGTCAGGCGGTACATGTCGGCCGCCGGGCCATACATGTTGACGCCCCAACATTTCACGCCACCGGCGGTTGTCAGCGCACAAGAAAAAGCGCCACCACCGCCCACCGCCACGGCCGCCACGCCGGTGGCCAGGCCGCTCACGGTGACGGGTGTAGAGCGCGTGGTTAAGCTGTTGTCACCCAGGCCACCGCCGCCGTTGTAGCCCCAGCATTTGGCTGCGCCGGTGTTGGTGACCGCGCAGCTGTGCGAGCCACCGACCGAGATAGACGTCACCCCGCTCAAGCCGACCACATCACCCACCGTGGCACGCGCGGTGGTATTGCCCGCCCCCAGTTGGCCAAAGAAATTGGCCCCCCAGCACTTGACATCGCCTGCAGCCGTCACCGCGCAAGTGAAGTCTTGCCCAGCACCCACGGAGACCACACTGCCACCGGTCAGATTGACATTCACCGGCACACTGCGGCTGGTGGTGGTGCCATCGCCCAACTGGCGCGAACTGTTGTAGCCCCAGCACTTGACCACGCCCGCCGTGGTAACCGCGCAAGAGTGGTAGACGCCGACCGCGATGGCTGTCACCCCGCTGGTCAGCCCGGTGACATCCACCGGAAAGGCGCGGTGGATGACCGTGCCATCGCCCAGTTCACCGTGGGTGTTTTCACCCCAGCATTTCACACCCCCAGCCTTGGTGAGCGCGCAGGAGTGCGAGCCGCCCACGGCCACTTGGGCGATATTGTCTAGCGGGGTTTGGGCCCAAGCCCTGCCTTGGACCACCAGGGCCATGAGGACCAGCCCTAGCAGCAGCCAGGCCCGCTGCCACACTGGCTGCCCACTCTGCAAGTCAGTGCGTTTGAATACGTGTGACACAGATGGGCGCTGCGGGGCAAACGGTGTGTGCATGGCAAACCTTGGGGTGAATGGATCGTGGATGGCGGGCAGATAAGCAGCGCCATCATACAAACAAAACAACCGTGCAGCGGCTAGGGTTGAATAGGTGCCAAATCGGCCATTCAGCCCGTGGATAGTGCGGGAGCAGCTACCAAAACAATAGCAAGCCTAAACTTCCAACCATTCCTTGCGGATCTCGGAATTGGCGCGCAGGGCGTCTGGCGTGCCTTCAAACACGATGCTGCCGTGGCCCATTACATAGCAGCGATCGGAGATGTTCATCGCAATGGTCAGCTTTTGCTCAATCAGCAGAACAGACACACCGCGGCGGCGCAGTTCCTTCAGGTATTCGGCCACCAGCTCCACAATCTTAGGCGCCAGCCCCTCGGTCGGCTCGTCAATGATGATCAAATCCGGGTCGCCCATCAGCGTGCGGCACAGGGTCAGCATTTGCTGCTCTCCACCTGACAACACGCCGGCCTCAGTGTGCTCGCGTTCTTTCAGGCGCGGGAACAGCGTGTACATGTCCTCAAAACCCCAGCGCGGCTTCTGGCCGCCTTTGCCGCTGTTGCCTTTTTGGCCCAGCAGCAGGTTCTGGTGCACCGTGAGTTTGGGGAAGATGTCGCGGTTCTCAGGCACATAGCCCAGGCCCAGCTGGGCCAGCTCAAAGGTCTTGTGGCCGCGCACTTCCTTGCCTTTCCATTGCACGGAGCCATGGCAATCCACCAGGCCCATGATGGCTTTGGCCGTGGTGGATCGGCCGGAACCGTTGCGCCCCAGCAAGGCCACAATTTCACCGGCCTTGACCTCCAGGTCCACGCCATGCAGTACATGGCTTTTGCCGTAATAGGCATTCAATTCACTAAGCTTGAGCATCCGCGGTCCTTGAATCTTGATTTTTAGTGCGCTGCGCCGGCCTGCTGGTCGGCCACGCTAGAGCCCAGGTAGGCTTCTTGCACGCGGGCATTGGCGCGCACGGCGTCTGGGGTGTCAAAGGCGAGTACTTCGCCGTAGACCACCACGGCAATCTTGTCGGCCAGGCCAAACACCACGCCCATGTCGTGTTCTACCGTCAGCAGGGTTTTGCCCACGGTTACGTCCTTGATCAGCGTGATAAAGCGCGAAGTCTCGCTCTTGCTCATGCCTGCGGTCGGCTCGTCCAGCAAGACCACGTTGGCACCGCCACCGATGGTGATGCCGATCTCTAGGGCACGCTGCTCGGCATAGGTCAGATTCACGGCCAGCACATCACGCTTTTTGTCCAGATGGATCATCTCCATCAGCTCCTGGGCGCGGGCATTGGCATCGTCCAGGCCCGACAAAAACTTGAAGAAGGTGTACTTGTAGCCCAGGCTCCACAGCACGCTGCAGCGCAGGTTTTCAAACACGCTGAGCTTGGGGAAGATATTGGTGATCTGAAAGCTGCGCGACAGGCCCAGGCGGTTGATCTCAAACGGCTTGAGACCATTGATGCGCGTGCCATTGAGCAGCACATCGCCACTGCTGGGCTCAAAGCGGCCGCTGATCAGGTTAAACAGTGTGGACTTGCCAGCACCGTTGGGGCCGATGATGGCCACGCGCTCGCCAGGCGATACGGCCAAATTGATGCCGCGAATAATTTCGGTCTTGCCAAAACTCTTGCGCAGGTCTTTGAGTTCCAGGGCATAGCCGCTGGTGCCTGCAGTGGTGGGGGAATTAGTCGTACTCATGTCTGCGCCCTGCGCTGGGTTTCTAGTTCAATGTGTTCCTGAATGGCGCTCCACTGTTTGGCAAATTTGCGGCGCACCAGCTCAAACAGCCCGCCCCCTACCAGCAGCAGCACGGCCGCGCCCAGCCAACTTTGCACGCCGAGCGCATTGAGTGGCACGCCCAAAAACACCAGCTCTGAGCCCTGCGAAGAGTTGAGTTGCAGGTGGTAAATCATTTCCACCATGGCACTTGCGCCTGCCAGCGCGATCAGACCCGTGATCGCCATGCCCAAGTAGGGCAACAGCAACTGGCGCAGTTTGCCAAAGCTGGCCACGCGCAAGTTCATCATGATCAAGCTGGCGAAACCGCCGGGGGCATACATCACCATGAACAAGAAAATCAAGCCCAAGTACAGCAGCCAAGCCTTGGTGAACTCGCTGAACAGCACAAAGGCCAACACCATCAACACCGCCCCAATGATGGGCCCGAAGAAGAAAGTAGCACCACCCAAGAAGGTGAACAGCAAGTAAGCGCCGGAGCGCGCAGCGCCCACCACCTCGGCCGTCACGATTTCAAAATTGAGTGCGCCCAGGCCACCCGAGATACCGGCGAAAAAACCGGCAATGATGAAGGCGGTGTAGCGCACACGTTGGGTGTTGTAGCCCACAAACTCCACGCGTTCGGGGTTGTCGCGCACGGCATTGAGCATGCGGCCCAGCGGCGTTTGCGTGAAGGCAAACATGGCCGCCACGCAGATGAAGGTGTACACAGCAATCAGGTAATAGACCTGGGTGGCCGGGCCATAGGTGATGCCCATGAAAGGCTGGCCAGTCACCCGGTTGCCCGAGACACCACCCTCCCCACCAAAGAACTCCGGCACCATCAGCGACATGGCAAACACCAGCTCGGCCAGGCCCAGCGTGATCATCGCAAACGTGGTGCCTGCTTTGCGCGTGGTCACATAGCCAAACAGTGCGGCAAAGCCGACACCCGCCACGCCACCGACCAAAGGCACCAGCGACACGGGCAGAGGCAAATTTCCGCCGGACACGCTATTGAGCGCGTGAATGGCGACAAAAGAGCCCAAGCCGGTGTACACCGCATGACCGAAGCTGAGCATGCCGCCCTGCCCCAGCAGCATGTTGTACGACAGGCAGGCGATGATGGCGATGCCCATTTGCGACAACACCGTCACGCCCAAACTGCTGGTAAATAAGTGCGGTGCCACCAGGAGCACGGCAGCAAATAGGCCCCAGACCAGAAGTCGGCCGGGTGGAAAACGCTTGGGTCTGGCCAATTTGGAAATCGAAGTGGTAGTCATAGTCATCAGCCTTCCCGCGTGCCCAGAAGACCCTTGGGCCGGAATATTAAGATCAGCACCAAAAACAGATAAGGCAAGATGGGCGCGACCTGCGACAGGGTCAGCGTAAACAGCGTATTGGTGCCAGATGCGATGCCCATTTGGGTCAGCAACGAACCCACTGAGTAATCAAAGGCGATGGCAAAGGTCTGGATCACACCGATCAACACCGAGGCCAAAAACGCGCCTGACAGTGAGCCCATGCCGCCAACCACCACCACCACGAAGATGACTGAGCCTACGGTGGCGGCCATCGCTGGTTCCGTCAGGTAGGTGCTGCCGCCAATGACACCTGCCAGGCCCGCCAGCGCGGCACCTGCGCCAAACACCAGCATGAAGACGCGGGGCACGTTGTGGCCCAGGGACTCGACCGCTTCCGGGTGGGTGAGCGCGGCCTGAATTACCAGGCCAATGCGCGTGCGGGTGAGCAACAGCCACACCGAGCCCAGCATGGTCAGCGCCACCAACATCATGAAACCGCGGGTGGCCGGGAAAGGCGAACACACAATGCGAATGCTGGCATCTGCGGCACTGCACAGCTCGGCCGGCGCAGCGCCCCACATCAACGAGAGTCCGTTGATGGAGTTGTTAATCAAGGTGAAGGCCGGGCCTTGCAAAGATTCCGGCGGGTGAAACTCCAGCGCAATGCGGCCCCAGATGAGCTGCACGATTTCCAGAATCACATACGACAGGCCGAAGGTGATCAGCAGCTCAGGCACATGGCCAAACTTGTGCACCCGGCGCAAACAAATGCGCTCAAACAGCGCGCCCAGGGCACCCACGACCAGCGGGGCAATGATGAGTGCGGGCCAGAATCCCACAAAGCGCGACACGGTGTACCCCACATAGGCGCCCAGCATGTAAAAGCTGGCGTGGGCAAAGTTGAGCACGCCCATCATGCTGAAAATCAGCGTAAGCCCCGAGCTCAGCATGAACAGCAGCAGCCCATAGCTCAGCCCGTTGAGCATGGAAATAATGAAAAACTCCATGGTGGAGAACCCCTCTGGTCAAAACCCGAAAAAAAGCCTGCAACAGATCACCTATGCAGGCTCAAGCTAAATAGCAATTCCCCGCCGGGCCACGCTCTGCGACAGAGCTTTGCGAGCCACAAATCCGCGCCGGGCCGCCCCAAGCGGATTTAGCCCCCCCCCGGGGGGCAGCGACCCGCGCAGCGGCGGAGCGTGGGGGCAATATCAGCCGGGACGTTTCATCTGGCAGCTGGTGGGCGTGCTAGATACGTAGTTGGGATATTCCTTCAACATCGCCAGCGTCATACCGGTGTTTTCTGGGCTGTAGGGGAATTTCTTGTCCGCCTTTTGCCAAACGGTGATGTACAGCGGTTGCTGCAGTTGGTGATCCGTTTTGCGCATCTCGATTTCACCGTTAAAACTGTCTACCTTGATGCCTTCCAAAGCTGCCGCTACCTTCACAGGGTCAGTAGATTTGGCTTTGGCCATGGCCGCACCCAGCGTTTGGAAGATGCGAATGGTGGATGCGGTGTAGAAGTCGTCGTTGGTCTTGGCTTTGAATTCTTCTTGCCACTTTTGCATCTGACCACCCATGTTGTAGTGGTTGTACGACACCTGGTAAACGCGGCCCGCACCATTGGTGCCCAGCGCGGTGGGGGTGCCTGTCACGCCAGCGTAATAAGTGAAGAATTTGCCGTTGTAGCCACCTTCATTGGCCGCTTTGATGAGCAAAGACAAGTCAGAGCCCCAGTTGCCGGTGACCACGGTGTCTGCGCCAGACGCCTTGATCTTGGCGATGTAGGGTGCAAAGTCGCGGGTTTGGGCCAGCGGGTGCAGGTCTTCACCGACGATTTGAATGTCCGGGCGCTTGCGGGCCAGGGTTTCTTTGGTGTACTTGGCAACCTGCACACCGTGTGAATAGTTTTGGCCCAGGATATAGACCTTTTTGATATCTTTCTGGGTTTCCATGAAGCTGGACATGGCTTCCATCTTCATGGAAGTGTCTGCATCAAAACGGAAGTGCCAGTAGCTGCATTTGTTGTTGGTCAGGTCCGGGTCTACCGCTGCGTCATTGAGGTAAATCACCTCTTTGCCGGGGTTGCGTTCGTTGTGCTTGGTCACAGCATCGGAAAGTGCCAAAGCCACCGATGAGCCATTGCCCTGAATGATGTAGCGCACGCCGCTGTCAATGGCAGACTTCAGTGCAGTCAAGCTCTCAGTGGGGCTGAGTTTGTTGTCAATGCCGGTGACTTCAAATTTGACGCCAGCGGGGTTGCCCGCACCGCTGAACTTTTCAGCAAAAAATTGGTAGCCCTTGAGCTGGCTCACACCGACGGGGCCTAGCAGGCCCGATTGCGCATCAATGCGCACCATCTTTACGACCTCGCCCTTTTGGGCAAAGCTGGCACCAGCACAGGCCAGTGCAACACCAGCCACCACGAGTTTCAAAGCGAACTTCATTTTGTCTCCTGTTAATGTGAACCCATCCAGCGTAACTTCATTGGTGCAATGCAGCACACGGGTTTCCCCTAGGATCGCTTCACCAAAGTGACTTTTACGTCGCCAAAGTGACGCGGTTTTAAGCGCTGGGAAGCTTGTAATCGACCAGCAATTCACGCAGCTTGGACTTTTGCATCTTGCCTGTGCCTCCCAGTGGAATGGCGTCTACAAACACCACGTCATCCGGGATTTGCCACTTGGCGGTTTTGCCTTCGTAAAAGGCCAGCAGTTCGGCCACACTGACATCCGTTCCGGGCTTTTTTACAACAGCAATGATGGGCCGCTCATCCCACTTGGGGTGCTTCATGCCAATGCAGGCCGCCATAGCCACGGCGGGGTGCGCCATGGCGATGTTTTCTACGTCAATGGAGCTGATCCACTCGCCACCCGATTTGATGACGTCCTTGCTGCGATCCGTGATTTGCATAAAGCCATCGGGGTCGATAGTGGCCACGTCGCCAGTAGGGAACCAGCCGTCGACTAAGGGGGAACCACCCTCGCCTTTGAAGTACTGGCTGATAACCCAAGGGCCTTTGACCAGCAAATCACCATAGGCTTTGCCGTCCCACGGCAGCTCTTTGCCGTCGCCATCAATGATCTTCATGTCGACCCCGTAGATGCCGCGCCCTTGTTTCAGGCGCACTTTCATCTTCTCTTCGGCGGGCAACTCTAAGTGCTTGTTTTTGAGGGTACACAGCGTGCCCAGAGGAGACAGCTCCGTCATACCCCAGGCGTGCAGCACCTCGACGCCATACACGTCATTGAAGGCGGTAATCATGGCCGGTGGGCAAGCCGACCCGCCAATGACAGTGCGCTTCAAGGTCGAGAACTTGAGGTTGCCGCTTTGCACGTGGGCCAACATCATTTGCCATACGGTGGGTACACCCGCCGCAAAGTTCACTTTCTCGGATTCGATCAGGTCAAAAATGGATTTGCCGTCCATAGCCGGGCCGGGGAACACCAGTTTTGCCCCAGTCATGGCGGCGGTGTAGGGAATGCCCCAGGCATTGACGTGGAACATAGGAACCACCGGCAAGATGCAATCGCGTGCGCTTACGCCCATCACATCGGGCATGGCTACGGCGTAGGCGTGCAGGATGGTAGAGCGGTGGCTGTACAGCGCGGCCTTGGGGTTGCCCGTGGTACCGCTGGTGTAGCACATGCTCGATGCCGAATTTTCATCAAACTCGGGCCAAGCGTACTGGTCGCTTTGCTTGCCAATCCAGGCCTCGTAGCTTTGCAGACCGGGGATGCCGGTGTCTTCGGGCAGCTTGTCGGCATCACACAGCGCAATAAAGTGCTTGATCGTGCTGCAGCGTTTGTGGATAGCCTGGATGATGGGCAAAAAACTCATGTCAAAGCACAGCACTTGGTCTTCTGCATGGTCGGCAATCCAGACAATTTGATCAGGGTGCAGGCGCGGGTTCAGGGTGTGCAAAACGCGCCCCGAGCCGCTGACCCCAAAGTACAACTCCAGATGGCGGTAGCCGTTCCAGGCCAGCGTGGCCACACGATCGCTAAAGTTGAGCTTCATCTGGTCCAGCGCATTGGCCACGCGGCGCGAACGCTGGGCCACATTTTTGTAATTGGTGCGGTGAATATCACCCTCTACCCGGCGCGACACAATTTCACCTTCGCCGTGGTGACGTTCTGCAAAATCAATCAGGGACGAAATCAACAACTGCTGGTTCTGCATTAACCCGAACATGGTTTGCTCCTCAAATGAGTGGTGTTTTTAGGGCGAAATTTGCCACAAGCCTAAGGCGCTTGCGCTTGTGGTGAATACTACCCGCTCCATACCCCCACTCTGCCGAACGCTTTGACAAGTGCGGGACAATTCAGCTATGACATTTCCCCCCCTAAATAGCCCAGCCCTGGACACCGGACTGATCTGGAATCACAGCTTCGCCGACTTGGGGGAAGACTTTTTTGTCCCCTTGCAACCCACACCACTGCCCGCTCCCTACTGGGTCGGCCGCAGCCCGGAGGTGGCCGAACAACTGGGCCTAGGTGCTGCCGCACTGCAGTCCGACGACTGGCTCAAGGCGCTCACAGGCAACCGCCCTTTGGCCGGCGGCAAAAGTCTGGCCAGCGTCTACAGCGGCCACCAGTTTGGCGTATGGGCTGGGCAGTTGGGTGATGGTCGGGCCATTCTCTTGGGTGAGGCCAATGGCCTGGAGATCCAGCTCAAGGGCGCGGGCTTGACGCCCTTTTCCCGCATGGGCGATGGTCGGGCGGTGTTGCGCAGCAGCATCCGCGAGTTTTTGTGCAGCGAAGCCATGCACGCCTTGCACGTGCCCACCACCCGCGCGCTGTGCGTGACGGGTTCGGACGCGCCGGTGCGCCGCGAGACGCTGGAGACCTCGGCTGTGGTCACCCGCGTAGCGCCCAGCTTCATTCGCTTTGGTCACTTTGAGCATTTTTGCCACCACGGGCAGCCCGAACAGCTCAAGACCTTGGCGGACTATGTGATAGATCGCTTTTACCCGCAGTGTCGCCAAGACCCGCGCTGGGGGGGCAATGCCTATGCCGCATTTTTGTGGGAGGTGACCCAGCGCACAGCCGAGATGGTAGCGCTCTGGCAATCTGTGGGTTTTTGCCACGGGGTGATGAACACCGACAACATGAGCATTTTGGGACTCACCATCGACTACGGACCATTCCAGTTTCTGGACGCTTATGACCCTGGCCATGTCTGCAACCATTCCGACAACCAAGGCCGCTACGCCTTTTACAAACAGCCCAACGTGGCCTACTGGAACCTGTTTTGCCTGGGCCAGGCTTTGCTGCCGCTGATCGAAAAGCAAGAGCTGGCGATTTCCGCGCTGGAAACTTTCAAAACGGCGTACCCCGAGGCTTTGGCCACCCGCATGGCCGCCAAGCTGGGCCACACCCAGGCGTCTGCACAGACCAACGCCTTGGTGGAAGCACTGCTGCCACTGTTGGCCACCGACAAGGTGGACATGAGCATTTTTTGGCGGCGCTTGAGCCACTGGGCGCGCCATGCCGACCTGCAAGATGCCTCGGTGCGTGATTTGTTTTTGCAACGCGAAGCCGCTGACGCCTGGCTGCTACAATTTTCGGAGCTGCTCCCGCACTATCCACGGGCGCTACAGGCTGATTTAATGCTTAAAACCAACCCCAAATACGTTTTACGGAACCATTTGGGCGAAATGGCCATCCAATCCGCCAAATCTAAGGACTATTCCAAGCTCAACCAGCTTCTGGCCGTATTGCAAACGCCCTTTGACGAACACCCCGACCAGGAATCCTGGGCCGGTTTCCCGCCCGACTGGGCTTCCAGCATAGAAATTAGCTGCAGCTCTTAAGCACTGAACCATGACCTTCCCTATCGAAAAAACCGAAGCCGAATGGAAAGCCCTGCTGGCCGAACAAGGCGCAGAGCCTGTGGCTTTTCAGGTCACCCGCCATGCGGCGACTGAGCGCCCATTCACTGGCAAGTTTGAAACCCACTGGGCCGACGGCAGCTACCACTGCATGTGCTGCGGGTCCAAACTGTTTGATTCGGATACCAAATTTGATGCGCATTGCGGCTGGCCCAGTTTTTCACTGGCCATACCCGGTGCTATCAAAGAAATCACCGACCTCAGCCACGGCATGAAACGGGTAGAAACCGTGTGCGCCCAGTGTGGAGCGCATTTGGGTCATGTGTTTGAAGATGGCCCCACAGACACCGGCCTGCGCTATTGCATGAACTCGGCCTCGTTAAACTTCACGCCTGCATGAGAACTCTGCTCGACTTCATCCCCATCCTGTTGTTCTTCGCGGCCTACAAGCTGCACGCTTGGTTTGGCGTCGGTAAAGAGGAGGCGATTTACTTCGCAACCCCCATCTTGATGCTGGCCACCTGCCTGCAAATGGCCATCGTGTACGCCCTGGACCGCAAGCTGACAACCATGAACAAAGTCACGCTGGGCATGGTGCTGGTGTTTGGCAGCGTGACCTTGGCGCTGCATGACAAACGCTTTGTGATGTGGAAGCCCACGGTACTGTGGATCGTCTTCGCACTGGCGATGGCGGTAGCCCATTGGGGACTGAAAAAGAATTTTCTGAAGTCCACCATGGGCAGCCAACTGGATCTGCCGGAGACGGTGTGGAACAAGCTGGACATCGCCTGGATGGGGTTTTTCCTGTTCTTGGCGGCCAGCAACGCCTTTGTGGTGGCCTTCTATTCAGAGGAAGAATGGGTCAACTTCAAAGTGTGGGGCTACGGCTTCTGGTTGGTGTTCTTCTTGGGCCAGGGCTTGTACATGGCACCGCATATGTCGGTTGAAGAAGAGCCTCAGGCAGGACCCAAGCCATGACCGCTGCGCCAACTGCTGCCCTGCTGGATGCGCGCTTGCGCACCGTCCTGCAACCCAGCCGCCTGGAAGTGATCGACGAGAGCTACCAGCATGCGGGCCATGTGGGTTCCAATGGCACGGGTGTGGGTACCCATTTTCGGGTGCGTATTGCTTCACCTTTGTTTACAAATTGCAGTCGGGTGGCACGCCACCGCCTTGTGTATGATGCGCTCCAAGATTTCATTGACCAAGGGCTGCACGCCCTGGCCATTGAGGCCGAAGAGACATCTCCAGCCACCCCCGGTGGCGTTTCTGTGTAGTTCCTTGTTTGTTTTCCTGAAAGTACTCTGATGAAGAAGCATATTTTTTCCGCTTTGACGGCCGCCGCCATGCTGGCTGCCGCACCCGTGGCCTTTGCCCAAAACGTGGCCATCGTCAATGGCAAGGCGGTACCGCAGTCACGCGTGGACGCTTTGGTCCAGCAAGTGACGAATTCGGGTAAGCAAGTTACCCCCGAAATCCAAGCGCAGATCAAAGAAGAAGTGATTGCACGCGAAGTGTTTATGCAAGAAGCCCAAGTGCGCGGCCTGGACGCTACTGCAGACTTCAAGACGCAAATGGAATTGGCCCGCCAAACCATTTTGATTCGCAGCCTGTTTGCCGATTACCAAAAGAAGAACCCGATTTCTGACGACGATATCAAGGCCGAGTACGACAAGTTTGCCGCCGCGAACAGCGGCAAAGAGTACAAAGCCCGCCACATCTTGGTAGAAAAAGAAGAGAAAGCCAAAGCCATCATTGCCCAGCTGAAAAAGGGCGGCAAGTTTGAAGACATCGCCAAGAAAGAATCTAAAGACCCAGGTTCGGGTGCCAACGGTGGTGACTTGGATTGGGCCAACCCCAGCAACTACGTGAAAGAGTTCTCGGAAGCCCTGATCGGCCTGCAAAAGGGCAAGATGACAGAGACTCCGGTGAAGACCCAGTTTGGTTACCACATCATTCGTTTGGATGACATTCGTGATGCCAAGCTGCCCAAGTTTGAAGAAGTGAAGCCTCAAGTAGCCCAGCAGATGCAACAACAACGCATGGGCAAGTTCCAAGAAGAACTGCGTAGCAAGGCCAAGGTCGAATAAGACGAGCCCTGTGCTTGTTAGAAAACGCGGCTTAGGCCGCGTTTTTTTTCGCACGTCATCCTGATCGGTAAATTGAACACATGAACCCTAAGCACATCTCCATCACCGTGCGTGAGGCCCAGGTGCAAGACGTGGAAGCTATCGCTCCGCTCTTTGATGCCTACCGCCAGTTTTACAAGCAGGCTGCCGATGCTGCATTGGCCGCCGAATTCATCCGTGCGCGCCTGGTCAGCAAGGAGTCCACGATTTTTCTGGCCAGTACAGCAGACGGTCAGGCAGTCGGTTTTTGCCAGTTGTACCCTAGCTTCTGCTCGGTGATTGCCCGGCCTATCGGCGTGCTGTATGACCTGTTTGTATCGCCTGCAGTGCGCGAAGGTGGCGTTGGCCGGGCCTTGATGCAGGCCGCAGAGCGCTACGCCCAAACGGCAGGCTGGGCCCGGCTGGATTTAACGACGGCAAAGACCAACACCCAGGCGCAAGCGCTGTATGAGTCGCAGGGCTGGGTGCGGGATGAAGTTTTCTACGCTTACAACAAAGTGACGGGCCCGTAGGCCCGTTCTGGTTCAGAAAGTGGCCACCGCGGCCCTGGCAATGGACACGCCCTGCTCTTGAACAAAGTGCCCCGCGTCCGGCATTTGCAGGGGTTCAGGGCAATTGCGAATGGTCTGTCGCAGCGCCTGCATGCTGTCCCAGCCTAGCAACGGGTCTTGCATTCCGACCGCCATCACCGTCTTCCCTCGCCAATCGTGCTGCCAGAAGTGGCGTGCCTGTTGCGACAAAGCCGCCCCGTCTGCTCGGGGGTGGTCGGGCACCATGGGCGGAAACGCGCGGGTGGCGGCGCGGTGCCCTTTGTCGGGG
Source organism: Burkholderiales bacterium PBB3 (assembly GCA_002256115.1). Lineage (GTDB taxonomy): Bacteria > Pseudomonadota > Gammaproteobacteria > Burkholderiales > Burkholderiaceae_C > Allorhodoferax. The sequence continues at coordinate 209,868 of NKIK01000001.1, forward strand.
AATGGCGCCATGTAGGCTGCACACTCTGGTGGCGACAGCTGCGGGTTTCCACGCGCCATCAGCCGGGCGATGTCAAAGTCGGGGTTTTTGGCACACATCTCCCGCCAGGCCAGAAAACCCGGCGACAGTGGCGCATCACCCGTGGCCAACGCCGTGTTCATCACCACAAGCCCTGCAAAGCGCTGAGGTGCAGCCATGGGCAAGGTCAAGCCGAGCAGGCCGCCCCAGTCCTGCACCACCAAGACGATACGCTGCAAATCCAGCCGCTCCATCAGCTGCAGCAACACCTCCCGGTGCCAGGTGAAGCTGTGGGCCGACTCGCGCTTGGGTTTGTCGCTTTTGCCAAAGCCAATAAGGTCGGGCGCGACCACGCGGCAGCCGGCTTGCGCGAACACGGGAATCATCTTGCGGTACAGATAACTCCAAGCAGGATTGCCATGCAGACACAGATAAGTGAGCGACCCATCCTGCGGGCCGACATCCACGTAGTGCATGCGCAGGCCTTGCAGGGCTGGCAGGTCACTCACATAGTGGGGCGGCCAGGGGTAGTCCGGTAGCCCGGCAAAGCAGGTTTCAGGGGTACGTAAAGCGTCATCCCGCAGCGGGTGTGTCGCTTTTCTTTCCAAAGCCTGGGCATCCCGTTTTTGCTGAAAGAACTGCTGCAACACATCGGTGCATTCCTGCGCCAACACACCGCCGACCACGCGGGTCTGGTGATTGAGCTGGGTGTTTTCAAACAGATTGACGACTGAGCCTGCAGCACCGGTTCGGGGCTCGGTGGCACCGTACACCACCCGGTCCAGCCGGGCATGCAAAACAGCGCCGCTGCACATCGCACAAGGCTCCAGGGTGACGAAAAGCTCGCAACCGTCTAGCCGGTAGTTGCCCAGCACTTGCGCGGCTTGGCGCAGCGCCGCAATCTCGGCATGGGCCGTGGGGTCATGTGCGGCCACGGGCGCGTTGCGCCCTACTGCAATCACCTGGCCGTCCTTGACGACGACAGCGCCGACCGGTACCTCGCCCGCGCTGGCCGCCAAACGCGCCTGCTCCAGCGCCAGCTGCATAAACCTCTGGTCCAATTCGCTATTCATTTGATAGCTACTCGGGCAATAAATACCTGGGCCATGGGCACTATTTACTTCTCATCCGGCATGGGGCGCGGCTGCTGTACTGCAGCTTCTGCGGCTGACTTGAACTGCTGCTGAATCTGCTGGGATTGCTGTTGCACCGTGGCATTGGGGTCTACCTTGATCGTGACCCCAGGCGTGGAGCCCACCACGGCCGGCACCTTGATCTCGTTGATAGAAGTCATCTGCTTTTTGGCCAGAACGCCGATGATGGCGACTACGATCAACAAACTCAACACTCCAAAAATAGAACGCATGGTGACTCCTTCGGTTTGGCGCAGACTTTAGCCCAAGTCCGGCATCACAATCCCACATTCACGACAACATGAACGATGCAAGACGCTCTCTTTCCTGACGAGGAGCCAGATCTGAGCGCTACACCCCAAGCGAAGACTAAGGCGAAGCGGCGTAGCAAGGCCAAGGAGGCTGACGAGGCTTCGGCCGCGCATTCAGCTACCGTACGCGCACAGCCCGCTGATCCTGCGCTGCATGCTTTGGCTGCGGAGTTACCCGCGCTGGCGCGCCTGGGCACGTCCTCGTGGACCTACCCGGGCTGGGCCGGACTGGTGTGGGATGGCGACTATGCCGACGCAGACCTGTCCAAGCACGGCTTGAAGGCCTACGCCCAGCATCCGCTGTTTCGCACCGTTAGCATCGATCGCACGTTTTACCGGCCTCTGACCACCAGCCAGTTTTCCCGATATGCCTCGCAGGTGCCGGACGACTTCCGGTTTGTGGTGAAAGCCCCGAGCCTGGTTGCCGATGCGTCGATACGCGATGACCAGGGACAAGGCATGAAAGCCAACCCGGTATTTCTGGACCCGGTGCTGGCGGTGCAGCAATTTTTACAGCCGGCGCTAGAGGGCCTGGGCGTCAAGATAGGGGCCCTCGTGTTTGAGCTGAGCCCCCTGCCCGACCATTTGCTGCGCAATATGCCGGAGGTGTTGCTGCGGCTCAAAGCCATGCTGGCGGCGCTGCCCGATTTGCGGGCTCTAACACCCGACGGCGTGGTGGCGGTGGAGGTGCGCAACCGCCAATTCTTAACACCCGAATTTGTCGCGGTTTTGCGCAGTGTGGGGGCTACCTACTGCCTGGGTTTGCACCCCAAATTACCCGCCATTGAAGTGCAATTGAAGCTGCTACGCACGCTGTGGCCAGGCCCGTTGGTCTGCCGCTGGAATCTGCATGCACGCCATGGTCCGTATGGTTACGAGGCTGCCGAAAAGTTATATAGCCCCTATGGAAAAACCGTGGACCCCGACCCGGAGACTCGCACGGCATTGGCCAGTGTGATAGCGGGCACCGTAGGCGCCGGACAACGCGCCTACGTGACTGTGAGTAACAAAGCGGAAGGGAGTGCGCCGCTATCCGTGGCGGCACTGGCGCAAGCCGTGGTGGATTTGCAGCGCCTGCGCGGGTAATGTGGGGTTAAGGCGTCATTCCCACTCAATCGTGGCAGGAGGCTTGCTCGATACATCGTAGGTCACGCGGTTGATACCGCGCACTTCGTTGATGATGCGACCTGACACTTTTTTCAGCAAGGCGTACGGCAACTCCGCCCAGTCCGCTGTCATGAAGTCGCTGGTCTGCACTGCGCGCAAGGCGACGACGTAGTCGTAGGTGCGGCCATCACCCATCACGCCCACGCTTTTTACTGGCAAAAACACGGTGAATGCTTGGCTGGTCAGTTGGTACCAGGTCTTGCCGGTGGCTTCGTCCTTGAAGTTACGCAGCTCTTCGATGAAGATGGCATCGGCACGGCGCAGCAGGTCGGCGTATTCCTTCTTCACCTCACCGAGTATCCGCACGCCCAAACCGGGGCCGGGGAAAGGATGCCGGTAAACCATGTCGTGCGGCAAGCCCAAAGCCACACCCAGCTCGCGCACTTCGTCTTTGAACAACTCACGCAAGGGCTCCAGCAATTTCAGGCCCAATTGCTCCGGCAAACCGCCCACGTTGTGGTGGCTCTTAATCGTGACAGCTTTCTTGTTGCCAGCGCCACCGGACTCGATCACATCAGGGTAAATCGTGCCCTGGGCTAGCCACTTAGCGCCCTTGGCACCTTCGCCTTTTAGCTTGGCGGCTTCCTGTTTGAACACTGTGACGAATTCACCGCCGATGATCTTGCGCTTTGCTTCGGGGTCGCTCACACCGTTGAGCTTGCCCAGAAACAAATCCGACGCGTCGGCACGAATCACCTTGGCGTGCAGCTTGCCGACAAACATATCCATCACCATGTCGCCTTCGTTCAGGCGCAACAGGCCATGGTCGACAAAGACGCAGGTCAGCTGGTCGCCAATCGCGCGGTGGATCAGCGCTGCGGCCACGGACGAATCGACACCACCAGAGAGACCCAGAATGACCTCTTCGTCGCCCACCTGTTCACGGATGCGCGCAACCGCTTCGCTGATGTAGTCACCCATGATCCAATCGGGCCGGGTGCCGCAAATGCCGAGCACAAAGCGGTTCAACATCGCTTGGCCTTGCACGGTGTGGGTCACCTCCGGGTGAAATTGCACGGCGTAAAACTTCCGTGATTCATCTGCCATGCCTGCGATGGGGCAACTCTCGGTGCTGGCCATCAGCTTGAAGCCAGGTGGCAACTCGGTCACCTTGTCGCCATGGCTCATCCATACGTTGAGCATGCCCTCGCCCTCGGGCGTGGTGAAGTCAGCAATGTCTTTGAGCAAGGCAGTATGGCCCCGGGCGCGGACGGCTGCAAAGCCGAATTCGCGGGTGTGGCCAGTCTCGACCTTGCCACCCAATTGCTGCGCCATGGTTTGCATGCCGTAGCAAATGCCCAGCACGGGCACGCCCAGTTCAAACACAGCAGCGGGCGCGCGGTCGGTGGTGTCCTCGGTCACGCTGGCGTGACTGCCAGACAGGATGATGCCCTTCAAGCTGCCGTCGGCCGCGTACTTGCGAATCCATTCGTCGCTCACATCGCAGGGATGCACTTCACAAAACACATGCGCTTCGCGCACGCGGCGGGCGATCAGTTGGGTAACTTGGGAGCCGAAGTCAAGGATGAGGATGCGTTCGTGTGTCATGGGGAAAACTCAAGCTTCAGAGGTACCGGCCCGCAGTGCGCGCTGGCGTTGAAAGTGCCAAACCGCCAGGCTGAGGGCCAGCAGTTGGATCAGGCCGCCCACAAAGAACGGCAAGCCCAGGCGTATGTCGCCGCGCGGCGCATCGGACACCAGCGCCAGCATGCCGGCACCGGCCACGGGTGCCAGCACCGCCATCAGACTGTTGACGGAAGAGACCGCACCCAAGGTGCGACCCTGTATTTTTTCGTCTGCCGCGCCGGACACGATGCTCTGCAGGTTGGAGCCGGTGGCGGCCGAGAACATGTTGAGCACAATGATGACGAACAGCATCCAGGAATCGGTTGCCAGGCCGTAGGCCACATAGGCCAGGCTGGCACTGCACATACCGATGACGGCCAGGCGTTGCGTGGAAATGCGTTTGAGGATGTGTTTGAGCAATACGCCCTGCATCAGCACGCTGACGACACCCACCACCATCAGCGACCAGCCGGTTTCTTTGGGGCCCCAGCCAAATTTAAAAGTTGTGTAGAGCACCCAGGTGGCGTGCAGCATGAACTGCGCTAGCGTGGTCAGCGCCAGCACGGCGACTAAAGGCCCGATGCCACGTAGGTCGATCAGGCCGATCAGCGACGCCACGGGGTTGGCTTTGCGCCATTCAAAGGCGCTGCGTCTGGCTTCTGGCAGGCTCTCCGGCAACACAAAGTAGCCGTAGATCCAGTTGATCACGGCCAGTGAGCCGGATGCCACAAACGGCAGACGCAAATCCACATCGCCCAAAATGCCGCCCAGGGTGGGGCCGAGAATGAAACCTAGACCCATCATCGCGCCCAGCAGACCAAAGCGACGTGCGCGATCGGGGGCCGGTGTGATGTCGGCCACATAGGCGTTGGCCACCGCAATATTGGCCTGCATAGCACCACCAATCAAGCGCACCACCACCAGCAACCAGAGGCTATGGGCTGCCGCGGTCATGAAGAAGGTGAAAGCCAGACCGCAAAAACCCAGCAGTAGGACAGGTCGGCGTCCATATCGGTCGGACAGCGCGCCCAGAATCGGCGCGCCAAAGAAGTTGGCGATGCCAAAAGCAAACATCATGGTGCCAAACCAGAAGGCCTGGTCGCTCTGCGAATGGGTGAACTGGCCGACCAGATGCGGCAACACCGGGATCATCAGGCCGATCGACATCATGTCAATCAGCACAGCAATCATGATGAAGCGCATCGCCGCCGGTCGGCCTTCGCCTGCTACCACGGGGGTATCAGTCGGCACGGTAATTGGGCGCTTCTTTGGTGATCTGCACGTCGTGCACGTGGCTCTCACGAATGCCCGCCGTCGTAATCTCTACGAACTCCGCTTTGTCCTGCATATCGGTAATCGTGGGGCAACCACAGTAGCCCATGCTGGCGCGGATGCCACCGGCCATTTGGAACACGATGGAGACCATAGAGCCCTTGTAAGGCACGCGGCCTTCGATGCCTTCGGGTACCAGCTTGTCAGCATTGGGGTTGCCGGTGGTGGATTCCTGAAAGTATCGGTCTGCACTGCCCTGCTGCATCGCGCCAATGGAACCCATACCGCGGTAACTCTTATAACTGCGGCCCTGGAACAGAATGACTTCGCCCGGTGCCTCTTCGGTACCGGCGAACATGCCACCCATCATCACCGTGCTGGCACCGGCTGCCAAAGCCTTGGCAATGTCACCGCTATAACGGATACCACCGTCGGCAATCAACGGGATGCCGGTACCTTTGAGGGCGGTAGCTACACTGTCAATCGCCATGATTTGCGGTACGCCAACACCGGCCACGATGCGCGTGGTGCAGATAGAACCGGGGCCAATTCCCACTTTCACGCCGTCCGCACCCGCCTCCACCAAAGCCAAAGCCGCCGCGCCGGTCGCAATATTGCCGCCGATCACGTCCACTTGCGGATAGTTCTTTTTGACCCAGCGCACGCGCTCAATCACGCCATGGCTGTGGCCATGGGCGGTATCGACGACGATGGCGTCCACACCAGCACGCACCAGCAGTTCTACACGTTCTTCGGTACCTTCACCCACGCCCACCGCCGCGCCCACGCGCAGCTTGCCATGGGCATCGCGCGCTGCATTGGGGAAGCTGGTTTGCTTGGTGATGTCTTTGACCGTGATCAGGCCCTTGAGTTCAAACGCATCGTTGACGACCAGCAGGCGCTCGATCTTGTATTGGTTGAGCAAGACCTTGGCCTGGGTGATCGTGATGGCGGCGCTGTCCTGCACCGTCACCAGTTTCTCCCGGGGCGTCATGATCTGGCTGACCGGCAGGTCATAACGTGTCTCAAAGCGCAGGTCACGCCCGGTCACGATGCCGACGACCTTGCCACCGTCGCAGACCGGGAATCCGGACACACCCAACTGTTCGGACAGGCTCATCACCTGGCGCACGGTGTGCGATGGGGTGATAACAACCGGATCGCGCAATACGCCGGACTCATAGCGCTTGACTTTGGATACTTGGGCTGCCTGTTCGGCCGCGGTCAGGTTCTTGTGAACGATGCCGATACCGCCTTCTTGGGCGATGGCAATGGCCAAGCGCGCCTCGGTGACGGTATCCATAGCGGCGGACACCAGGGGCAAATTCAGGGAAATATTGCGGGAGAAACGGGTCGCGAGGGAGGTGTCCTTGGGTAGGACCTGGGAGTACGCTGGCACCAACAAAACATCGTCGAAGGTGAGCGCTTTGCCGAGGAGGCGCATTGTCAAAGCTCCAAATGACGGATTGTACCCGCGTAGGAAATGCAATCCGCCGCTACACTTGCGCTATGAAAATGCTGAAAAACCTTTTCGCTCTAGGTCTGCTTTGCGTCTGTACCTTGGCCGCAGCGCAATGGCAGTGGTTGGACAAAGATGGCCGCAAGGTCTTCAGTGACCGGGCCCCCCCCCCTGATATTCTTGAAAAAAATATCCTTAAACGCCCCGGCGGCAAGGTGACGCCGCCTACTGCACCTGCAGCGCAAGAAGGTGCAAGTAGTACCGATCAGACCGCAGCCGCGAGCCCAGCCGTACCCGCCAGTGCCGCCAAAGGTGTGGGCGTAGACAAAGAACTAGAGGCCAAAAAGAAGCAGGCGGCAGATGCAGAAGCCGCCAAGCGCAAAGCCGAAGAAGAGAAGATCGTGAAGGCCAAGATAGAAAACTGTGCCCGTGCCAAGCAGGCGAAGGCGGGCCTGGATTCTGGTATTCGTATCAGCCGTGTGAACGGTGCAGGTGAGCGCGAAGTGATGGACGAAACAGCGCGCGCAGCCGAGGCCAAGCGCATTCAGGCCATCATGGACACCGACTGCAAGTAGTTTCCTGAAAAAAGCCGCGGCTCAGTACCCGGCTTTTCCCCCAGCGCGGCGGGTCTTGAACAGACCCGCTTTTTTTGCGCCCTGGTGGGCAAAGCGCTCTCGTCGCGCCACCTTGGGGTCCACCAGAAGCGGACGAACCAACTCCAGACGATCATCCGCTTGCAGCACCTGGCTTCCAGGCACCTGGCGGCCCCAGATGGCCAACTCTAAACTTTGCAATTGCGCCTCCGTTATGGCATCCAGCAGCCCGCTAGCACGCAGCGCTTGGCTGGCGGTCGCGCCCTCCTCCACGCTGAGCTGCATTTCCTGGACGGATCGTGGCGCCAAGGACACCACCAGGGTCACGTTAAAGGCCACCTAAGCCCCGTAGACCTGTTGCGCACGCTTGACGAAGGCATCAACCAGCGTACTGGCAATCTTGTCGAACACTGGCCCCACCAATTTGCCCAGCGTTGCGTTGTCAAACCCATAGGTCAAGGTCAACTCCACCCGGCAAGCGCGCTGGGAGCCATCGCCTACCGGCAAAAATTTCCATTCACCGTGCAGCTTAGAAAATGGACCATTCACCAGTTCAATGTCCACTTGGCTCGGCGCGTTATGGATGTTGCGGGTGGTAAAGGTCTGGCGAATGCCGCTAAAGGAAATGCCGATTTCCGCCAGCATGCCGTTGTCGGTGTGTTCCAAAACGCGCGCATGGTCACACCAGGGAAGGAAGGCGTGGTACTGGTCCACATCCGTCACCAACACGTACATTTCTTGGGGGCTGTACCAGATTAAAACGGACTTGTGAACGGTTTTCATAGAATGGGGGTCTGCGCGGGATTGTAGACAAGCCCAAGAGCACTACTTTCATTCCCGTCTGTCATCCCCATTTGAGTCCCATGGCTAAAAAACCTGCTATCAATACCCGCATTGCCGACAACAAAAAGGCAGCGTTCAATTATTTCTTCGAAGAGCGCTTTGAGGCGGGCTTGGTGCTGGAAGGCTGGGAAGTAAAGTCTCTGCGCGAAGGCAAGGTGCAATTGACCGACGGCTACGTGGTGATTCGCGGTGGCGAGTTGTTCATCATTGGCTTACAGATCAATCCGCTGCATACCGCGTCGAGCCATGTGAACCCTGACAACGTGCGAACCAAAAAACTGCTGATGCACAAGGAGCAGATTCAGCGTCTGATTGCCAAGGTGGAGCAAAAAGGCTACACGCTGGTGCCCATCAATTTGCATTGGAAAGAAGGCAAAGTGAAGTGCGAGATTGCGCTGGCCAAGGGCAAGGCGGAGCACGACAAGCGCGATACCGTGAAAGAGCGTGAGGGTAAGCGCGAAGTCGAGCGGGCCATGAAGGTGCACCGCAGTTAACTTTCGTTGGCATGCCCACTGGCGTGGTTAAGCGCTTTACGTCAGATCTTTGAGCGGGTGAGCGCCTGTGGGCCAAGGGCTCACGAAGAACGGATCGACCATTTCCGGTGTTACTTGCTCAATGCCAGCCGGATTCCAGCGGGGTTGGTGGTCTTTGTCAACCGCCAGGGCACGGATGCCCTCTACCGTTTCGCTGCTGGTACCTGATCGGTCCAGGTGCGCGGTGTAAAAACAATGCTGTACCAGATCACGCTCCATGCGCAGGTCCTCAGCCAGCGTCATGCTCCGGGCCCTGCGCACTTGCTCCAGCACCACGTGGAGCATGAGCGGGCTGCGGTGGCGCAGTGTTTTGGCGGCACTCCGGCTTGCTTCGGTGTCCGCCTTGTCCAGATGGGCCAATATCTCGGGAATGGTGGCTCGCGTGAATGCGGCCTCCATTTCAGTGCTCAATTCGGCTGTAGAGACCATGGATAGTGCGGGAGAAGCTATTAATTTTATAGCAACCCACTTCTCCAACTCTCCCGCTGAGGTTTGAGCTTGCAGCTCGGCCCAGAGCGTGCTTAGCTCAGTGGACGGTACGCACACGTCTGCCAACGACCATGCCACGGCCTGCTCTGCATTGATCACATCACCCGTTAGCGCCAGGTACTCGCCCACGTGCCCAGGGCAACGGCTCAAGAAGTAGCCACCACCCACGTCGGGGAACAGGCCTATCCCGGTTTCCGGCATCGCCATCTTGGTTTTCTCGGTGACGATGCGCAGGCTGGCACCCTGGCTAATCCCCATGCCGCCGCCCATGACGATGCCGTCCATGAACGCGACGTAGGGCTTGGGATAGTGGTGGATCAGGTGGTTGAGCGTGTACTCGTCCGTGAAGAAGGTATCGAGGTCGGCATTGCCTTCCAACGCGGCCTGGTGAAAGAAGCGGATGTCGCCCCCAGCGCAAAACGCACCGAACAGGGCTTCAGGGCTACCCGGCTGTCCGGCCTTGTTACTTCCCCGTATTGCCACCGCAATCACCGCTGCGTCGTCTTTCCAAGCCTGCAGGGTGTCCAGCAGCGCCTGCACCATGGGCAGCGACAAGGCATTGAGTGCTTTGGGGCGGTTCAGGGTGATGCATCCAATGGAGCCGACTACTTCGGTGATCACGTCTGGACTATGGCGAATCATGGTGTTGTCCTTCTTTGTAATAAACCCAGCCATTCGTTGACGACCAGGGCACCGATGACCAGGCTGCCGCCCAGCAATACAGAGGTTTGTGGGGTCTCGCCAGCACCAGCCCACGCCAGGGCGATGCCAAATAGGACTTCCAGCAGGGCCAGCAACGCGATCTCGGGGGCCTTGAGCACACGAGCGCACATGACGGACAGCACGCAGGGAATCGCCAGTTGGAAGAGCCCCAGGAAAGCCAAAAGGCCGATATCGTGCGGCGTGGCTTGAAACGGGAATGCCAGAGGCAAGGCGAGCAGGCTACTGAGCACCGCACCCAGCAACACGGCTGGCACCAGATCCACATCGTGTCCTTCCGCATGGGCGCGCTGGGTCACCGTCCAGTGCGTGGCCCCAGCCAGCGGCACGCACAAAGCCACCAGCGAACCTAGCCACTGGTCAGACGACAACTGCTCTGCGTACATCACCACAATGCCAACGCCAGCCGCGGCTATGGCCGCCCACGTGCGCGATGCAATGCGGTGGCCAAGAAAGACGCGGGCGATCAAAGCGGTGAGCAACGGCCCCAGGGCCATGGTGACCAACACATTGGAGACGGAGGTGAGCGTCAGCGCGACCATGAAGGCGGTGAACATCACACACCAGCACAAGCCCGACAGCCAAAGCAGTGGGCCACCCTGCCGAATATCTGACCACACCTTGCGCCCCTGCCAAACAGGCAGGATCACCAGCAAGGAAAGCACGGTGAAGAAGGATCGCCAGAAGGTCACCTCGAAGCTACGCGCAGCATCCAGGTGGCGCGTAACCACACCGGCGGTAGACCACATCAGGGTCACCACCAGCATCAGAACTACGGCTTTGGAGTGGCTGAGCTTCATACACAGGGCGTCATTGGTGCGCGTGTCTGCCAATCAGGGATACCGTGGAGCCGGCTTTGCCGGTCCACTGGTATCGCCCCCTGCGGGGGGAAGGCGGCAAAAAGCCGCCACGGGGGTGAGCCGATTACCTTCCCGCGCGCTTGCGGTCGCTTTCGGACAGGTGGCGCTTGCGCAAACGGATGGACTTGGGCGTGATTTCGACCAGCTCGTCGTCCTCAATGAATTCCACACCGTATTCCAGCGTGCATTCAATCGGCGGCGTGATCTTGATCGCGTCTTCCTTGCCGGACACGCGGAAGTTGGTCAGCTGCTTGGTACGTGTCGCGTTCACGACCAGATCGTTGTCACGGCTGTGGATACCCACAATCATGCCTTCGTACACAGGGTCGTTCGGCTTCACGAACATGCGGCCGCGGTCGTCCAGCTTGCCCAGGGCGTAAGTGAAAATTTCACCGGCGTCCATGGAGATCAGCACGCCATTTTTACGGCCACCGATGTCACCCTTGTGCGGCTCGTAGCTGTCAAAGATGTTGGAGATCAGGCCGGAACCACGGGTCAAGTTCAGGAATTCGTTGCTGAAACCGATCAGGCCACGGGCAGGGATACGGTATTCCAGGCGGACACGTCCACGGCCGTCCGGCTCCATGTTCACCAGCTCGCCCTTACGCTCGCCCAGGGCTTGCATCACGCCACCTTGATGTTGCTCTTCCACGTCGGCAGTCACCAACTCGATAGGTTCGTGCTTCTCGCCGTTCACATCGCGGAACACGACGCGGGGCTTGGATACCGCCATCTCGTAGCCTTCGCGGCGCATGTTTTCCAGCAAAATCGTCAAGTGCAATTCACCGCGACCCATGACTTCGAAGATACCTTCTTCGTCGGTCTCGCTCACGCGCAGAGCCACATTGTGTTGCAGCTCTTTTTGCAAACGGTCCCAGATTTGGCGGCTGGTCACGTACTTGCCTTCACGGCCAGCCAGCGGGCTGGTGTTCACGCAGAAGTTCATGGTCAGCGTAGGCTCATCGACCTTCAACATGGGCAGAGGTGCCGGGGTGACAGGGTCGGTAATCGTGACGCCAATGCCGATATCGGCAATACCGTTGATCAATACGATTTCGCCAGGGCCGGCTTCGGTGGCCTGCACACGCTCTAGACCTTGGAATGTCAAAACCTGGTTGACACGGCCTTTGACGGGTTTGCCATCCGGGCCTTCCATCACGACCACATCCATCATGGGCTTGATCGTGCCCTGGCTGATACGACCCACGCCGATACGACCCACGAAGGTTGAAAAATCGAGTGCGGAAATTTGCAATTGCAGCGGGGCAGCGGGGTCACCCTTTTGCGCTGGCACATGGCTCAAAATCGTGTTGAAGAGGGCTGACATGTCAGGCCCCCACTGTTCGCCCTGCTCGCCCTCTTCCATGGAGGACCAGCCATTGATACCCGAGGCGTACACCACGGGGAAGTCCAACTGCTCATCGGTCGCACCGAGTTTGTCGAACAAATCAAAAGCGGCGTTGACAACAAAGTCAGGACGCGCACCGGGCTTGTCCACTTTGTTCACGACCAGGATTGGCTTCAAACCCAGGGCCAAAGCCTTTTTGGTCACGAAACGCGTCTGGGGCATGGGGCCTTCTTGCGCATCAATCAGCAACACCACGCCGTCCACCATGGACAGAGCACGTTCCACTTCGCCGCCGAAGTCGGCGTGTCCGGGGGTGTCGACGATGTTGATGTGCGTGCCTTCCCAGGTCACGGCACAGTTCTTGGCCAGAATCGTGATACCACGCTCTTTTTCAATCGCGTTGTTGTCCATCACCGTGTCGACGACTTTTTCGTGTTCGGCAAAGGTGCCCGACTGGCGCAGCAGTTGGTCCACCATGGTGGTCTTGCCATGATCGACGTGGGCGATGATGGCGATATTGCGGATTTGTTTATGGCTCATAGTTCACTTTCTGCTAATTTCAATTCTGCTGCTGTTCCTGCGATGCACTCACCTCCAGGGGGCTCAAAAGCCGCCCGGGTATCAGTTCACCGGCCTTTACATGGCCGGTACCCAGCAGAGCCATGGGCTCTGCGGCATACACCGCCACCTCGTCTGCGTCCGGCCAATCGCCGCGTCTGCGCATCCCACTCAAAAAACGTCCTGCATTCTCTCGGTCCAGTGTGACAACGCTGTGCCCTGGCAACAGCGCATCCACCGGCAACAAGCATGCCATGCGCTGGTCTTCGGTCATCGCTTCAAGCGCTTCCAGCGTCACGCACTGGGCTTCCACAAAATTACCGGTCTTGACGCGCCTAAGCGCTGTCAAATGCGCACCACATCCCAGTGCCTCCCCCAGGTCTTCACCCAGCGTTCGGATATAGGTGCCCTTGCTGCACGTTGCTATAAACTTAATAGCTGCTCCCGCACTATCCAAGGTGCTTTCGAGCACTTTTAGCTCATAAATTGTCACATCCCGCGCACTGCGCTCGACCTCAATCCCGGCCCGCGCATATTCGTAGAGCGCCTTGCCATCCTTCTTCAAGGCACTGTGCATGGGTGGCACCTGCCGTATCGGCCCGGTCAAACCTGCCACCGCATGGTCCAGCTGCTCTTGCGTTACCTGCACCGGGCGGGTGGCAATCACTTCACCCTCTGCATCACCCGTACTCGTCTTGATGCCCAACCGTGCGACCGCTTCATAAGACTTATCCGCCTCCAGGTGCATCTGGCTGAATTTGGTCGCTGCGCCAAAACACAGCGGTAGAACACCCGTGGCCAGCGGGTCCAGCGTGCCGGTATGGCCCGCTTTTTCTGCCCGCAGCAGCCACTTGGCTTTCTGCAAAGCCTGATTACTAGACCAGCCTATTGGCTTGTCTAGTAGTAGCACCCCATGCACGGGGCGCCTGGCAACCCGTGCACGTGGCGCATCACCCATGTCAGTCCTCGTTCTTAGAGCGTGAAGCCACCGCCTGCGCAATCAGCGCATTCATGTCGGCGGCTTTCTCGGTGGTACGGTCGAACTGGAAATGCAAGGTTGGCACGGTGTGAATGTGCAAGCGCTTGAACAAACCGGAGCGCAGAAAACCTGCGGCCTGGTTCAATCCCGCTTCACAGGCCACCGGGTCGCCCACCAGCAAACTGAAAAACACCTTGGCGTGCGCGTAATCCGGCGTTACTTCGACGGCCTGAATCGTCACCATCCCCACCCGCGGGTCTTTCAACTCGCGCGCGATCAACTCCGTCAGATCCCGCTGGATCTGATCGGCCACGCGAAAGCCGCGGTTCGGGGTGGATGACTTTTTACGTACCATTGATTCGTGCTTGTCTCAGTGCCAATTACAGGGTACGGGCGATCTCGCGGATCTCGAAGAATTCCAATTGGTCGCCCACGGCGATGTCGTTGTAGTTCTTGAGCTTGATACCGCACTCAAAGCCTTCCTTGACTTCGCGCACGTCGTCTTTGACACGTTTGAGCGAGTCCAGCTCGCCGGTGTAAACCACCACGTTCTCGCGCAACAGGCGGAAGCGTGCCGTGCGGTTGACCATACCCGAGGTAACCATACAACCTGCAACCGTACCGATTTTGGAGGCCACAAACACGGTGCGAATCTCGGCCGTACCGATGATTTCTTCCTTCTTGTCCGGCGTCAACATGCCCGACATAGCCAGCTTCAAATCGTCCACGGCGTCGTAAATGATGTCGTAGTAGCGAATGTCCACGCCATTGTTTTCGGCCAGCTTGCGGGCACCGGCATCGGCACGTACATTGAAGCCGATGACCACAGCCTTGGCTGCAATCGCCAGATTTATGTCGGATTCGCTGATCGCACCCACAGCGGCGTAAACCATCTGTACCTTAACTTCGTCGTTGGAGAGCTTCTGCAGCGACTGGGCCAGTGCTTCTTGCGAGCCTTGTACATCGGCCTTGACGATGATCGGAACCATCTTGACTTCGCCCGCATTGATGTCGGTAAACATGTTTTCCAACTTGGCGGCTTGTTGCTTGGCCAACTTGGTGTTGCGGAACTTGCCGGCACGGTAGGTGGCAATTTCACGGGCGCGGCGCTCATCGGCCATCATCATGAACTCATCACCCGCTTGTGGGACTTCGGTCAAACCCTGAATCTCGACCGGAATCGAGGGGCCTGCCGTTTTAATGCTCTTGCCGTTCTCATCCAACATGGCGCGTACACGGCCAAAGGTCTGACCCGCCAGCACAACGTCACCAGTTTTGAGCGTACCGGACTGCACCAGAATGGTCGCAACCGGTCCACGGCCCTTGTCCAAGCGGGCTTCAATGACGAGACCCTTGGCCATGGCGTCCACTGGCGCGCGCAGCTCCAGCACTTCGGCTTGCAACAGCACTTGCTCCAGCAGCTCATCAATACCCTGGCCGGTCTTGGCAGACACGGCTACGAAAGGCGAGTTACCACCAAATTCTTCAGGAATAACTTCCTCCACCACCAGCTCGTTCTTCACGCGCTCAGGGTTGGAATCCGGCTTGTCGATCTTGTTGATCGCAACCACGATAGGAACGCCCGCCGCCTTGGCGTGCTTGATGGCTTCCTTGGTTTGGGGCATGACGCCGTCGTCGGCTGCCACCACCAGAATCACGATGTCGGTTGCATTGGCACCGCGGGCACGCATGGCCGAGAAGGCCTCGTGACCGGGCGTATCCAGGAAGGACACCATGCCGCGCGGTGTTTCCACGTGGTAGGCACCAATGTGCTGGGTAATGCCACCGGCTTCGCCCGATGCCACCTTGGCGCGGCGGATGTAATCCAGCAAAGAAGTTTTACCGTGGTCCACGTGGCCCATGACGGTCACCACAGGGGCACGTGGCAGGAACTCAGCGTGTTGTTGTTGCACTTCATCGTCGGTAAACGCTTCAGCGTCGTCTAACGCAGCCACGACAGCCTTGTGTCCCATTTCTTCCACGACGATCATCGCGGTGTCCTGGTCCAAGGGCTGGTTGATGGTGACCATCTGGCCCAGTTTCATCAAATGCTTGATGACCTCAGACGCCTTGACAGCCATCTTGTGGGCCAATTCGGCCACGGTAATGGTTTCAGGCACATGGACTTCCAACACGCGTGCTTCCACAGGCGCGGACATGGTCTGCTGGTCGTGGTGGCGATCATTGCTGCCACGGCGGCCACGGGGGCCACTGCGCCAGTTGGTTGAACGACCAGCACCCGCACCGGTGTCGCCACGAGTTTTGAGTTCTTTCTTCTTGGCCGGGTCGCCTGCCCAGCTGCTAGACAGCTTGGCGGATTTGACTTCTTTGCCTACACCGGCACCCGCAGCGCCTGCAGTAGCACCTGCAGCAGGCTTGGCCGTCGTGGAACCCGCTGCCGGTTTGTGCAAGGTGCCTTTGATGGCTTTGGGGTCCGCGACCGGAGCCTTCACGGGCTCGGGCTTGTGGGCCACCAAGACCTTCTTGGGCGTTGCCATCATCGAGCGAATCGCGGCAGCTTCTGCCTCGGCCTTGCGGCGGCGGTCACCCAAATCAGCAGCGCGCGCCACTTCTTCGGCTGCTTTGGCTTTCGAGGCTTCTGCAGCCTTTTGGCGATCCGCTTCGACTTGGCGTGCGGAATCGGCTTCCGCGGCTTTAGCGGCAACAGCCTTAGCGTCATCGACAACGGCGGCAGATGCTGGGGCTTCAGCGGCCTTTTGCTTGGCGAGGGCTTCCGCAGCGGCGGCTTTTTCAGCAGCTTCGCGCTCTTTGGCTTCCTGGTCTTCGCGTTCTTTACGGCGTTGCGCCAGCTCTTCTTCTTGGCGGCGAATGAACTCTGCCTGATGGCGCGCTTCTTCTTCGCGTCGCGCCAATTCTGCGTTGTCGATCAATGGCGCAGACGATTCCGCGACCACCGTTTCTGACTCACCGTGTTCGCTCACTCCATCTGTACCGTCGTCGCGCCGCACAAAAGTACGCTTCTTGCGCACCTCTACCTGGATCGTACGGGCCTTGCCCGTTGCATCCGCTTGCTTGATTTCCGTGGTCTGTTTTTTGACCAAGGTAATCTTTTTGCGCTCCAGGCTGGCAGTGCCATGGCTGTTTTGCAAATAGCCTAGCAAGCTGTGCTTGTCGCTGTCCGTCAGGACATCGGCTGCAGAGGATTTGGGCACCCCGGCCGACTTCAGCTGCTCAAGCAGGGTATCGGTAGATTTTTTGAGTTCGTTGGCAAACTCGGCGACAGTCGTACTGGACATTTGTTGTGTAACCTTTGGCGTCGGTAGAAGCAGCCCCGCGGGCTGGTTCCACCTTTACTTAAACTTGTTGTGTCATAACCATTACTCTTGAGAAGCAGCTTCATTGGTAAACCAATGTTCGCGTGCCTTCATGATCAGGGTCTTGGCGTCGTCCGCAGACTGGCCAGTGATATCGGTGAGCTCGTCGACCGCGAGGTCAGCCAACTCGTCCCGGGTATGCACACCGCCATCAGCCAACTTGCCAATCAGTTCGGGGGTCAAACCTTCGAGGTCGCGCAGGTCTTGGGAGACTTCATCCACGCTTTCTTCATGGGCGATTTCCATCGTCAACAAAGCGTCTTTAGCGCGATTGCGCAGCTCGTTGACGGTGTCTTCGTCAAAGCTCTCAATTTCCAGCATTTCCTGCAATGGCACGTAGGCCACTTCTTCCAGGCTGGTGAAGCCTTCGGCAATCAAAATGTCGGCAATTTCCTCGTCCACGTCGAGCTTTTCCATGAACAGCTTGCGACCGGAGTCGGTTTCCACAGCCAGCTTTTGCGCAGACTCTGCCGCGTCCATGATGTTGATCTTCCAGCCGGTCAATTCAGCCGCCAGACGGACGTTTTGTCCGCCACGGCCAATGGCAATTGCCAGATTTTCATCGTCCACCACCACATCCATCGCATGGCGCTCTTCATCCACTACGATGGACGACACATTGGCCGGAGCCAAAGCACCGATGACGAACTGGGCTGGGTCTTCGCTCCACAGCACGATGTCAACACGTTCACCCGCCAACTCGTTGGTCACACCGTTGACACGGGTACCACGCACACCGACACAGGTGCCGATGGGGTCCACGCGTTTGTCGTGAGACAACACAGCAATCTTGGCGCGAGAACCCGGGTCACGGGCGCAGGACTTGATCTCCAGCAGGCCTTGCTCGATCTCAGGCACTTCCTGGCGGAAGAGTTCAATCATGAACTCTGGTGCAGAGCGTGACAGCACGATCGGGGCACCGCGCAAGGTCAAATCCACTTCCATGATCATGGCGCGAACGCGGTCACCGGTACGCAAGTTTTCCTTGGGAATCATCTCGCTGCGGCGCAGGCGGCCTTCCACGCGACCGGATTCGACAATGATGTCGCCCTTGTCCATGCGCTTGACGGTGCCCACAAAAATGTTGTCGCCGCGGGACATGAATTCGTTGAGCAACATTTCGCGCTCAGCGTCACGGATCTTTTGCAAGATCACCTGCTTGGCAGCCATGGCTCCAATGCGGCCAATCGGCACGGACTCTACCGATTCTTCGATGTATTCATCGACTTCGATATCGGCGATCTGCTCTTTAGCTTCAAACAACAGAATTTCCTGGTCAGGCAATTGCAGGCCCGCTTCATCGGGAACCACGTGCCAGCGGCGGAAAGTTTCGTAGTTGCCGCTATCGCGGTCCAGAGCCACGCGGATATCCACTTCGCCGGGGTACAGCTTTTTGGTCGCTTGGGCCAGGGCGGCCTCTACGGCGCCCAACACCACGTCGCGTTCGACGTTTTTCTCACGGGAAATTGCCTCTACCAGCATCAAAAGTTCGCGATTCATGCCATGACTCTCCTGAACACTCTATTCAATGAAACCTAAAACCAAAACCAAAACCGAAATTCAAAACCAGCCTACTCAGCATCCGCTTCTAGGCCTGCAGCACCACCGCGACCCTTGAAGCTCACGATAGGTGCCAAGCGCGCTTCGCGCAGCTCGTCAAATACAAATCCCAGGGCCTGCAGAGGCGGGGCTTCCCGCTTCTTGCTGACGCGCGCACCCGGCTTGACAATAGGGGCATCGCTCCAGACGATTTGCCAGCCCTCAACGCCATCCGCGCCGACCACCTTCTCCAAGGTACCCCGAAATTTCTTCCGGTTGGCGTGCACCTGGCCAGCCGCAGCCAAACCCATGGGCACTTTCAGCGTGATGTCGACCATCTGGCCGACAAAACGCTCAAAATCTTTCACGTGACGCAGTGGGCGATCAATGCCGGGCGAGGAAACCTCCAGGCGGCGGTATTCCACACCATCCACCTCCAGCGCGAACTGCAGCTGGCGAGTGACTTTTTCACAGTCTTCCACGGTGATAAATTGATCCACCGCTGGGACGCCGGGTTGCGGCATTTCCCATGGCAGGTCAATCGTGATGCGCAGCAATCCTCCGGCGGATCGATCAATCTCCACCAGGTCGTACCCCAAACCGCTCACGGTTTGCTCCACAATTTGCTGTAACGCCACTCTAAATCAGCCCACTCAAAAACAATCGCCCAAAAAAAACGGGCGGTAGATACCCGCCCGTTTGGTCGTGAGATTGGATTGTACTGTAAAACTGTGCTAAGTGCCTTGATTCTTAAGGAATTATTGCTCTGCAGTTGCCAAAAAGTGGTGCCCAAAGGGCCCATGCGACAATTCCTGCCACTTCCAAAACTAAAGACGAGGATGAAATGGGTTTTTTAACAGGTAAACGCTTGCTGATCACCGGTGTACTGAGCAACCGGTCTATTGCCTATGGCATTGCCAAGGCCTGCAAGGCGCAAGGTGCCGAACTGGCTTTCAGCTACGTGGGCGAACGGTTCAAAGAGCGTATTACAGAATTTGCCGCAGATTTTGATTCCAAGCTGATATTTGATTGCGATGTCGGTGACGACCAGCAGATTGCCCAGCTCTTTACTGATTTATCAGCCCACTGGCCCACCTTCGACGGTTTTGTGCACAGCATTGGCTTTGCCCCACGGGACGCCATTGCCGGTAATTTCCTCGACGGCCTGACGCGCGAAAACTTCAAGATTGCCCACGACATCAGCGCCTACAGTTTCCCGGCGATGGCCAAGGCCGCCCTGTCCTACCTGAACGACAAGGCCGCCTTGTTGACCCTGACCTACTTGGGCGCTGAGCGCATCATCCCCAACTACAACACCATGGGCCTGGCCAAGGCCTCGCTGGAAGCCAGCGTGCGCTACCTGGCCGAAGCTGTGGGTCGCACACCAGATGGCCGTGGCATCCGCGTCAACGGCATCAGTGCGGGGCCGATCAAGACTCTGGCCGCCAGTGGCATCAAGGACTTCAGCAAGCTGCTGCACACCGTGGCCGATGCATCGCCGATCCGCCGCAACGTGACGATCGAAGACGTAGGCAATGTGGCAGCGTTTTTGCTGAGCGATCTGGCGGGTGGCGTGACCGCTGAAATCACCTACGTAGACGGCGGCTACAGCCAGACCATGGGTGTGACCACCAATCTGACTTGAAATTCCAAGCCTTTTAGCCGTTTCAGCCCGTGGATAGTGCGGGAGCAGCTCCTAAAAGAATAGCGCCAGTGCGATTTGCACTGGCGCTATTTTTGTATCTGCCGATCTGCACCGGCCTACTATTGGACTAAGCCTTCACGCAGTCGGCGTAGTAATGCATCTTGCCATCGTCACCGATCTCGCCGACCAAACCGTGTACATCAGTCTCAAAGCCTGGGCACTGGGCGTTGAACTCGCGCGAGAACTTTAAGTAGTCCACTACTTTCTTGTTGAACACTTCACCCGGAATTAGCAAGGGAATGCCCGGCGGGTACGGTGTGACCATGCCGACCGACACGCGGCCTTCCAGGTGGTCGATCTCAACGCGCTCGGTCTTGCGCAATGCAATATGGGCGTAGGCATCGCTGGGCTTCATGGCCGGGGTCAAGTCGCTCAGGTACACCTCAGTGGTTAGGCGGGCAATGTCGAACTTGGCATACAGCTGGTGAATGTGCTGGCACAGGTCGGCCAAGCCCATCTTTTCGTAGCGAGGGTGCTTCTGCACGAACTCAGGCAACACACGCCACATCGGCTGGTTTTTGGCGTAATCGTCCTTGAACTGCTGCAGCGCAGTCAACATGCTGTTCCAGCGGCCCTTGGTGATGCCGATGGTGAACATGATGAAGAAGCTGTACAAGCCGGTCTTCTCTACCACCACGCCGTGCTCGGCCAGGAATTTGGTGACGATGCTGGCCGGGATGCCGGTCTTGGCGAACTTGCCGTTCAGGTCCATACCTGGCGTGACGATGGTGGATTTGATCGGGTCCAGCATATTGAAGCCGGTGGCCATCTTGCCAAAGCCATGCCAGTTGGCCTTGGCGTTGGTTTTAGATTCGCCCTTGATAACCCAGTCGGTGGCGCGGCCAATGCCTTCTTCTACCAGCTTGTCTGGCCCCCAGACCTTGAACCACCAGTCGTCGCCGTATTCAGCGTCGATCTTGCGCATGGCGCGGCGGAAGTCCAGCGCCTCGGCAATGCTTTCTTCCACCAGCGCGGTGCCCCCGGGCGGCTCCATCATGGCGGCCGCCACGTCGCAGCTGGCGATGATGCTGTACTGCGGACTGGTGCTGGTGTGCATCAGATACGCCTCATTGAACAAATGCTTGTCCAGCTTCACAGTCTGCGAATCCTGCACCAGCACATGGCTAGCCTGGCTGATACCGGCCAGTAGCTTGTGGATGGATTGGGTGCTGTAGACCACGGCCTCTTTCGGACGGGTCCGGTTCTTACCCATCGCATGGTAGGTGCCGTAGAACGGGTGGAATGCCGCATGCGGCAGCCAGGCTTCGTCAAAGTGGATGTTTTCCACATAGCCATCCAGCATGTTCTTGATGGTTTCGGTGTTGTAGAGCACGCCGTCATAGGTGCTCTGCGTCAGCGTCAGGATACGTGGCTTGACCTTTTTGGCATCCACACCTTTCAGCAGCGGGTTGGCCTTGATTTTGGCCTGGATGGTGGCGGGCTCAAACTCGCTTTGCGGGATGGGGCCAATGATGCCAAAGTGGTTGCGCGTGGGCTTCAGGAACACGGGAATCGCCCCGGTCATGATGATGGCGTGCAGGTTGGATTTGTGGCAGTTGCGATCCACGATCACCACATCACCCGGCGCCACCGTGTGGTGCCAGACCATCTTGTTGCTGGTGCTGGTGCCGTTGGTCACGAAGAAACAGTGGTCGGCATTAAAGATACGCGCCGCATTGCGCTCGGACGCGCCAATCGCGCCGTTGTGGTCCAGCAGTTGACCCAGCTCTTCCACCGCGTTGCACACGTCGGCGCGCAGCATGTTTTCGCCATAGAACTGGTGGTACATCTGGCCCACCGGGCTCTTCAGAAAGGCCACGCCGCCGGAATGACCCGGGCAATGCCATGAGTAGGAGCCGTCTTCGGCGTAGTCCAGCAGCGCCTTGAAGAATGGGGGCTGTACACCTTCCAAATAGCTCTTGGCCTCACGGATGATGTGGCGCGCCACGAACTCGGGCGTGTCTTCAAACATATGGATGAAGCCATGCAGTTCACGCAGGATGTCATTGGGAATGTGACGCGAGGTCTTGGTCTCGCCATACACATAGATAGGCACATCCAGGTTCTTGCGGCGCACTTCTTCAATGAAATGGCGCAGGTTCAGCACGGCAGGGTCCAGGTCTGGGCCTGGCGTGAACTCTTCGTCGTCAATGGACAGAATGAAGGCGCTAGCGCGCGACTGCTGCTGGGCAAATTGCGACAGATCACCGTAGCTAGTAACTCCCAACACCTCAAAGCCTTCCGTTTCGATGGCCTGGGCTAACGCACGGATACCTAAACCGGAGGTGTTCTCTGAGCGAAAATCTTCATCAATGATGATGATGGGAAAGCGAAACTTCATCGTGCAACTCCAACGGCAGACCAAAAACAAGAAATCAGGCGCGAAGTGTAAGGACTTATTGCGACAACACTTTGGTAACTGCCGCCATTTGCACCACAATGTGGCGTCATTTACACAAAGAAAGACACCAACATGGCTCAACCCACACTCTGGTGGTTACTGGCAGGTGCAGCGGTCGCGGTAGAGCTTTTGACCGGCACCTTTTATCTGCTGATGATTGCCATTGGATTCGCGGCTGCGGCGCTTGCGGCGCACCTGGGCGCTGGGCCTGTGCTGCAGATATTGGTGGCCGCAGCACTGGGCGGCGGTGCCGTGGTGGTGTGGCACCTGAAACGCGACCGCAGCCGCACTGAGCCTCCGGCGCAAGCCAATGCCAATGTGAACATGGACATTGGTGAAACGGTACAAGTCAGCACCTGGAACGCCGATGGCACCGCCCATGTGCAGTACCGTGGTGCCAATTGGACCGTCATGCACCGCGCGGGCGTGTCGCCCACCGCGGGTGCGCACCGGGTTGCAGAAGTCATTGGCAACCGCCTGCTGGTGGACAAATCGTAAACACTGATATTCGGACAAACACAGGGGAACCCTATGGAAATCGCCATCATTATTCTGGTCATCGCCGTTATTTTTATTACCCGATCACTCAAAGTCGTGCCGCAACAGCACGCCTGGGTCATTGAGCGCCTGGGCAAGTACCACGGCACGCTGACCCCAGGTCTGAACATCCTCGTGCCCTTTGTGGACCGGGTGGCTTACAAACACGTGCTGAAGGAAATCCCGCTGGATATCGCCAGCCAAGTCTGCATTACGCGCGACAACACACAATTGCAAGTGGATGGCATTTTGTACTTCCAGGTGACCGATGCGATGCGCGCCAGCTACGGCTCCAGCAACTACATCGTCGCTATTTCCCAGCTGGCGCAGACTTCGCTGCGCTCTGTCATCGGTAAGCTGGAACTGGATAAGACCTTTGAGGAACGCGACATCATCAACGCGCAGGTCGTCGCAGCCATCGATGAAGCGGCGTTGAATTGGGGGGTGAAGGTGCTGCGTTACGAGATCAAGGACCTGACACCGCCGAAAGAAATTCTGCACGCCATGCAAGCGCAAATTACCGCAGAACGCGAAAAACGCGCGTTGATTGCCGCATCGGAAGGCCGCCGCCAAGAGCAAATCAATATCGCCACGGGTGAGCGCGAGGCCTTCATTGCCCGATCAGAAGGCGAAAAGCAAGCCGCCATCAACAACGCGCAGGGCCAAGCTGCCGCTATTCTGGCCGTGGCCGAAGCCAATGCCCAAGCCATTGAACGCGTGGCAGCTGCTATCCGTCAACCGGGTGGCGAACAGGCGGTACAACTGAAGGTGGCAGAAAAAGCGGTTGAGGCTTACAGCAAGGTGGCCGCAGACGCCAGTACCACCTTGATCGTGCCCGGCAATATGACTGAGGTCTCGGCTTTGATTGCATCGGCCATGAAAATGGTGACGCTTAAGGGCTAGTGACAATCACATAAAAAGCCCACAAAAAAACGCGCCAGAAGGCGCGTTTTTTTATATCACTGGCGGATCAGGCGGGATTCGAACCCGCGGAGGGTTTTACCCCTCGCACGCTTTCCAGGCGTGTGACTTAAACCGCTCATCCACCGATCCAGCGCTTTCTATTCTAACCCGTTCTTGCATCCGTTTTCCCGGCCAAGCAATTTTGAGTGAAAAAAAGGGCACCTCTACGGGTGCCCTAAACTTTCTCAGAGCTGCGATTAGCAGCCCGAGATTTCACAAACTCACTTAGCGAATCACCGCCAGAGTTTCCAGCTTGCCAGCGCGAATAGTCTTGAGAGTCAACGCGCCATTCTTGATGTCGCCCTTTTCGTCAAAGGTGATGGGGCCAGTAACGCCCTTGTAGTCAGTCGTAGCGGCCAAAACTGGCAGGTACTTCGCTGGGTCAGCAGAGTTAGCCTTCACCATGGCAGCAACCATGATCTTGACGGAGTCATAAACGTAAGGTGCATAGACCTGCACGTCCGCGTTGAACTTGGTCTTGAACTTGGTCTTGAACTCGTCCATACCAGCCTTGGCTTCACCTTCAACACCGCCGGCTTCCGCGCAATAAACTTGGTCGTCAGCAATCGCGTCGCCAGCCAACTTCACCAGCTCGGTGGAGCAGATGCCGTCGCCGCCCATGAACTTAGCCTTGATGCCCAAGGATTTCATTTGCTTGAGCATCGGGCCCGCC
This sequence comes from Burkholderiales bacterium PBB3, assembly GCA_002256115.1. Taxonomy (GTDB): domain Bacteria; phylum Pseudomonadota; class Gammaproteobacteria; order Burkholderiales; family Burkholderiaceae_C; genus Allorhodoferax. The sequence goes on from NKIK01000001.1 coordinate 234,870, forward strand.
ACTGCATCCATACCGCCGAAGAACACGACGTCGGGCTTCTTACCCTTGATGGTGGTCAAGATGGAGTTGAAGTCAGTTGCTTTGTCAGTAGTGAACTCTTTAGCCACCACTTTGCCGCCTGCAGCCTCAACAGCCTTGGTGAACTCTTCAGCAACGCCTTGGCCGTAAGCAGTACGGTCGTCGATCACGGCGATGGCTTTACCCTTCAGGGTACCAACCGCATATTTACCCAGTGTGCCGCCCAGTTGAGCGTCATCAGCTACCACGCGGAAAGCTGTCTTGAAGCCTTGGCGTGTGTAGGTTGGGTTGGTTGCGGATGGCGAGATCTGAGGAATGCCAGCGTCGCTGTAAATTTTGGAAGCGGGGATCGTGGTACCGGAATTCAGGTGACCGATCACGCCAGCCACTTTGGAGTCAGCCAGCTTTTGGGCGACTGCAGTGCCTTGCTTTGGATCAGCAGCATCATCTTCTGCCAACAATTCCAAAGTAACTTTCTTACCGTCGATCATCACGCCAGCAGCATTGAGTTCTTCAATGGCCATGCGGGCACCGTTTTCATTGTCTTTACCCAAGTGAGCGATAGCGCCACTCGTAGGGCCAACGTGACCGATCTTGACGACTGCAGCAACTGGTGCCGGTGCAGCAGCTGGAGCGGGCGCAGCCTCTTCTTTTTTACCGCATGCCACCAGCAATGTCGCTGCAGCCAAAACGGTCAAAGTGCTCTTAACTTTGAATTGCATAAATACTCCAAAAATAAAAAAACAAAGAAAATATTGTGAATCAATTTCTCCACACTCAGCACGATACCCCAGTTTTGGGGTCTCCAGCACAGGGAAGTCCCGAAGCGTTGGAAAATTTTTGTGTTTTTAAAGGTGGTTTTTCACTGCCGTCCCAGATTGGAAGTTGACTCGCACCCATTCATCGCACGGCGCACCATAGACTCCACTTCTGCCTGCATATTTGCCTCCAAATGGTGCAGCCGCTCATCCAGCATGGTTTGTGCGATTTCCCGCAATCGCGCGCTTATCGTTGGCATAAGTGACTGAATAATTTGTTGCACGCGCAACTCGTCAATATCCGCAGGAGCCGCGTCTCCAGCCACGTGCGCCGTCGGCTCGACGGCCTCCAGTTCAGCGTGCGTGACCACATGTGTCAACGTGGGCAGGTAACGTGGACTTTTTTTGGGGGGCAACATTCAGGTATTTTCTTTCAGAGCCAAATCGTGCTTTTGAATGGGTAGACCCCAGGCCGCGTAAGCCCGCCATCTTTGGCGCGCCTCAGCCCGGTCGGCTTCATCCAGGCCCACCACTTCGATAACGCGGCCATAGGACTGCACATGTGGCGGAGCAGATCGGCACAACTGAACCAACACCGCATGTGCGGACTGCGGCGCAGCGTCCAGCTCAGAAGTAAGGACTACCGTGGAATGGCGCAGCAATGATGCGGACGCGGAACTCAAGCAGTGCGGAACAAAGTCAACCGGACTTACCCCCCAAAGATCGACGTCCAGCCTCAGCGCCGTGGCCGGCTCTGCGAGCACCACGACCTTTGCGCCGCTGCTGCTAGCCTTGCGTAAAAGTCGGCAGGTGTAGGCTAGTTTGTCCGGCGCTCCAAAATGGAAAGCAACCTGGGTCACTTAGCCGCTGCTTGCATCAGCAGATATTCCACCAACAAGCCAACTGGGCGGCCCGTTGCCCCTTTGCTGGCCCCGCTCTTCCAGGCGGTGCCAGCAATATCCAGGTGCGCCCAAGGGAATTTCTGCGCAAACCGCTGCAAAAACTTAGCGGCAGTCACCGCACCACCAGCACGTCCGCCAATATTTGCCACATCGGCAAAATTTGTTTTTAGGCCATCGGCGTAGTCGTCGTCCAAAGGCATTCTCCAGCACAGATCTTGGGCATCGTCACCCGCTTTCGCCAGCGCCTGACCCAGCGCTTCGTCAGAAGCAAACAAACCGCTGCGCACGCCCCCCAGCGCCACCATGCAAGCTCCGGTCAATGTGGCGATATCCACCACCGCGGCCGGCTTAAAGCGCTCGGCATAGGTCAGCGCATCGCAAAGCACCAAGCGACCTTCCGCATCGGTGTTCAATATCTCTATCGTCTGTCCACTCATACTGGTGACCACGTCTCCCGGTTTGACCGCTTTGCCACTGACCATGTTTTCGCAGGATGCAATCAAGCCCACTACATTGATAGCGGGTTTGAGCAGCGCCAATGTCCGGAACACGCCCAGCACACTGGCTGCACCCGACATGTCAAACTTCATCTCATCCATTTCCCCAGCGGGCTTGATAGAGATACCACCGCAGTCAAAGGTAATCCCTTTACCCACCAACACTGTCGGTGCCTTGGTCTTGGCTGCGCCGTCATAGCGCAAGACAATGAAGCGCAACGGTTGTTCAGACCCTTGCGCTACGGCCATGAACGACCCCATGCCTAGCTTGGCAACCTCCTTGGGGCCAAGTACTTCGCAGGAAAATTTGGCTGTTTTGGCCAGTTCTTGCGCGGCCTCGCCCAAATGCGTTGGTGTAGCGTGGTTGGCGGGACGGTTTGCCCATTCTTTGGCGACTTCACAACCAGCAACAATGGCGACTGCGCGGTCGAAGGTGACTTGCACTTCCGTGGCGTTGCTGGTTGCCACCGTTGCTTTTACCAAGGTGCGTGGCTCTGGCTTGGACTTGGTAAACGTGTAGGCATAGGTGGCGTCTGCAATAGCTAAAACCACGGCACGCACGGCGTCTTCTAGTGCGGGGGCCGCAAAGGAAACCAACAGCTTCTTTAAGGACGGCGTTTTGGCACCCGCCAACGCCAGAGCAACTGCCGCTCGGACTTCCTTGGCAGTGCCCTCACCCACACCCACCAGAATCAGCTTCGTGGCGTTGCACTGGCTCGGGCGGTACAGATGTAATATCTTTCCAGCCTTGGGTTCAAAATCTGACGACTTTATCGTCTGAGCCACCAATGCAGACAAGTCGTCCTTAGCAGCTTTGAAGCTTTGCGGGACGAGCACCACCAAAACATCGACTTTTTCGCTGGCTACGCCGACCAGTCCGAGGGGTTTGAGTTCAAAGTTCATAATTCAGTCTTCCTTAGGCGCAAGTATTAGGTTTTTGATTCGTTGATGTTATTCCATTCCTCCATCCGCCAAGAGCTGACCCGAACTTTTGGAGCCACGCTCGTGGTCCTCGTCACCGTAGTGATGACCATGACGCTCATTCGAACACTGGGGGAGGCTTCGCGCGGCACTTTCAACCCATCAGACGTCATGATCATCATGGGTTACACCGTGTTGCACGACATGCCCACCATACTTGTCACCTGCCTGTTTATAGCGGTGCTGACCGTGCTCAACCGAATGTTCCGCGACAGTGAAATGGTGATCTGGTTTGGCAGCGGTAGCGGGTTGACATCGCTGTTGGCACCCCTGTTTCGCTTTGCTTGGCCGATTCTGGTGGTCATTCTGACTTTGTCTTTTTTCATCTTGCCATGGGCCTACGGTCGTATTGAAGACCTTAGGGACAAGTATGAAAAGCGTGGTGATGTGGCTCGCATTCAACCCGGACAGTTTCAAGAATCCGCCAACGGCGACAGGGTTTTTTTCCATGAAAAAGACCCTGTCAATCGCCAAGTCGGTAGCAATGTATTTATCGCTACCAAAGAGCCAGGCAAGGAGACCATCACTTCGGCGAAGACGGGCAGACTGGACGTTATCGGCCCGAATCGGTTTCTGATTCTGGACAACGGGCAGCGCTTAGAGAAATCTACTGACAGCTCCAGTCTCTCCGTGAGCGTATTTGAAACTTATGGTGCCAAAGTGGGGGTGGACGACACCTCTGCCCGCAGTTATGTGCCCACCAATGTAAAAACAACGAAGGAGTTGATACTGGACCCGAGCAATCGCAATTTGGCAGAGCTATCTTGGCGCGCGGGCCTGACCCTGGCCGCATTCAATTTCATCGTGATCGGACTGGCCCTTGCTGGCGTCAACCCGAGAGTGGGCCGCGCGGCCAACCTGGGGTTCGCATTCATGGTGTTCGTTTTGTACATCAACCTCTTGGTTCTGGGAAAAAGTTGGATTGAGGGCAATCAAGTTACGCTGACGGCGTATCTTTTGGTCTTGCACGGAGGCATATTTTTCTTAAGTCTGATGTGGCTATTCAAACGCGACAACCATTGGACTTGGCGGGGAGCCCCCAAATGCAAAGACACGAAAAGTAGCGAGGTACGCCCGTGAAAACCGTGCGCCGCCTTTTTTACAATGAAGTGTCCACCGCCGTCTTGTTGGTGACACTCGGCTTCATCGGCCTCTTTTACTTCTTTGACTTCATTGACGAACTGCAGTCTTTGGGCCGCTTTAGCGATGCGGGTTATCGGGTGCCGCAGGCATTGATGTTTGTCGCCTTCATGATTCCAAGCCATGTTTATGAGTTGCTGCCGATTACCGTTTTGATCGGCACCATATTCGTCATGGCACGGCTAGCGCAAAGCTCGGAGTTCACCATTCTGCGCACCAGTGGCCTTGGCCCTTGGCGGGCATTGCGCACGTTGATTGTTTTGGGTGTAGGGTTTGTATTTCTCACCTTTGCGGTGGGCGACTATGTAGCGCCATGGGCGGATCGGACTGGCAAACTCTTGAAGTCGCAGTACCAGGGCAATGTTACGGTGGGTAAAACAGGTGCGTGGCTGAAAGAACGGCAGCAGCATGGGCAATACGCGGTCAATGTGGGTGCCTTGGCCCCCGACGCAAGCATGCGCGATGTCCGGATTTTTGAGTTTGACAACCACGGCGCACTCATCTCCATGGCACAGGCAAAAACGGCTCGCTTCTCCAACGACGATTCATGGCAACTTGAGCAAGTGGAGCGAACCGTTTTTTCCAATGGCAGCACCACATCCAGTCATGTGGATCGCACCAAGCTGGATACCTTCCGCTGGCCAACCCAGATAAATGCCGAGATGGTAGCCACCGCTATTTTGCGACCTGAACGCATGGGCACGGTGGACTTGTTTCAATACATCCAACATTTGAATGCGAACGGCCAGTCTTCGCAAAAGTACGAGATTCAGTTCTGGAAAAAGGTTTTTTATCCCCTGAGCTGCCTCGTCATGGTGGTGTTGGCATTGCCCTTTGCTTATTTGCATTTCAGATCCGGCGGCATTGCCAGCTATGTGTTTGGCGGCGTCATGGCGGGCATTAGCTTTGTGCTGCTGAACAATGTGTTGGGCGACTTGGGCGCGCTGCAGGGCTGGCAGCCCTGGTTTACCGCAGCGCTACCGGGTTTGATCTATTCCATGGTGTCCTTGGCGGCCTTTGCCTGGCTGGTGATTAAACGATGAACAAAGCTATAGTCTTGTTCGCCCACGGCTCGCGCGATCCGCTTTGGCACAAGCCAATGGAGGCCGTCGCAACGCAAATTGCGGCCCAAGCACCCGGCACCCCCGTTGCGTGCGCTTACCTAGAGTTATCTACCCCCGATTTACCCACCGTGGTCGATCAATTGGTTTCCTCTGGCGTTACCGCCATTTCCATCGTTCCCATGTTTTTGGGCGTCGGCCGCCATGCCCGCGAGGACCTGCCGCTGATCGTCTCCGAGCTGCGAACGAAGTTTCCCCATCTGGTTTTGACGCTGATGCCAGCTGTTGGAGAAAACGCGAAATTGGTGCAGCTATTGGCAGATATTGCCTTGGAAGGTCTATAAAACGCCATTTGCGGCATAATGAACTTCATCTTTAGTTGAAATTCGATATGAACCTGCATCAATTCCGTTTTGTTCAGGAAGCCGCCCGCCGCAACCTGAACCTCACCGAGGCCGCCAAGGCGCTGCACACATCGCAGCCCGGTGTCTCCAAAGCCATCATTGAGCTGGAAGAGGAATTGGGGATTGAGATTTTTGCCCGCCACGGTAAGCGCTTGAAGCGCATTACCGAGCCCGGCCAGCACGTTCTAAAAAGCATCGAATTGATCCTGCGCGAAGTGGGCAACCTCAAACGCATTGGCGAGCAGTACAGCGCAGAAGACAGTGGCACCCTGTCCATTGCCACCACCCACACCCAAGCCCGCTATGTGCTGCCGGAGAAAGTGGCCGCATTGCGCACGGCCTACCCCAAGGTCAATGTCAGCCTGCACCAGGGTGCGCCTGCGCAAGTCGCCCGTATGCTGATAGACGAAGTAGCGGAGATTGGCATTGCAACCGAATCACTGTCCGAGTATTCCGAGCTGGTCACGCTGCCCTGCTATGAGTGGCAACACATGCTGGTGCTGCCCACCGACCACCCGCTGGCCCGCAAAGAGCGCATCACCCTGGAAGATGTCGCTGCCGAGCCCTTGATTACCTACCACCCGTCCTTCACCGGTCGTACCAAAATCGACCAGGCCTTTGCCGCCCGCAAGCTTCAGCCGCGCATTGCGCTGGAGGCCATCGATTCGGACGTTATCAAGACCTATGTGCGCTTGGGGCTAGGCGTGGGTATTGCCGCCGAAATGGCCGTGCGAGATGTGCTGGAAGACACCGAGAAAAACGGTGGCCTGGGCGGCCTGGTCGTGCGCCCGGCGGGCTATTTGTTTGGACAAAACGTGGCCCGAGTGGCCTTCAAGCGCAGCGCCTACTTGCGCAACTTCGTCTACACCTTTGCCGAACTTTTGAGTGACCGTCTGGACCGCAAACTGATTGCGCGCGCCATGGATGGCCATGTGGAAGATTACGAATTTTGACCCCTCTCCTAACCTCCCGCTTGCCCCAGGTGGGCACCACCATTTTCAGTGTGATGTCTGCGCTGGCTACGGAACACCAGGCCGTCAATCTAGGCCAGGGCTTCCCAGACTTTGACTGTGACCCGGCCCTGATCGAGCAGGTCCATCAGGCCATGCAAAACGGCCACAACCAGTATCCGCCGATGCCGGGCATTGCTGCGCTGCGCGAAGCTATTGCTATCAAAATAGAAGCGCTCCACGCATACAGATACCGGGCTGCAGACGAAATCACTATTACAGCGGGTGCCACCCAGGGCATCATCACTGCCATTTTGGCTACGGTACATCCGGGTGATGAAGTCATCGTCTTGGACCCCTGCTACGACAGCTATGGCCCCAGCATTGCGCTGGCGGGCGGTACTGTGGTGCGGGTGCCTTTGACACCTGGGAGCTTTCGCCCCGACTTTGCCCGCATCGGCGCGGCCATCAACGCCAAAACCCGTGCGCTGATCATCAACAGCCCCCACAACCCCAGTGCCACGGTCTGGTCCGATGCCGACATGTTGGCACTGCAAGCCTTACTGGCGCCCACCCATGTTCTGCTGATCAGCGACGAGGTTTACGAACACATGGTGTTCGATGGCGCGCAGCACTGCAGCGCGGCGCGCTATCCGGGCTTGGCCGAGCGCGCGTTTGTGGTGTCCAGTTTTGGCAAGACCTACCACGTAACGGGCTGGAAAGTCGGCTATGTGGCCGCGCCGGCCGCCTTGATGGTCGAGTTTCGCAAGGTGCACCAGTTCAATGTGTTCACCGTCAATACGCCGGTGCAACATGGTTTGGCGGGCTACATGGCTAACCCGGCCCCCTATTTGGACCTTCCAGCCTTTTACCAGCGCAAGCGCGACTTGTTTCGCCAGGGCCTGGCGGCCACGCGCTTCAAATTACTGCCTAGCGAGGGCAGCTACTTCCAGTGCGTGGACATTTCCGAGGTGTCTGACAAATCAGAAAGCGACTTTTGCCGCTGGCTGACGGCCGAGGTCGGCGTAGCCGCCATCCCCCTGTCGGCCTTCTATGGCGATGGCTTTGACCAGAAAGTGGTCCGGTTCTGCTTTGCCAAGCGGGACGAGACCCTGCACGCCGCCTTGGGCCGTTTGGCCCAGCTCTGATCAGCGCCTGACCTGCATTTCGGGCTACGGCTCCTGCAATCCGTCTCCTGGCGCTGGTCTGCGCGTCCCAAGCCCCGTAATCTTCAGGGTAAGCAACAGCCTCATCCGAGCGCTGTACCCAAGAAAAGGTAAACCCTTATGTTCAAAGCAGTTGGAAACGTGATCCATAAAACCCCCTGGTGGGTCATGGTGTCGGGCGGCCTGATCACTTTGCTGGTGCTGGTGCTGTTCACCGTGCCGATCCAAGTGATTCGCCTGCATGAAAGCGGCAATACCCCGCAGGAGCAACGGGCTATCGAGCGGGAAATCAACTTGGTGTTTGGCGATAGGGCTCTGAATTTTGCCGAAGACATTGTTCAGGCTATGCGAGCCCGAACACAGGACAACGCCCGCCAACAGGAGTTGGAGCATGCTTTAGCTGAAATCGCCCGCGCGAAGAAAGAGCTCGCCACCGCCCAGTATGACTTCAGCGGTAACGCCAAAGAACGGGCCGCTGAAACCACCGACCAAGCCCTGGAAGCCGCACGCGACGCTGCCCAAACGGCTCTGGAGGCCGCCATCAGCTCCCGCGAAGCCGTAGAACAAGCCAAAGCCGATGCCATTGACCTGCTGCGTGAGCGCGGACTGGACACGGCTGCCACGGCTGCATCGTTCGGCGTCATGCTCCGCACCGCACAAGACAACGAGAAGGCCGCCGCGGAGTCCTTGGAATCGATTGAAAAGATGCGCAGGAGCGTGGAGCTTGAAGGCCATACGACGCCCACGACGCCTACAACTCCGACCAAGCCGACAAAACCCACTACGCCCACCACCGCGACTCGACCCACTGCACCTGCAGTGCCTCCAGCACCGCCTGCTATGCCGGCGATACCAGCGGTGCCAGCAATGGTCGAGCCCCCAGAGTTGGCAATGCCCCCGGCTCCGCCAGCACCACCCGGTGCGCCCAAGAGCCAGTTTGCTGGAATCCATCTACCCGCTGTGGTGGACATGACTGCCCTGCCTGACGGTTTCCGTGGCGAAATCCGCCGCAAGGTCGATGGCGATATGTGGCGCATTGGCGTGGGCTCCGCCTTGATCCTGGCTTTCATCCCACTGTTTGTGATGTTGCTGATTTCCAAGTATTTCTTGGGACGCTCGCGCCGTGCCATCGCCGTGGCCGAAGAGAAAACCCAGCAGGCCGAGGTGAGCGACATGAGCCGCCAGATCACCGAAGCCCGCTTGCAAGCTCTGCAGGCCCAAGTAGAGCCGCACTTTTTGTACAACACCTTGGCCAATGTGCAGGCGCTGACCGAAGTGGACCCGCCTGCGGCCAACCAGATGGTCGGACACCTGATCCAGTACCTGCGCGCATCTCTCCCCAAAATGCGTGAGAACACGTCCACAGTGGGCCAGGAGCTGGAACTGGTGCGTGCATACCTGAACATCCTGCAGATGCGCATGGGTGGGCGGTTAGAGTTTTCCATTGCAGTGCCCGACGACCTGCTAGCCAAGTCCTTCCCGCCGATGATGCTGCCCTCGTTGGTGGAGAACGCTATCAAACATGGTCTGGAGCCGGTACGCGAAGGCGGGCGGATTGATGTGCTGGTGCAGCGCATCGTTACACCCCAGGGTGACCGCATCACCATCGAAGTCAAAGACACCGGCAAAGGCCTGGTAGCCGACTCGACCCAACCCGGCGGCGGTGTGGGCTTGTCCAATTTGCGCGAGCGACTGGCTGCCATCTACGGCCACAACGCCCGCTTCACGATCGAATCCAACACGCCGCGCGGCGTGGTGGCCACCATCGACATTCCCACTGAAGCCCCCAGCGCGCCGGGTACCGTCATGGCGCAACGCTCCAAACCCCAGACGGTGGTGGCACCCATTCCCGCTACCGGCTGGCGCAAGGCCGTGGACCTGACAAGCAAGTCCCATAGCGTGTGGGCCCGCATCGTGTCGCGCACTTTTATGGTGTTGATGGTGACGCTCTGCGTGGTGTTTTTGCTGGCTTTGCTCAGCCTGTACACCGGCTGGATGCCGGTGCAAGTGGGTGACTTTCAGCTGGACGGAATGGAGGGCATGGCGCTAGGCTCCGTCGGTCTGCTGGCCGCATTTGGCGCACTGGCACTGGCTATTTTGATTGTGGTGGCCGTGATGTACGGCTTGGGCTTCTTGTTTGCCGCCCTGCTCGTGTTCATACCCGCCATGATCCTGATCTCGCTGTTCCCTGTGGTCTCGCCTTTCATCCTGATCGGTCTGATCATTTACTGGGTCTCGAAAAAGCGAAAGAAGGACTTGGCGTCTGCCCGCAAGGCGGACCTGCATTGACGCGTCCGGCTGCGCAGTCCATGGCGGCTCTGTTCAGTGACTATTTCGACTGACCGTTTGCACCGACAATGCGCAGCTTGTTTGTCATTACTCTACAGACCTTATGCCTATCACCGCAGTCATCGCCGAAGACGAACCCATTTTGCGTGCACAGCTCAAAGCCAAGCTGGGCAAGCTGTGGCCCGAGCTGGTCATCGTGGCCGATGTGGGCGATGGTGAGGCCGCCCTAGAGGCCATCGACGAGCATCGCCCTTCGCTGGCCTTTCTGGATATTCAAATGCCGGAAATGACGGGGGTGGAGGTGGCGCGCAGCCTGGCCGCCAACCGCGAGTTGCGTTGCCATGTCGTGTTTGTGACGGCTTTTGACCAATACGCCGTAGAAGCTTTTGAAACCGATGCGGTGGACTATGTGCTCAAACCCTATTCGGACGAACGCCTGAAGGCCGCGGTGGATCGGCTGCAGGCCCGACTGGGTTCGGTGCCACCCGCACCGCCACAAGACCTGGAGGCTTTGCTTTCGCGTCTCACCGCCAAACTGAACACCGGTACCGAACAACTCAAATGGATCAAAGCCAGCGTCGGGCAAAACCTGCGTCTGATTCCCATCGACGAAGTCCTGTTTTTCCAGAGCGATGAGAAATACACGCTGGTCGCGACGGCCGAATTTGATGCGCTGATCCGCACCCCCATCAAGGAAATTCTGGAAGGTATTGACGCGAGCAAGTTCTGGCAAATTCACCGCTCCACCATCGTGAATGCCTCCGCAGTGGATTCCGTATCGCGGGATTTTCGGGGCCAGGCCACCGTCAAGGTCAAGGGCCGCAAAGAAAATCTGGTCGTGAGCCGCCCGTTTTCGCACCTGTTCAAACAGATGTAGTTGGGGTCGCCAAAGGCGTCCCAGGCAAAGCTTATTCGATTTTTGAATAAGAAAATAGCCAAAAAATAGTTTTCAATCTAAGCAAGCCCCTCTACAGTCCACGCCATGCATGATTTGGCGTTTGTTTTTGCTGGCTTTTGTGTCGGCTTGATAGTGGGGCTCACTGGCGTCGGTGGCGGCTCGCTGATGACGCCCATTCTGATTTTTTTCTTTCAAGTGAAGCCCTACCTGGCTGTAGGCACGGATCTGCTATTTGCCGCCTTCACCAAAATGGGCGGCACCGTGAAACTGGCGCGCAGCAAGAGCGTGGAGTGGCGGGTCGTGCTCAACCTGTCTGCAGGCAGCATTCCGGCTTCGCTGATAACGCTCTATGTCTTGCACACGCTGGGTGCTGCCAGCAGCACGGTGCAGCACATCATGACCACGACGCTGGGCGGCGCGCTGTTGCTGACTGCCGCAGCGACTTTGTACAAGGCCTTGCGCGGCAAGGCATCCCCCGCATCCGTGGCAGCAGGCCAGGAAGCCGCTGCCGCCCGCCCCCGCCACTGGAGCCTGCCGCTTCTGTTTGGGGCACTCATTGGTTCTCTGGTTACCCTCACATCCGTGGGCGCGGGTGCCATTGGCGTCACCGTGTTGATGCTGCTGTATCCGTTGCTGCCGCTGCCGCGCATCGTGGCGGCGGATATTGCCTATGCCGTGCCGCTGACGCTGGTGGCCGGCCTGGGCCACGCCTCGCTGGGCTCGGTGGACTGGCCGTTGCTGGCCAAGCTGCTGGCGGGTTCCATCCCCGGCATCTGGATCGGCTCGCATTTGATGTTCAAAACGCCCGAGCGCGTGATCCGTTCTTTGCTTTCTGTACTTCTTGCCTATGCTGGCTTGAAACTCATTTCCTTGTGAAAACAGCTAAAAATGTACCAATACACCGAATTTGACCGCCAATTCATCCGCGCCCGCGCAGCCCAGCATCGCGACCAGCTGGAACGCAACCTGGCCGGCACGCTGAGCGATGACGAATTCCGCCCGCTGCGCCTGCAAAACGGCTGGTACATCCAGCGCTACGCGCCCATGTTGCGCGTGGCCGTGCCCTACGGCGAGCTGTCCAGCGCCCAGTTGCGCGTGCTGGCCCGCATCGCGCGCGAGTTCGATCAGCCCAGCAAGGCCGTGTTTGACAAAGCCATTGGCACCCAAGCCACATGGGGCACCACCCACCTACCCGTGGGCTATGGCCACTTTACGACCCGCCAAAACGTGCAGTTCAACTGGATTCCGCTGGAGAAAAGCGCCGACGTGATGGACCTGCTGGCCAGCGTGAACATGCACGGGATTCAAACCAGCGGCAACTGCATTCGCAACATCACCAGCGACGAGCTGGCCGGTGTGGCACCGGACGAGATTGCCGACCCGCGCCCCTTTGCCGAAATCATGCGCCAGTGGACGACGCTGCATCCCGAATTCGCATTCCTGCCCCGCAAGTTCAAGATCGCCATCACCGGTGCCACGGCCGACCGCGCGGCCACCTACTGGCACGATGTGGGTCTGCACCTGAAGAAGAATGAAGCGGGAGAGCTGGGCTTCAAGGTGCTAGTGGGCGGCGGTATGGGCCGCACGCCCGTGATCGGCACCGTGATTCGCGAATTTCTGCCTGCACTGCAGATCATGAATTACCTGGAAGCCGTGGTACGCGTCTACAACCGCTGGGGCCGCCGCGACAATATGTACAAGGCGCGCATCAAGATTCTGGTCAAGGCCGAAGGCCAGCGCTATATCGACGAGGTGGAAGCGGAGTACCAACAGATCATCACGGTGGATGGCGCGCCGCACACCATCAGCCAAGCAGAGTTGGACCGTGTTTCAGCCTGCTTTTTGCCCGTTCAGGCCGTGGATAGTGCGGGAGCAGCTCCTAAATTAGTAGCAATTGCCCCAGAGCGTCAAGTCGACTACGCCCGCTGGCTGAAGCAAAACGTAGCCGCCCACAAAGACCCGGCGCTGCGCTGCGTAACCCTGTCGTATAAGCGCCTGGGTCAAGCGCCCGGCGATGCCGATGCCGACCAGCTCGACACGGCGGCCGACATTGCTGATCAGTTCAGTGCCGGTGAAGTGCGCGTCACGCACGACCAAAATGTGCTGCTGCCTTGGGTGCGCGAGTCCGACTTGCCCGCGCTTTGGGTGGCCGCCAGCCACGCCGGTCTGGCGCGCAGCAATGTGCGCCTGCTGACCGACATGATTGCTTGCCCCGGTGGCGACTTCTGCGCACTGGCCAATGCCCGCTCGATCCCGATTGCCGCGCAAATCACCGAGCGCTACCAGGACATGGACGAACTGCACGACCTGGGCGAGATCGACTTGCACATCAGCGGTTGTATCAACTCCTGCGGCCACCACCACAGCGGCCACATTGGCATTTTGGGTGTGGATAAGGACGGCAAGGAGTGGTACCAGGTGTCGCTGGGCGGCTCCGACGGCTCCACGCTCAGTGGTGATGCGGTGCCCGGCAAAGTGGTCGGCCCGTCCTTTGGCGCGCTGGAAGTACCCGGTGTGATTGAAGCCGTACTCGACACCTTCCGCAAGCAGCGCGCGGGCCGCGAAACCTTTATCGACTGCTTCAAGCGCGTGGGCATGGACGCCTTCAAGTCCGCAGCCAACAGCGCCCGCTTGGCGGACAAGCACGAAGACCTGCACACCCTGCCCAAGGCCCCTGGCTATGCCAAAGACGTGCAAGAAGCCTGAGACCTTGCGCAACAGACTGACTAATTACTATGAAATTAATAGCTGCTCCCGCACTATCCACGGCCTCAACGGACCAAAGTGCTCCAAATCTATTGGTATTGGATAACACCCAAGACCCGCGCACCTTGGATCTGAGCGGCGTCACCCGCATCGACCTGAGCTTCCCCAAGTTCACCGATGGCCGCGCCTACAGCCAGGCTTTTTTGCTGCGCCGCCGCCTGGGCTTTACCGGTGAAATCCGCGCCACAGGCGATGTACTGATTGACCAACTGGTGCAGATGGAACGCACGGGCTTCGACGTGGCGGTGCTGCGTGAAGACCAAAACGTGGAATTCGCCCAACGCCAGTTTGACCGCTACCGCGGCTTCTACCAAGGTGATGCGGTTACCGTGAAGCCTGTTTTCGCCCGTGAGGGCGGCTCCGCGCTGGCACAGGAAGGAGCCACCGCATGAGCAACCTCGATCTCGCACAAGTCAACACCCAGTTTGGCAACGACGCCCAAGGCCTGGTCGAATGGGCCCTAGCCCTGGACCGCGCGCCCATCGTTACCACCAATTTCCGCCCCTACGAGGCAGTGATCCTGCACATGGTCACGCGTGTCAAACCCGACGTGCCCGTGGTCTGGATGGACAACGGCTACAACACCGAAGCCACTTACCGCTACGCCGACGAAGTCACCAAACAACTCGGCCTGAATCTACGGATCTACCTGCCGCTGCGCACGCGAGCGCACCGCGAAGCGGTGGAAGGCCCCTTGCCCGGCCTTGATGACCCGCGCCATGCCGCATTCACCGAAGAGGTGAAGCTGGAGCCCTTCGCCCGCGCGCTGCGCGAGACGGCCCCCAAGGTCTGGTTCACTGCACTGCGTGCCACCGACAGCGCCGTGCGCGCCCAGATGGACCCGGTGAGCATCAACCCCGATGGCCTGATCAAGGTCGCCCCGCTGCTGCACTGGTCGTCCAAAGACCTGTACCAGTATTGCGAGGCCCACGGTCTGCCCAACAATTTCGACTACGTGGACCCGACCAAGGGCGAAGACCAGCGCGAGTGCGGCTTGCACATTGCCCACTGAACCTGGTCCACAAGAAAACGACAACGCCATGAATGCCATGACTGAACCCACCCATTTCGACCGACTGTCCAACCAGCATCTGGACGCGCTGGAAGAAGAAACCATCTTCATCCTGCGCGAAGTCGCCGCCGCCTTTGAGCGCCCCACCCTGCTGTTCTCCGGCGGCAAGGATTCCCTGGTCATGCTCAAGTGCGCCGAAAAAGCCTTTGGCGTAGGGCGCATTCCCTACCCGCTGCTGATGATCGACACCGGCCACAACTTCCACGAAGTGACCGACTTCCGCGACTTCCGCGCCAAGGAACTGGGCGCCGAACTCATCGTGCGCAGCGTCGAAGACTCCATGGCCCGCGGCACCGTGCGCTTGGCGCACCCGGGCGAGAGCCGCAATGTGCACCAGTCGGTCACGCTGCTCGAAGCCATTGACGAGTTCCGCTTTGATGCGCTCATCGGCGGCGCCCGCCGTGACGAAGAAAAGGCCCGCGCCAAGGAACGCATCTTTTCCCACCGCGACAGCTTCGGCCAATGGCAGCCCAAGGCCCAGCGCCCCGAGCTGTGGACGCTGTTCAACACCCGCTTGCAACCCGGCGAGCACTTCCGCGTGTTCCCCATCAGCAACTGGACCGAACTGGATGTGTGGCAGTACATCGAGCGCGAAAAAATCGCGCTGCCAAGCCTCTACTACACGCACAAGCGCGATGTGGTCGAACGCAAGGGCCTGCTGGTGCCGGTGACCGACCTGACCCCTGCGAAGGACGGCGAAACAGTGGAGAGCCGCGACGTTCGCTTCCGCACCGTAGGCGACATCACCTGCACCTGCCCCGTGGAAAGCACGGCCGCCACCGCCGCTGACATCGTGATCGAAACCCTGGCCGCCGACGTGAGCGAACGTGGCGCTACTCGGATGGACGACAAGACCTCTGAAGCTTCGATGGAGAAGCGTAAAAAGGACGGGTACTTTTGAAAGCCCTCCATGGCCTTGACTTTCTCATGACCCGCCAGGCAAACCCTGGAGGCGGACGCCTCATGCTGGAGTACCAGAAATCGGCGACCGCCCCCAGGATTCGCCTGGCTGGCGACCCTAGCCCCTTCGACACGCTTTGCATGGTGGTGAGCCGGCTGTTTTTCTTTCAAAAACCTTGGCGCGCCATTGACCGTTCCAGCGCAGAGGGCGGTTGGGCTGCCCGCCGATTTCTGGTACCCCAGCATGAGGCGGGAAGTCCAACCGTCCTCTGCGCCACCCACACTTTTGCAAAATTGAGTATTCCATGAACGCTACAAATACGATAGCTACTCCCGCACATTCCACGGGCACTACAGGCCTAAATGGCACTGAAAATGACACTTCATCCGCGCTGCGCTTCATCACCTGCGGCAGTGTGGACGACGGCAAGAGCACACTGATCGGTCGCCTGCTGGTGGACAGCCGCTCGGTGCTGCAAGACCAGTTGGCCAATGTCTCCAAGAGTGGTGAAGCTGACTTGGCGCTGTTCACGGATGGCCTGTCTGCCGAGCGCGAGCAAGGCATCACCATCGACGTGGCCTACCGCTACTTCGCCACGCCTGCACGCAAGTTCATCATTGGCGACGCACCTGGCCACGAGCAGTACACCCGCAATATGGTGACCGCCGCCAGCAGCGCGCACGCCGCCGTGGTGCTGGTGGACGCGACCAAGCTGAAGTGGAATGTGGACGGCCTGGTGGAATTGCTGCCCCAGACCCGTCGCCATTCGCTGTTGGTCAATCTGCTGCGCGTGCCCAGCATCATTTTTGCGGTGAACAAGCTGGATGCCTTAGGCGACGACGCAGCCAAGGCCTTCGCCAAGATCACCGAAGCGCTGCAAGCCTTCGCCAAGCAGGCCGGCATCACAGTTACAGCCACTATTCCCATGTCTGCCCTCAAAGGCCACAACGTGGTCACCGCTAACCCCGGCTGGTGCGGTTACGACGGCCCCAGCCTGCTCACCTTGCTGGAAACCCTGCCAGTGACGGCTGCCGAGACCAATGTGCCCTTTGCCTTCCCGGTGCAGTGGGTCGAGAAGTTCCACGACTCTGCCGACACCACCCAGGGCCGCCGCGTGTTCTGGGGCCGTGTAGCCACCGGAAGCGTCAAGCCCGGCGACACCATCAGCATCCTGCCCAGCGGCCAGACCGCCGTGGTGGCCCAGGTACTGAACCACGCCCGCGCGCCCAAAAACGTGGCCGCAGGCCATGGTGCCGGCATCACGCTGGACCGTGAAGTGGACGTATCGCGCGGCGACTGGTTGCTGTCCACGGCCACAACCACCGCGCCTACTGACGATGAGTTCGGTGACAACACGCCGGTTAAGTTCTTCCAGCCAACACGCGAAATCAAGGCCACCGTGGCCTGGATGGACGACGAACCCCTGGTCGCAGGCCGCGTGTACCTCGCGCTGCACGGCCACCGCTGGATCAAGGCCAAGGTCAAACGCATCGTGCACAGCCTGGACATCAACACCCTGCAAGAGCATGACGCAACCCAGATCCTGCCCAATGCGATTGGCCATATTGAGCTGGCCTTGCAGGAGCCAATTGCGGCCCTGCCCTACCTGCAAAGCCGGGTGCTGGGCTCGCTGATTCTGGTCGATACCGCCAGCCACAAAACCTCAGGGGCGCTGCTCCTGAGTTGATGCAACGCAAACTAGAGGCCCCTGTCTGTGGGGGCGTCTCCAAAACCCAATAAAATCAAAGGCTTGGCATTTTGGTGCCACATTCCTAATTACTAGCCGCCAACATCATGACCCACATCGTCACCGAAGCCTGTATCAAGTGCAAATACACCGACTGCGTGGACGTATGCCCCGTGGACTGCTTCCGCGAAGGCCCCAATTTTTTGACCATCGACCCCGATGAATGCATCGACTGTGCCGTGTGCATCCCAGAGTGCCCGGTCAACGCCATTTACGCCGAAGAAGACGCGCCCAAAGACCAACAGCACATGATCAAGCTGAACGCCGAGCTGGCCCTGCTGCCGGGCTGGAAGAGCATTACCAAGCGCAAGGCGCCTCTGCCTGATGCTGATGACTGGAAAGACAAGACTGGCAAGCTGGCTGAGTTGATTCGCTAAAAGTCGCACGACCTGGGTTCACACTGCGCGGCATGACAGCTCCCACCATAGAAGCGGATGCCGTTGTCATAGGCGCAGGCCCGGTGGGCCTGTTCCAGGTTTTCCAGCTCGGCCTGCTAGAGGTCAAAGCCCATGTGATCGACGCCCTGCCCTACGCAGGCGGCCAGTGCATCGAGCTGTACCCCGACAAACCCATTTACGACATTCCCGCGGTACCCGCCACCACAGGCCGCGCGCTGACGCAAAGCCTGCTGCAGCAAATTGCGCCCTTTGGGGCACAGATGCACTTCGGGCAACAAGTCCAAGCGATGGCGCGCCAAGAGGACGGGCGCTGGCTGCTCACCAGCACCGCAGGCAGCCATTTTTTGACCCGCGCCGTATTTATTGCCGCGGGTGTCGGTGCTTTTGTGCCGCGCACGCTGCAGGTTCCCGGCATCGGCCTGTTCCACGGCACCCAGTTGCACTACCACCCCCAGGACTTTGCGCGCTACGCGGGCAAGGATGTCGTCATCCTGGGCGACAACGATGCCGCATTGGAAATGGCGCTAGCACTGCGCCCAGACCAGCCCAAAGCGCAAGCGTACCAGGCCCTATCCGTCACCGTGTTGCACCGGCGCGATGTGTTCAACGCCGAGCCCGCCACATTGCAGGCGTTTCGCGCATGCGTTGCATCGGGACAAATAGCGTTGAACATCGGCCAAATCACCGGCTTCGACACCGGTGCGGGCAATCTCCTGACCGCGCTGCTCATCAGCAATGCCGAAGGCCACACGGCCGCGCAGCCGCTGGATTACTTGGCCGCCTTCTCGGGCCTGTCACCCAAGCTCGGGCCCGTGGCTGATTGGGGACTGGTGCTGGAGCGCAAGCAGATCACGGTAAACACCGAAGACTTTGGTACCGAACTACCAGGTGTATTTGCCGTGGGCGACATCAATACCTATCCCGGCAAAAAGAAACTCATCGTGTGTGGCTTTCATGAGGCTACGCTGGCGGCCTACGGCGCGATGCGATTCATTGCGCCTGAGAAGAAGGTGATGCTGCAATACACCACCACCAGCCCGCGTCTGCATGCGCTTCTGGGCGTTCACACGCCAACGCACACCGAAAAAAATGCGGGCTAATTTCAAAAAAGTGAAGTCACTTCCAAAAAGCCCAAAAAACCACGCTATAATTTGAGGCTTCATTCCTCGATAGCTCAGTTGGTAGAGCGCCGGACTGTTAATCCGTAGGTCCCTGGTTCGAGCCCAGGTCGAGGAGCCAAAATAAGAAACGAATCAAGCCCTAGTGAGAAATCGCTGGGGCTTTTTTCATGCTCTAACGCAACGGTGGAAAACCTGTGTGGCGAAAGCGAATGGTCTAAATTCGCATCAATTACTGAAAGAAAAAGATGTTTGATAAAAGTGGTCAGTGGATACCCCTTGAAACCTTCGATGACTTTGACAACGCGCTGTCAGATCTCATCGAACTCTGGTCCAGCACCGACAAGACGGCAACCCAAGCTGTCAAAGACGCAGCACTCGCGCATTTCAAGGCAGATCTGGAAGCCGCGGCGCTCACCTGGATCGATAACCGGGCCAAGTCCAAAAAATACGCCGCGATTGCGATTGAGCTAGAAGAATTTGAAACCGCTCTGAAAGACGGCTCCGGCCCATCGCCCACGCCATAAGACGGCTCGCTCACTTGCATCGCTGTGCATAGGTGATTCTGTGATCTCTCGGCCCATCGCCTGGCTGCATGCCAAGCTCTTCAGCAACGCGCTCAGCCTCTCGCGCGCCGAGCGTTGGAAATCCAGCCTGGGGGCGCTACTGTGCGTCGCCGGTTGTGGTTTGCTGCTGCGGGCCATGCCCTTGCATGCGCATTGGCTGCTAGCCCCCGTGGGTGCCAGCGTCGTCATTCTTTTTGTACAGTTTCATAGCCCCGTTGCCCAACCCTGGCCTCTGTTGGGTAGCTATCTAGTGGCTACTGTGACTGGCTTGCTATGTGCCCAGTGGGTTCCGCAGCCTGCTATTGCGGCAGGTCTGGCGGTGGCCATCAGCATCTGGCTCATGGCACGTTTCAACTGCATCCACCCACCTGGCGGTGCTTTGGCTTTGCTCATCGTGCTCAATGCGCCCTACACGCCGGCCAGCGTAGTGCAGACGCTTGAGCTGGTGGCACTCAATGTCACAGCGTTGTTGATCGCGGCGCTTGTCATCAACAAGTGGGTGCTAGGCCGACGCTATCCGCACAGCACCACCCCAGCACTGGCTCCACACCGTACCCAGGACTTGCCGCCGATTCAGCGGATGGGCCTGGTCCATGCCGATCTGGCAAGTGCCGTGCAAACGCTCAACACCTTTGTCGACGTGCAAGAAGATGAATTGGTGGAGATTTACAACTTGGCGGTGGACCATGCTTTTGGCCGTCAGGTAGGTTTGACCTGCGCCGAGGTGATGTCGCGCGACGTGATTAGCGTCCACTTCCATACCGATCTCGGCATGGCCTGGCAACTATTGCGCCAGCACAATATCAAGTCGCTGCCCGTCATCGACAGGTTCGACCGGTTGATCGGCATTGTCACGGTGGCCGATTTTCTTCGGCAGGTAGATGCAACAGCCCCCACCAGTTTCACTGATCGCTTGCAAATACTGCTCAAGCGTACGCCGGGTCTGAGCTCTAACAAACCCGAGGTGGTAGGCCAAATCATGACGGCGGATGTGTTCACCGCGCATCCTGAGACACCGCTCTCGGAACTGATCCGCCAGATAGCGCAGAAGTCCCTGCGCCACGTACCGGTGATCGATGCGAGGCGCAAAGTGGTGGGCATCGTCACGCAGTCAGACTTGTTGATAGCCCTCTACAAGAGCATCGCTTTGCGCCAAGCCGCCGACAAACCCTCAGCCTAAATTTGCGGAAATCGTTTATAATCATAGGCTTAGCTCACAGCACCCGAGATGGTTGGTGCAGGCCCGCAACGGCAAAACACAATTGACCGCCCCACATCCGGCTGGAGCGGCACACCGGACCTGCATGAACGACCACTACGCAACATTGGGCCTTAGTCCTTCTGCCTCTTTGGCCGATATCAAGAAGGCGTTCCGGCAACTTGCGTCGATCCACCACCCGGATCGCAATACCGACGAAAACGCACCCCAGCGCTTTCGTTTGGTCCAGGAAGCGTATGAAATTTTGTCCGACGACACCAAGCGGCAGGCTTACGACGACAACCGCCGCCGCAACCTGCTGGACAGCCCGATCGACACGGCCCGTGAGATTTGGCAGGGCTACATGAATCGCATACTTTGAACCGCGCACTTTGAACCGCACTTTTGAAAAGCACGCATGACTATTTCTCCTTACTTCCGTAATCTGCGCACCGCCTACTTCGCGGAGCTCGACGACCTGATGAGCGACTCCGAAGGCCACCACGTGCTGGCCCAGCGCTTGTCGCAGCGTCGCAAGGAATTGAGTTTCCTCGTGCATATGCTGGAAGTGAGCCCGGAGATGGTCACGGTGGTCTTTCACAAGGCCTTCCGCTTCAAATCCAATGCCGCTATGGATCACTTGCTGACCCACGAAGCCGACGATCTGCCGGAGTGGGACACTTTGGCCGACACCATCGACGTGGCGCCCTGGGCGCTGGAGATGGTGGACGTCATTCGCCAGCAGCCTTTGGGTGACTGGTTTCTGGCAGTGGCTGCAGGACTGGAATACCTGTACAACAAGCCTGAGACCGCACAACGCTCCACATCCACCGACGATGATGAGGACGACGAAGACCTGGTGACCGACGACTTCGAAGACGAAGAAGAAAAAGAAGCCCGCGCCCGCGAAGAAGCCGGACAGGACTGGATGGTCGAGCAAGGCTTCGACCGCAAAGATTAATTGCCAAGACTCACCGCAAATAAGCACAACATGAATCAACTCGCCCTCATTGCCAAAACCCAAAGCCTGATTGCCGCCGGAGACATCGTGGGCGCAGAGTCTGCGCTGGTAGAGCTGGCCGATGCGGAGGGCGATGGCGCGCTGATGGTGGTGCTGGAGCAGTTGCCCGCCAAAGACATCCTGGCTGTAATCCGCGAGTACGACAACTCTAAAGAGTCGGTGATCAACCTGCTGATCACGCCGTCCATGTTTGCGCACGCGGTGGTTATCGAGAAGCAATACAAAGACCTGACGCGCACGCATTTGCGCGGCATGGTCAACTCCGTCATCTTCCGCGAGGACGCGGACCCGGTTGAATTCTTGACCGCCATTGGCGATCTGGAAGGTGGCAGCGAGGCGCTGGCGGATTACTTCTCGGAGAAGTGGAGCCGTATCGAAGCCTTTGCTCGTACCGGCACCTTTGACTCGGTCGAAGACGACGGTGAAATGCTGTCCGAGCAGGCTCTGTTGTCATCTGCTTACGCCCAGCCCAAGGTAGAACTCGATGAAGTAATGGATCAAGACTGGATGCAGCTAGCCTGGATTCTGCGTTACCAGTTGCCCGACCTCTTTCTGGAAACCGTGATGGTGCTGCGTGCCAAAGCCCGCGCCCATGACCTGGGACTGGAAGAAGAGGAAGAGCCGGAAGAGGACGACGGCAAGTTTGAAACTGGCGATACCGACCGTGGCAAGGCCACGCCAGCTGCGCGGGATGACGACGAAGAGTCAGCGATCTAGGGTCACGTCGCCATGTCCATTGCGCTGCACGATGGTCGGCCTTTCTTCGAGAAAGCCCTGGCCTACGGTATTGCCCACGGGCTGTTAGGCCCCGATAAGCTGGAAGCCATTAACGCCGACGCCCCCAAAGGCATGGTGCAAATTGCCCGCTACTTTGGCACCGAGTTTTTGCGCCCCGAGCTGGAGCGCGCCCGCGAGCGCATGGTCAACCTGGTGAGCCTGTACCTGGAGTCAAGTTGCAATGGCGATTTGCAGCAGGCCGCAGAGTCTTTGCGAGACCACTCCTTCCTGTCGCGCTCCAAGGGCGGCTCGGACATGCTCAAAGCGCTAATTGCAATGCCGCAAAACAGCCACTTTGGCATGAATGAGCGCAGCGGTTTTACGGATGACCAGATCCCTGTCTTGGCCAAGTGGGCCCTGCGCACTTTGCCGGAATACCAGGCCGAATTGGCGCTGCGCAGCCAAGTGGCCACTGTGGTCGACGCCGCCATTTGGTTGGCCAATGAAATGGGCGTTGACGCGGATGCCTTGGAAGAGGCTGGCAAAGACGCCGAGGCAGTGATCCGCACCGCTTTATTGGTCCACGCCGCCAAACGTACCGAGCTGCCCGACTGGCCTGAATTTGAAAAAGTGATTACAGCGCTGCGCAAAAAGCATGGCGCTGGCGGCAAGCCCATCAGCGTGGTAGTTCCCAAAGATTTGCCAACCGAATACCGCGAAATTGTGGGTGTGATGCGCAATAGCGTAGAGCAGGACCT
Organism: Burkholderiales bacterium PBB3; assembly: GCA_002256115.1. Taxonomy (GTDB): domain Bacteria; phylum Pseudomonadota; class Gammaproteobacteria; order Burkholderiales; family Burkholderiaceae_C; genus Allorhodoferax. The sequence goes on from NKIK01000001.1 coordinate 258,196, forward strand.
AGCCAAAATTCTGGATGCCACGCTACCTGTGCGCAAATTGTTTGACCAGACGCCCGCCTTCATGGGCCGCTACTTTTGGCTGGAAGATGCACTGGCCGAGGTCGAACATTTTGAGCGCACGGTGTCTGCCACCTGGGCCAAGGTTACCGGCGGTCACTCGGACGACAGCACGCTGTTGACCTTGTTTTTGACAGTGGCTGCGGGTAGCACACCCAAGACGCTATTGACTGAAAAATCAGCCACTACGCTGGTGCGCAAGATTCGCAAATCCGGTCTGAAGACGGAAGCTGTCAAAACCTATATCGCCGAGCACGCCCCTCTGCCCTACCAAGACGACTACACCCAGTTGTGGGACAACTTTCTGGAAGACGCTCTGAGCACACTGCAAAGCGATATGGACTATGCGCTCAATGACGCGTTGGCTTTGCTGCGACGCGAGTGCAATATCTCGGTATGAGCTCCTCTCAGGCGCTACGAGTCTGAGCGTCAAAGCGTTCTGCTCCGTGTCCCCCGCCCGCTTTGCGGGCTCCTCCTTTTACCTACGCAGAACACTCTGCCGCCCAGACTCTCCGGGCATCGCTAATGCTCTCAGAGCTTCTGGTTCAAGGCTTTTTCAATAGCCGAAGTAATCACCACGTTTTCCGGCTCCACATTACTCACAAAGCTGGCCACCGGCTTGCCACTGCGGTCAATCAGGAATTTGTGAAAATTCCACTTCGGCTCTGCCTTGGTGGCCTGCATCAACTCTGCGTACAAAGGGTTACGTTGTGAGCCTGACACGACGGTTTTGGCAAACATCGGAAACTTCACGCCGTAGGTGTTGAAGCAAAAATCCGCAATCTCTTTAGCTGATCCTGGCTCTTGCTTACCAAAGTCATTGGAGGGAAAACCCAGCACCACCAGACCACGGCTCTGGTACTTGGCGTACAAGGCTTCCAGGCCTTCGTACTGGCGGGTAAAGCCGCAGTAGCTGGCCGTGTTGACCACTAGCACCACCTTACCTGCGTACTGGCACAGGTTCTGCGGAGTGTCATCTTGCAAGCGTGCAAACTCGTGTTTCAGCAAAGCGGGGCACGCCGCAGGGGCCGCTGCTGCGGGCACTGTCGTTGCCTGAGCCCAACTGACGCCAGCCATGCCAGCGGTGAGAAAAATGGCTGCAATAGCCGGGCGAATGAGATGTAAATTTTTCATGAGAGCCATTATGGTGGGCACCCTATGCCCGAGCATTCACCGGGGGTTAAGGGTGAGGCCGTACGTGGATCAATGTGAATCCAGGGCTCCACCGCAACTACTGCCCTGCCCCGCCGTACAGCCAAAGCAATGCCCCGCCACGCGAATCGGCTTGGCATCCAAGCCTCCCGTCAGCAAATCGCGCAGATGTTTGCGCACGCCCGAGGTTCCCAGCGACAGTCCCAATTGTTGGTTGAAATCACAATCCGACAACCAACCCTGCCAGTCCACACTCACGGTGCTGCGGCACATCACGCCGTCCAGATTTTTCTCTTGAAAGCTGCTTTGCAGCAGCTCCATGTAGGTCTCAAACGTGCCCTTGGACACCAGCGTGGAGCCAAAGCGCTGGATTGGCATATTCGTCAGCGCCAGCAATTGGTTGAACACCACGCCGAAGTGTTTAAACAGCTCGCGCTTGTAGTCCGCCTCCAGGCCCTTTTGCTCCGGGGGCAAGGATGGCCCTTGCGGGTTGTAGACCAGATTGAGAACCAAACCGCTGCCGGGCACGCCATAGCCCAGGGCATTGAGTTTTTGCAAACCGGCGATGCTCTTGTCAAACACGCCATCACCGCGTTGCTTGTCCACATTGGCAGCCGAATAACAGGGCATGGATGCAACCACCTCCACCCGCTGCTCGGCCAGAAACTCGGCCAGATCGGCTTGGCCTGGCTCGAACAGAATGGTGAGATTGCAGCGGTCTATCACCCGAACATTCATGGCCCGCGCGGCACGCACGATGGCGCGAAACTCTTCGTGCAACTCAGGAGCACCGCCCGTCAAGTCCAGCGTACCAATGCTGCGCGCGGCCAGCACCTGCGGAATCAAGGCCAGCGTGTCTACGTCCATCATCTCGGTGCGGTTGGGACCGGCATTGACGTGGCAGTGCAAACACGTCTGGTTGCACTTGTAGCCCAGGTTCACTTGCAGGGTTTCCAAATGCGCCCGGTGGATGGCAGGGAAGCGGGTTTTTTCTAACAGCGGTAGCGTGTCGTGCATGGTGAATTTCTATTGAACAGGTAACAAGGCCGCGAGGCGTGCGCGCACCTCAGGTGACATGGCATCAGGCTGGGTGACCAAGGCGTTTTGCAAGGCCGTGTGCGCCTCGCTGACAGGCCGCTCGGTGCCCAGCATGCGAATGGCTTCCACCACAATTTGCTGCGCCCGGCCGGCATTCTTGAGCAAGTTAGCTAGTGCCATATTGGCGTTCACATGGGCCTCGCGCGGGTGCCAGCAGTCAAAATCGGTCACCATGGCCAGCGTGGTGTAAGCCATTTGGGCTTCGCGCGCCAGCTTGGCCTCCGGCATATTGGTCATGCCTATCACCCCCGCGCCCATACTGCGGTACCAATGCGATTCGGCCAGACTGGAAAACTGCGGCCCTTCAATGCAGACATAGGTGCCGCCCGTGTGCAATTGCACGCCCTCGGTCTCAGCGCTTGGGTCACGGGCCAAAACCGTGCGCACCGCTTGGGCTACTGCAGCCGCTGCCGCCGGACACACCGGTTGGGCCATGGAGACATGGGCCACGGCACCCTGACCAAAGAAAGTGCTATCGCGCCGCTTGGTCAGGTCAATGAACTGATCCGGCAAAACCATATGTAAAGGCTTGAAATCTTCCCGCAAAGACCCCACGGCCGACACCGACAGCACGTACTGAACGCCCAATTGCTTCATGGCATACAAATTAGCGCGGTAAGGTACTTCAGAGGGTAGCAGGCGGTGGCCACGGCCATGGCGGGCCAAAAACACCACGGGCACACTGTGCACCTGCCCTGTCACCAACACATCCGAGGGTGTGCCAAACGGTGTCTGAAGTGCGTGCTCCTGTGGGTTTTCAAGCGCGTCCATTTGGTACAGGCCGCTGCCGCCCAAAATGCCGACGAGGGCTGAGGTCATACGTTCACCATCCTTTTGATTTCATCTTTGGTCCGGGCTAGAACCGAATTCTTACAGATACCGCCGGAAGCTTGACGGTTGCCATGCGCATGACCATACTTTGTGCACAGCCCATCGGCCCCTAAATATGCCGCATTCTGCGGCTTGAGAAAGCCAGCCATGACCTCTGCAACCAGCCCTCTGCCCAAACCAGACCTGAGCGCCTTGTCGGCCGCAATCGCACGCAATACAGATGGTGCCTTGGGGCGTTTTCTGGAGAGCTACCGGTGGACGGTGCTGGCCGAATACGTGCACCCCATATCTATCCGCCGTGGCCAGGTTTTGATTGCCCAAGGCGATAGCGACCGCAAGCTCTATTTTTTAGAATCGGGTGACTTGCAAGTCGATGTCAAATCGGATGCAGGTCTGGTGCGGGTGGCTCTGCTGGGGCCCGGCAGTGTGGTCGGCGAAGGCAGCTTCTTTTCCCACCTGGCACGCAGCGCCACCGTGGTGGCCTACAGCGATGCCAAGGTCTGGGAGCTAGGTCCACAAGATTTTGACCGATTGGCCCATGAGCACCCTGGCGTAGCGTTGGCCTTGTCCACCGCGCTAGGGGCCGTGCTAGCCACGCGCCTACTGGATTTGAGCAGACGTGTAGCCATCATCTGACGCCCCCTTCTATTGGGCTTTTAACAACTGCCAAGTGAAGTAGGCCCCAAACCCGGCATTGCCCAAGGCAAACAGGGCCAGCACCACGCTGGCCAAGGGGCTCAGCGTGTAGTTTTGCATGAGCCAGACCAAGACCATCGACAGCGCATTCAAAACCAGCATCAGCCAAAACGCAGGCTTACGCGGCTGAATCAGTCGACCGAGTTTCACTCCACCCACTTGCGCGCGTTGTGCCACAGCTGCATCCAAGGGCTTTGGGCGTTCTGATCCAAGTTGGTCCAGCTCATCTGAACGTTGCGGAACACGCGCTCGGGGTGCGGCATCATGGCCGTGAAGCGGCCATCCAATGTGGTCACCGCAGTCAAGCCACCGGGGCTGCCGTTGGGGTTGAACGGGTAGGCCTCGGTGGCCGCGCCGCTGTTGTCCACATAGCGCATGGCCGCAATCGCTTTGTCGGCATTGCCACGGTATTTGAAGTTGGCAAAGCCTTCGCCATGGGCCACAGCAATCGGCAGGCGCATGCCAGCCAGGTCCTTGAAGAACAGGCTGGGCGACTCCAACACTTCCACCAAGCTTAGGCGCGCCTCAAAGCGCTCGCTTTGGTTGGTGGTGAAGCGCGGCCAGTCTTGTGCGCCTGGAATGATGTCGGCCAGCTCGGCAAACATCTGGCAACCGTTGCACACGCCCAGACCGAAGGTGTCCTGGCGCGCAAAGAAAGCCTTGAACTGGTCCGCCAGCACCTCGTTAAACGTAATGCTGCGCGCCCAGCCAATACCAGCACCCAGCGTGTCGCCGTAGCTGAAGCCGCCGCAGGCCACCACGCCCTTGAAGTCCGAAAGCTTGGCGCGGCCGGTCTGCAGGTCGGTCATGTGCACGTCGTAGGCCTCAAAGCCCGCTTCGGTAAAGGCATAGGCCATTTCCACATGGGAATTGACACCCTGCTCGCGCAGTACGGCCAATCTGGGGCGGTTTTTCAGGATGGCAGGCGCTACATTTTTAGGAGCTTCTCCCGCACTATCCATGAGCTGCAACACACTATTTGGCATGAAAACATGCAGGCCAGGGTCGTTCTCAGCCCCCGCAGCGGCATGTTCGGCATCGGCACACACAGGGTTGTCGCGCTGCTGGGCAATCTTCCAGCTCACGGCATCCCACACTTGGTGCAGGTCGGCCAGGCGGGCAGTGAAGATGCTCTTGGCATCGCGCCAGATTTGCAGCTCGCCCTTGCCCGCATTCGCAATGGCCGCGTCTTGCGCAGCCGCATCGGTTCCGGGGCGCGTCTTGCCAATGAAGTGGCTGAACTTGGAGAGGCCGTGCTCGCGCAAGGTGGCCATGACGTCCGAGCGTTCCGACGTGCGCACCTGCAGCACCACGCCCAGCTCTTCGCTGAACAATGCTTTGAGCGTCAACTCCTCGCGGCGGGCACCGACCTGCCCTGCCCAGTTCTTGCTGTCGCCCACGTCCATGCGACTATCAGAGATGCCGTCGCCTTCGGTCACCAGCATGTCTACATTCAGCGCCACACCCACGCGGCCGGCAAAGGCCATTTCGGCCACCGTGGCCAGCAAACCGCCATCGCCCCGGTCGTGGTAGGCCAGGATCTGGCCCTTGGCGCGCAAGGCGTTCACGGCGTTGACCAGGTTGATCAGGTCTTTGGCGTCATCCAGGTCCGGCACGGTGTCGCCGGTCTGGCCCAGCGTCTGCGCCAGGATACTGGCGGCCATGCGGTGCTGGCCTTTACCCAAGTCAATCAGCACCAGCGTGGTGTCGTCCGTCGCGTTGAGTTGCGGCGTCAAGGTGCCGCGCACGTCTTGCAGCGTGGCAAATCCTGTCACGATCAGGGACACGGGGGACGTGACCTTCCTCGCCACGCCCGCAGAGCCGGATGCGCCTTGCGCGCTACCGGAGGGACTAGTCGTTGCCTCCGTCCATTGCGTGCGCATGGACAGCGAATCCTTGCCCACAGGGATGCTGATGCCCAGCGCCGGGCAAAGCTCCATGCCCACAGCCTTCACGGTGGCGTACAGGGCCGCGTCTTCGCCCGGCTCGCCACAAGCCGCCATCCAGTTGGCGGAGAGCTTGACGCGTGGCAGCTCGATGGGCGTGGCCAACAAATTGGTAATCGCCTCGGCCACGGCCATGCGGCCCGATGCGGGGGCGTTCAGTGCGGCCAGCGGTGTGCGCTCGCCCATGGACATGGCTTCGCCCGCGAAGCCCTTGAAGTCGGCCAGCGTGACGGCGCAGTCCGCCACGGGCACCTGCCAGGGTCCAACCATCTGGTCGCGATGCGTGAGGCCGCCCACAGTGCGGTCACCAATCGTGATCAGGAAGCGTTTGGACGCTACTGTGGGGTGGGCCAGCACGTCGATCACGGCCTTCTGGATATCCACACCGGTCAGGTCCAGCGGCTTGAAGGTGCGCGCTACCGTCTTCACATCGCGGTGCATCTTGGGCGGCTTGCCCAGCAGCACGTTCATGGGCATATCCACGGGGGACTCAGCGCCCTCGTCCACCAGCTTCAACTGGCGCTCCTCGGTGGCCACACCAATCACCGCAAATGGGCAACGCTCGCGCTCGCACAGCGCCTGGAACTGTTCCAGCGACTCCGGCGCAATCGCCATCACATAGCGTTCCTGGCTCTCGTTGCACCAGATTTCCTTGGGTGCCATGCCGGACTCTTCGAGCTTCACGGCACGCAGGTCAAAACGCGCACCGCGGCCCGCGTCATTGGTAAGTTCAGGGAAGGCATTCGACAAACCACCCGCACCCACGTCGTGGATCGCCAAAATCGGGTTCTGGTCGCCTTGCATCCAGCACTGGTTAATCACCTCTTGCGCCCGGCGCTCGATCTCCGGGTTGCCGCGCTGCACGGAGTCAAAGTCCAGCTCGGCCGCGTTCGCGCCAGTGGCCATCGAACTGGCCGCACTGCCGCCCATGCCGATGCGCATGCCAGGGCCACCCAGCTGAATGAGCAAGCTACCGGCGGGGAATTCGATCTTGTGCGTCTGGCCCGCATCGATGATGCCCAGGCCGCCCGCGATCATGATGGGCTTGTGGTAGCCGCGCTGCACAGTGTCCACGTTGCTTTCCACAGTCTGTTCGTATTCGCGGAAGTAGCCCAAGAGGTTGGGTCGGCCAAACTCGTTGTTAAAGGCCGCGCCACCCAATGGGCCTTCGACCATGATTTGTAGCGGGCTGGCAATGTGCTCAGGCTTGCCCCCCACTTGGTCAGACATCCCGCCCCAGAGCTTGGAGACGGTAAAGCCCGTCAGACCCGCCTTGGGTTTGGAGCCACGGCCCGTGGCACCCTCGTCACGAATCTCACCGCCCGCGCCGGTGGAGGCACCGGGGAAAGGAGAGATGGCCGTAGGGTGGTTGTGGGTTTCCACCTTCATCAAGATATGGTTGGTGGCGCTATGCTTTTCGTAGCTGCTCCCGCACATTCCATCGGCACTAGAGGCCGATTTGGCAAATAAATGATTCGCCGCCACCGCGGTGAAGCGCTCGACCTGCACCCCCTCCATAACCGAGGCATTGTCCGAGTACGCCACCAGCATGTACTGCGGGGCCAGTTGGTGCGTGTTGCGGATCATGCCGAACATGCTCTTGTCCTGCGCCACACCGTCGATGGTGAACTGGGCGTTGAAAATCTTGTGGCGGCAGTGCTCGCTGTTGGCCTGCGCGAACATCATCAGTTCCACATCAGTCGGGTTGCGGCCCAGCGTAGTGAAGGCGTTGACCAGGTAATCAATCTCGTCCGCCGCCAGGGCCAGGCCGAACTGGGTATTGGCCTTGACCAAGGCATCCTTGCCACCGCCCAAAACATCCACATGGTCCATGGGTGCAGGCTGCAGGGCTTTGAACAAATCCAGCGCTTGGCCGCGATCCAGCATCGCGCTTTCGGTCATGCGATCGTGCAGTAGAGCTGCCACTTGCTGCAACTGCTCGGTCGTTAAGGCGGTCTTGGACAACAGGCCGTTTTTGAGTGTCAGGCGGTATTCCACCAAGCGTTCAATCCGCTTGACGGCAAAGCCGCAGTTGTGGGCAATATCCGTGGCCTTGGACGCCCAAGGGCTCACGGTGCCAAAACGTGGGCTGACAACGATGGTCGGGCCGTCATCGGCACCCGTATAGGGGTCGCCATAGGTCAGCAGCGCTGCCAATTTGCCGCTCAGCACCGCATCGGGGGCGGTATCGCTGGCCACCAGGTGCACAAAACGCGCAGCCACCCCGGTAATCTTGTCGTGAATGCCCTGCAGTTGGGGCAAGAGTTGCTGGGTCCGGAAGTGGCTTAGGGCATTGCTGCCGTCAAAAGTAGTGATGTGCAGGGTCACGGGGTGGCCTAGGTGGTGGGCAAATGGGGGCTCTGCCGAGCGCGATACCGAGCGCCATATCGGGCGCGATGGCAAGCGGGTACGGCGTATCTCTCGGCGAAACCGGTAATTTTACCTGTCTGGCGCTCTTTGTCGGCCGGGCTGCACGGCCCCGTGGCACGCTACATGCAACAATGATTGACAGGCAATACCCGCACCGCGTGCGCACTCAAAGTACTCCATGGATCTGCTCAATAAATTCCGAAGCTTCTTTTCAAAACCTGAACCCATCAGTCCTTCGACTTCTGATTTCACAGAGCTGTCGGATTTGCCGCCAGACCGCAGGGGCCGCGACCGGTTGAATGCCCGCGAAGGGCTCAAGGTACTGGTCATTGACGACTCTGCCACCGTGTGCGCAGCCCTACGCAAAATTCTGAAATCGGCCAAGCTGCAGGTGGACCAGGCGATGGATGCGGAAAGCGGCCTCAAGCAAGTGCAAACCGGCAAGCCTGATTTAATTTTTCTGGACATCGTGCTGCCCCGCATGAACGGCTTTTCGGCGCTGCGCCATTTGCGCCGCGACCCCGCCACCCGCAACATCCCCGTGATCATGATCAGCGGCAATGAATTAGCCACGGAACAATTTTTTGGCAATGCCATCGGCGCAGACGACTTTATGAAGAAGCCTTTCTCGCGCTATGAAGTGTTTGCCCGCATCGAGCGCTTGCTGGACGCCGACCAAGTGCCCCAGCGCAAAGCCAGCGCCACGACTGCCCATGCGCCCCTGACTACGGCCCACGCGCCGCTATAAGCCCCAGTCCCGCTCGGAACCCAGCTGTTTAAGCAGTGGCCGCCTTGCGGGGTGGCAGCGTATAGGTCAATATGCGTTTCATCACCGTCAGGTACTGCTTGAACAAGCTGCCGGTGTTGTAGAACAAACCATATTTTTTGCACAGCGCCTGCATTTGCGGCGCAATCTCAGCGTAGCGGTGGGCGGGCATATCGGGAAACAGATGGTGCTCAATCTGGTGGCTCAGGTGACCACTCATGATGTGGAACAGCCACCCGCCGGTCAAATTGCTGGAGCCCGACAACTGGCGCAAATACCAGTCGCCCTTGGTCTCATTGCGGCAATCCTCTTCCCGGTAAATCGCCACGCCTTCGGTGAAGTGGCCGCAGAAAATAATCACATAGGTCCACAGATTGCGAATCAGATTGGCCAAAAAATTGCCCGCCAGCACGCGCGGGGCGCTCCACAGTGCCAGCGCAGGGAACAGCAGGTAGTCCTTGAACCACTGCTTTTTAACCTTGCCCACGAAACGGTCCAGTCGCCCCTTGAACTCTTCTTTGGACATAGCACCGTGCTTGTAGCGGCCCATTTCCAGATCGTGCGAGCCCACGCCGTACTGAAACCCGGCGGCCAACAGCAAATTGGCAATCGGCTGAAACCAGTGGCGCGGCTTCCACTTTTGTGCATCCGTCATGCGCAGTAGGGAATAGCCCAAGTCGCGGTCTTTGCCCAGGATATTGGTATAGGTGTGGTGCATCACATTGTGCGAATGCCGCCACTGCTCGCCATCGCAGGCAATGTCCCATTCAAACTTTTGCGAATTCAGCGACGGGTCACCCGTCCAGTCGTACTGGCCATGCATCACGTTGTGACCGATTTCCATATTGTCCAGAATCTTGGCACTGGCCAGCGCCAGCACCCCAGCCACCCAGCTCACAGGCCCCACACCAAAGTGCAGCAGCGCGCGGCCACCGATTTCGCTGGCGCGGCAGATGCGGATCATGTTGCGGATGTGGTCCACATCCGACTGACCCAAATTGTTCATCACGCTGTCGCGGATGGCGTTGACTTCGATTTCAAACTGGGCGATTTGCTCGCGGCTCAAGTGGGCCGAATGGGTAGCGGATGCAAAGCTCATGGTGTGTCCTAGGGGTGTGGGGTTGGCGAGTGGCTCAAAGGTCCAGCGTTACATCGGAGCGCGCTGCGGTGATGCACAGGCGAATCAACTCATTGGGCGCGCTGGATACCTCGCCGGTCTGCAGGTTTTCCACCGTGCCACTGGCTTTGACGCACTGGCAACTGCGGCAGATGCCGATGCGGCAGCCGTGTTTGGGGCTCAAGCCCGCTTGCTCGGCCTGCACCAGCAGCGGCCCAGAACCCTGGGTGGTAAAGCCTTTTTGGCTGGTCACAAAGCGCACTTGCACTGGTGTGCCAGGCGCAGTTGCAGGCAGGCTAGTAAACGCAACAAACCGCTCACTTTGCAGCGGTGCTGCGATGGATTGTTCTATCCAGAGCTGGTGCACCGCGTCCATCAGGCCGCTAGGGCCGCACAGCCAGGTGCTGCGCTCGTGCAAATCGGGCACCAGGTGCTGCAGCGTGTCGGTGGTGAAGCGGCCTTCAGTTTCGTCAAAATGCAAGACCAAACGCAGTGTGGGCCAGCGGGCTGCCAAGTCTTTCAACGCGTCCGCAAATATCAAATCATCCGGTGCACGGCAGATGTGCACAAAGGCCACGTCACCTAGGTAGCTCTGAGCCTGCAAGCTGCGCAACATAGCCATCACCGGCGTGATGCCGCTACCGGCACTCAGCAGCAGCATTTTGGCGGGCAACATATTCGATGTAGCGGCGGGCAGCACAAATTCGCCCATCGCTTGGCTGAGGGTCAACACATCGCCCACTTTCAAGTGGTCGTGCAAATGGTTAGACACCTGCCCGCCGCTTTGGCGCTTGACGGTAAAGGCGATGCGCCGCGCGCCGGGGCGGGATGACAGGCTATAGACCCGCTCCACGCGCCGACCTGCAATCTCCTGACGCACGCGCACAAACTGCCCGGCCTGCGCACCCGCCCACAAGGCGTTGGGCTGCAGCACAAAGGTTTTGGTCAGTGCGGTCTCGTTGACCACCTTGACCACGCGCGCCCGCACTTCGGTCAATGACATCAGCGGGTGCAGGGCTTGCAAGCTGTCCTCAATCGCACTCAGGCGGACGATGCTTTCCACCCAAGGGTGCCGCAAAGCACGGGCGACCGGGGTGGCCAGACTTTGGGCCCAGCCGGCGCGGTGGGCGGGTAAGGGGGCAATGGTGTGGGGCATGGTGGTGTCCTTTGCGGTGCCCAAACTCAGGCACAGTTGAATTGTGTACGCTTGTACACAAATAAACAAGGAATCAGTCGTGCTTTAGAGAGCTACGCCCATAAACACAGGCATGACCAGACCGAAAAACCTAGAATACGGTTGTACACATAAAACCAATAAACCTAAATGGCCACAGCCACCACCCGCAAAGACAGCCTGAGCCGCACCGAGCGCAAAGACCTGACCCGCAACAGCCTACTGCAGGCTGCTTTGCAATTGATGGGCGAAGGCCGCAGCTTCACCAGCCTGGGTATTCGTGAGATTGCGCGCGAGGCGGGCATGGTGCCCAACGCCTTCTACCGGCACTTTCGCAGTACCGATGATTTGGGCTTGGGGCTGGTAGAGGAAGTGGGCATTACGCTGCGCCGCCTGCTGCGCGAAGCACGCCAGGCGGATGTGGCGCTGGACGATATGGTGCGCCGCTCGGTGGACGTCTACCACCAGTACGTATTGAATAACCGGCTGCTGTTTTTGTTTATCTCTAGCGAGCGCTCAGGCGGCAGCCGCATCCTGCGCTTGGCCATTCGCAATGATGTGAGTCACTTCACCAACGAAATGGCGCAAGACTTTCGCCGTCTGGGCATTTACAAAGACGTGTCTACCGCCAGCCTGCAGATGATCTGCGGCCTGATCGTCACCACCATGCTGGCCGCCGCCCCTGAAATATTGGACCTGCCGCCCGACCAGCCCCTGCTAGAGGCCGAGATGACCGAGAACTTTGTCAAACAGCTTCAAATCGTATTGCTGGGTGCCTCGCAGTGGAAAGAAAAATAGCGCGAGACGGTGGCGATTTGCACTGCTAGACTGGTTGCACGACCACGCAATATGCTGCACTACCCCACTCTGCTACTCGTTCAGGTCGGCATCACGGTCCTAACGACCCTGCTCCTGATCGCAGCGTCGCTGTCCGCCGATGCCTTGAAGGAACAACGCCTGTGGGCGATTGGCAATGTCGTGGCCTGTCTGGGCATGGCCACGGGGACCCTGACCACCTTGCCCGACATCGTGCATGGGGGTATCTGCTACGCATTGATCGGACTGGGTTTGGCCCTTGTGCTGCGTGGTTTGCGGCTGTTTTGTGATCAAAACCTGTCGTGGCAATGGGTCGGCGGCCTCACTTTGCTTGCCTTTATCCTCCCAGCCTACTTTGTGCTGGTGCAACCCAGCCAGGCATTGCGACTCATCGTCTCCTGCACCTACCTGGGCGGCATCAATCTGCTATGCGCCCTGACCCTGGTGCGGGGTCTGCATGGCAATATCCGCAAGACCATGTGGCCCAGCGTTGGGGGTTTTGCGGCGCTCGGGCTGTCCCTGGTGGTGCGCGCAGCCTACCTGGCCCTTGAACCCGCAAAACCCATGGACGCCCAAGCGGTAGAAGCCTACATGGGTGTCACCATGTTGGTGGCTTCGCTGGCCCAAGTCGCCATTGCCTTTGGTCTGATCATGCTGGTATCGCACCGCTATGCAGAAAAAATCAACCGCTTGACCCTGCTGGATGGCTTGACCGGTGCGCTGAACCGTGTCGGGCTGGAACGTATGGGCCAACGCGTACTGCTGCGCGCCCGCCAGGGCCAGCGCAGTGTGGCCTTGGCCATGATCGATGCGGACCATTTCAAAAAAATCAATGACACCTATGGCCACCCAGCGGGCGACCAGGTTTTGGTTCATCTGGCAACTCTGTTGGCGGCCCAAGTGCGCCCAGGCGATCTGGTGGTGCGGTTTGGCGGCGAAGAATTCGTGCTGGTCCTCGATGGCTCCAACGAGGAAACTGCCTGCCGCGTAGCCGATCGACTGCGCGGTCTGGTGGAAGAAGCCCACGTCATCACCGGCTCGGCAGACATACGTTACCAAATCAGCATTGGCCTGAGCAGTTCCGGCAAGAGCGGCTACACGCTACAGAAGCTCATTGCTGATGCCGACGCCGCGCTGTACCGCGCCAAACAAGAGGGCCGAAACCGCGTCTGCGTGGCTTAGGGGCGGCCTGGCAGCAACACTCTGGGATAATTGCACCATGACAATTACCTACAAAGACGCCCAAGGCATTGCGGGCATGCGCGTGGCGGGCCGCTTGGCCTCAGAAGTGCTGGACTACCTGACACCCTTCGTCAAACCGGGTGTTACCACCAACGAGCTCGACAAACTGGCCTACGACTACATCACCGGCGTACAAGGCGGCATCCCTGCGCCCCTGAATTACACCGGTGGCGGCAGCATTCCTTACCCCAAGTCGATCTGCACCTCGGTCAACCACCAGGTCTGCCATGGCATCCCCAATGACAAGCCTTTGAAAAAGGGCGACGTGCTCAATATCGACGTGACTGTGATCAAAGACAGCTGGCACGGTGATACCAGCCGCATGTTTGCAGTGGGCGATGTGTCCATTGCCGCCAAGCGCCTGAGCGCCATCACCTATGAGGCCATGTGGCATGGCATTGCCATGGTCAAGCCCGGCATCCACCTGGGTGACATTGGTCACGCGATCCAGAAATTTGCTGAGAGCCAGGGCTTTAGCGTCGTGCGCGAGTTCTGCGGACACGGCATTGGCCAGGTCTTTCACGAAGAGCCGCAGGTGCTGCACTACGGCCGCCCAGGCACGCTGGATAAATTAGTTGAGGGCATGACCTTCACCATCGAGCCCATGATCAATGCGGGCAAAAAAGAGATCAAGGACGGCCCCGAAAAAGACGGCTGGACGATTGTGACCAAGGACCATTCTCTGTCCGCGCAATGGGAGCACACTGTGCTGGTCACCCCCACCGGCTACGAGGTGCTGACACTGTCTGCCGGTAGCCCCGCAACCCCCGCCTTTGTAAAACCGCAAGCCTGAATTGACTGCGCAATAGTTTTCTGCAATGACCGAACTGGCCGTACTCCCCGTAGCCGAACTGCGGGCGCAGTACCGCGCCCAAAAAGCCGCGCTGTTTGAATCGCTGCGCCAAACCGGCACCTCCACACGCGTGGCCCGTAAGGCCTTGCAGCAGCTCTCCGGCTTGGCCGATACGCTGCTAAAAAAATTGTGGGACCACGCAGGCCTCTCCCACCCCTACGCGCTGCTGGCCGTGGGCGGATATGGCCGTGGCGAGTTGTTTCCGCATTCCGATGTCGATGTATTGGTGCTGCTGCCTGATGACTGCAGCCCAGACACCGACAACGTGCTCAAGCTGCGGCTGGAAGCCTTTATTGGTAGCTGCTGGGATGTAGGGCTGGAGATTGGCTCCAGCGTGCGCACGCTGAGCACCTGCCTGGCCGAGGCCGATAAGGATGTCACCGTACAAACCGCCTTGCTAGAGAGCCGCTTGGTTGCAGGTAACACCCTGCTGTCGCAGGCGTTTCAGGGTGCTTTTTTCCAGGCTATGGACCCCAAGGCCTTCTTCGTTGCCAAGACCCTGGAGCTGCGCCAGCGTCACCACAAGTTTGAAGACACGCCCTATTCGCTGGAGCCCAACTGCAAGGAATCGCCCGGTGGCCTGCGTGACCTGCAGGTCATTTTGTGGGTGTCTAAAGCCGCCCACTTGGGTAATGACTGGGACGCGCTGGCGGCCCACAGCCTGGCGACTCCCTTTGAAGTCAAACAGATCAAGCGCAATGAGTCGCTGCTGCTGCTGATCCGCGCGCGCCTGCACCTGGTGGCTAACCGGCGTGAAGACCGGCTGATCTTTGATTTGCAGAACACCGTGGCCGAGTCCTTTGGCTACACCAACAAAGAAACAGACCACGGCAATGGCAAGAAAAGCCTCGTGCGCGCCAGCGAGCAGCTGATGAAGCGTTACTACTGGGCGGCCAAGGCGGTCACCCAGCTCAATCAGATTTTGCTGATGAACATCGAGGAGCGGCTCAACCCCTCCATCCACACACCGCGCCCTATCAATGCCCGCTTCAACGACAAGGCCGGCATGATTGATGTGGTCGATGACGACTTGTACCGCCGCGAGCCACACGCGATTCTGGAAACTTTCTTGCTGTACCAGACCACGATTGGCCCCAAGGGCCTGTCGGCGCGCACGCTGCGCGCGCTGTACAACGCGCGCGATTTGATGGACGTCAAGTTCCGCAAAGATCCGGTCAACCGCGCTACATTTCGCAGCATCCTGATGCAACCCGAGGGCATCACGCATGCTATGCGGCTGATGAACGAGACCTCGGTGCTGGGGCGCTACCTGTGGGTGTTTCGCCGCATCGTGGGGCAGATGCAGCACGACCTGTTTCATGTGTACACGGTGGATCAGCACATATTGATGGTGCTGCGCAATGTGCGCCGCTTCTTCATGGCTGAGCACGCGCACGCTTACCCGTTTTGTTCGCAATTGGCCGCGGGCTGGGATAAGCCCTGGGTGCTTTACATCGCCGCCTTGTTCCATGACATTGCCAAGGGCCGCGGCGGCGACCATTCGGAATTGGGCACGGTGGAAGTGCGGGTTTTTTGCAAAGCGCATGACATTGCCAAAGAGGACACCCAACTGATTGAATTTTTGGTGCGTGAACACCTGACCATGAGCCGCGTGGCCCAAAAGTCGGACCTGAGCGACCCCAAGGTGATTGCCGACTTTGCCAAGCGCGTGGGCAATGAGCGTTACCTGACAGCCCTGTATCTATTGACCGTGGCCGATATCCGCGGCACCTCGCCCAAAGTGTGGAATGCCTGGAAAGGCAAGCTGCTGGAAGACCTGTACAAGTACGCCAGCCGCGTGCTGGGTGGCCGCGCGCCCGACCCCGACGCCGAAGTGGAGGCGCGCAAGCGCGAAGCTCTGGTGCAGGTGGCGCTGTATTCCCTCCCCTTTGAAGCGCACAAGGCGCTTTGGGACACGCTGGACCTGGGCTACTACATGCGCCACGACGCGCAAGATATTGCCTGGCACACCAAGCAGCTCAACCGCCATGTGAACACCACCCAACCCATCGTCTGCGCGCGCCGATCGCCGGTGGGCGAAGGCCTGCAGGTGCTGGTCTACACGCAGGACCAGCCCGATTTGTTTGCCCGCATCTGCGGTTACTTTGACCAGGGTGCTTTCAGCATTTTGGATGCCAGGGTGCACACCACCAAGATCGGCTATGCGCTGGACACCTTCCAGGTGGTCACCAGCGACGACATGGACGACCACTTTCGTGAAGTCACCAGCCTGCTGGAAACGGGCCTGAGCCGCGCCATTGCCCAAGGCGGGCCGCTACCGTCACCCAGCAAGGGGCGCGTATCGCGCCGGGTGCGCAGCTTCCCGGTGGCGCCACGCGTCACGCTCAGCCCTGACGAGAAAGCGCAGCTCTGGCTGCTCAATATCTCGGCCAGTGACCGGCTGGGTCTGTTGTATTCCATTGCCCGGGTGCTGGCCCAGCACCAGATCGTGGTGCAACTGGCCAAGGTGGCGACGCTGGGCGAGCGGGTGGAAGACAGCTTCCTGATCCACGGCCCGCAGTTGCAACACAACCGCGCGCAGATTGAGATTGAGACCGAATTGCTGGATGTGCTCAAAGCCTGAGTGCCGCGGCTAGTTTTTAAGCCGAATAGGCCATTCAGGCCGTGGATAGTGCGGGAGCAGCTATATTAAATATAGCAAAATGCTGATTTCAAAGGCGGAAACTGTAGTCCTTCAAGGCGTCGACGCATCGCCGTCACCCCGACCCAGATACGCACGAATCGCCTGAATCTGGCCGTGGGCATTGAAGTCGATCACGTCCACCACATACAGCTCGGTACTGCCATCCACCACAATCCGCAGCTCGCCTGACACGGTGTTTTGGCTTTCATAAACACCCAACACCTCGATGCCAATGCTTTGGGCGGATGCAAAGTTCTTGGCAGTTTCGGCGACCGCAGCCGCTTTGCCCGCCACCGACAGCTTCCAGTCCCGTAGCCTTACGTCGTCGGCCAGCATGGCGGCCACTGCTTCAAGGTTCTTGGCAGCGTAATGCTGCAGGTAGTTTAAAAAAAGTGTTTGTCTGGATGTCATCGTGTTCTGGGTCTCATGGCGACTTGTCCAAGCGCCGCGTCAGCGTCTCTAGCTGGGCCGACAGCGCCTGCACGGCCTCGGTCAGGGCCAGTAACTCCTGCTCTTTCAAGATATCAATTTTCTCGTGCAGCAGCTCAATCTCCAGCTCGGCTTTGACATTTATTTCGTAGTCCGTTTCCGCATGCCGCCGGTCCAACTCAGATTGGCGGTTTTGGCTCATCATGATGGCGGGCGCGGTGTAGGCTGCCTGGAAAGACAGCAGCAAATTCAACAGAATGAAGGGATATGGGTCCCAGGCTCCGCCCCCAGACATGACATTGCCCACCATCCAAATGACGATGGCCGTGCTTTGGATGGCGATAAAACGCCAGGAGCCAATCGTGGCCGCCACGCCATCGGCGAGCCGCTGCCCCAGAGTGGGTGGCGGTGGCTCAAAGTGTTCCGCCACGGAGGGCGGCTTGGGTGGAAGGCTCTTTCTGTGCACCCGGCGGTGCGCGCGAAGCTGGTCGAGCTGTTGCAGCTCTTGCTTGGAAATCTCGGTCTTGCTGGCTTGCTTGGGGCTGGGATTCATAGTGTTCTCACATCGTTGCCGCACATCCGTGCGATACAGTGATCATGGGGCACTGGCCCCTTAGCGGCTGTTAACGATCAATTACTTTTCAATGAACCTGGGCTCCACAACCAAACGACTGGTGTGCACGCAGTGCACGTGGCCCCAAAGCGCCTGCATTTGCCAATGGGTCAGGCCCGTGGCCCATGCCACCGAGGTGCTGATCCTGCAGCACCCGCTGGAGGTGCACCATGCCAAAAACAGCGCACGCTTGCTGCATTTGAGCCTGCCCGGTAGCCGCATGCTGGTGGGCGAAAGCATCAGTGTAGAAGCGTGGACCAGCGCGTTGGAGGTGCCCAAGTACACCGTCTTGTTGTACCCGCCGACCGAGCTGGCGGGCCATGCACCTTCTGCCAGCCCAGACCCCGAACAGATAAAAGACCCGGCCCAGGTGCGCCTGGTGGTGATTGACGCGACCTGGCGCAAAAGCCGCAAGATGCTGCACCTGAATCCTGCCCTGCAACAGCTGCCACGCTTGGCTTTGGATGCGGTGCCTAATTCGCGTTACCTGATTCGCAAGGCGCACAAGCCGGGACAACTCTCCACGTTGGAAGCCACTTGCGCCGCGCTGATGCAGTTGGGCGGTGACGCGGTGGCGTTTGAAACCCTGCTAACTGCCTTCGATGGCTTTGTGGCGCAGCGGGCCCAGTTCAGTCATCCGCAGCAGCCGCGATGCCCGGAAACAGCACTTCGGTGTAGCCAAACTGACTGAAATCCCGCACCCGCATCGGGTAGAGCTTGCCCCACAGATGGTCGCACTCGTGCTGCACCACGCGGGCATGAAAGCCCTCCACCGTGCGGTCTATCGGGTCTCCATACTGATCGAACCCGGTGTAGCGGATATGCGCCCAACGCGGCACCAGGCCCCGCAAGCCAGGCACCGACAGGCAGCCTTCCCAGTCGTTTTCTTCGGCTTCACCTGTCGGGGTGATCACGGGGTTGATCAGCACGGTGGGCGGCACGATAGGACGGTCGGGGTAACGCGGGTTGCGATCATGCGATCCAAAAATCACCAACTGCAGGTCCACCCCGATTTGTGGCGCGGCCAAGCCAGCGCCGTTGGCAGCGCGCATGGTGTCCAGCATGTCGGTGATCAGCAGATGCAGAGTATCTGTGTCGAATTCGACGACAGGCTGCGCCATACGCAGCAGGCGGGGGTCGCCCATTTTGAGAATTTCACGTACGGTCATGCAAGTCCTGAAAAAATAAGGGCCTGATTGCGGCCTGCGGCTTTAGCAGCATACAAGGCTTGGTCTCCTTGGGCCAGAAGCGTTGCCGCGGCATCTACGCCTTCCCGCAAGCTGGCAACTCCGGCACTGGCAGTCAATACACGGCTGACTTGGGACTTCGCATGCGGCAACTCAGCGTTTCGCAATGTCTGCAAAATCTTTTCCGCAATCAGCAATGCCGCGGCCTCGCTCGTGTCCGGCAACAATACGGCAAATTCTTCCCCGCCAATACGGGCAGGCAGGTCCACTTGCCGGGTGCAATCCCGCAATACCCGCGCGAACTTTTGCAAAGCCACGTCACCAGAAGGGTGCCCGTAGTGGTCGTTGTACTGCTTAAAGTAGTCAATATCGAACATCAAAACTGACAGTGGCTGCGCCTTGCGCTGGACACGGCGTATTTCATCCGCCAAGCGTTGGTCAAAGTGACGACGATTGGGCAGGCCCGTCAATGCGTCGGTCATGGAAAGTGACTCCAGCGCCTGGACCTGAGAATGGATCACTGCCAGCAAGCCATTGATCTCCCGCGCCAGCGCACCGACTTCATCCGACCGATTTTGGCGCACGGCAGTATCCCAGGCCTTTTGTTTGTGGATAGAGCGGATATCGCGTTTGAGCCGCGCTATCGGTAACACCAGCCAGAAATGCCCGGCCAGCAGCAGCATGGCCCCTGTAACCAGCGCAATCGTGGCCATTTGCCGGGCGGTACGGAA
The DNA here is from genome assembly GCA_002256115.1 of Burkholderiales bacterium PBB3. Taxonomy (GTDB): domain Bacteria; phylum Pseudomonadota; class Gammaproteobacteria; order Burkholderiales; family Burkholderiaceae_C; genus Allorhodoferax. The sequence goes on from NKIK01000001.1 coordinate 277,918, forward strand.
AGTCACTGCCTCCCCCTCTTCCACCAGCGCGCGGGTCAGTGGCAATCGCACGGTGCGAATAGGCTTGCCCGCCAAATCAGGCAGGTGGTAATACAGTGTCAGCGCCGATGCGCTGTAGTTGACGTCCAAACGACTCGCTGGCAAGTGGGTCAGGGCAGCTTCGCTCCAGTGTTCATCGGCGGTGCTCTGGGTCAGGGGCAGCAGCTGGAAGCTTTCCTTGCTTTGATTCTCGATCTCTTTCAGTGCAGCTGCGGTGAGTTCGCGCACCATGACAACCACCCCAGTGGGTTCCCCCGAGCCATTGCTGCGAGAGATGCGACTGGCACACAAAAAAAGCAAGACGCTTCGGGGCTGCAAATATCCACACTGCTGTCCGTGTTGTGCTTCTTTCAGCGGTGCCATGAGTTGAGCCTTGTAGGCGGTCAAATCCTCAGCGCGTAAAGCCTGGGCATCGGATTGGACCGCCCCTTGAAAGCCCACGATCGCCCCCTCTGGTGACAACACCATCACACCGATCAGACCAATATTTTTCATGGACTCAACGCCCATGTTGCTGCTTTCAAAAGCCGCATTGGGTTTCAAGGCGTACTGGTACATGTCGTCCCAGAAAGCCCAGTCGCGCGTCAGGGTGTTGAGATTGGAAAGCTGTGCGTCCAGGCCACCCACCACACGCTCTGCAGATCGGAGTGCGTTGTCATGCTCCATACGCAAGAAAGTAGGACCCAGACTGGTCTGCAGGTGCCAGATACTCCCCCCCGCCATGCCCATGAAAACCAACAGAAACACCATAGACATCCGAAAACGGATACCGCGGGTGATGCGACTGATGGGGCTTAGTCGGGGCATTCTGGTGGTGCGTTCACATAGTCGAGCAATGGTACTTCGCCCGGTATGGTTTGAGAAACTTCGTCGACAAATCGCAACGAAGCGCGCCGATGCTCAGATCTCGGGCTTTAACAGCGCCAGCAGGCCCGCTTCGTCCAGCACTGTCACACCCAGCTCCCGCGCCTTGTCCAGCTTGCTACCGGCCTCAGTACCGGCCACCACGTAGTGGGTTTTCTTGCTGACGGAACCCGACACTTTGCCGCCCGCAGCTTCGATCAGGTCTTTGGCCGCGTCACGCCCCAGCGTGGGTAAGGTGCCGGTCAGCACCAAGGTTTGCCCTGCGAGTGGCTTGGGGCCTGAGCTGGACGGATCGCCCTCGGGCCAAGTCACACCACAGGCGCGTAGCTGCTCAACCACCTCGTGGTTGTGCGGCTGGTCGAAGAAAGTGCGAATGCTTTTGGCGACGATGGGGCCGACATCATTGACGCCCAGCAATGCGTCTTCGGGCGCGTCCATGATCGCGTCCAGCGTGCCAAAGTGGCGCACCAGCTCCTTGGCCGTGGCCTCGCCCACATGGCGGATGCCGAGACCGAACAGAAAACGCGGCAAGGTGGTCTGCTTGGATTTCTCCAAGGCATCGACAATGTTTTGTGCCGACTTCTCAGCCATGCGGTCCAGCGCAGCCAGCGCAGTCAGGCCAAGTTTGTAGAGGTCGGGCAGCGTACGGATGACGTTGGCGTCGACCAATTGCTCCACCAGCTTGTCACCCAAGCCCTCGACCTCCACAGCACGGCGTTGGGCAAAGTGCAGGATGGCCTGCTTGCGCTGGGCGCTGCAAAACAGGCCGCCCGAGCAGCGGTGGTTCATTTCACTCTTTTCACGCACGACGGCGCTGCCGCAGATGGGGCAATTGCGGGGCATGCGGAAGTTGGGAACATAGGGTTCGCGTGTCACTGCGGTTTCAGCAACCCGACTCACCACCTCCGGAATCACATCGCCGGCGCGGCGCACAATGACCTGGTCACACACGCGCACCTGCTTGCGCCGCAGCTCAAACAGGTTGTGCAGCGTGGCATTGGACACCGTGGTGCCACCCACGAACACCGGGTTCAGCCGCGCCACCGGCGTTAGCTTGCCGGTGCGCCCGACTTGCACGTCGATGCCCAGCATCTGGGTCACCTGCTCTTGCGCCGGGTATTTGTGTGCCACCGCCCAGCGCGGTTCACGCGTCACAAAGCCCAGGCGCTGCTGTAGCGCCAGGCTGTTGACCTTGTAAACCACGCCGTCAATGTCAAATGGCAACTGGTCGCGGCTGGCACCCATACGCTGGTGGTACGCTATCAATTCAGGAGCGCCCCGCGCAATATCTACCTGGGCCGCAACCGGAAAACCCCAAGATTTCAGGGTTTGCAGCATGGCGTAGTGCGTGGCGAAGGCCGGGCCGCCCTGATCTGCCGGCGTGACCTCACCAAGACCGTAGGCGAAAAAGCTCAAAGGCCGTTGTGCTGCAATGCCAGGGTCCAACTGCCGCACCGCACCCGCAGCGGCATTGCGTGGATTCACAAAGGTTTTTTCGCCCTTCTCCCGCTGCTTCTCGTTCATGGCTTCGAACGCATCGCGGCGCATATAGACCTCGCCCCGGACTTCCAACACCGCTGGTACGCCCTCAGGCAACCTCAATGGGATTTGCTTGATCGTGCGGATGTTTTGCGTGACGTCTTCGCCATACTCGCCATCGCCGCGCGTGGCGGCCTGCACCAACACACCATGCTCGTAGCGCAGGCTCATGGCTAGGCCGTCAAACTTCAGCTCGGCCACATATTCCACGGCCGGACTGGTCTCGGTCAACTCAAGTTCTTTGCGCACGCGCGCATCAAAGGCTTCCGCGCCTGTAGATTCAGTATCGGTCTCGGTGCGAATGCTGAGCATGGGCACCACATGGCGCACCGTGGCAAACACGTCCAGCGGCTTGCCGCCTACGCGCAGCGTGGGTGAGTCGGGCGATTGCCATTCGGGGTACTGGGCTTCCAGCGCCTGCAACTCCTGAAACAACTGGTCGTACACGGCATCAGGCACCTCGGGCGCATCCAGCACGTAGTACTGGTGCGCGTAGCGGTGCAGTTGGCTGCGTAGAACCTCTACGCGTGCCTGGTCAGAAATGAAGTCACCCGTGGCCATCGGCGTACACCCTTCAGGGATCAGGAAAACAGGCGGCGCGCCAGGGCAGACCCGGCCGCCAAATCGCGTTGCTCCAGGATGTCGTACAGGCCATGCAGTTCGGTGCCGATCACATCCATGCTCTGCACGGCCAGTGCGTGGCCGTTGTCGTCGGTAATCAGCCCATCCATGGCCTGGGCCATCGCTACCGCGCATTCGCGCATGCGCTCAAAAGGCTGCTCGGCCCGGTCCACCTGGGCCACATCCAGGTGCAGCGCAATGCTGCGGATGGCGCTTTGGGCCGGGTCTTCGGCCAACGCGGCCTGCGAATCAAAACTCAGCACCAGCACCGGTGGCAAGCCCTCTTCGCTGGCCGCCAGCACCATGCGCCCGGGGATAGCCCCAGCCACGAAGCCCAGCCGGGCCGCGTTTTGGTGGATGTAGCCAGGGCTCCAGGAGGCATTGCGGGCCCGGATGGTGAAGCCCAACTGCGCGTCATGCGCACTGGCAAACTGGTCCAGCTCACGGGCGCGGGCCACTTCTTCCAGCATTTCGGGGAATTCGGGGGCCGCGTTGATGGCGTCGGCAAAGGCCTGCGTCTTAACGACAAACTCCGAGTATTCAATTTCGTTAAGCGCACCGGAGCGGTTGGCCAACTGCACCCCCGCTTGAAAGCCGCTGTAACGCTGACCAGGCACGGGCACTTCCCACACCTGGCTGTTCTGGTTGAAACCTTCCACCGCAAAAGGCTTAGTGCCCGCACGGCGCGTGACCGGCATCGCAGCCCAGGCGGCTTCACCCGATACCGCGTGCACCGTGCCATCGAGCGTGATGGGGGCAATCACGTCAATCAACGAATCCAACAGGGTCCGCTTGGGGGCGGATGGAAGATTGAAGGCCGGCGTGTCGGCATTCACGGCCATCGGCACGGTATCGCGCGCGTCGTCGCCCGAGCCTGGTTCCACGACCTCGGCAATGGCTTGCTTGGGGGTATTTTTGCGTGTGGTCCACGCGCCGTGGGCCACAAAGGCGGCCAACACGACGCCCCCTGCCACTGCCAAACCGATTTGCAAATCACTCATGGTGTGTCTGGGGTATCCGGCCTGTTAGGCCAGTTCGGCCAAGGTGATGGCGGATTCCATATCCACCGCCACGATGCGCGAAACGCCCTGCTCCTGCATGGTCACGCCAATCAACTGCTTCGCCATTTCCATGGCGATCTTGTTGTGGCTGATGAATAAAAATTGGGTTTCCTTGCTCATCGCGGAAACCAGCTTGGCATAGCGCTCGGTGTTGGCATCGTCCAGCGGCGCGTCCACCTCGTCCAGCAAGCAGAATGGCGCCGGGTTCAGTTGGAAAATCGCAAACACCAGCGCAATCGCAGTCAGTGCCTTCTCGCCACCCGACAGCAAATGGATGGTCTGATTCTTCTTGCCCGGTGGCTGCGCAATCACCTGCACACCCGAGTCCAGAATCTCGTCGCCGGTAATCACCAGGCGCGCATTGCCACCGCCAAACAGCTCCGGGAACATGCGACCAAAGTGACGGTTGACCTGCTCGAAGGTGCCTGAGAGCAACTCACGCGTTTCCGCGTCGATCTTGCGTATCGCGTCTTCCAGCGTGTTCATGGCCTGGGTCAAGTCCACGTTCTGCATGTCCAGAAACTGCTTACGTTCGCGGGCCGAGGCCAACTCTTCCAGCGCCGCCAAATTGACGGCACCCAAAGCTGCAATTTCACGGTTCAAACGGTCAATATCACCCTGCATGCCCAGCAGACGCACATTGCCATCCTTGATGCTTTGCTCCACCGCAGCCAGGTCGGCCTGGGCATCGACCAGCTGTTGTTCGTATTGCTCGAAGCCCAGGCGGGCAGCCTGTTCCTTGAGCTGGAACTCGGTGATGCGCTGGCGCAGCGGGTCCAGCTCGCGCTCCAGTTGCAGGCGGCGCTCGTCACTGGCGCGCAGCTTGGCGGTCAGGTCGTCGTATTCGCTGCGGCGGGCACCCAGGGCTTGCTCACGCTCCAGTTTCAGCGCCAGGGCGTTTTGCAAACCGGCTTGGGCAGCGGCATCGGTCAAACGGGTCAACTCGCTTTGGGCGCGCTGCTCTTCGTCATGGATAGTCGTGGTTTGCTGTTGCGCCGTCTCAATCGCGCGCGACAACTCCGCATTGCGCGCCTGCAAACTGCGCTGCGCAAAAGTGGCCTCCTGGGCCTGGCGCTCCAGCGTGCGCTGCTGCTCACGGCACTGCACCAGCTTGCGCTGGGCCTCAATGACACGTTCATCGAGTTGCGCATGGCGCTCCTGGCTGTCGGCCAGTTGCATATCCAGCGATTCAAACTGGCCCTCAGCCGTCACGCGGCGCTCTTGCAATTCTTCCAGTTGCGCATCCACCTCGGCCAAATCGGACTCAATCTGCGCACTGCGGGCACGCGTTTGCTCCAACAACTGGGACAGGCGCAGGGTTTCCACTTGCAGCTCGTGCGCCTTGCTTTGCGACTCTGCGGCCTCGCGGCGAGCCACCACCAGGCGCTGCGCGCTGTCGGCATAGGCGCTTTCAGCACGGGCCAGAGCTATGCGGGATTCGTCGGCAATCAGCACCTGGGCGCGCACCTGCTTTTCCAGGTTTTCAATTTCTTGGGCACGTGCCAACAAGCCGGCCTGCTCAGAGTCTTGCGCGTAGAAACTGACACTGTGTGCGTTCACCACATGGCCAGACTTCAGGTAAATGCTTTGACCGGGCTGCAGCGCGCTGCGCTGGGCCAGCGCTTCTTCAAAGCTAGTTGCGGTGAAGCAACCCTGCAGCCAATCGGTCAACACGGCTTTTTGGCCGGCGTCGTTCACGCGCAGCAAATCGGCCAAACGCGGCAATGTGCCTGTGGCGTCCGGTGCGGAAGCCAAAGGTGGGGTGTAGAAGGCCAACTTTGCAGGCGGCGCGTCGGTGGCAAAGGCACGCACCATCTCCAGGCGGGACACTTCCAGCGCGCCCAAGCGTTCACGCAGAGCGCCTTCCAGCGCGTTTTCCCAGCCCTGTTCGATGTGAATGCGGCTCCACAGGCCTTGCAAATGGTCCAGGCCATGCTTGGCCAACCAGGGTTGCAGCTTGCCGTCGGTCTTTACTTTTTCCTGCAGCGCCTTCAGCGCTTCCAGCCGTGCCGACAAATCGGCCTGTTTGGCAGATTCGGTGTTCACCGTCTGCTGCTGGGTGCGGCGCGCTTCGTCCAGCGCAGGCACCGACTCCTGCAGCTCATGCAGGCGCGCATCGGCTATCTGGTGGGTTTCCTGCGCGGACTCCAGTTGCTCTTGTAGGACCACCAAACGCGCTTCATCGGGCGCTGACAAAGCATTACGGTCAGCCGCCAGACGCTCACGCCGGGTCACCAGTTGGCGGCTTTGCTCTTCAATACTGCGCTGCTCGGCGGCCAAGACCTGAATTTGCTGCTGCACCTGCATAACGCTGCCACGCTGGTCGTTGGCGGCACCCTGGGCCTTGGTCACGGCGTCTTCCAGGTCGGGTAATTGCAGGGCTTGCTCTTCCACCTGGGCGGCCAACAGTTCGGTTTGCTCTTCGCCCAATGCGGCCAGTTCGGCCAGACGTTCCATCTCGGCCGCGGCATCGTCTTTCCGGGTGGCCCACTGGGCAATTTGTTCTTTGAGGGTGATGAGGCGCTGCTCGACGCGTAGGCGGCCTTCGACCACAAAGCGGATCTCCGCTTCCAGGCGACCCACATCGGTGCTGGCTTCGTACAGCAGGCCTTGTGCCTGGTTGACCTGATCGCCCGCCGCGTAATGGGCTTGGCGCACGGTTTCCAGGTCAGCTTCGATATGGCGCAAATCGGCCATGCGCGCTTCCAGTGCATTGACGGCACTCAGGCCCTCGGACTGCACTTTGGCCTTGTCGGCCATAGCCTCGGCCCGCTTCAGAAACCATTGCTGGTGCTGCTTGAGCGTCACTTCCGACTGCAGCGCGTTGTACTTGGCGGCCACTTCGGCCTGCTTTTCGAGCTTCTCCAGATTGGCATTGAGCTCGCGCAGGATGTCGTCTACGCGGGTCAAATTTTCGCGGGTGTCCGACAGGCGGTTTTCCGTCTCCCGGCGACGCTCTTTGTATTTGGAAACGCCTGCGGCTTCTTCTAGGAACAAGCGCAACTCTTCCGGCTTGGATTCAATGATGCGGCTGATGGTGCCCTGGCCAATGATGGCATAGGCTCGAGGGCCTAGACCAGTGCCCAAAAACACGTCTTGCACATCCCGGCGGCGCACCGGCTGGTTGTTGATGAAATAGCTCGATCCGCCGTCGCGCGTCAGCACGCGCTTGACCGCTATCTCACCAAACTGCCCCCACTGGCCACCGGCGCGGTGGTCGGCATTGTCAAATACCAGCTCCACGCTGGCGCGGCTGGCAGGCTTGCGGGTATTCGTGCCATTGAAGATGACGTCCTGCATCGACTCGCCGCGCAACTCGCTGGCCTTGCTCTCACCCAGCACCCAGCGCACCGCATCCATGATGTTCGATTTGCCGCAACCATTGGGCCCGACCACACCCACCAATTGACCTGGCAGAAGAAAGTTGGTGGGTTCGGCAAAGGACTTAAAACCCGAAAGCTTGATGGAATTGAGGCGCACTGAAAAAGACCGCTGGACTTAAGTCGTTGAATTGAAAGGATTTTTTGGTGTACCGCCGACGCGGTTCGGCCGCGAATGATACCGCGCCCCTGGTCTGCCAGGGCACTGGGCGCAATGCCCAGCTCAGAGATCTTTCAGAGCCACTTCAATTTTATTGGCGAGCGCAGTCAGCGACGGGGGTTTGACGATGTAACCCATGATGCCCAAGGGAAGCGCCTCGCTCACGGTCGCCGCGCTGGCGTCCGCACTCAAAAATATCACTTTGGTTTGGCTGATCTGGCTATTGGCGTGCCCGCGCAATTCCCGCACAAACTCCATACCACCCACGGGCTGCATGTGTACATCCGTAATGATCAAATCCGGCTTCAATGCGACGACCTCACGCAGCGCGGTGGCACCTTCATTGAAAGCGTAGAGATCCAAGATACCGATCCGGCGCAAGCTGTTCAAAATGAAGGTACGCATCAAGTTTTCATCTTCAACAACGACGATTCGAGCGCGCTTTATGTCCATGGACTGCCTTCGATGTAACTGGTTTTTTTATTCTAGCGACGCGGCAGGCGTCGCCAAGTAGTGCTGGATTTCAAGCTCCAGGGCTTTAATGGCAGGCACGAGCGTTGCGAAGCCCTGTTGGGCCAAGTCAGCCTCGCCTTTTTTGGCATGCAACTCCACAGCAGCGAGCTGATCGCAGATGGGAGGCGTGCAAAAAATCGGCATGCAACCCTTGATGGAGTGCAGCAATCGCGATGCTACAGACCAATCCTGGGTCGACATAACCGACTGAATCTTGGGCACATCCTGCGCCAGCAAGTCTGCCAGCATGCCCAGCATGTCGCGCAGGGCAGATTCTTCGCCAATCTTGCTCAGCGCAGATGGCAAGTCCAAATGCGGCCCCATCAGGTCGCCAGAAAAGTCAGTCACCATGGATAGCTCCTGAAGCAGGGTGAAATGCGGCGCATTGCGCCGCAGCTTGTGGTCAGTGTAGCAACGCGCTCGGGGATAATCGCTGCCTATGAACCCGTATTTGCCCAGCCTGCAGGCTTACCCTTTCGAGCGCCTGCGCCAACTATTTGCGGGCATTACGCCCAATCCGGCTTACCGCCCCATCAGTCTGGGCATTGGCGAACCCCGCCACGCCACACCGGAATTGATCAAACAAGCTTACTGCGACGCCATTCTTGCGCCACAGGGCGGGTTGTCGGCCTACCCAGGAACACTGGGGGAGCTGGCACTGCGCCAATCCATGGCCCACTGGCTGCAGCGCCGCTACAACCTGAATGTAGACCCGGCCACCCAAATTCTGCCGGTGAACGGCTCCCGCGAAGCCCTGTTTGCCTTTGCCCAAACCGTATTGGGCGCGCCACGCGACAGTGGAGCTGCCCCTGCCTGGGTGGTGTGCCCTAATCCTTTCTACCAAATCTACGAGGGTGCGGCCCTGTTGGGTGGCGCGCAGCCGTATTACGTGCCATCTGTTGCCAGCCGCAACTTTGCCCAGGACTGGGACAGCGTGCCGGCTGAGGTCTGGGCGCAAACCCAATTGCTGTTTGTCTGTTCACCTGGCAACCCCACCGGCGCCGTGATGCCACTGGACGAGTGGGCCAAGCTGTTTGCGCTGAGTGATCAATACGGCTTTGTGATTGCCTCCGACGAGTGCTACAGCGAGATTTACTTCCGCGACGAGGCGCCTTTGGGCGGATTGGAAGCCGCAGCCAAACTGGGGCGTAGCGATTTTAAAAACCTGGTGGCCTTCACCAGCCTGTCCAAACGCAGCAATGTACCGGGCATGCGCAGCGGGTTTTGTGCGGGCGATGCGAAGCTGATCCAGAGTTTTTTGCTCTACCGCACCTACCACGGCAGCGCCATGAGCCCCGTGGTGCAAGCCGCCAGCGTAGCCGCGTGGAACGACGAAGAGCATGTGCTCGACAACCGCGCCCAGTACCGCGCCAAGTTTGCCCAAGTTACCCCCCTGCTATCTGCTGTGCTGGACGTTGCACTGCCAGACGCGGGTTTTTATTTGTGGGCGGGCGTGAAAGGCAGCGACACCGAGTTCGCCATGGAGCTCTACGCTCTTTACAATGTGACCGTGCTGCCAGGCAGCTATTTGGCCCGCGAGGCACGGGGTGTGAACCCCGGTGCACAACGCATCCGCATGGCGCTGGTGGCAGAAACTGCCGAATGCGTCGAAGCCGCCGAGCGAATCGTCCAATTTGTGCAACAAGAACGAATCTGAGATTTTGCGGGACAGACCTTTAGCTCTGCCCCCAACCGATTAATAGAAAGTAAACCGTGACCCAACAACTCCAATCCGTCATCGACACCGCGTGGGACAACCGCGCCACCATTTCCATCGCATCGGCCACAGCCGAAGTACGCAACGCCGTGAACCATGTCATTGATGGGCTGGATCAAGGCCAACTGCGCGTTGCCACGCGCGAGAGCATGGGTCAATGGACCGTGCACCAATGGATCAAAAAGGCCGTGTTGCTGAGCTTCCGTTTGAACGACAACGAAGTCATCGCGGCGGGCAACCTGGGCTTTTACGACAAAGTACCCACCAAATTTTCCAACATGGGCGCGGATGCCTTGAAGGCTACGGGCGTTCGCATCGTGCCGCCCGCCGTGGCGCGCAAGGGCAGCTTCCTGGCCAAGGGCACGATTCTGATGCCCAGCTTTGTGAACATTGGCGCCTATGTGGATGAAGGCACGATGGTCGACACCTGGGCCGCAGTGGGCTCGTGTGCCCAGATTGGCAAGAATGTTCACCTGTCGGGTGGCGTCGGCATTGGCGGCGTGTTGGAGCCTATGCAGGCCAACCCCACGATCATTGAAGACAACTGCTTTATCGGCGCGCGCTCTGAAGTGGTGGAAGGCGTGATCGTCGAAGAAAACTCGGTGCTGTCCATGGGCGTTTACATCGGGCAGAGCACCCCGATTTACGACCGCGCTACCGGTGAAGTGAGCTACGGGCGTGTGCCATCCGGCTCGGTGGTCATTAGCGGCACCTTGCCCAAAGACGGCGGTAAGTACAACCTGTATGCCGCCATCATCGTGAAGCGCGTGGACGCACAGACCCGTGCCAAGACTTCGCTGAACGACCTGCTGCGCGACTGAGTTTTCATCCAATCAACGGGGGAACTGACCTATGGCAACGACCAACCCACCAGGCACGATGGAGCGCATCCTGCGCTTGATGAGCGAGAAAAAGGCATCCGATGTCTACTTGTCCGCCCATTCGCCTGCACTGATCAAGATCAATGGTCAGTGCGTGCCTATCAACAGCCAGGCGCTGCCGGCCGAGGCCCCCAAGAATTTGCTGGCTGAGGTGTTGCCCCCTGAGCGTATTGCTGAGCTGGAACGTGATGGTGAGCTCAATATCGGTTTTCCACTCGCTGGCGTAGGACGCTTTCGCGTCAGTGCTATGCGCCAGCGCGGTTCGTTGGCGGCGGTGATCCGGTTTATCACTGTAGATGTGCCGTCGTTGGCGACCCTGTCGGTGCCCATGGTGCTGGGCGATCTGATCATGGAAAAGCGCGGCCTGCTGCTGATGGTGGGTGCCACCGGTGCGGGCAAGAGCACCACGCTGGCGTCGATGATGGACTACCGCAACGAACAGGTGTCGGGCCATATTCTGACGATTGAAGACCCGATTGAGTTTTTGTTCAAAAACAAAAAGTCGGTGGTGAATCAGCGGGAGATTGGTACCGACACCCAGTCCTTGCACATCGCACTCAAGAATGCATTGCGCCAAGCGCCCGATGTGATTTTGATTGGTGAAATTCGCGACCGCGAGACCATGTCAGCGGCCATTGCGTACGCCCAATCGGGCCACCTGTGCTTGGCCACCATGCACGCCAATAACAGTTACCAGGCGCTGAACCGTATCCTGAGTTTTTACCCTGTGGAAGTACGCCAGACCATGCTGGGTGATTTGGCCGCAGCCCTCAAAGCCGTTGTTTCCCAGCGCTTGCTGCGCAGCACCACCGGTTCGCGTTTGCCTGCGGTGGAAATCATGCTCAACACCAAATTGATTTCAGAACTCATCGAAAAGGGCGACTTCTCGGGCATCAAAGAAGCGATGGAAAATTCCATGGCGGAAGGCTCTCAGTCGTTTGAGGCAGACATCGCCCGCATGATCGTGGAGGGCATTGTGGACCGCAAAGAGGGCTTGGCCAATGCCGACTCCCCTACCAATCTGCAGTGGCGCATGCAAAACGACTTCACCAAAGCCGCTCAACCCAGCAACACCCATGAAGACGAAGAAGGTGCCTCCTTCACCGAGATTACGCTGGACGTTAAACATTGATGTCGTTGTCCTCTTCTGCAAACTCTGAATGTCTCGCAGCCGACCCCAGCCAAACCCTCATTGAACTGATCAACCGAAGTGAGGCGCAGTTGGTGGCAGCGGGCGTGTCCTTCGGCCACGGTACGACCAATGCGCGTGATGAGGCAATCTGGCTGGTGCTGTGGGGCTTAGGCTTGCCACTGGACACTCCACTGGATGATCCGCTGGAAAACCCAGAATCTAAGGTAAATCGGCCTGTAACACCCATGGAATGTGCGGGAGCAGCTACTATTTTAGGAGCACGCATCAGCACACGCAAACCTGCGGCCTACCTCACGCAAGAGGCCTGGCTGCAGGGTGTCGCGTTCTATGTGGATGAGCGTGTCATCGTGCCGCGCTCCCTGATTGCTGAGTTGCTGGTTGATGGTGGCTTTGACTACTGGTTATCGCCATCCACCCACAAAGTGCTGGACTTGTGCACCGGCAACGGCAGCCTGGCCGTGATTGCCGCCATGGTTTTCCCGGAGGTTTCCGTGGTGGGGTCGGATTTGTCGGCCGACGCTTTGGCGGTAGCCCGCATCAATGTGGACAAACACGCCTTGGCTGACCGGATTCAATTGTTGGCGTCCGACGGCCTGAACGCTCCCGAGCTGAAGTCTGCCGGGCCTTTCAATCTGATTCTGTGCAATCCACCGTATGTGAACGCTGACAGCATGGCCGCCCTGCCCCAGGAATACCTGGCGGAGCCCTTCATGGCGCTGGATGGCAACCAGGCTGGCAGCCGAGACGGTATGGACTTTATTCGCGGTCTGCTTGCACAGGCCCCTGAGCACTTGGCGCCTAGCGGCGTTTTGGTGCTCGAAATTGGAAATGAACGCGAAAACTTTGAAGCGGCATTTCCCCAACTGGAAGTTGTCTGGCTGGAAACCAGCGCTGGCGACGACCAGGTTCTTTTGATATCTATAGACGCGCTCCCGAAATGATTACTTTGAAAAATGTCACCTTGCGCCGCAGTGCCAAGGTGCTGCTGGATGGCGCGACGGTCACCCTCAACCCCGGCGAAAAGGTCGGACTGGTCGGACGCAATGGCGCCGGTAAATCGTCGCTATTCGCTTTGCTCAATGGCGGCCTGCACGAGGATGCGGGCGAGTATTACATTCCCGCCCAATGGCGCATGGGCCAAGTCGCCCAAGATATGCCGGAGACCGACCAAAGCGCCACCGACTTTGTGATTGAGGGCGACACCGTACTGCTGGCCGCGCGCGAGGAAGTGACGGCCTCTGAGGCCACTGAAGACTACGACCGCATGGCCCACGCTTACACCGGCCTGCACGATGCCGGCGAATATGATGCGCCGTCGCGCGCGCAGGCGTTGATCCTGGGCCTGGGTTTCAAAACGTCCGAGTTGGAAAACCCGGTGAATAGTTTCTCGGGCGGTTGGCGCATGCGCTTGCAACTGGCCCGTGCCCTGATGTGCCCATCCGACCTGCTGCTGCTGGACGAACCCACCAACCACTTGGACTTGGACGCCCTGGTCTGGCTGGAAGCCTGGCTCAAGAAGTACGAAGGCACCATGCTGGTCATCAGCCATGACCGCGAATTTTTGGATGCGGTGACCAACGTGACCCTGCACATTGATGCGGGCAAGTTGGTGCGCTACGGCGGCAACTACAGCAAGTTTGAAGACCTGCGCTCCGAGCAGATGGCCCTGCAACAAGGCGCGTACGCCAAACAGCAGGACAAGATTGCACACTTGCAAAAGTTCATTGCCCGCTTCAAGGCCAAGGCCAGCAAGGCCAAGCAAGCGCAGAGTCGCGTGAAAGCGCTGGACCGGATGGAGAAGATCGCACCGCTGCTGTCGGAAGCCGATTTCACCTTCGAATTCAAAGAGCCCGCCAACCTACCCAACCCCATGTTGTCCATGAGCGGCATCAGCGTGGGTTACCCCGCTCCGGCCGATGCACCTGAGGGCACGCCACCCACCATCATCGTGCGCAACATCAGCAAGTCGGTGCTGGCTGGCCAGCGGATCGGCATCCTGGGGGCGAACGGCCAGGGCAAGTCCACGCTGGTGAAAACCATTGCGCGCGATCTAGCCATCCTGGACGGTGAAATCACCGAGGGCAAGGGCCTAAACATCGGCTACTTCGCGCAGCAAGAGCTTGACGTGCTGCGCCCCGCGGACAACCCGCTAGAGCACATGATCCGCTTGGTCAAAGACATGACCGCAGGGGGCAAGATTGCCGGGCAAGCGACGCGGGAACAGGATCTGCGCAGCTTCTTGGGCACCTTCAATTTTGGCGGCGACATGGTCAAGCAGGCTGTGGGCAGCATGAGCGGTGGCGAAAAGGCCCGGCTGGTACTGTGCATGCTGGTCTGGCAACGCCCCAACCTGCTGCTGATGGATGAGCCTACCAATCACCTGGATTTGGCAACCCGCGAAGCACTGAGCATGGCCCTCAATGAGTTTGAAGGCACCGTGATGCTAGTCAGCCACGATCGCGCCCTGCTGCGTGCCGTGTGCGACGAGTTCTGGATGGTGTCCCGCGGCGGCGTTGAGCCCTTCGATGGCGATCTGGATGACTACCAGCGCTACCTGCTGGATGAGGCCAAGCGCCAACGTGAGGAGGCGAAGGAGGCGGCCAAGCCGTCCAACAGCAAGAAAGCTGTGGTTGAGGCTCCAATCATTTTGGCAAAAGCTGGCTCGGCAGCACCGGTCAGCCAAAAGACCAAACGCGACATTCAACAGGTGGAAGATCGGCTGGCGCAATTGAATAAGGAGGGCGGAGAGCTGGAGAGCAAACTGGCTACCAACCCACACCCGACTGAAATTGCCGAGGCTGGTAAGCGCTTGAAGGCCATCAATGAAGAGCTGCAACAGTTGGAAGACCGCTGGCTGACATTAACCTCTTGAACAAGAAGCAGGCATAAAAAAACCACCGTAGGGCCTACGGTGGTTTTTCAAGCAAAAATGCTGGTGGGAACTGAGAGATTCGAACTCTCGACCTACGGATTAAGAGTCCGCTGCTCTACCAGCTGAGCTAAATTCCCAAGAAATACTTGGTGGGACGTGCGGGGGTCGAACCCACGACAAACGGATTAAAAGTCCGCTGCTCTACCAACTGAGCTAACGTCCCGACAGACTTCATAACTTGCGTTTTGAATTCCGCGTAGCCTTAGATTATAGTGTTTTTTTGTTTGCCTCTGCCGTGCGCGACGAAAATTTATCCAATACCCAACCTGCCGCGCACATACCAAAAGTAGCGGTCACTGCAACGACTGAGCCGTAACCATGGCAGTTAAGCGAACTATCGCCTTGCAAAGCACAAGACGGGTGCGGCGGAGCCACAGCCTCACGGCTGAATACGCAGCTCACACCGATTTTTTTTCCTTCTCGCGGCGCACCGTGGACCTTGCGCAATTGATAACGCACTTGGGCCATGAGCGGGTCATGGGTGGTTTCACTGAGGTCCGCAATATCAATCTTGTGAGCCAGGCGCTTGCCCCCTGCAGCGCCTACCGCAATGAATGCGACCTGACGTTGCGCACGCGCCCAAGAAGTCATAGCCACTTTGGCTTTGACGTTATCGCAAGCGTCAATGACGGCATCGGCATCAGTCGGCAACAAGTGGGCCCAATTCTCCGGCTCTACAAAATCATCGATGCATTGCACCACGCAAGCCGGGTTGATGTCATGGATACGGTCCCGCATGGCCTGCACTTTGGCCATGCCGACCGTGGGTGTGAGTGCGTGGACCTGCCGATTGATATTCGACTCTGCAATGTGGTCCATGTCGATCAGCGTCAAGCGCCCCACCCCGCTGCGCGCCAAAGCCTCTGCGGCCCAAGAGCCCACGCCGCCAATACCCACGACAACCACGTGTGAATGGCGTATGGCATCGCCACCAGTCACGCTGTAGAGACGGTCCAAGCCCGAGAATCTGCGCGCTAAATCGGCGGAATCCACCGCTGTAGAAGCGGGTTGAGCCAGCGCAGTCATACCAGTCGTTTTACTTGAAACGCGCAAGCCGCTCTTTGCCCGCAGCCGCCGCGTCGGTATTGGGAAAGTTCACCAATAGCTCTTCCAGCGTTTTGCGGGCACCCTTGGTATCTTTTAACTCCAATTGGCAATTGGCAATCGCCAACACCGCTTCAGGCGCACGCTGGTGGTCAGGCGCACCGGCAACCAGGTTGCGAAAATTCGCCATCGCTTCTTTATAGTCCTTGGTGGCATATTGCGCATTGCCCAACCAGAACAGGGCCGATGGACGATAACCCGAATTGGCATAGCGGCTTAGAAAGTCGACGAAAACCACCTGCACAGCGGAAAACTCACCCTTGCGGAACATGGCCAATGCAGCTTCGTAATCACGACGTTCCGCTGGTTCTGCCATGAATTCACGCCCATCCAACGTGACTTTGGCGGGCTCAAATCTGCGTAACCGGTCGTCAACGGATTGGGTCATGTCCTTCTGACGTTTCTGCACGTCTGCGAGGTCGCGGACCATCTGCTCGTCTTGCCCCTTTAACTTGGCCACCTCCGCGCGCAAACTTTCAATCTCATTCTGCAAATCCAACAGACTCCTGCGCAACTGCGCGGACTCATCCGTGGATCGCTTAAGTTGGTCTGCAAATTTCTGGTCTGCGTCCAGCTTGGCAGTTTCTACTTTTTGACGCAAATCCAAGATGGCACGACGCGCCTCGTCATCGTCAAAGAGGCCTGCATGGGTGACCGTCGCAGACAATAAGAAGCCGGCACATAGCACCGCACGAAAAGGGCCAAAGCCAAAGGTCTTAAATAGGTGATTCATCGGATATTAGTTTCTGCGCGTTGATTTTTTCCATAGCGGCTTCTGCGGCTACCGTAAGCGCAGGCTTCTCTTTGCCGAAACTGACTGTCAAAATACACCCTGCGACCGGCAGTCACAAAGCAAGTGAAGAAAAAACGAGATATCAACTTTTTACCAGGTTAATGCTTCTGCATCGGGCCCCAGTCGGGCTCCCGAATATCGCCATTTTGCCCCGCCAAACGGGCCTTGATTTTCCCGTCCAAAGTCGTAGTCATCAACGCTTCACGGCCTTGCTGCAAAGTGGCGTAAATAATGAGGCGACTATTGGCCGAGAATCGGGGCTTTTCGTCAGCTACGGTGTCAGTAATAGCGCTCACAGTACCAGTTGCAAGCTCCATCACATGCAACTTAAAAGCACCATTGACTCGGGAAATGAAAGCCAACCAGCGGCCATCGGGACTGACAGACGGTGAGATGTTGTAGGTCCCGGCAAAGGTAACGCGCTCTGGGGCTCCGCCATTCGCAGGCATTCTGTATATCTGCGGAGAACCACCCCGGTCGCTGACAAAATAAATGGACTTTCCATCGGCCGTGAAATTAGGCTCAGTGTCAATAGAGCCCGACTGCGTCAGACGCCTTGGCTCACCCCCATTGGAGTCCATCAAAAATAGCTGCGATCCGCCGTCTCGGCTCAACGTCACCGCCAAGCTTTTCCCGTCGGGAGACCATGCCGGCGCGCTATTGGAGCCCTTGAAGTTGGCCACCAATCGACGTTTGCCGGTTGCAACGTCATGAACAAAAATAACGGGTTTCCTCGATTCGAAGGAAACGTAGGCAAGCTGATTTCCGTTGGGTGCCCAAGCGGGAGAAATAATGGGCTCTCCACTATTCAGAGCGCTTTGAGCATTCTCTCCGTCAGCGTCCGCAACCCACAAGTTGAAATTCTTGCCCGTCTTGGTGACGTAGGCCACTCGGGTGCTGAAAACCCCACGGTCCCCAGTCAACTTTTCGTAGGCAAAATCAGCCAAGCGATGCGCTACCAAGCGCAGGTCAGCAGGCAAGACCACAAAACTCTGCCCCCCAAGATCCTGCCCCCGTACGACATCCCACAGCCGCATCCTCACGTCGAAACGACCATCCGCCAAACGGCTCACACTGCCTCCAATCAAGGCATCCGAACCACGCTGCCGCCAAGCAGAGAAATCGGGCCTAGAGCCCTCGTCCAGGGTAATACCCGTGCTGTCCGACCCTTTGAATTGGCCACTTCGCTCCAAGTCGGCAAGAACAATGGCAGCAATTTTTTGCGGTGAGGCATCATCGCCTTTGAACGGAACGACGGCGATGGGAACCTGGGTAAGGCCAACGCCAGAAACCTCCACCCGGAATTGTGCGAATGCAGAAATGCACGTCAGAACTAGGACGAACGCAAGAGCAATAGATCTTTTCATCGAAGCATTATCCCAGCCTTGTAATGACGGCATCATCTCCCTGTCTAAGTTGGGAGTAACCAAGTGTTGGCAAGACGATGTTCGTCAGGGCGCGTGCCTCTACCGTTTTTGCATTCTGAGACGCCTGCAAACGCACAGCCTCTTTGTGCCACAAATGAAATACTTCCGTGGCACAAAATCCGTTTTTTCTGATGACTCCTGCATGGTGCAATCGCAAAACGAAGTCTGCGTCCTCGTGACCCCAACCCACAAAGGATTCATCAAAGCCATCTACTTTCTCAAAATCAGAGCGCCACAAGGCCATATTGCAGCCACGCACACGGGTCCAAGGCGTGCCTTTATCCAATCGCCCCGACCAATCGGGTAAGCGCACTAAGCCGCTTAGCTTGTTGGCATGGCCCAGGAGCCACTTCTTGATCCAATACCCAAGAGATCGACCACTTATCTTTTCACCATTTTCAGTGACCTGTTGGCTGAAGGCTTCAGACAATAGAACTCGGCTTCCGCTGATGAACCGGCCCGCTTCTGCAAGCGCCCTATGGCGCGCGATGAAGTCGACTTCCGGCACACAATCTCCGTCCAAGAACACCAAGTAGTCACCTTTAGTGGCTGCCACGCCGCGATTGCGGATACGGGTCAGGGTAAAGCCAACGTCGGGATGCCAGACATGAATCACTCGAAGTTGTTTTGCTGCAATAGATTGCTGGATGGCCTGCACGTGCTCAGGGCGAGATCCATCGTCCGCCACGACTACCTCAAAGTTTTTGTCGTTCTGATGGATCAGGCCGTCCAATACTGCCAACAGTGCGTCATTGCGATTGAAGGTGGTTACCACCACGGAGACCAGTTGAGGAGAAGTCATTTTGAACTAGACTACACGGCCCTGAAGGCAGACCGTGCGTTGGGAAAAACGGGCAAATACTAACACTACCAATGAGCAAAATTTCTGTCTACATCATCGCCTTCAACGAGGCAGAAAAAGTTGCCGCCACGATAGAAAGCGCGCGGTGGGCGGATGAAATCATCGTTGTCGACTCATGGAGCACCGACTCGACCGCTGAAATTGCCAGCCAGTTGGGGGCCAGGGTCGTCCAGGTAAAGTTTCAAGGTTTTGGTGACTTGCGTAACCAGGCACTGGCGGCATGCACCCACGACTGGATATTCAGCCTGGATGCAGATGAGCGGTGCACGGTTGAGGCGGCGCAGGAGATTCGCTCAGTGGTGAACGACCCCAATGCAGTGGACGCCTATTGGATGCCACGGCGCAATTTTTTTATGGGTCAATGGATTCGGCACTCGGGTTGGTATCCCAACTATCGCCAGCCCCAGCTGTTTAGAAAAGGGCGCATGACTTATGAGCCCAAGCAGGTGCATGAGGGGTACGTACTCCACTCAGATAAACCGGTGGGGCATCTTACGCAGGCGATTTGGCAGTTCCCCTTTAAAAACATGGCAGAAGTCATGCACAAAGCCAATCGCTACTCAAGCCTTGGTGCCGAGCGGGTCGCCGGTCAGCCTGTGTCCATGTGGACTGCCTTCTCGCATGGCCTCTGGTCCTTTGTTAAACATTACCTGTTCAAACTGGGTTTTCTGGATGGCTGGCCCGGCTTCGTCATTGCCTTTGGAAATTTTGAAGGCACTTTCTACCGCTATGTAAAGGCCATGGAGATTCAGAAAGGTGCGCAGTGGAAACTGCCGACCGAGGTCACGACTTACGTAAAGCCCAAGGATTGAAGTGCTTCGATCTTGGCGCGCAGGCCCTGTGAGCAATCCGGATATTTAAATGCTGGCATCTAGGCCCAACCTGAGGCTCACCGTGGTGACCTTGCTGGCGCTTTCGGTCAGCCTACCCATGGCTGCGTTGAGCTTGGCGAAGCTGCTACTTTTCTTCACAGGTCTCTGTTTTTTTGCCAAAGAAGTATTCGCATCGCGCCGCACATCGGTGTTCCCCAAAGGCTTCACGAGTCCCATCGTCTTGATCTGCATTGCATTCTGGTCCATCAGCCTATTCTGGACGGATGCAGAGCTTGAGAACGCGCTCATTGCATTCGTCAAACATGGAAAATTGCTGACCATACCCATTCTTCTTTTGCTGCTCAAGAACAGCACAGAAGCCAAGGCCGGTTTGTTTGCACTGGCCACAGGACAATGCCTGGTCATGGTCAGCTCGTGGCTGATGGCAGCCAATATTCCCGTGTTATGGGTTGCGCGACCATCGGGTCCAGCAGATCCCCTCACGCAGTTTGTTCCGTATGCCGATAGTTACTTAGATCAGTCCATCATGCTGGCCGCCACAGCTGGCATATTTTGGCATTTGACACGTGGGCAGGCCCGGTCTATTTCAAAATCATTGTGGGTCTTTCTTGCATTTGGTTGTTTGCTCAATGTCGTTGTGTTGATGCCAGGCAGAACGGGCTACATACTGGCCATTGCAACCGCATGTTTTGCAGCGATTTTTGAAGTCCCGCGGAGATACCGATGGGTGGTCTCGGTGTTCACACCACTGCTGCTGGGGCTTGCGCTGTACTACAGCGTGCCCCAGTTTCAGCAGAGGGTAAAACTAGCGGCACAAGAATTAGGCAGTTATGGGGCCGCCCCGATAGTGGGAAGCTCCATAGGAGCTCGACTCAATATGTGGAGACTGTCTGCCACCGCCATTGCCAATGCGCCCCTCACGGGCTATGGCATTGGAAACTGGACGCCCACAGTCAAGAAACTGTCTGGACCCAACGCCGAATTGGTATTTGGCTCGGGCAATCGCAGTAATCCGCATCAGGAGCTGCTGCTTTGGACAGTGGAACTGGGCATTGCTGGTGCGGCCTTATTCCTGGGTTTTCTTTGGGCATTGGTTCGCGATACCCAAAAGCTCAAACTACCAATCCGCCGGGCAACCCTGTCCCTCGTCGCCATGCTGTTCCTCACTTGCCTTTTCAATTCACCGCTTTACGATGATCTGATGGGCGATTATTTTTGCATCACACTGGGTTTGCTGCTCGCGCTGGGTTTACGAGACAATCAGGAACGTTCACCATCCCACTTCGGGTCCCAAGTGACCGACTAGAAAGAGGCCGAAGATTGGGCTCAAACTCCACTGACAATCCCGCCCCCGGCGCGTTGACCAAGCCTGTGGGCAGCTTGATGCAGCGCATGTCGCGCTTGATGCCCTACTTTGGCGTGCTCAGAAGCACTTGGATGCTCGTAGCCTTGGGAGCCATCGTTGGCGCATTGACTGAGCCCATGATTCCAGCGCTATTGAAGCCCCTATTGGATGAGGGTTTTCAGCAAGGAAATTTGGACATTTGGATGATCCCCGCGTCCTTGCTCTCCTTGTTTGCCGTTCGGGGATTGGCCGGCTATGTGGCCCAAATTGGCCTTTCCAAAATCACGGGCCAGGGGCTGGTACTGCTGCGCAAGGAAATGTTCGACAAAGTTCTGCACGCTAGGCTTGATCTTTTCTCACAGCAAAGCTCCAGCGCATTGTCCAACACCTTGGTGTATGACGTGCAAAGCGGTTCGGGCATGCTGGTCAACTCCATTCTGAGTTTGGTACGCAATGGGCTTACCGCGCTGGCACTGCTGGGTTATCTATTTTTTCTCAATTGGAAGTTGACGCTGATCGTGGCGGCTGTTTTCCCGGTGGTGGCCGTTGTGATGCGCACGCTAACCCGAAGGGTGCACCACCTCACCAAGGCCAACCAGGATGCTACTGATGAGCTGGCCTATGTAGTGGAAGAGAACGTCCTAGCCCACCGTGATGTTCGCTTGTATTCTGCGCAGCGACTCCAAGCGGGCCGATTCGAGCAATTGAGCGAATCTTTGCGACGCCTCGCGATGAAGTCCACCATAGCAGGCGCCGCCATGACGCCACTGACTCAAATGGTGGCTGCGGTCGCATTGTCAGCTGTGATTTCTGTCGCTGTGTTGCAAAGCGCAAGTAGCGGTACATCCGTGGGTGGTTTTGTTGCGTTTGTGACCACCATGCTGATGATCATTGCTCCAATACGCCAGCTGTCCGAAGTATCTGGCCCGATTACCCGTGGCTTGGTCGCCCTAGAGCGTGCGCTGGACATGATCCACGATATTCCCAATGAAACCAGCGGAAGCTACGCCAAGTCGCGTGCGCAAGGTTCCATTGCATTTGAGGGAGTGGAGGTGCTCTACCCGAACGCCAATACACCCGCAATTAACTCCCTAACTCTTGGGGTCAACCCAGGAGAGACGGTAGCTTTTGTCGGCACCTCTGGCTCAGGAAAAACAACTTTGATGAACTTGCTACCCCGGTTTGTGGAATGTTCTGCAGGTCAGGTGTTACTGGATGGGGTCCGACTGGAAGAGTGGTCCTTGCCGTCTTTGCGTTCACAGTTTGCGTTGGTCAGCCAGCACGTCGTAATGCTCAACGACAGCGTGGCGGCCAATGTGGCGCTGGGCCTACCATTGGACAAAACTAAGGTCGCTGCTTGCCTGCTGGCCGCCAATCTGTCGCGCTTTCTGGAGGATTTGCCGCAGGGCATTGACACAGTCGTGGGACATAATGCGGCACAACTTTCCGGCGGCCAACGCCAGCGCTTGGCAATTGCCCGTGCGCTCTACAAGGACGCGCCAATTCTCATTCTGGACGAAGCCACCTCAGCACTGGATACCGAGTCTGAGCGCGCAGTACAAGAGGCTTTGCAAGTCTTAATGCAGGGTCGTACAACTCTGGTCATTGCCCATCGGCTATCGACAGTGATGCATGCCAACCGCATTGTGGTCATGGATACTGGCACCATCCTGGAAATGGGCACCCACACGGAATTGTTGGAAAAGAATGGCGCTTATGCGCGTCTGTATCGGCTCGGCCAGGACTCCAGCGGGTTGCTGGCTTAAGCGCCAAGCTCTTTTACACCTCGGTAGATGGCGTCCAGCCGCATTGCCTGCTGCGACCAGAGGTGTTGTGCTGCAAACACCAAGGCACCGCCCGATAGCTTGGTGCGCACATCAGCATCCTGGCGCACGCGCTCCAGCAAATGTGCCAAGGCATCGCTATCCAAAGGCTTGTTCAGCAGCAACGCATTCTCCCCGTCGGTCAGCAACTCCGATATTCCACAATACTGAGCGCTGCTCACTACCACTGGCAAGCCGCAGGCCATAGCCTCTAGTACGACCATCGCAAAGGTATCTTCCAAGGTGGGGTGAGCCAAACAATCAGCAGCATGGTACGCGGGCTGCACCGATGCCATAGCGCCCAGAAAAAAAACACGCTCCTTCAAGCCTAGGCGCGCGATGTCAGACTCCACGAAGGAAGTTTGCGCTGGATTGCCGACCACCGCCACATAGCAATCGGCGGGCAACCGCTTGAGTGCAGCCAACAGTGCAGGCAACCCTTTCTTGCGAAAGTCATTACCCACCAAAAGAATGCAATAGCCTTCAACCGGTAGACCTAAGGCTGCACGGGCCTGGCGTTTCAATGCGTCAGACGCAAGCCCGGCAACTTCTGCAATGCCAGGTGTCACGATGCGTAAAGCAGCTTGCGTGCGCGGAAAGGTTTTCAGCATGGTGGCCTTCAAACTGGTCGAAGGCAACACAATGCAGCGCCCGTCGGACACGCTGTATCGCAGATGTTCCAAACCCAGGTAAGTCAATAGTCTAGGGCTGGTAGCTACCTTGATCCAACGCAGAGCTCGTCTCAGGCCTGTACGCCCGACGAAGAGGTTGTATTGCACTGGCAGTACATGCACGGTCTGCACATTCCCATGCCAAGTATTTTCGTGCGAATGGACCACGTCATAGCTCTTGCGAGTCTGCCACCAGGTCGCCGTAGCAAACCACAATTGATTAATCCAGCGGGGCCGCCGGAATGGCAATGGCACCCGGTGGTAGGTGACTCCCGGGAATTGATGCGAAATCTCCTGTGCAAACACATGAATCTCGTGCTGGGAAGCCAGTTGTTCCACCAGGGCGATCGAATACCGCTCAGCACCACCCGCCGTAGGCTTGAAAAGGCGATTCAGAACAGCAACCCGCAGACGCTGCGACTCCATGTCACTCACACCCGACGCCTGTCTTCGTAGCGGGTCGCAATTTTCAGCCAAAACATGAGGCGCGTAGTCGATCGCACGACCGGAACCCGGGGAAGCTCCAACATCGATTCGCCCGCCTGGCAGCGGCCGCGACGCGTCGTCGTGGCCGACTCAAAGCCTGCATTGCCCACCGCTGCCACGGTATCCGTATTGAAATCCCCGTAGGGGTAACAAAAATGCGCCACTGGGCTGGCAGCGCCGACCTCCAGCTCCCGTCGGCTCAGCACAATCTCTTGCAGGCACTGCTCGGCAGAAACGTCGGGCAGGTGTACATGGTTGCGGGTGTGTGCTCCCACCTGCTGCCCACCCGCAACCCATTGCTGAAGCTGCGCAGCCGTCATTAAGGGCACCTGGGCAATGCCGGCGGGAATATCCCATGCGTTGGTCTTGCCCAGTAACTGGCTCACAGCATAGCAAGTCGATGTGAAGCCATGCCGCTGCAACACGGGCAAAGCATGGGTCAAATTGTTCACGTATCCGTCGTCAAACGTAATACCAACTACCTTGCCATGCCGCTCACCACGCAAATAGGGTTGCAAGTCGCCCATGGACAAACCACGGTAGCCCAGTAAGGCCAAAAAAGCCATCTGGCGTGCAAAGTCCTGGGGAGCCACATACAGACTGCGGTAAGGAGCACCCTTGGGCGGGGCATCGGCAATCTGGTGATAGGTCAGAATAGGAATGGGGGCCTTATTGGCAGGCTTGGGTACCGTCACGGTAGGGGC
>NKIK01000001.1:302895-392760 GCA_002256115.1 Burkholderiales bacterium PBB3
ACAACAGCACAATATCGTACTGTTCTTGGCCCATGGCTGCCTCGCTTTGCAGCGACACAGGCTTGCCAATGAACTCGCTCAGGCCGGCCAAGTGCTGGCTTTCTTCGTCCAGAAACAACTCAATCACGCGGGGTGACGCCACCACGCGAAACTCCCTAGGATTGAATTGACGTGCCTCGCGCAGAATTTCCCGCAGGATGTTGTAGGCCACACTACGCGCCGTCTTCACAATACCTTTACCCTCACAGGCTGCACACGACTCACACAGCATATGGGCCAGCGATTCGCGTGTGCGTTTACGCGTCATCTCGACCAAGCCCAGTTGCGAAAAACCTCCAGCCATAGTCTTGACTCTGTCACGGCCCAACTGCTTGCGAAACTCGGCCAACACAGCTTCCCGGTGGTCTTCCCGCACCATATCGATAAAGTCCACGATGATGATGCCGCCCAGATTGCGCAGGCGCAACTGGCGCGCAATGGCCTGCGAAGCTTCCAGGTTGGTCTTGAAAATGGTGTCGTCAAAATTACGCGCGCCGACAAATCCACCGGTATTCACATCGATGGTCGTCAGCGCTTCCGTTTGATCGACGATCAAATAGCCACCAGACTTCAACTCTACGCGCCGCGCCAAGGCCTTGGCGATCTCTTCATCGATGGAATACAGGTCGAATATCGGACGCTCACCGCGATAGTGCTGCAACTTGGCCACCGCCATGGGCATGAATTCAGCGCCAAAGGCCTGCAAGGACTCAAACTGTTCGCCCGAATCGACGCGGATGGTTTGGGTCTGCTCACCGACCAAATCACGAAGAACACGCTGCAACAAGCTCAAATCTTGGTGCAACAGCGACTGCGGTGGCAAACGCAAAGACGCATTCTTAATACGGCCCCAAGCCTTGCGCAAGTACGCAATGTCTTCCGAGAGCTCCTTGTCTGATGCATCCTCACCATTGGTGCGCAAAATGAAGCCGCCGCCCTGGCTGCCCGCCAGCGATTGCATGCGGTTGCGCAATTCATCGCGCTGGCCGGCGGGAATTTTTTGGGACACACCGATGTGGTCGTCTTGCGGCAAAAACACCAATAGGCGCCCTGCAATGCTGATCTGCGTAGAGAGGCGCGCACCCTTGGTTCCGATGGGCTCCTTGATGACCTGCACCATCAGCGCTTGGCCTTCAAAAATCTGCTTCTCAATGGGCGTCGGCGTAGCGCCATTTTTGGCGGCAAACGGTGCTTCACCCTCGGGGTGGCGCTGCCACACATCGGCTACGTGTAAGAAGGCAGCACGCTCCAAACCAATATCGATGAATGCCGACTGCATGCCCGGCAATACCCGGGCTACTTTGCCCAAGTAGACATTGCCCACCAAGCCGCGCTCCAAGGCGCGCTCTACATGCAGCTCCTGAACCGCACCGTTCTCAACGACTGCGACGCGGGTCTCTTGTGGCGACCAATTGATCAGAATGTCTTGTTGCATCGTTTGCGACTTTCAAAAGTTCGATCAAACGTCGAATCCTAAGGACTTTAACGCCCCTGCAGTTTCAAAGAGCGGCAAGCCCATGATGCCCGAATAACTGCCGCTAATGTGGGCAATAAAGGCCGCCGCCCTGCCCTGCACCGCATAGGCTCCGGCCTTGCCCATGGGCTCCTCGGTGGCCACATAGGCAGCGATCTCAGCCGCGGTGAGCGAGGCAAATCGAACTTGGGACACGCTGCACACTGCCACACTGCGCTTGCCATCGCCAATCGCCACCGCCGTCAACACGCGGTGGGTATGACCGCTGAGCTCTTTGAGCATGCGTTTCGCATCCGTGGCGTTCTCAGGCTTCCCGTAAATGGTGCCACCAAGCGCGACCGTGGTGTCTGAACACAGTACCGGGGCCAATGGCAGCCCACGGCGTTTTAAGCGGACCAATGCGGCCTCCAGCTTCAGCGCCGTTACACGCTGCACATAGCGTTTAGGTGCTTCGTTGCCTTGAATCACTTCCAGACCTTCGGCATCTTCGGATGAATCTGGCAGCAACACCTCATGGCGTACGCCCAGTTGGCTCAGCAATTGACTGCGCCGCGGACTTTGGGAGGCCAGATAAATGAAATCACTCACGGTGGTACGGGTGGTTGGCATTAATGGACCATGCACGGTAGAGCTGCTCAATCAACAAAACACGGGCGAATGCGTGCGGCAGCGTCATGTCCGATAAGCGAATGCGCTCATGCGCAGCTTGGCGGAAGGCGGGGTCGATGCCATCAGGTCCCCCAATCACCAAGGCCACATCATCTCCAGACAGTTGCCAGGATTTGAGTTTGTCGGCCAGCGCCATCGTGGTCAGGTTGGTGCCCCGCTCATCCAGCGCGACGATACGTGTACCCTTGGGAATAGCAGCCTCAATGCGCGCGCGTTCGGCTGCGTACAGGGTGTCTAAGGTTTTGGAGCCCCGGGGCTCTGTCTTTACAGCCTTGAGCTCGACCTTGATCTCATGGGGAAAGCGCTTGGCGTAGTCATCCCAGGCCGTTTGGGCCCAATCGGGCACCCGCTGGCCAACGGCAACAATCAGCAGCCGCACAGGTCAATCAGACTTTGCGTGCTGCAGGCTTCTTGGCCGATGCCTTTTTGGCTGCCGCTGTTTTTGCGGGCGCAGATTTGGCTGCCGCTTTCTTGGCGGGCGCGTTCACCACCACTTTTTTAACAGCGACTGCTGTGGGTGCAGCGGCGACAGTCTTACGCGCAGCGGGCCTCGCGGCCGCTTTCTTGGCGGGAGCTTTGGCAGCTTCAGCCTTTTTCAATTGGGCCTTGGATGGGAAGGCCTCAGCCACACCATTCTTGGCTGCATTGGAGCGGCGCAGATTGGGTTCCGGCTGGGCAGCAGCCTTCTTGGGCGCTGGTTTGACTACTTCAGGCTTGGCGGCCGGTTTGGCGGCACCCAGCTTCAGGCGCACTGGCTTGTCACCCCAGAGTTCTTCCAGATGGTAGTACTGGCGGAAGGTGGGCTGCATGACGTGCACAACGGCCTGGCCGCAATCCACAATGATCCACTCGCCATTGCCTTCACCTTCAACCCGCGGTTTTTCAAACCCGGCTTCGCGCACGGCATCGCGCACGCTGGCAGCCAGCGCTTTGGTTTGGCGGTTGGATGTACCGGAGGCGATGATCACACGCTCAAAAAGCGCCGACAAATGCTCGGTGTCGAACACCTGAATATCTTGGGCTTTCACATCTTCCAGGCCGTCCACAATGGCGCGCTGGAGTTTTTGGATGTCTTTTTTTACAACGGTGGAAGTGGTCATCAGGTAGTCAAGTAAAGGTGATGTTGCTCAATATAACGCGCAACGGAATCAAAAACCAGAGGCGAAACGCTTTTGTGGCTCGCCACGCGCTGTCGGATATCGGTTGCACTCACGGGCAACAGCGGTAATTCCAGGCGTTGAAATGGGGGTGTGGGGGCAGATTGGGTGGAAAAACCACCTGTGGCCCCCGATTCATCTGCGCGAGCAGCTACACAAATTATAGCAAGGTCAGCGATGGCCTCCCAGCGGTGCCAAGTGGTGAAGGCACGGGCCTGATCTTCCCCCAACACCAGAAACAATTGGGCCGCCGGAAACTCCGCGCGCAACTCCGATAAAGTGTCAAAAGTGTAGGTTGCCCCGCTGCGTTGGGTTTCCCGGGGATCTACCACTGCCCGGTCCAATCCAGCAAAACCCAGTTGGCACATCGCCACCCGATGCTCTGCTGAAGTCAGCGTTCGGGTTTTGTGCCAGGCCTGGCCGGTGGGGATGATGCGCAACTGATCGAGCTGCAACTGGTCAATAGCCGCCTGCGCCAATGCGTAGTGTGCACTGTGCGGCGGATCAAAAGCCCCACCCAGCATACCCAGACGCGCAACAGCGTGAGACTTGGAATCAACGCTGCTGGCCATCAAACCCAATCGCGGCGCGGCAGAAACTGGCTGTACAGGGCCGCCTCGGGCGTACCGGCTGCCGGCACATTCTGGTACGACCAATTGGCTTGCGGCGGCATGGACAGCAGGATGGACTCAGTACGCCCACCCGACTGCAAGCCAAAGTGCGTACCCCGATCCCAGACCAGGTTGAACTCCACGTAGCGCCCGCGGCGGTAGAGCTGAAAATCACGCTCGCGCTGGGTGTAAGCCATGCCTTTGCGCTTGTGCACGATGGGCAAGTAGGCGTTCAAAAAGGCATCGCCCACGGCCTGCACCATGCCAAAGCCACCATCAAAGCCCAACTCGGAAAAGTCATCAAAAAAGATACCACCAATGCCACGCTGCTCGTTGCGGTGCTTCAGATAGAAGTACTCATCGCACCAGGTCTTGAAGCGCGGGTACTTATCGTCGCCAAACGGCGCCACTGCCTGCTGACAGGTGCGGTGAAAGTGCACAGCGTCTTCTTCAAAACCGTAAAACGGCGTCAGGTCCATACCGCCGCCAAACCAGCACACTTGCGTGCCATCCGACGCCTTGGCGGCCAGCATGCGCACATTCATGTGCACGGTAGGCACATACGGGTTGCGGGGGTGAAACACCAAAGACACGCCCATGGCCTCAAACGGTGCTCCGGACAATTCTGGGCGGTGCTGGGTGGCCGAAGGCGGCAAGCGCGGGCCCAGCACATGTGAGAAGCCGCAACCGGCGCGCTCAAACACCGCGCCACCTTCCAGAATCTGCGTGATGCCGCTGCCCTGCAAAGGCTCCTCAGGCGCTTTCTGCCAGGCGTCTGACACAAAAGTGCCGCCGTCGATCTCCGCAATCGCGCTGGTAATGCGCGCCTGCAAGCCTTGTAAGTAATGGCGTACCGCGGCTGGGCCGGTCTGGGTGTCCTGGCTCATCGTTCTAATCAGGCCTTGACAGCGCGGTAACCAATGTCGGTACGGTACTGCGCCCCTTCAAAGGAAATACCTTGCAGGGTTTGGTACGCGCGCTGTTGGGCAAGCTTCACGCTGTCGCCCAATGCCGTTACGCACAGCACGCGCCCACCCGACACCTGCAAATCGTCACCCACTTGCGTGGTGCCGGCGTGGAAAACC
The DNA here is from genome assembly GCA_002256115.1 of Burkholderiales bacterium PBB3. Taxonomy (GTDB): domain Bacteria; phylum Pseudomonadota; class Gammaproteobacteria; order Burkholderiales; family Burkholderiaceae_C; genus Allorhodoferax. The sequence continues at coordinate 307,931 of NKIK01000001.1, forward strand.
ACTGCGTCCTCGGTGTCCTTGGGCAAACCGGAGATCACCGCGCCCTTGCGTGGGTTGAGCGGGTAGCCGCCTGCGGCCATCACCACGCCTAGCGCAATACGGCGGTCCCACTCCAGCTCGGTTTGCGCAAAGGCTTCGCCTGCGCCCGGTTCGGTAGCGGCCAGCAGCACATCCAGCAAATCAGTCTTCAGGCGCATCAAAATCGGCTGCGTCTCCGGGTCGCCCATGCGGCAGTTGAATTCCAGGGTTTTGACTTGGCCTTGGCCGTCGATCATCAGACCGGCGTACAGGAAGCCGGTGTAAGGGATGCCGTCTTTTTCCATGCCCTTGAGGGTCGGCAAAATTATTTCGCGCATGGCACGGGCGTGCACCTGAGGCGTCACGACCGGTGCGGGCGAATACGCGCCCATGCCGCCGGTGTTGGGGCCTTGGTCACCATCTTGCAGGCGCTTGTGGTCCTGGCTGGTGGCCAGCGTGACCACATTGCGGCCATCGCACAGCACCATGAAGCTGGCTTCTTCGCCCTCCAAAAACTCTTCGATGACCACACGCGGCACCGCCTGCCCGTCGTCGCCCGCGTTGTGGCTCACGCCCAGCGTGTTGTCCAGCAGCATAAAGTCGATGGCGACATGTGCCTCTTCCAGCGTCATGGCCACCACCACGCCCTTGCCGGCGGCCAGGCCATCGGCCTTGACCACGATGGGCGCCCCCATCTGCTCGACATAGGTGTGTGCCGTGGCCGGATCAGAAAACGTAGCGTACTCGGCGGTAGGAATGTTGTGGCGGCGCATGAAGGCTTTGGAAAACGCCTTGGAGCTTTCCAACTGTGCAGCGGCTTTCGTGGGGCCAAATATCCGCAGGCCGTGCGCGCGAAACTCATCCACCACACCGGCGGCCAGTGGCGCTTCGGGTCCGACCAGGGTCAAGCCGATCTTGTTGTCGATGGCCCATTGGCGCAGCTCAGCAATATCGGTGATGGGCAGATTCTCTAAGCGGGCATCGCGGGCCGTGCCGCCATTGCCAGGAGCCACATAGACCATTTGCACCTTGGGTGACTGGGCCAGCTTCCAGGCAAAAGCGTGTTCACGGCCGCCGCCACCAATAACAAGTACTTTCATTTAGTCCCAATCAGTTGGGGACAGCGCTAAAGGTCTGTCCCGCCATGCGCTTACAAAGCAGCATTGTGATAAATCTCCTGGGTGTCATCCAGGTCCTCCAGCACATCCAGCAGCTTCTGCATGCGCTCGGCGTCGTCGCCGCTTAATTCAATGGTGTTCTCGGCCCGCATGGTCACGCCTGCCACTTCGGCCTGCAATCCTGCGGCTTCCAGCGACTTTTTCACGGATTCAAAATCGGCAAAGCTGGTCAACACCTCAATCGCGCCATCGTCGTCGGTCAGCACGTCATCGGCACCCGCTTCCAAGGCCACTTCCATCACCTTGTCTTCGTCGGTGCCGGGCGCAAAAATCAGCTGGCCGCAGTGCTTGAACTGAAACACCACCGAGCCTTCCGTGCCCATATTGCCGCCGTACTTGCTAAATGCGTGGCGTACCTCGGCCACCGTGCGGCGGATATTGTCGGTCATGGTGTCCACCACGATGGCCGCGCCGCCAATACCGTAGCCTTCATAGCGGATTTCTTCGTAGTTCACTCCTTCCAGCGTGCCGGTGGCCTTGGCGATGGCATGGTTCACATTGGTCAGGGGCATGTTGGCCGCCTTGGCCTTTTCAATCGCCAACCGCAGGCGCGGGTTCGCGCTGGCATCGCCCCCCCCCGTACGGGCTGCCACCATGATTTCGCGGCTCACCCGGGTCCAGACCCGTTGGCGCTTTTCATCCTGGCGACCCTTGCGGTGTTGGATATTGGCCCATTTGCTATGTCCTGCCACAAGAAATCCTTCAAAAAATCGTTACGCTACTGGTTCGATTGTACTTTTTGAGAGCTCCATGGCTTCTACCCCTGACGAAGGCATCCTGATTGCCCAACACGGTTCCGGCACTTCTACCGTTCAGTGCTTTTTGCGGCCCGACAAGGCCAACCGCCATGGCCTGATCACCGGCGCCACCGGCACGGGCAAAACCATCACGCTGCAGACTCTGGCCGAAGGCTTCTCCAACGCTGGCGTGCCAGTGTTCATGGCCGATATCAAGGGCGATTTGACCGGCATCTCGCAAAAAGGCGTGGTGGGCGACAAGCTGGCCAAGATCATCGCCGAGCGCGGCCTGACCCCGCCCGAGTCCGCCGCCTACCCCACCACCCTGTGGGATGTATTTGGTGAGCAAGGCCACCCCGTGCGCGCCACGGTGAGCGACCTGGGCCCATTGCTGCTGGCCCGTATGCTCAATTTGAACGAGACCCAAACCGGCGTACTGCAACTGGTGTTCAAGATTGCCGATGACGACGGCCTGCTGCTGTTGGACCTGAAAGACCTGCGCGCGATGTGCCAGCATGTCGGCGACAACGCATCCGACTTCACCACCGAGTACGGCAATGTGAGCGCCGCCAGCATTGGCGCTATCCAGCGCGGCCTGCTGCAGATTGAGGGCCAGGGCGGCGAGAAGTTCTTTGGCGAGCCCATGCTCAATATCGCCGACTTCATGCAGACGGATACGAGCTGTGGAACCACCCCAAGCGGTGGGGGCAAAGGCGTGATCAATATCCTGGCGGCCGACAAGCTGATGAATTCGCCGCGCTTGTACGCCACGTTTTTGCTGTGGATGTTGAGCGAGTTGTTTGAATCTTTGCCCGAGGTGGGCGACTTGGACAAGCCGAAGATGGTGTTCTTCTTTGACGAAGCCCACCTGCTGTTCAACGATGCCCCCAAGGTGCTGCTGGAACGTATCGAGCTGGTAGTGCGTCTGGTACGCAGCAAGGGCGTGGGCGTGTATTTTGTGACCCAGAACCCGTTGGACATTCCCGACACCGTGCTGGCGCAACTGGGCAACCGCGTGCAGCACGCCCTGCGCGCCTTCACGCCGCGGGACCAGAAGGCGGTCAAGTCTGCGGCCGAGACCATGCGCTCCAACCCCGGGCTGGACATTGGCACCGCCATTACCGAACTGGCCGTGGGCGAAGCCCTGGTGAGCTTGATGGATGAAAAGGGCCGCCCCTCCGTCACGCAACGCGTTTTTGTACTGCCGCCCAGCAGCCAGATCGGCCCGATCACACCGGCCCAGCGCAAGACGCTGATAGACACCTCCATCGTGGCGGGTGTGTATGAAAAGCTCGTGGACCGCGCCTCGGCCTACGAATCCATTAAGGGCCGCACGGACAGCCGACTGACGGAGGCCACTAAACGCTCTACACCCACAGAAGCGACTCCGGCCGAACCCGGTAGTCGCACTGCCGCGCGCAACGCTCCCCCGGCCGAAGCCCCCGCCGCACCCGAGCGCAGCATTCTGGACAGCATTGGCGATTTGATGGGTGGTGGGGCGCGCCGCACGCGTGCCAGCGCCGGGGAGCAAATGATCAAGAGCGCCGCCAGCTCGATTGGCCGCGAAGTGGGCCGCCAGGTGATTCGCGGCGTGTTGGGCAGTATTTTTGGTGGGTCACGAAAATAGTAAGAGTCGTTCTGAAAAAGTTCTCCCGCGACTTAGAAATACGCGACGACAGACGGCGCATATCCGAACAGATCTAGATATTGGCAATTTCAATCAATGGGGCAACACACATGGCGACAGGGAAAAAAGTAACAAAAAAGGCGAGTAAGTCTAGACGCAACGTTTCGGCAAAATCTGACGCAGAACTTGGGCGCACGCGAACCAATCGCCCCTACCCTGCATCTTCATTTTCCGATGCACTTGCTCTAGGCAGCGCAGTGATGACACATGCTGCAGGCGAACGAGTACGACGTTTGACTCTGTTGGAAAAAATGGGGAAGTCAGCCTCGAGCAGTACAACAAAAATGATGATCACCAACTCGGGAAAGTACGGGATCACTCAGGGTTCGTATGCGGCGGACTTTATTGAACTGACAGAAAAGGGGGCAATTGCAGTCAACCTTTCATTGCCTGAGCGTGATCGCCGAAACGCCGAATTCGAACTCGCAATCGATGGCGTAGCTCCATTCAAGCAGCTGTATGAACACTACAAGGGGAAGCGCTTACCGGAACGAGAAATCATCAAAGATTTTCTGCGCGATTCTGGTGCTGCCGTATTTGATCTTGATGAGTGTGTCGATACCTTTATTGTGAACGCCAAGGACCTCGGTCTTCTTCGCACAATCGGCGGTGCGGAAACATTGGTTTCCATTGAACAAGTTCTGGAAGACGTTCTGGGAACAGAGGAACACAAAACCATTCATCGTCCACAAATATTGCAGCATTCGTCATCCGCAGTCAGAAAAAATGAAGAGACATCATTTACTGCCGCGGACTGGCAAACCATTTGCTTCTACATAACGCCCATCGGGTCCGAAGACAGTGTTGAAAGAAAGCATTCCGATCTCTTCATGTCATCTCTAGTGCAGCCAGCTTTAGCAGAGTTAGGGTTAAGAGTCGTTCGTGCCGACCAAATCGGCGAACCTGGAATGATTACCACGCAAGTTCTTGAGTATTTGAAAAAATCAAGGCTCGCAATTGCCGATCTTTCATACTTGAATCCAAATGTATTTTACGAAGTAGCTCTACGGCATGCCTTACGCTTACCCGTTGTGCAAATCATTCGTAAGGCAGATCGGTTACCGTTCGACGTAAACCAATCGCGAACTCTTGTCTTCGACACCAGTGACATATACAGCCTCGTACCTAAGCTTCAGACTTATAGGGCAGAAATCGCAAATCAAGCGCGAAAAGCAATTGACGATCCTGAGAGCGTTGGAAATCCCGTAAGTATTTTTTATCCAGACTTCTACAAGTAACTCAATTCAATTGGATTCTTGTTAGTTGATTCTGACTCTGCCGAACCAACTCTTTTCCAACCCCTTCTTCACAAAAAAACCATGGCCACACTTAATCCAGAAGCCCGCGCCAATGTCACGCTCATCGACCACCCGCTGGTGCAGCACAAGCTCACGCTGATGCGCAAAAAAGAAGCCAGCACCAGCAGCTTCCGCCGCCTGCTCAACGAGCTGGCCGGCTTGATGATTTACGAAGTCTGCCGCGACATGCCGCTACAGGACCTGGAAATTGAAACCCCGCTGGAGAAAACAACTGGCAAGGTCATCGACGGCAAAAAACTGGTGTTTGCTAGCGTGCTGCGCGCCGGCAACGGCATTCTGGACGGCGTGCTGAGCGTCGTGCCTGGCGCGCGCGTCGGCCACGTAGGCCTGTACCGCGACCCCAAGACCCTGCAGGCCGTGGAGTACTACTTCAAGATGCCCAGCAACATGGAAGAGCGCGATGTGGTGGTGGTCGACCCCATGCTGGCCACCGGCAACTCCGCCGCCGCTGCGGTCGCCCGCCTGAAGGCCTGCAACCCGAAGTCCATCAAATTCCTGTGCCTGCTGACCTGCCCCGAAGGCATCAACACCCTTTACAAGGAACACCCCGATGTGCGCGTGTTCACCGCCGCGATTGATCGCGGGCTGAACGACCACGGCTACATCATGCCGGGCCTGGGGGATGCGGGTGACCGGATTTTCGGCACACAATAATTTGTAAGTTACTGATTTAATTGAATGTTCAATGTATTATCTAAAAATAGAAAAATACATTGAACATGCCTTCCAGCACCTTCTTTTTAGATCAGTCAGAAAGCCAGAAACGTCAGTTCATTGACGCGGAAACGGTGTTTTTGGCGGCAGCCAAAGCCAAAAAAGCTGCGGCGGAGGTGCGTGGCAGCATGCTCTGGCGGGAGTTGCGCGGCAAGTCCACCCTGGTCCGCACCTCTGCCAGTGGTGCACAAAAATCTCTAGGCCCTCGTAGCGCAGAAACAGAGGCGATGTACGCCAGTTTCATGGTGCGCAAGAAATCTGCTGAAGACCGACAGAAGGCACTCAAAGCGCAACTGGCCACACAACAACGCCTGAATCGCGCGCTGCGGGTAGGCCGCGTGCCCAATGTGGTCGTCGGCGTGCTCAACGCGCTGGAAAGCATGGGCGTGCAGGAACACTTCACTGTCGTCGGCACACACGCTTTGTATGCCTACGAGACAGCCGCTGGTGTGCGAATTTCAGAAGAAGCCATGGCTACGCGCGATGTGGACATGCTGTTTGACACCCGAAAACGCATCTCTTTCTTCACTGCGATGAAGAAGCTCGACAGCTCGCTAATCGGCGTGCTGCGCAAGGTCGACCCCAGCTTTGAAGTGGTGGAAGACCAGCTGTACACCGCACGCAATCAGGACGGTTTCGAGGTCGACATCATCCGCCGTGCCGCCAAAGATGCGGACCCGCACCCACTGCGCATGAGCGATGAGGAAGACGACTTCTGGGCGGTCCAAGTGTCGATGGGGGAAAAGTTGCAGTCGGCGCGCCGCATGGACCAGGTGGTGGTGGCCACTTCTGGTGAAATGGCACTGATGCGAACCGTGCACCCGTTGGACTTTGCGCGCATCAAACTGGGCCTTTCCAAACGGATCGGACGCGATCCAAACAAGAGCGGCAAGGATGCGCTGCAATCACGTGTCGTCACCGATTTGGTCAACGAATACCTGCCACACTTCTTGCTTGCCGAAGGCGGAGACACTTGAATACCAAATCGTGCTTCCAAGCCGTGGATAGTGCGGGAGCAGCTATCAAATCCATAGTAATAACCAAGACAACTCTATGCTTGATCTACTGATTCACAACGCCACTCTGCCCGACGGACGCACCGGCATGTCTGTGACCGTGCAAGACGGACGCATCACACAGGTTGAGCCCGGCCTGATGGCCCCAGCCCACAGCGTGGTGGATGCACAGGGCCAATTGCTCAGCCCGCCGTTTGTGGATGCCCATTTCCACATGGATGCCACGCTGAGCTACGGCCTGCCGCGCGTCAACCAGAGCGGTACGCTGCTGGAAGGCATTGCGCTGTGGGGCGAACTCAAACCCCATCTGACCCAAGAAGCGCTGGTGGAGCGCGCGCTGGCCTACTGTGATTGGGCCGTGGCCAAGGGCCTGCTGGCCGTGCGCAGCCATGTGGATGTGTGCGACCCGCGCCTGCTGGCCGTGGAGGCGCTGCTGGAAGTCAAACGCCGCGTTGCGCCGTATCTGGACTTGCAACTGGTCGCATTCCCCCAAGACGGCGTGCTGCGCGACCCACAGGCCATGGACAAGCTGCAGCGCGCGCTGGCGATGGGTGTGGATGTGGTCGGCGGCATCCCCCACTTCGAACGCACCATGGCGGATGGCGCTTTGAGCGTCAAGCTGCTGTGCGAACTGGCTGCCGCCCAGGGCAAGCTGGTCGATATGCACTGCGACGAATCGGATGATCCGATGTCGCGCCACATCGAGACCCTGGCTTTTGAAACCCAGCGCCTGGGTTTGCACGGCCGCGTCACCGGCTCGCATTGCACCTCCATGCACAGCATGGACAACTATTACGTCAGCAAACTGTTGCCGCTGATTGCCGAGGCGGGGGTCAGCATCGTCAGCAACCCGCTGATCAATATCACGCTGCAAGGCCGCTCAGACAGCTACCCCAAGCGCCGTGGCATGACGCGCGTGCCCGAGCTGCTGGCCGCTGGCGTGAACGTGGCCTTTGGCCACGACTGCGTGATGGACCCCTGGTATTCGCTGGGCAGTGGCGACATGCTGGAGGTGGCCAGCATGGGCCTGCACGTGGCGCAAATGACCAGCCAGAGCGCGATGCGCCAGTGTTTTGATGCGGTAACCACCAACGCCGCCCGCATCCTGCACCTGGACGGCTATGGGCTGGAAGTGGGCTGCCACGCCGACCTGGTGCTGCTGCAAGCCGGTGACCCGATTGAGGCCCTGCGCCTGCGCGCCACCCGCCTGATGGTGTGGCGGCGCGGCCAACTGGTGGCGCAAACGCCAGCAGCCGTAACCCAGCTGCAAATCGCAGGCCGCCCCACCTCTACCAATTTAAGGCATTTTGGCCATTAGAGCCCATGGATAGTGCGGGAGCAGCTCCTGTATTTATAGCAAACCAATGCAAGAACCTGCCCTGAATCCCACGCCCCTGCCGCTGCACTGCCCCAACTGCGACGCAGTTGTGCACGGGCCCTACTGCGCCCAATGCGGGCAAGAGACCCAGATCACTGTGCTGAAGCTGCGCGACTTTTCGCACGAGTACTTTCAGCACTTTGTGACGCTGGAGAGCCGCCTGTGGCGCACGCTGTGGACGCTGGTGCGCTACCCCGGCATGCTGACCACCGAGTTTCTGGTCGGCCGCCGCAGACGCTATGTGCGCCCACTGCCGCTGTACATCAGCCTGAGCTTTGCACTCTTTCTGTTGATGTCCTTCATACCGTCCCAGTTGATCAAGATCGATGGACTGAAGGATCTGAGAGACCCAGGCACGAACGAGCTCATTGTGCCCCGCGATCAAATCAACAAGGGCAAGCCCATATTTCAGTTCACCGATAAGGAAACTGATGAGTACGACGTGAAAGAAGGATTACCCGAACTGGTCAAATTGGAGGCCAAAATGGGCCTACCCGACTGGCTCAAGCCCCTGTTCAAGCGTTACTACGACGCCGCGCAACGCTGGAACAAAGACCCGCAGGGGCAGCTAACGCGCTTCCTGCCCGTGTTTCAGACCAAGCTTCCATACGCAGTGTTTGCATTGGTTCCGCTGTTTGCCGTCAGCACCAGCCTGCTGTTTTGGCGGCGCAAGCGCTGGTATGCCGAACACTTCCTGTTCGCACTGCATCTGCATGCCTTTGTGTTCTTGACGATGCTAATCACGCTGGGGGGAGACAGCCCAGCGGCGGCACCGCTGCTGTACTTTGGCTGGTTGGCCTACCTGACGGTGGCCCTGCGCCGCTGGATGGGGGGCCGTTGGTGGCCCCAGGCGCTGCGGGCCTGGGTGCTGATCACTCTACACGGCATCTGCCTGACCCTGGTGCTGGTGGTAACCATGGTGCTGACGCTGCCCAGCGTATAAGCCGGGGGCAGCGCAGCACACGCAGTTGCAAGCGCTGGGGTTCGTCCGGATTAAGCCGCGCGGACCAAGCGCACAAAGTACTTGGCTTTATGGGTGTGGCCCATGACACGGCCAGTTTTGAAATCGACCAACCAAGCCGCCAAATTGTCGGAAGCTTCTGGACGGGTAGACCAAAAAATGGCAGAAGGTGTATCGGGGAAAGCCGCTTTGTCGATAGCTGGTTTCTTTTGGCTCTTGTCGACGATACCTACCAGTTCATCTTTGCTAGGCAAACGCAAGGCAGGAGACATCGCCGCAGCCATTTCCTTGGCCTTGTCTAAGGCGACTTTGGTGGCTTTGCCAGCGCAGGCTTTGCCATCCCACTTCTGGCCCACAGCGCAACGCTGCCACACCAGTTTGGTCTGGGTGTCGGTCACTTCCTGGCCATCGGCTGAAATCACGAAACGGCCTTCGGCCTGGGCTGCAGACATGGAGGTCAAACCAGCCATCAGCAACGCAGCTGCAGACAAAAAGCGAGCCACGGGTGTAAAGCGAAAATTCATTGCAATCCTTGGGTTTGGAATTAAGTGGATAGGGGAAGCCGAAAGCCTCCCCGCGCTAGCTGGTGAAATTATAAGAACGGAAAGACCTGATTCGCCACAGATCAGTGGTGGTGACCGTGTTCGCCGTGCACATGTTTGTGCGCGATTTCTTCGGCAGAGGCCGCGCGCACGTCGGTCACCTTCAGGCTCACGCGCAATTCTCGGCCTGCCAGCGGGTGGTTACCGTCCAGGTACACGGTGTCGCCTTTGATTTTGAGCACGTGGTAAATCTGCTCGGCACCTGCATCGTTCACGCCCTGCAATTGCCCGCCTACTTTCACACCCGGTGGAAATTCAGCTTTAGGAATGGTGCGCAGCAGGCTGTCATCGCGCTGGCCAAATCCGTCTTCGGGCAACAGCGGCAGGGTTACTTGGTAGCCGGGCTCACGGCCATCCAGCGCCGCTTCCACTTTGGGGAATATGTTGTCATAGCCGCCGTGTAAATAGACTGCGGGGTCCTTGCCCTCGTCAATCAGCTTGCCAGTGGCATCGGCTATTTTGATCAACAGGGTTACGGCGGTGTCTTTTTCAATTTTCATGGGAATAGATCAGGAGAAAGGGTTAACGGGTCAGTCGCGTATTCTCGCCGCAACCACTGGAGGATGAAAATTCACCTCGGCAAACCCTGGCAACGCGCCCTATCCGCCCCTTTCTTTGCCCGCCTTACGTCAATAGCGTGCCAGCGCCGGCCGCATGCCCAGGCCGCCCAACAAACCATTGCCCGGCTGATCCTGCGGATTGAGCAGAAACACAGCGACGGAGGTCACCAAATCATCGGCCTGGCTGCGCAGGCTGCTGGCCGCAGCCGCCATCTGCTCCACCAGCGCGGCGTTTTGCTGCGTCGCTTGGTCAATCTGAGCAATCGCCTCGCCCACCTGAGAGACGCCTGCGGCCTGTTCACTGCTGGCTGCGCTAATCTGGCCCACGATATCGGTCACACGGCGGATGCTGGCCACCACCTCGGCCATGGTGCTACCTGCCTGGTCCACCAGCGCGGTGCCATGCTCGACCCGCTCGACACTGGCGTTGATCAGGGTCTTGATTTCCTTGGCTGCCTCCGCGGAGCGGCTTGCCAGGCTGCGCACTTCGCTAGCCACCACCGCAAAACCACGGCCCTGCTCGCCCGCGCGGGCGGCCTCTACTGCAGCGTTCAGCGCCAGGATATTGGTCTGAAAAGCGATGCCATCAATCACGCTGATGATGTCTGAAATCTTGCGCGAGGACTCGTTGATACCGCGCATGGTTTCCACCACTTGGCCCACCACCTGACCACCGCGCACCGCCACGCTAGAAGCCTGGGCCGCCAGTTGGTTGGCCTGGCGTGCGTTATCGGCACTGTGGGATACCGTGGAGTCCAGCTCCTCCATCGAAGATGCGGTTTCTTCTAGGGCGCTGGCCTGTTGCTCGGTGCGCATCGACAAATCATGGTTGCCGCTGGAAATCTCACCACTGGCATTGGCCACGCTGTGCGAACCCTGGCGCACACCGGCCACCAGCTTCACCAGATTCTCTTGCATGGACCGCAAGGAGCGCATCAGATGGCCCACTTCGTCATTGCCACGCACATGGATAACATGGGTCAAATCCCCGTGGGCCACTTGGTCGGCAAACTCAGCCGCTTCCTCCAGAGGTTGCACAATTTGGCGGCTCAGCCACACCGCGCCCACCATAGACACTGCGGCCACCAGCAACATCACCACCAAAGAAATGCGTGTTGCGGCGCGGGCCTGCTGGCTGGCGTCTTGCGTAGCCGCCACCTCCTTTTTGGAGAGTGCGGCGCGCAACTGGTCCAGGGTTTCCGCCGCGCCACGGTCTTTGCCTTTGGCCGCCTTGTCACCCGCAGCAAAGTCATTGTCGGCAGCCTTGTAGGCCTCAAACGCCTGCTTGTAACCGTCTTGGGCCTTGCCCATTTCATCTGACAGCTTGGTCACCAGCGTTTGTTCCTCTGTGCCGTCCGCCACCAAGACATCCAGCTCTTTGATTGCTGAGCTGACCTCCCCCATTTTTTTAAGGTGAGCGGTCCAGTACTTTTCCTGGTCTTTCGGGTCTTTTCCCCTGAGCAGCACGTTTTTCCACTCTTGAATGGCGGTAGCAAAGTGGGCGGAGATTTCGGCACCTTTTTTGTGCCCGGCCACCTGGTGCAAAACATCGTCTTCAAAACTGCCAATGGCCTGGTTCAGCTTGTAAATGCCGAACATACCACCCGCAAACAACAGGCATAAGGCCAATGCAAATGCCAATGGAAGTTTCAATCGCAATTTCATCAGGGACCCCCTTCAGGAAAGACCGATACCACACACAACACACTTCAGCAGTTTGCAAGCAAGCACCGCGCCACGCACAGAATGCACTGGCACGGCGAAATACTAAGTCAATCCAAGGAGAAGGGGAAGTGAATTCGCGTGGGCCCAGCGCCACGATAGAAATTCGATCCAAGAGTGCAAGGGCCTTCAATCGTCGCTTGGAACAATGGCCTCGGTGTAATCCACCAGCGCGCCCAAAATCTCCTCGCCCCGCGCGTCCGCGTCTTCGCTGAGCGTGTCAATTTCTTCCAGCAATTGCTCCGCCGTGCGCGCACCGTCTAGCCCACGCAGCAGGCGGTCCGCCCGGTGGGCTTGCCATTGCGCAGTCTCAGCAGTTGAAAGCGTATCCGGAAAATTGCGCGCACGGTAGCGAAACACCAGTTCGCCCAGTCGGGCATCGTCAAAGGCCTGCCGCTTATGGCCCATCTGTTCTGGCGGCAATGCCCTGAATTCATTCAACCGGCGGCGGTCCCGGTCATTCACAAAGCCGCCATACAAGTCCTCGTCTACATCCAATGCGGGCGCTGCGGGGCGGGCAAACACCTCGGGCCAGATAGCGCTCATGTCTGGCAGATCGCGGGCGCGGGCCGCATTTTCCAGTTGCGTAACGATATCCACACCCCAGCGCTGGGCCATGACCTCGCTCACCACGCGCAGATTGCCCATCACCATGGGGGAGCGGTTCAGGTGAATCGATTTGAGCGGCAAGCGCGTCATGCCCTCCGGCAAATCCGCCGTTTTGGTGAACAGCCGCAGGCGCAGGTCTGCCGCGTTCAGGCTGGCCAACTCGGTGGGGTCGTGGGCCAGTTCCCAGGCCAGCATTTCATTCTTGTTTTTGGGGTGCATCGCCAGCGGCCACATCAGCGCCAGGCAGCCGCGCTCCACACCGAACATGCCCGACACATGCCAAAACGGTCGTGCGTGCTGCAGGCTACTGGGCAGGCCCAGCTCCTCCATCACCCTGTCTTTGCGGTGCAGGCCAAAGCAAAACTCAAACAAGCGCGGCTGCGCGTCTTTGAGCTTGCGGGCCAGAGCAATGGTGGCCCGCACGTCCGACAGCGCATCGTGGGCGGACTCATGCAACAGGCCATTGGCCGCTGCCAGATCACCCAGCTTGAAACTCACGCCGCATTCGGGCTTGGTGGGCCACTCCAGGCCCTCCGGTCGTAGCGCGTAGGCCGTACGCACTACATCCAGCAGGTCCCAGCGCCCACAGCCGTTTTGCCATTCGCGGGCGTACGGGTCCATCAAGTTGCGCCATAGCATGAAGCGCGTGATTTCGTCATCAAAACGAATCGTGTTGTAACCCACGCCAACGGTGTTGTCTTGCGCAAACGCGGCCTCAATTTGCGCGGCAAACTGATACTCCGGAATACCCCGCTCCCAGCAGATTTGCGGCGTGATGCCGGTGATCAGGCAAGACTGCGGGTCCGGAAGAAAGTCGGGCGCAGGCTGGCAGTACAGCATCAGTGGATCGCCCACTTCGTTCAGATCAGCATCCGTGCGAATGGCAGCGAACTGCGCGGGTCGGTCACGCCGCGGATTGGCCCCGAAAGTTTCGTAGTCGTGCCAGAGGAAGGTGTGGCTGTGCATAGGGCACAACACTACACTATTCGCGATGTAACAAAGTAGTCTCCATGCCTGTTGCGACTGTCGATTGAGTGACTTCATCAAAGGCATTACAGCGACCGCTTCTCCCGCCGCACCAGAATTGCTTAGTCCAGAATTTCGAGAAAGTTGTTGTTGACCCGCTTTGCACAGGAGCATTTGCTCCAGCGGTACTGGCCCCATGCCACCTGTACCATTCAATCCATACAGTCTGTGGCGCTCGCAATAGCTCACGCAGACTCTGAACCTCTAGGATTAAGGTCTAGCATGATCAATCAGTGCGGTATTTCACTCCTCGGAAGCACTATCCGCCTCGGCTTGCCTAACTGGCGCAAGGCAAGCACGGCAAGACAAAGTTCAGTAGCAAATCTGTGCAGACTATGAGAGCTCTTACAGAATGGTTAACCCGCCTATCCAAGATCACGCCTGAAGTTGGTCCTCTCATTGATCACTTTCGGGTCGTAGTATCAGGGCCAACACCAATCGATATCGAAAATTGGCTGTTGTCAGTAGATCCTCAAGGCTCTATGGCGCAATCCGCCCAAGCAACTGGCCCCGAATCGTTCTCTATCCTAAGATTGCCAGATGAGCCCGGGCGCCCCGAAGGCCTCCATGATCGCCACCGGCTTGGTGCGGATCTGGCAGCCATCTTCTCTCTTGCGCTAGACAGACGCGTCGTCATACCCAATGACTTTGCTATTCAATTTGGACAACAGATTCACTTCCAGTCCACCGCGCAGGTTGTTGATCAGACGATTCAGGGGCCCCTTCCCGATGATGCAAAAAGTCTGGTTGCAACTTATATTTTGGCAATTGCCGGACTACCCCCCGATGATCAAGATTGCATCGGAGCCGCTTGCACTGCTTATCACGGAGCTATTCTTTTGTTTGATCGCGAGCCTCGGGCTGCCTACACGCTGCTGGTCACCGGTATCGAGCTACTCTCGCGTAGGTACGGATCGCCTCCAACGGAATGGCAGGATTGGGAATCCTCCTCTGAATGGGACGCTTTTTTCGACATTCAGGCTCTGTCGGGAAACCAGGCCAGCGCTTTTCGTCAACGCTTGCTAAGTGATAAGCATCTTAGACTTGGTCAAACATTTCGCACGTACGCATCAACCCGGCCACGCGACTCTTTTTGGGATGTTTCAGTCGATCAGTGGATATCTGGAACCGATCAAGAGACTGGAGTTTGGCTAGCACCGATCTTGGCGTCCAGCAAAAAAGTCTCAGATTTTGTAGGAACGGATCGCATTCTATTCAGACAGAAGTTGGCGTCCAGCTATCAGCTTCGCTCTTCTGTAGTACACGAATCAAAGTGGATTGAGCTTTTGACACTAGGCCAACCGTTCGTGCCAGACCAACCGCAACGAGATGCACTGTCATTCCCCATCATCCGTAAGCTGCTTGCAGAATTGTTGGCAGTTGAGTTGTTTGATCGCGCTAGCCCTTACTGTCCTCCCGATTTTCAGCTTCTGCGACAAATTTGAAGCTCAGCGTAGCAGTCGTCTGCCATGAAACAGACCCAACCTAAATTGAATGCAGTCGCAAAAAACTGAGTCAAGCAACTAGTGGCTCATGAAGCACGAAGCACCTATTGTCGAATCAGTAACTTAAGCCAAAAATACTTCCTTACCGCAATAAGCTCAACGTCGCCGCGCCGACCGCACCCCCGCCAAATCAGCCACAACCCCCAGCACCTTGGTCAGCCGCCCGGACTCAGTCACCTCCACCGTAAAGGTCATCCACGCAATGCCTTTAACGGACTGGGTTTGTACCCCGATCACGTTCATTTTTTCCTTGGTAAACACCTCGGAAATATCGCGCAGCAGGCCCTGGCGATCGTTCGCTTCCACGGCTACATCCACCGGGTAGACATTGCCGGTACTGGCCGTAGCCCCACCCCAGTCCACATCGATCACCCGGTCCCCACTGCGGGTGACCATATTGCGCAGGTTGGAGCAATCGGCCCGGTGCACGCTAACGCCTTTGCCGCGTGTCACAAAGCCGCAAATCGCATCGGGCGGCGCGGGTTTGCAGCACTTGGCCAATTGCGTCATCAGCGAGTCCACGCCCACGACCAGCACGCCACCCTTACTGGAATTACTACCTTGACGCGGCTTTTTGAGCACCAAATCGTCTTCACTGGGCAGTGGCTCGGGTGGGCGCAGCACGATCTCGATGTTGCGCAACGAGAACTCGTCTTTGCCCACGACTTCAAACAGGTCTTCGGCGGAGTTGAAACCAAGCTGCGACGCCAGGTCTTCGAGCTTGATCGAGGTTTTTCCCTCGCGCTGCAGCAGCTTCTCTACCGCCTCGCGGCCCTTGGCCACGGTCTCGCCCATGGCCAATGCGTTGAACCACGCCCGCACCTTGGCCCGGGCCCGATGGCTGACCAAAAAGCCCAGCTCGGGGTTCAGCCAATCGCGCGATGGGCCGCCCTCTTTGACCGTGGTCACTTCAACGGTTTGTCCGTTTTTAAGCGGCGTGTGCAGCGGCACCATGGCGCCGTCCACCTTGGCGCCACGGCAGCGGTGGCCCAGGTTGGTGTGTACGCTGTAGGCAAAGTCCACCGCCGTGGCACCCTGGGGCAATTCCACAATCGCCGCGTCGGGGGTCAACACATAGATGCGGTCATCCAGCACTACGCTGTCCTGCGCACCCTCATGCGCCCCGCTGTGCGCGCCCGAAAGATCACGCTCCCAGGCTAGCAATTGGCGTAGCACCGCAATCTTGGCGTCGTATTCACCGCTGGCCGACACACCCGCGTAGCCCTTGGTGCCCGCCTCTTTGTAAGCCCAGTGGGCGGCCACGCCGTGCTCAGCATGGTCGTGCATGGCCTGGGTGCGTATCTGCACCTCGATGGGCTGGCCCAGAGTGCGTCCCGCCGCCGGGCCGCCCCCAGGCGGGACAGCCCCCTCGGGGGGCAGCGACCCCTGCAAGGGTGGAGCGTGGGGGCTTTCTCGAACTACGGTGTGCAGCGATTGGTAGCCATTGGCTTTGGGCTTGGCGATGTAATCGTCAAACTCGTCATTCACCGGTACAAACTGGCTGTGCACCAGGCTTAGGGCGGCATAACAATCGGGCACATTGGGCACGACGATGCGCAGCGCGCGAATGTCATACACCTGATCAAAGCCCAGCGACTTGCCGCGCATTTTTTTGACAATGCTGTAGATGTGCTTGGGGCGGCCCTGCACCTTGGCGTGGATACCTTGGGCGGCCAGATCAGCCGCCAACTGCGTGCGCAGTTGCTCCACATAGGCCTCGCGCTCCACGCGTTTTTCATCCAGCAACTTGGCCACGCTGCGGTAGGTGTCGGGCTCCAAAAAGCGGAAAGATAAGTCTTCAATCTCCCACTTCACCTCCCAAATGCCCAGGCGGTTGGCCAGCGGCGCAAACACCTGCAGGGCTTCCGCGGCCAGGCCTGGTGGCACCGGCGCTTTGCTGGCGGCAAAGTAGCGCAGAGTTTGTAAACGCGAGGCCAGGCGCAGCATCACCACGCGCAAGTCGCGCGAGAACGCGAGCAGCATTTTGCGCACGCTCTCGGTCTGCGCGGCAGCCGTTTGCGCCATGGGAATGGGCGTGGCGGAGCGGCTGGCGGACTGCTGGGCCAAGCGCGCCATGCGCTGCACACGCACCAGTTTGGTGGTCTCCATGGCCAGGTCGGCAAAGGTGTCGCCAAAGGCTTTGGCAATCACCTCATGCGGCTTGTTTAGGTGATCGCAGGCGTAGACCAAATAGCTGGCCGCTTGCATGGCGGGCGAGCCACCCATGCTTCTCAGAATACCGGCTACGGCATCCGCGTGGGCCAATACGTTTTCACCGGTGTCTAGCGTTTCGCTAGACAGCAGGGGCTCAGCAAAGGCGCGGGCGCGGGCCTGCGCACCGGCCTCCTCAGGCAGGCCACGGGCCGTGGCTTCCAGTACAGGGGCGGCAGACTGGGCGGGCAGCTCAGCCGAAAGACTTTTCATAGCAACACAACATCAAAAAGGCACAGGCGCAGGGCCTGAAAAACAAGGGCCTAGCTAGGGCAGCAAGAAGGAGGCCACCGCATCCACTTGGTCGGCAGCAATCAAGGTAGGGGCATGGCCCACACCAGCAAACTCGACCAACTGCGCCTTGGGGCCACGCTGGGTCATTTGCAGCGCGGTGGCAGGGGCCAGCAGGTCTGAGTCGGCACCGCGCAATAGCAAAGTGGGGGCGCTAATGGCGTCATACAGGTACCAGAGCATGGCTTCGCCCTGGGCCGCGCCCTCTGCCGTGACAGCGCGCACACCCACCGCAATGTCCGGGTCGTAATGCAGGCGCACGCCGGGCTGCCCATCGCTGCGGGGCTTGACCATGTGGCTAGACAACTCCAGCCATTGCGCGGGGGTATGCGGGCCAAAGCTGGTAGAGATGGCCCACATGGCATCGGCCGCGGCCTGCAGCGAATCAAACGCCATATTGCGGCCCAGGTAGGTGCCAATGCGCACAATGGATTCCCATTGAATCACTGGCCCTACATCGTTCAAAACAAGCTTGCGGACTACCACGGCTGGCGCAGACTGCGCCGCGCCGCTGTCCGTTGCCGCAGCGGCGCGCTGGGCTGCCGCGGCGGCCAAGGCATTGCAAACGCCAATGCCAATCAGCCCACCCATGCTGGTGCCCAGCCAATCCAACGTGGTGGGTTTGAGCTGTGCCAGCATCGCCAGCATGTCGGCGGCATAGGTGGGCACCTGGTACAGCGCCGGGTCTTTGAGCCAATCGCTCTGACCCCGGCCCACTACATCAGGGCACACCACACGCACTTTTCCTCCCGCCTTTTCTACCAAGGCCTGGGCCAGCACATCAAAGTCGCGCCCCTGGCGCGACAGACCGTGCGCGCACACGATCACATGGCCGGCAGCGACATCGCCCCACTCCCAGTAGGCCATGCGGTGGCTGCCGCTAGCGTCAGGACACTGTACGTAATTCAACTTAGGATCAGCCATGGTGCAATCGCCTTGTGTAATGCCCGTTTGATTGTGCGTTTGATAATACGTCTGCATCCTAATTCAATCTCGACACTAACTTAAGAGGCCACCCCATGCTCCAAGGAAAAACAGCAGTTGTTACCGGATCTACCAGCGGTATCGGTTTGGGCATTGCCAAGGCGCTGGCCGCCCAGGGTGCCAACATCGTGCTCAATGGCTTTGGTGACGTGGAAGGCCCCAAGGCCGAGATTGCCGCATTGGGTGTGCAGGTGAGCTACCACGGCGCCGACATGAGCAAGCCCGCCGAGATTGAAGCCATGGTCCAACACGCGCACACCACCTTTGGCAGCCTGGACATTTTGGTCAACAACGCCGGTATCCAGCATGTGGCGCGGGTAGAGAACTTTCCCGTAGAGAAATGGGATGCCATCATCGCCATCAACATGAGCAGCGCCTTCCACGCCACACGCCTCGCGCTGCCGGGCATGTTGGCCAAAAATTGGGGCCGCATCATCAATGTGGCTAGCGTCCACGGCCTGGTGGGCTCGGCTGAAAAGTCAGCCTATGTCGCCGCCAAGCACGGTGTGGTGGGCCTGACCAAGGTAACCGCGCTAGAAAACGCCACCACCGGCGTCACATGCAACGCCATCTGCCCCGGCTGGGTTCTCACGCCCCTGGTGCAAAAGCAAGTGGATGCCAAAGCCACAGCCCAAGGCATCAGTAACCAGGACGCCACCAAGCAGCTGCTGGGTGAGAAAGAGCCATCACTGCAGTTCACCACGCCGGAAGAGCTGGGTGCGCTGGCGGTTTTCTTTTGCTCACCTGCAGGCAATAACGTGCGCGGTGTGGCCTGGAATATGGACGGCGGCTGGGCGGCTCAGTAAGCGGCAAACAACAAGGCTGTCGCTATTAAAAAGTGAGCTGCTCCCGCACTATCCACGGACTGAAACGCTTGTTTGGCTCGATTTAAGCGGATTGTTTGAACGCCATCACCGCCTGGTTGCGCAGCGTGCGCAGCAGGGCCAGTTCTTTCTCGCTCAGGTTCAGGGTGCCGCGCTGGCTTTTGTCGGCGTAAATCAGCCTAAACGGCGCTCCCTTGATCTGCAAGGGCAGTAGCAAAAACGTCGGGGCATTGATGTTTTTGCGGTACCAGTCTGGCAGGCGCTGCGCGATGCGCGCCTCGGTGGCATCGCTGATCATGGTGTCTGCGCCTTTGACGCAGACCATGGCAAAGAGATCCGGGGCCGCCGATTTCAGCGGCACTTTGAAACTCTTGGCCAAAGGCTCTACGCCCGCGCCCAGACCAAACCGGCCCGTCATCATCTCGGTCTTTGCATCGCGCATGCAAAAAATAATGTGATCAAAGGCCAGCGCGCGGTACATGGTCTCCAGGATCATGCGCAGCACATCGGTGAGTTTGAACTCGTCCACCATGGCATTGGTGATGTCTTGAATGCCCGCCGATAAGGTGTCGGCCACCGCGGTGGACTGCTGGCCCGCTGCCCCATCATGGCTGTCTGGGGACTGAGTCGCCTGCAACTCCAAGTGGCCCAGGTGCACATCCGGGTCTGCGGCCTCGCGGGCAGCCGCTGCGGTATCTGCCTCTGGCAGCTTCAGCAGCCTTGAGGCGAGTGAACCCGGCACCACCCTGATTTCCATTGCAGAGGCCAAGTCCACCGGCTTCTGCCGTGCCTTGGCGACGGCCTCTTCGGCGGCTGCGGGGGTGGTGCCCATGACTTTGGCGTACTTGCGGGCCACCTTGGCGATATTGGCCTGGGCGTCTTTGGGGTCGCCGTGCAGTAACACATCGGCCATTTCATTCGATGCCAGAGCAATCCAGCGGATGCGTTCTGAGGCATCTTGGGGTGCCGCGGGCGGCGGTGCGCCAGTGGGCTTTTTCATGCAGTTTTGAATGCTG
The DNA here is from genome assembly GCA_002256115.1 of Burkholderiales bacterium PBB3. Lineage (GTDB taxonomy): Bacteria > Pseudomonadota > Gammaproteobacteria > Burkholderiales > Burkholderiaceae_C > Allorhodoferax. The sequence continues at coordinate 328,289 of NKIK01000001.1, forward strand.
GTGGGCAGGCCCCAAGCCTTGGCGATGCCCAGACCCAAATCTTCAAAACTCAGACCCAGCACCGCGCTGGAGGCGGCGCGCTCGTCCATCGCATCCTTGCCGGGCTGCACCAGTTTGCGCACCTGGCTGGCTTCTTCTGGAAAATAAAACTGCACCAACAGGCGGCCCAGATCCTGAAACATCGCGCCGATGAAGGACTCTTCGCTTTCGCGCTGCACCGGGCACATTTCGCCGCCAATCGAGCCCGCCATCAAGGAGCGCAAAAACTCTTCCTTGAGCTGGGCGGCGTGCCCCTTGTCTTGCATATGCTCCAGCAGCACGATGCCGACATGGCCGGAAAGTCGCTCTTGTGGCGCATGCGCCGCAGCAAAAAGTCGAGCGTGCTATTGCTGGCACCATCCCCATCGCTGGGCGACACCGGCGTGGTCGGCTTGGTCCAGCGCTCCAGCGCCTGCAAAAAACTCTTGGCAGATTCAAAACGCTGCAAAGGATCACGCGCCAGCGCCCGGTTCACGATGGCGCGCAGGCTGTCGTCGGCGTCGGCATGCAACTCTGCGGGCAGGCTGAGTTGCTCATGCGCCAAGCGGTACAGCGCGCGGTAGGGGTCGGGCTCGTTGAGCAGGGGCTTGCCCAAAATCAACTCTGCTAGGACCACGCCCGCCGAGAAAATATCCATAGACGCGCTGGGCGCTGCGCCACTGGCCGCCTCGGGGGCCAAATAGCCCAGCGTTCCGTTGGTGGGCAGGGCCGGATCGGCCGGGCCAGACTGGCGGATGCGGGCGGCAATGCCAAAGTCCATTACCCGCGCGCGCCCAGCCGACTGTGCGCCCTGCCCCAGCAGCTTGCGTAGCTCAAACCGACCTAAGTGGTCGGAAGGCTGTAGCGCCAAAGTGGTCGTCGCAAACGACCCGAGATGGAAGCAAGTGACTCGGCCATGGGCAATATTCTTGTTGTCTATCCGCAGCAAACCGTTATGCACCAAGTCTGCGTCAAAGCATGCGCCCGTAGCGCACCAACTGGGGGCTCTTAAGACACTATTTGTGCCCTGGGCGTGGCCGCGCCTAGGGTGCTGGCTGGTACTGCTGTTGGCGCAGTTGCCGCCGCAGCTCTTGGCGCTCTTGGGTGCTGAGCTTGCGACTGCCCGCAGGCGCGCTTTGAGAGGCGGGTAGTTTGCCAGCCAAAGCATCGCGTACCGCAGCCCGCCGCTGCTGTTGCAGTGCCTGCGGTTCACGGGCCTTGGCGGCGTGGTGTTGCGTGCTGGGATCACGTTGGGTGGGCACCACTTGCGCCCAGGCTGCGCCCACATGGCCTGCAAGAGCGAGGGTGATCAAGACAACGGGTTTCATAAAAAAAGACGGGGCAGCATCTCGGAATAAGGGCTTACATTGTTGGTCTGGGGCGCTACGCCAAGCGTTGCTTATTTGTAACATTCTGTCAAAAGCGGTGCAGGCAACAGAGTGCACCCAGCGAAGCCGCGCAGAATCCGGCCTGTAACCACACCACATTAATCTATGCAGCCCACGGTCCCCCGCCCCCACAAGATTCTGGTTGTTGATGACGATGCCCGCATCCGCGACCTGCTGCGCCGCTACCTGAGCCAGGAGGGGTTCGATGTGTTGATTGCCGAAGACAGCAAGTCTTTGACGCGCGTAATGCAACGCGAAACCGCCGACCTGATCGTGCTGGACCTGATGATGCCGGGCGAAGATGGTTTGTCGATCTGCCGCCGCCTGCGCGCAGCCAACGATGCCACCCCCATCATCATGCTCACCGCCAAGGGCGAGGATATTGACCGCATCGTGGGTCTGGAGGTGGGTGCAGATGACTACCTGGGCAAGCCGTTTAACCCGCGTGAGCTGCTGGCCCGCATTAACGCCGTGCTACGCCGACGCCCTGCGCAAGAAGTGCCCGGTGCACCGTCTACAGAGAACGAAATTTGCCGCTTTGGCGCTTTCAAATTTGACCTGGCCGCGCGCACCCTGCACCGGGGCACGGACGAGCTGACGCTGACCACGGGCGAGTTCGCCATGCTCAAGGCCATGGTGCGCCACCCGCGCATCCCGCTGTCCAGAGAAAAGCTGGCCCAGCTGTCACGCGGGCGCGAGTTTGAACCCTATGACCGCAGCCTGGATGTGCAGGTATCGCGCCTGCGCAAGCTGATAGAAACTGACCCTGCAGCTCCGCGCATGATCCAAACCGTGTGGGGTGTGGGCTACGTCTTCATTCCGGAAGAGCCGGTTTGAGATGGAGTGGCTGCAGTTGACGCCTACCAACTTTTTTGACATTGAGCCCGATCCCGGTGCCGAACAGGTCGCCGCCGCCAAACGGGCTGCCCGGCGTGACTCCGCACTCGGTCTGAGCCTGTTTTGGCGTACTTTTTTCTTGTTGGCTTTGTTGCTGATTGGCAGCATTCTGGCGTTACTGCAAACCCTGCGCAGCCTGGAGTTTGAACCCCGTATCCAGCAAACGGCGCAACAGATGGCCTCGCAGGTGAACCTGAGCCGCGCCGCGCTGGTGCATGCGGATGCCATCGCCCGCCTCTCCCTGCTACGCACGCTCAGCGACGAAGAAGGCGTGCGCATAGTTCCACGCGAGCCCAATGACGAGATCGGAACCGGCAAAGCCGACCCATTGAACCAACAAGTGGCCCTGGCTTTGGCCCAGCGGCTTGGGCCCAACACTCTGGTCACCCACAGCGTGAACGGCCAGGAGGGCCTGTGGATCGCCTTCGATATTGATGGCGACAGGTATTGGTTGCTGACCGATCCCGACCGCTTTGCACTGGTGAACAGCAAAACCTGGCTGATCTGGCTGGCGGTGGCGGCTGTGCTGTCTCTGGCCGGTGCGGCGTTGATTGCACGGCTAATCAACCGTCCGCTGAAAGACCTGTCGTTTGCGGCCAGCCGGATGCGCAATGGCAATTTCAACGATAGCCACCTGGACGAAACCGTACAGACCAGCGAGATTCGCGAGGTCAATATTGGATTTAACCGCATGGCACAAAAGCTGGCAAAAATCGAACAGGACCGGGCAGTTATGTTGGCGGGTATTTCGCACGATTTGCGCACCCCGCTGGCCCGGCTGCGCCTGGAGACCGAGCTCAGCGTGGCCGACCTGGACGCGCGGGCACACATGGCTGCCGACATCGCCCAGCTCGACGCCATCATCGACAAATTTTTGGACTATGCCCGCCCCGGTGAAAGCAAACTGGTGCCTGTGCTGTTGTCAGATCTGATTGAGTCTTGCATTTACGGCTTTAAGGGCCAGGCCGAGGTACGCATCCAAGTGACTTTGGAAGAAGACTTGAGTGTGCTGGCCGACGAAGTGGAGTTGGGGCGCATCATTGCCAATTTGCTGGAAAACGCCCGGCGCTACGGCAAATCGGTGGACACCGGCATCGCCCAAATCAGCATTGCGGCCGTGGCGCGGGACAAATGGGTATTGCTGAAAATTCGCGACAAAGGCTTGGGCGTGGCCCCAGAGCAACTGGCCAACCTGACGCAGCCGTTTTTTCGGGGTGAGGCGGCGCGCACTGCGGCCAATGGAGCCGGCCTGGGTCTGGCCATTGTGGACAAAACCGTGACCCGCATGGGCGGCACCTTCGTATTGGCCAATGGCAAGTCGGGCGGGCTGTCGGCGAATATCCGGCTACAGCGCGCAACAAAAATTTAGGAGGCTGGGCAGCAACCGCCTAAAACAACAACACCACAGCCCGCGCCTCCATGGCCAAGCCCTCGCCCACCGGGCCCAGTTTCTCGGCTGTTTTGGCTTTCACATTCACCTGATCGACACTGATATCCAGCAGATCGGCAATGCGTGCGCGCATGGCGGGGATGTGGGGCATCAGCTTGGGGGCTTGGGCGATCACCGTGCTGTCGATATTGCCGATGCGGTAACCCTTGGCCCGCACACGGCGCGCGGCCTCGGCCAGCAAGCGCCCTGAGTCCGCGCCTTTGAACTGGACATCGGTATCCGGAAAATGCGTGCCAATATCGCCCAAGGCGGCAGCGCCCAGGAGCGCATCGGTGATGGCGTGCAAAAGCGCGTCGGCGTCGGAATGGCCCAGCAGGCCCTTGGTGTGGGGAATATCCACGCCCCCCAAAATGAGTTTGCGGCCCTCCACCAGTTGGTGAATATCCCAGCCTTCGCCAATACGAAATTGCGCTTGTGTCATATTGATTGTGATTCCCTGATTTTTAGTTTCGCTATGCATTTAGGAGCTGCTCCCGCACTATCCACGGCCTGAAAGGCCTATTTGGCTCTAAACCGCTTCCACAGCATAAGCCAACACTTCCAGCCCCGCTACCGAGAAGTCAACCGGCTTGAGCTGCCGCTGCACGCCGTGCCCCAGCGCATCACGCAGGCGCTGGGTGACCAGCACTTCGCCTGGGCGGGCAATGTCTTCACCCAGCTTGTAGGCCAGGTTGACCGCATCCCCAAAGCAATCCACACCATCTATGAGCAAGATGTCGCCAAAATCCACACCAATGCTAAAGGCAATCGGGGTGAGCGCCACGCCGTCTGCCGCCACGGCAGTGTCTGCGCTCTGCGAGGCCCGCACCATGGCCAGTGCGGCCTCTATGGCCTGGGCGGGGTCGTCAAACACGGCCAGCAGGTTGTCAGCCACGTTTTTGACGACCTGCCCCTGGTGGGCCAGCACGATGGGGCTGGTGAGCTGCTGCATACGCCGTATCTGGCACAGGTAGGCCAAGATGCCTTCGCGCCGCACGGCGAGTGTGAAGCCGCTCATGTCCAGCGCCAGCACGGCTTTGCGCCGCTGGTAGGCGGCCAAAATCTCCTGCTCGATGGCGGGCTTGCCCGCAGTTGGGGCGGCGTTTAGGGTGTCTAGCAGCTTGGAAAAGGTTTGCACGCTCAATCGCCTTCTGGATTAAGAGTCAAATCGGCCATACAGGCCGTGGATAGTGCGGGAGCAGCTTCTATTTTGATAGCAAACGGCTGTGCAAGTTGTGCGGTTGGGAAGCATCACAGCACATTACGGCATGCCACGCGACTGCAGCACCGCCTGCGCCAGCGCAAAGTCTTGCGGGTAAGTGACCTTGAAATTTTGCGCGCTGCCCTCCACCAGCAGCGGCTGGCGGCCCACAAACTCCAGCGCGCTGGCCTCATCGGTTACCGTATCGCCCGCCGCCCTGAGTGCCGCCTGTAGCTCGCCAATGCGAAACATCTGCGGGGTTTGCGCCAGCCATTTGTCGCTGCGGTCCACCGTTTGGGCCACGCGTCCACCGGCTTCGCGCTTCAAGGTGTCAGGCAGCTTCAGGGCCAGCAGGCCACCCACGGCATCGGGCAGGCAGGCGGCGATCAGGCTCTGGATTTGTTGCGGGGTGATCAGGCAGCGGGCGGCGTCATGCACCATCACCCAATCACCCGGTGCAGCCCCCTGGCCCAGCAGAGCGCCCAGGCCACTGAGCACGCTCTGCGCGCGGGTTGTGCCACCACAAGCCACCACCGCAAACCGCCTAGGGGCGTTGTCAAAAAAAGTATCGCCTTCGGACACCACCACCAAGCCACCGGCCAGACCGGCTACGGCCTCAAACGCGGCCAAGGTGTGTTGCACCATGGGCTGGCCCGCTACGACTTGGTACTGCTTGGGGCTGTCCAGGCCCGCGCGGGAGCCCGAGCCCGCGCAGGGGATCAGCGCCCACACGCGGGGCTCGTTCCCCGGCAACGCGGCGCGGGCTGGGTCACCATCGGCGACGGGGGCCAAGACCTTGGCGGAGGGATTCACGGGGGGATTGGTGGGCTGGTGGGTCATAGTGCGTGCCCCATTCTAAAATCGAAGCAAATCGCTCGAAACCACCCCCCTTCTTTTGCACCGGTGCCCCCGCGGGCTGCCTTGCCTCCACCCAAGCACGCTTTCATGGATTTACCCAAACTTAACGTAGGCAAGCGCTTCACGCTGCCCCGCCCCGCCGGATCGTCCGACGCCCTGCTGCTGGCCCAACTCGGCCAACGCGAGAAGGCTGCCGGCAAGCCCATGACCGTGGTCACGTCAGACGCGGCGGACGCCCAGCGCCTGATCGACGAGATTGCCTTCTTTGCGCCCGAACTGCGCTGCGCCTTGTTCCCCGACTGGGAAACTCTGCCCTACGACACCTTCTCGCCGCACCAGGACCTGATCAGCGAACGGCTGGCGGCGCTTTGGAGAATCTCCCAGCGCGACAAGGACACGGGTGCCGATGTGATCATCGTGCCGGCCACCACGGCGCTGTACCGGCTGGCACCACCCAGCTTTTTGGCGGGCTATACCTTCCAGTTCAAAGTTAAGCAAAAGCTGGATGAAGCCAAGCTGAAGGCGCAACTGACGCTGGCGGGCTACAGCCACGTGACGCAAGTGGTGAGCCCTGGCGAATACGCCGTGCGCGGCGGGCTGATTGACCTGTTCCCCATGGGCAGCCTGGTGCCCTACCGTGTGGATTTGTTTGACGACGAGATCGACAGCATCCGCACCTTTGACCCCGACAGCCAGCGCAGCCTGTACCCGGTGCCCGAAGTGCGCTTGCTGCCCGGCCGCGAGTTCCCGATGGACGACGACGCGCGTGCCAAGTTCCGCAGCCGCTGGCGCGAACTGCTGGATGGCGACCCGACCAAGAGCCGCATTTACAAAGACATGGGCAATGGCGTGGCCACTGCGGGTATTGAGTACTACTTGCCGCTGTTTTTTGACGATACGGCGACGGTGTTTGACTACGTGGGGCCGGGCGCGACCGTGGTGCTGCATGGTGATTTGGAACCCGCGTTTCAACGCTTTTGGCAAGACACCAAAGACCGCTACCGCCTGGTGCAGGGCGACCCCGAGCGCCCGGCGTTGGCACCCGAGGCCTTGTTTCTAAGCACCGAGCAGTTTTATGCCCAGGCGAATGACTATGCGCAGTTGGCGATCAAGTCTCACACCGTTCGCACTGAGCTTGTCGAAGGGCAGGCTTCGACAAGCTCAGCCCGAACGGGTGACGGCTCGGGACGAACGGATTTATCCACAGCATTTGTCGACATCGAGTTATTGCCCGCTCTGACCGCCCTGCGCGGCACCGAAGACCCGCTGCTCAAGCTCAAGGCCCACGCCCGCAATACCCAGCACCGCATTCTGGTGCTGGCCGAAAGCGATGGCCGCCGTGAAAGTTTGTTGGACTTTTTGCGCGCTAGCGGCATTGCGCCCCCCGCGTTTGATTCGCTGCTGGAATTTCAGACCAGTGACGAGAAATTCGGCATTGCCACCGCGGCCTTGACGGTCGGCTTCAGCTGGCTGGACGGCGGAGGTTCGCATGGCGGTGGCATCGACCTGATCACCGAGACCGAACTGTTTGCCGCAGGCCCCACGACGCGCCGCCGCAAGAAGCAGGAACAGGTCAGCGACGTTGAAGCGCTGATTAAAGACCTGAGCGAGTTGAATGTGGGCGACCCGGTGGTGCACAGTGCCCACGGAATCGGGCGCTACTTGGGCCTGATTCATATGGATATGGGCAATAAAAATGCCCAGGGCGAGCCCGAGCCACAAGAGTTTTTGCACCTGGAGTACGCTGACAAAGCGACCTTGTATGTACCGGTGAGCCAATTGCAGCTCATCAGCCGCTACACCGGCGTGAGTTCAGACGAAGCCACCCTGCACCGCCTGGGTAGCGGCCAGTGGGAAAAAGCCAAACGCAAAGCCGCCGAGCAAGTGCGCGACAGCGCGGCTGAGTTGCTCAATATCTACGCCCGCAGAGCGGCCCGGGAGGGCCACGCGTTTAGGTATTCGCCCAATGACTACGAAACCTTTGCCAACGACTTCGGCTTTGAAGAAACAGCCGACCAGAAGGCCGCTATCCACTGCGTGATTCAAGACATGGTGAGCCCCCGCCCGATGGACCGCCTGGTCTGCGGCGATGTGGGTTTTGGCAAGACCGAGGTGGCACTGCGCGCAGCCTTCATCGCGGTCACTGGCGGCAAACAGGTCGCTATTCTTGCACCCACCACACTCTTGGCCGAGCAGCATTTCCAGACCATCTCCGACCGGTTTTCCAAATGGCCTGTCAAAGTCGCTGAGATGAGCCGGTTCCGCTCCACCAAAGAAATCAACCAGGCGCTTAAGGGCGTGGCCGATGGCACCGTAGACATTGTGGTGGGCACGCATAAACTGCTCAGCCAAGACACCAAATTTGCCAACCTGGGTTTGCTGATCATTGACGAAGAACACCGCTTTGGCGTGCGCCACAAGGAGCAAATGAAAGCCCTGCGTGCCGAGGTGGATGTGCTGACGCTGACCGCCACACCGATTCCCCGCACCATGGGCATGGCACTGGAAGGCCTGCGCGATTTGAGCGTGATAGCAACCGCGCCACAACGCCGCTTGGCCATCAAAACTTTTGTCCGCACCGAAGGCGCTGGTGTGATCCGCGAAGCCGTGTTGCGCGAGCTAAAACGGGGCGGCCAAGTCTACTTTTTGCACAATGAGGTAGAGACGATAGAGAACCGCCGCCAGAAGCTCGAAGAGCTGATTCCCGAGGCCCGCATCGCTGTCGCCCACGGCCAGATGCCCGAGCGCCAGCTAGAGAGCGTGATGCGCGACTTTGTGGCCCAGCGTTACAACCTGCTGCTGTGCTCCACGATTATCGAGACCGGTATTGACGTACCCACGGCGAACACGATTGTGATGAGCCGCGCCGACAAGTTTGGCTTGGCTCAGTTGCACCAATTACGTGGTCGCGTGGGCCGTAGCCACCACCAGGCCTATGCCTATTTGATGGTGCCGGACATTGAAGGTCTGACCAAGCAGGCCCAGCAGCGGCTGGATGCGATCCAGCAGATGGAAGAACTGGGCAGTGGATTTTACCTGGCTATGCACGACCTGGAGATTCGCGGTGCGGGTGAGGTGCTGGGCGAAAACCAGAGCGGCAATATGCTGGAAGTCGGCTTCCAGCTCTACAACGAGATGCTGGCCGAGGCCGTGCGCTGCCTCAAAGCGGGCATTGAGCCCGATTTGCTGAGCCCGCTAAATGTGACGACCGATATCAACCTGCATGCCCCCGCACTGCTGCCCGACGACTACTGCGGCGACGTGCACCTGCGCCTGAGTTTTTACAAAAAGCTGGCCACCGCCAAGAACGCGGACCAGGTGGACTCGCTGCTGGAAGAAATTGTGGATCGCTTCGGCAAACTGCCCGCCCAGGCACAAACGCTGATCGACGTGCACCGCCTGCGGGTTCTGAGCCAGCCCTATGGCGTGGTGAAGGTCGATGCCGCACCCGGCGTAATCACCATCACCTTCAAAAAGAACCCGCCGATCGACCCAATGAAAATCATCGCGCTGATTCAGAAGCACAAAAACATCAAGCTGGCTGGCAACGAGAAGCTGCGCATAGAGCGTGAGCTGCCGGAGGCCAAAGACCGCGCGCAGATGGTGCGGGATGTGTTGAAGAGTTTGGGGCAGCCGGTGGCGGAGGCTGTGGTGGCTGCTGTGAAGTAGCTGGGAGCGCGCAAAGGGCCTGAAGGTAATCCTGTGGTGCTCGCTGCAGAGTTTGGGTCAGTGGCCCGCGCCTCATGGTGTCAAACGCCCACAAATCGGCGCGGGCCACTGACCCAAACTCTGCGGGGGTATCTACAGCATTCAAACCGGACAAAGTCGCGTGTTGCTGAATCGCAGGCACAGTGCACCCTACGTAATTCCGCTATTGCATCTTTGAGCGAGGCTACTAAAGTGTGACGGATAGACAAAAGGGACACTCCATGGAAACTTTGACCATCGCAGCCTCAGTGCACGATTTCAATCCCGTACGCACTGCGATGCAACGCTATGTCGACCAAGACATTCTTGCCGGAGCGTCATACGCCATTTTGCGAGGCCAGGACATTCTTGATATGCAATGTGTTGGCTGGGCAGACAAGGAAAGCAACACGCATTTGCGCACGGACCATATCTTTCGCGCGATGTCCAATACCAAGCTGATTACCTCCATGGCGGTCATGTTGCTGTGGGAAGAGGGAAGAATTCACCTTGATGAACCTATTGGGAAGTTCATCGCACAACTTGCCGACCTGAAGGTCCTCAAACCCGGCGCAAGCCGCTTGGACGAAACCGAGCCCGCACGCAGCCCCATCACGATCCGTCATTTGCTAACCCACAGTTCTGGTCTAAGTTACGGTCTTTTGGACCCCGGTAGCTTATTGTTCAACGCCTACAACGAGCGTCGAGTCATAAACCCCCACAAGCCACTGATCAGCATGATGGATGCACTCTCCGACTTACCGTTGATGTTTCAACCTGGCGCCTCCTGGGAATATTCGGTGGCAACGGATGTGCTGGGCTATTTGGTTGAAGTAGTGTCTGGGCAGGATTTGGAGCAGTTTTTTAAGTCACGGATTTTCGATGTATTGGGAATGGAAGATACGGCATTTACCTTGCCGCCTGAAAAGCACAGTCGGCTTGCAACCTGCTACGCGGGTGCCGACGGGATGGACCCGATGAAACCTGGACTGCGTCCAGTGGATACGGTGCCATGGCGAGGCGCTTATCTTCAGCCCTTCCCATTGAAGATGGGCGGCGGAGGCTTGGCGACGACCTTGCCCGACATGGTCGCACTAGTACGCAGTCTGGTGCCAGGCGGTAAGTCGGTACTAAAACCTGAGACCATCACTGCGATGATGACCAACCAATTGCCCGAAGGCAGAAATATCCAGTTCGCTCGTTTTGGGGAAATTCGGGGTAAAGGCTATGGATTGGGTGGCGCCGTGACCCTGAAACCATCGGCGATCGACCCGCGCGCTTCTACCGGTGAGTTTCAGTGGGGAGGCCTAGCGGGAACGCACTGGTGGATATCGCCGCAAACCGGCCTGGTTGGTGTGCTGATGGCCCAGCGACAGATGGGCTTCTGGAACCCATTTTCTTTTGAATTTAAACAACTCGCCTATCGTGCCGCAGGGCACTGACGTGGCTCTGTGGGTCAGGCGACCCAAGGACGACCCCGCCCGGTCGCCAGAAGGCCAGCAGCGCGCGGAACTATTGGCGGAGACTCTTGCGTCGGCCAACGTTCAGGCCATCATCACCACGCATTACCGCCGTACGCAAGAGACTGCCGCGCCACTGGCCAAACGCCTCGGGCTCCTGCCTACCGTGCTGCCCATTCGGCCCGGACCGCAATCGGCCCATATTGCCGAGGTGATCGCGGCAGTGCGCAAGCTGTCGGGTGTTGTCTTGGTGGTCGGCCACAGCAACACGGTGGCGGACATCGTTGCCGGCCTTTCCAGCAGCACGCCGGTCCCGCTTTGCGAAACATCGTTTTCAAACCTGTTCGTCAGCACGCAGACCTTACCTACGTTGCCCGCGCTTCAGCTCAAGTACGGCAAGCCGGATAGGCCACCCGCGTCGGGCTGCCAATAGAACGGCCTGGCCTTACTGGCTGCAGCCCGGAGCACCTCGCGTCGAGCCCCGTGTCGCGCGGGACACCGTTTCGTCGGCTGTTTATCGGTCCTGTCGGAAACACCCTGCTGCGCAGCGTCGAGGGCCTTAAGCTGCACGCCATCTGACACCGCCAAGGAAGTTACCGTGTTTGCATTCCTGACCCACCTATTTTTCATCCTCCGATCGGCCTTCGTCTGGTTTGCTGCCAGTCTGTTTCTCCTGAATGCGTTGTTCGACCTGCTGTTTCCACAGATACGTGTCAACAATATCGAGCTCATCCCGATCACCATAGGAGCCATCGCGCTGCTGGTGGCTTTCTCGCATTGGCGCAGGGTGCGCCTGATCGGGCATGTGGTGACCAGCAGTACCCTGGCCAACCGGCACCGCCGCCAGATCGAGATACCGCTGCCGGCAGATGTTGGTTTTGCGCTGGTCGAATCGGCCATCCGCGAATTGCCAGGAGCACAGGGGGTCGAGAGTGCGGCTGACAGCCTGCAGGTGCGGGCCAAAGTTCGGCGCATCGACCCCTACCGCAATCCGATCCTGCAGCGCTCCTCGGCGCTCAGCAACTTGTTCAGCGGCGACAACCAAGTACTGGCCACGGTGACTCCGGGCGACGAGGTCAGCAGCGTGACCCTGATCTGTGAGCCAGACCGTAGCGCATGGACCGACTGGTTCTTTGTCGACAACGGCACCAACCTCGACAATGCGGAAGCCCTGACCCGGGCCATTTCCCGTCGGATTTCCGAGATTCGAAAGGAAGAGCGGGCCAATGTGCACCAAACGGTGACGGACAAGGAGCTGACCACGGCCAAGCTCAACCTGTTGCACGCGCAGGTCGAGCCCCACTTCCTGTACAACACCCTGGCCAGCGCACAAGTCCTGACGCGCACCGATCCCGCACGGGCTGACCAGATGCTGGGCAACCTCATCACCTACCTGCGCCACTCGCTGCCCCGCACCGAGGATGCCTTGTCCACCATTGGGGTGGAGCTGGAACGGGCGCAGGCCTATCTGGACATCATGAAGATTCGCATGGGCGGCAGGCTGCAGTTGCACATCGATGTGGCGGACTATCTCAAGCCCGTGCTGTTCCCCAGCATGATGTTGCAAACCCTGGTGGAAAACGCGATCAAGCATGGACTGGAACCCAAGTCAGGGGGCGGCAACATCTGGATCTTGGCACGACCCCATGACAACACAGTCGCCATCACCGTGGCCGATGACGGCCGCGGATTCAGCACCGAGGGGGCGGGCACCGGAATTGGGCTGCGCAACGTGCGTGAACGACTGCGACTAGCCTATTCAGGAAGTGCCCATTTCGGCATCGCAGCCAATTTTCCAAATGGCGTGGCCGCCACGATCACCGTTCCGACCAATTTCCAGCAGGGAGTACAGAATGGTTAAGTGTGTCATTGCCGAGGACGAAAGCCTCTTGCGCGAGGCATTGCAGGAGCAGCTCGCCAAAGCGTGGCCCGAATTGCAGATCGTGGCGGCCTGCGACGATGGCGCCAGCGCCCTGGATGAAATCGTGGCGCACCAGCCCGATGTGGCATTCCTCGATATTCGGATGCCCGGACTCAATGGCATTGAGATTGCCGAGGCCATGGCCACGGCCAGTCCGGCGACGCAGATCGTCTTTGTCACGGCCTACGACCAGTACGCCATCGATGCGTTCGACAAAGGTGCCATCGACTACCTGCTCAAACCGGTCAGCTACGACCGCCTGACCAGCACCATCCAGCGCCTCAAGACCCGGGCCACCGCCGGGCGGGCTGGCAGCCAGGACCACACCGCACTGGTGGCACTGTTGGGGCGGGTGGCCGCTGGGCAGGCCGCGAACCCGCGCAGCGAGCCGCTCGTGTGGTTGACCGCCAGCGTCGGGAATGAAACCCGCCTGATCATGGTGGACGATGTGGCCTATTTCAAATCTGACAATAAGTACACCGTGGTCATGACGGCTGCGGGTGAAGCCTTGCTGCGCAAACCGATCCGCGACCTGCTTGATGTGCTCGACACCACTCACTTCAAGCAGATTCACCGCTCCACCATCGTCAACCTCAAGGCCGTCGCATCGGTCACCCGCGATGACAACGGCAAGGGCCTTGTCAAGCTGAAAACCCGACCGGAAACCCTGAGCGTGAGCCAGCCCTACATGCTGCTGTTCAAGAATATGTAGGCCCCGTATGGAACCCACGCCCCACGCCCCTGATAGTCCAATACACCCACAACGCGCAGGCCGATGGTGGCCCACCGCACAGGCCCTGCTCGCCACCTCTGCGGGTGTGGGCATCGACGTTCTGGAGGAACGCGGCAGCGACGGCCGATGGCGCTACCCGCGCGGACGGCAAAAGTACTATGGATTGGGTGCATTGGTCCTGTTTTTTGCTATTTTTTCTGGCTTCGGCATGGGCCACATGGTCTCCGCCATGGGCGCGATGCCCTTCATCGGCGCGGTGATAGCCGGCCTGGTATGGGCCGTTTTTCAATGGTGCCTGGAGCGCCAGATGGTGCTCAGCATCTCACCCACTGCGCGCTGGCCCCTCAAGTGCTTTGGCTTCACCTGGCGCAGCATGCTGGCGCTGTTGTCAGCACTCACCCTGGTCTACCCATTTTTTGTGGCGAGTAACCGCGCAGAAATAGATGTGCACACGGCCCATTTGACCCGTGACCGGCTGATCCGCAACGCCGAAACTGCGCCATCGGCTGCCGGAGTGCCTGCCCTGCAGCAGGCACTGGCCACCGTGCGGGCGGACCGCGCCCAAGTGGAACTGGACCTGCGCGGTGAGCCGCCCCAGTTGGCCCATCTGAAACAGCTTGCACGGGCATGCTGGAGCCGCCACGCCCAGCTGCAGCGCCAATTGGAAGGCTTGCGTGCCAGCCCCGATGCCGCGCCTGAAGCCGTTGCGACGGCGCAAAGGCAACAACAGGCGCAGCAGCTACGCTGCACCCAGGCCGACACCGCCGTCGGGCAACGGCTGCAACAGTGGCAGGACGAGAAGAGCGCCGAGAAGAAACACATCGACCAGCGTCTCTCGGAGGTTCAGGCGCTCACCGACACGGCCTGGGCCAACAGCCGGGCACTGGAGGCACAAACATCCGGCCCCATCAAGGCGGCTGGGCAATCCGGTTTCGCCGCCGACTTCACCGCGGTGGCCGACTGGCTGCGCCACGACCCGAACAGGCAGATTCAGTTTCTCTGGTGGACCGTGTGGTTTTTCATCATCGAACTGGTGGCCATCGTCGTGAAATTCATGTCCACCACCGATGTGGACTATCGCTTGCAGGCTGACGAAACCTGGGCCAAGGCCCACGCTGACAGCGAATTGACCGAAAAACTGCAGACCCTGGCGGGCAACGCACTGGCCAGCCGCATGCAGGCCCAGGGTGTACAGGCCGACCTCGCCGAAGATGCGGGTGCCACCTGGCAGCTTGTAGCCAGCGAACAGCGCCAGCATGAACAGGCCTTGCAGCGCTGGCAGCGGGACATCAGCCAACCCGTGGCGCTGTTGGAGGCAGCGTTGGCCAATCTGCAAGCGATTGATCGGCACCAGGCGCGCAGCCGAACCGACCATAACGCCGCACGCACCGATCCCCTGGTGGAGCTGGCCCGTAGCGAATTGATGCGCGCCTTTGAGCGGACTTTGGCCAGCAAGGCTTGAACACGGGTGCAGGCGGATTGAGGCCGGCGAACGCTAAAGGCTACGGCCAAACCAACAGGAATGTATCCATCGGAAGCATGAACGTCCTCAATTGCCAAAGAGTTCAGAATGCGTCCCCGCCCGTACAAAATTGATACGGCCAGAATCCACCTGGTAAATCAACAGAAAGTCGCCGCCAATGTGGCACTCACGGTGGTCGGCCCACTCGCCCTTTAAGTTGTGGTCCAGCCATTCCGGGCCCAGCGGGGCGTCATTGGCGATGAGCAGCAGCATGCCTTGCTTGAGCCGAACCATGTCGTATCGGCCCGAGTGCGACAGGCGTTGCCAATCTTTCTGAAATGCCCGTGGGTAATCGGCGACCAGCGGCAACGCCGCGCGCTTACTGGCTGCTGTTTTTTTCAAGATCAGCGAACATTTCGTCTGCGGAGGCGAAGCGTGCGCTGCGCGCTGCCATCATCGCGCGGGACTCTTCCATGGCCGCGCGCGTTTCCGCGTTGGGCACCTTGAGTTCCAGCGGGAATGCTTGATCAATCACCACGCGGCGCAAAAACAAGCGCACCGCGTCGGACATGGACAGCCCCATGGCGCTCAATGCCGCGTTGGCCTGCTCTTTGATGTCGTCCTCCACCCGAATGTGGAGCATGGATGTTTGTGCTGGCATGGTGATGTTTCCTGTTCAAGGAGCAATTATGTATCTCATTTGAGAATAATACAAGACTGCAAACACTCACCACCCTAGCGCTGCCGCATCATCGCGAACAGCACGTCATCCATATCCGGCACCTGTTGCTGGCGCAGCACCGCCTTGTTGGCGCGGGCTTGCTCCTTGAGCCAGGCTTTGAGGCCTTTTTCATCTTGCGCGACCTCCAGGTCGGCACGCATCTGGGCCAAATCACCTTGCAAGTCGGTGCGCTCCTCCAGCATGGTGGCCAGCAACCCAGCCTCTTTAAACCGCACAAAACAGGGGTAGCCAAACTCGTACTCCATACCATTTCGCAAGTGGCGGTTGTCCATTTCTAGCGCCTTGAGCTGCTCGTTCAACAGAACGTTCATCGCCTTTAACTTGGCATCAGACAGCGCGCCGACCTTGTTGGCATCAACCTCCTCCGCCTGCAATTGAATGCGTAGCAGCGTGCGCAAATCTTTGCGTTCATAGGCGGCGTTCACCTCGCTCATCAGGGTGGTTTTGCGTTTGCGCGCGTCCTCGTCGGGCTCGCGGTCGGGGTGCAGCGCGCTGGCCAGCTGGCGGTATACGGTGCGCAAGGCGGTTTGCGCATCCAGTTGAACCTGTTCGGCGGCGGCTTCGGCAGGCGTTGGGCCTTTTTGGGCCTTGCGCTCGGTGCGCTTGGCATCACGTTTCTCCGCCTGGGCCAGCAGCTTTTTCTTCTCAAACTCCACAGCTGCACGAATCACCTCTTCCGGTGAGTTGAACTCGCGCCCTTGGGCAAAATCCGCCCCCACAAACGACTCGGCCAATTCCCGGGCCTGTTCTCGCAGGTCCAAAGCTGCATCGTCGGCGTCTGCATAGCGCGCGCGTATGGCCTCTACCTCGGCATCTTGCGGGGGTTCCAATTGCTCGCACAAGCCCAGCACCAGGTGGATGGCTTGCTGCTTTTGCTTGGGTGTGAGCCCCGAAGGTTTGCTGGGAGCCTGAATGCGTTGGTCCAGCAGCACCAACATGCGCTTGCACAAGAGCTCGTTTTCGGTCAACAGTTCATCCATGGCCTGCCGGTGCACACGCCCATGGGTATCCAAGGCTAGGCGCAGCCTAGCTGCCAGGGTTTGCGCTTCATCAATGCGCGTCATCAAGCCGTTGAAAAGCTTTTGCGCATGGCTGGGCTTATTCATGGTGGCAACCACCTTGCCCGCTACCACCTCCAGCCGGTCGGGTTGGGGGGCGTATTCGGGGCCTTGGTCGGCAAATAGGTCATCGGTTGAGTTCATGGCAATACTTTACCGGATGGGCTAGCGAAGCCCTCGCTGCCACTGTTCAATTGCCATGTGATGCATATAATTGCGCATGTAATTGCAAGGAGTTTGATCATGACCCAAGTCACGATTTACCTGGAGGAAGATACCCTGGCTGCCGCCAAAGAGGCCGCTGCCCGCTCCAAGCTTTCGGTGAGCAAGTGGTTCGCCCAGTTTGCTGAGGCGGAGAAAGCGCGCAACGTCGGCGATTGGGATAGCTTTTGGGCAGATACAGATGCCATGAAAAAGCCCGGGGAAGACGATGCTTGGGACTTCTTGCTTGACCCCAAGCAGCGCTATGCGGGTCTGGGACAGGACTTGCCGCGTGAGTCGATGGACTGAGACTGGGCGCGCAAGCAATGCCTCACTTCCTTCTAGACACCAATATCCTGCTGTACGCATTCAAAGGCGATGGAATGTGCCGTGAGCATATTGCCAGCGCCCCGCCGCAAACGCTGGCACTCAGCAGTGTTACCGTTTTCGAAATCGAATTTGGACTGGCCAAATCGACCAAGCCCGAGCCTTTGCGCGAATTTTTGAATGGTTTTCAAAAACGCAGTCGATTGTTGGATTTGGATCAAGCCGCCGCCACTCAGGCTGGGCAGCTTCGCGCCCACCTTGCGCGGCTAGGCCAACCCATCGGCCCGTATGACTTGCTCATCGCGGGTACGGCTCTGGCAAACGACATGACGCTGGTAACCCGCAACACGCGTGAGTTCGACCGCGTACCGGGTTTACGGATTGAAAACTGGTACGACAATTAGCTTTGCCCCACCGCAGTGCGATTCAGCATCAAATCAGCCTTTCAGGCCGTGGATAGTGCGGGAGCAGCTATCAAAACAATAGTAGGACGCATGTCAAAACCCATCTTCACCACCCCCAGCCCCGCCGCCCATAGCCTGGAAGTGCTGCGCCAGCACTTCCCCCAGGCTATAGAGACCGATGCCCAAGGCTGCATCCGCATCAACGCAGCAGCGCTGCAAATCGCCATCGACCCGGCCAACCCGGCGGGGGTACAGGTGGAAGAGGACGGCTTCGAGCTGCGATGGGTGGGCAAGCGAGAGGCCTACCACAGCGCGTTTGTACCAGTACAGAAAATATTGGAGCCGCGCCCGGAGCAAAGCAAAAATTGGGACACCACGGGCAACCTGCTCATCAAGGGCGACAACATCGACGCCCTGCGCCTGCTGCGCCAAAGCTACTTTGGCCATGTCAAGCTCATCTACATCGACCCGCCCTACAACACCCAAAGCGACGCTTTCATTTACCGCGACGACTTTTCAGCCAAGCAAGGCGAAGTGTTGGAGCAACTGGGCTATACGCGGGACAACATCGACTACATCAAAAACATCTACGGCGCACGCACCCACAGCGGATGGCTCAGTTTCATGTACCCACGCCTGTTGCTGGCAAAAGACCTATTAGATAAAGACGGTGTCATCTTTATTTCCATCGACGACAACGAGCAGGCGCAGCTCAAGTTGTTGTGTGATGAGGTGTTTGGGCAAGAAAATTTCATCTCCAACCTGATTTGGGAAAAGGGCCGAAAAAACGATGCCAAATTCTTCTCCAATGGCCACGAATACATGCTGGTCTATGCCAAGGCCCAAAGCCACCTGCGTGAAGAAAACACCCTGTGGCGCGAAGAAAAGCCTGGAGCCCGGGACATTTGGGAACACTATCTGACGCTGCGCCAAACGCATGGCGACAACAACACGGCCATAGAAACTGGCCTGCAACAGTGGTTTGCCAGCCTGCCGAAGGCACACCCGGCGAAAAAGTGGAGTCGCTACAAGCGAGTAGATGCCAACGGCCCTTGGCGCGATCGTGACATTTCTTGGCCCGGCGGCGGTGGCCCCCGCTACGACGTATTGCACGAAACAACCAAGCAACCTTGCAAGGTGCCGGAGCGTGGCTGGATCTACTCGACCCCAGAAGAAATGCAGCGTCAAATTGACTTGGGACTTGTGGCATTTCGTGACAACCACAGCGAGCCACCCTTTCGCAAGGCGCATATTCGCCCCTTGCCACAAGAATTGGATGCGGTGCCCGAAGACGCAGATTCGGATGGCGAGGCGGATGACGAACTTGCAACCCAAGTGCGCGGCAGCTATTTTTACAAACAATCGCAAGTATCGGTGCGCCACCTACGCGAGTTGCTGGACAAGAACGTATTCAACAACCCCAAGGACGTAGACGAACTGGCCCGCCTACTGGGCTATGTAAGCCCCGGCGACAAAAGCGCCATTGCGCTGGACTTCTTTGGCGGCAGCGGCACCACCGCCGAAGCCGTGATGCGCCTAAACGCGGAAGACGGCGGCACCCGCCAGTTCATCCTGGTACAAATCCCGCAGCCGATTGACGCCAAGAAGCAAAAGGAAGTCCACAAGTTCGTCATCGAGACGCTGGGCAAACCCGACGCCACGATTTTCGAAATCACCGCCGAGCGCATTCGCCGCGCGGGGGCCAAGATCAATGCCTACAAGCCCGAAGTAGACACGGGCTTTCGCGTGTTTGAGCTGGTAGACGACCCGGATGCACTCATCCTGCAAAAGCCATTGCAGGAGGCCACCCAGGACGATCTGGCAGCGCTTCAAATCAGCATTGCTACGCCCCAGCCCGACCAACTTCCCCGCGTTTTGTACAACCTGCTGCTAGCAGAGCAACTGCCGCTGACCACCGTGTTGCACACCGTCAAGGTCGATCACCTGTACCAAGCCGCCAATGTACTCATGATCGTAAAACCCCTGCCCCTTGCTGAGCTGGCAGACACTTTGCGCGCCCTGCAAGCCAGCGCCACGCCTGTGGTTTACCTCACGGTGTACGCACCCTGGATTGATGACGACAACTTCATGCTGGGCATCAAAACCCTGGCCGAGTCGCTGGGCTACTCCGAAGACAAGTTGCGCCTGCGCGGCTAGAACGAGAGTTGACGCCAATGACCGCCCAATTCCAATACACCACCCTCGCGCACCAAACTGCGGCGGTGCAGTCGCTGGCCGATGTTTTTAACGACGTGCGTTTTGTGCCCCCCATCAACGTGCAATCCAACCCGACTATGCTGCCGGGTGAGGCGGCAGCGGCGTTGAAGGAAAACATCAAAGCGATTCGGCTGCGCAACAACGTCACTGCGGGCGATGTGCAAGTGCCCGTGACCACCACGCCCGCGCTGGGGCTGGACGTGCTGATGGAAACCGGCACCGGCAAAACGTTTACCTTTATAGAGACGATTCACCGCCTGCACCGGGACAAAAAAATCTCTAAATTCATTGTGCTGGTGCCCTCGAACGCCATTCGCCAAGGCACGCTCAAGAGCTTTCAAAGCACTGCAGCCTTCTTTGCCAAGCAATACGACCAGCACATCAATGTCTACAACTACTCTGCCAAGACAGTGGCCGGGTTTATTCATGCGGCCAATGCGGGCATTTCGGTGCTGGTGGCTACCTACCAATCGTTTGCGGGCGATGGCAAGGTGATTAACCAGCGCGGCGTAGAGGCCAACCTGTTTGGCCACGCCAAGAGTTATATGGAGGCGCTAGCGGTGATTCGCCCGGTGCTGATCATTGACGAGCCGCACCGCTTTGAGGGCAAACAAACGCAGGAGTACCTGGCCAAGTTCAACCCGCTGCTGACGATCCGCTTTGGTGCGACCTTTAAGGCCCAGGACAAGGCGGACAGCGCAGCGCTAAAGTACAAAAACCTGGTCTACACGCTGGACAGCCTGGAAGCGTTTAGGCAGCGGCTGGTCAAAGGCATTGTGGTGGACACGGTGGGCACCGGTGCCACCGCCACCCAAACGCTCACCTACCTCAGCACCCACGGCACCGCCAAAGAGCGCTGCGCCCATGTGCAGTACCACACTGCAACCGGTAACACTGCAACGGTAGACCTAAAGGCCAAAGACAACCTGGCCGACAAAACGGGGCTGGCGTTCCTGGATGGCCATGTGGTGGAAAACATCACGGCCAAAGAAGTGCTGTTTACCAATGGCTTTGCACTGCCCTTTGGCGAACCTACGGCCTACGGGGTGCTGGCAGACCAAACGCAGTCGCTAATTGTGGAGTGCGCCGTGGCCAACCACTTTGAGCGTGAGGAAGACCTGTTCAGGCGGGGCATCAAGAGTTTGAGTCTGTTTTTTATTGATGCTGTGGCGAAGTACATGCCCGCCGGGCAACGGCCCGCCGTACTGCGCGATGCGTTTGAGTTCCACTACCGCACCCACCTGACCAAGACACTGGCCAAGGCAGATTTGCACCCACCCTACCGTGCGTACCTGGAGCGCAGTGCGGCGGATGTTGGCAAGGTGCACAAGGGCTACTTTGCCCGCTCACACAGTGACAAAGGGGAAGAAGAGGCTATCAAACTCATCTTGCAAGAGAAAGAAAAACTGCTCAGTTTTGAGACGGATTTGCGCTTCATATTCTCCATGTGGGCACTGCAAGAGGGCTGGGACAACCCCAATGTGTTCACCCTGTGCAAGCTGGCCCCCAGCAATTCTAAAATCACCAAGCTGCAGCAAATTGGCCGTGGCTTGCGTCTGGCGGTGAACCAGCAGCTGGAGCGGGTGCTGACGGATGACCCGGCGTTTGACGATGTCAACCAGCTCATCGTGGTGGTGCCAGCCAGCGAAGGGGACTTTGTGGGGGCGATTCAAAGTGAAATTGCCGCCCACAGCGTGCGCCTGGTGTCACGGGTGATCAACCAGGAATCCCTTGCGGTCAGCGGTATCAGCATGAACCCGTTTGTGACCGTAGCGCTGTTTCAGGCGCTGGCGCAGTGCGGTGCGGGTGCCATTGACATGGCTACCGGCACGCTGACTTTGCAGCCGGAGGCCCCTACGTTCAAGCGTCAACGCGCAGTGATTGAAGGGATTCTGGCAACCGTAGCGGGGCTAGGCCCTGACAATGCGCGCGCCATGTTGGCTTACTTGGACGCTTACTACGATGGCTATGGGCAGGTAAAAGCCAAGCAAGACAAACCCAAGCCCAACTTGCACGTCAATCCTACGCAGTTCGCAAAATTCAAAGAACTATGGGAACGACTGAACCAAGACGCCGTGTTGCACTATGAACTGGACACACCTGCGCTGGTAGACAACATCGTTCGGCGGCTGGGCAGCGACTTCTCTGTGCGCCCACTCACCATTCAGGTAACGCGCACGCAAGATGTACAAAGTTTGCATGGCGCACAGAGCACCAGTAACAGCTATGAAGTGAAGTCACACACGGTGTTTACTTTGTCAGGTTTTGTACGCGAGCTGGCCAATGCGACCAAGCTGAGCTACCACACCGTGGCGCAGTCACTGGCGCGCATGCCCCCTGAGAAGTTTGCACAGATCCGGCATAACGAAGGCCGCGCACTGAGCGCACTGCGCGACCTGATGCTGAGCTGCGTTTACGAGCTGTTGGTTCACAAAGTGTCTTACGAGCTGCGCCAAACCAAGGTAAAAACGGCGCTGACGGACAACACGGGGGCACTGCTGCAGTCGCTGAACGTGTCCTCGTGTGGCTCTGAGCAGCACACAATTGCGAATACAGAGGTACGGGTCCGGTCGTTGTATTCCGATGAATTTATGCCGGTAGATAGTCAGATTGAGCGTGACACAGTAGATGAATCGCATGGTCAACGTATCGCCGTATTCGCCAAGTTACCGAAAGTGGACATTCCCACACCAGCAGGTAAGTACAACCCAGACTTTGGCTACGCTGTGCTGCAGGGCGACGATTCAAGAGCCATGTATTTGGTAGTAGAGACCAAGGGCTACGACAACTATGGCGACATTCCGACCAACGAACGCTGGAAGATTGACAGCGCCAAGCGCTTCTTCGAGGCGTTGCGCGCGCAGGGTACGCCTGTTGAGTTTCACACCAAACTCAACCGTGAGTCCCTGGCGCAAATTGTTCATCAAATCAGCCTTTCAGCCCGTGGATAGTGCGGGAGCAGCTATCAAAAACATAGTAACCATTACCCTATGCCAGCCCAAGAAATTTCTCCAGGCCTTGTTGTACGCAACTTCACGCCCGGCCAAAAGCTGTCCGACTTCAAGCTCATCGCCTTTGACATGGATTCCACGCTGATCAACATCGAATGCGTGGACGAGATTGCCGACGCGGCGGGGCGCAAGGCGGAAGTAGCGGCCATTACTGAGGCCACGATGCGTGGCGAGATTGCCGATTTCCGGACAAGCCTGCTCAGCCGTGTGGCGCTCTTACGGGGTGTGACCGTGGCCGATCTGGAGGCGGTGCACACCCAGCGCCTGCAGCTCAACCCCGGCGCGGCAGAGCTGGTCCAGGCCTGCAAGGCGGCGGGACTCAAGGTCTTGCTGGTGTCGGGCGGATTTACGTTTTTTGCCGATCGTGTCAAAGACCGGCTGGGCATCGATTTTGCCCGCTCTAACCTGCTGGAAATCGAAAGCGGTCCTAACTGCGGTCAATTGACCGGGGGCCTGGTCACGCAAACTTGGGGCGATATCTGCGACGGTGCCGAGAAGCGCCGCACGCTGCTGGAGGTGGCCTCGCTGATGGGTATCACGCCTGCGCAGTGCATTGCCATGGGCGATGGCGCGAATGACCTGCCGATGATGGGGGCGTGTTCTGAAGCTGGGGGCCTTTCAGTGGCCTACCACGCCAAACCCAAAGTGCGGGAGCAGGCCATGGTGTCGATTGAGACCGGAGGCCTAGACCGGCTGCTGGAGGTTCTTAAGCCGTAACTTCTGCCGCGATCTGTTTCAAAGCATTGGCAAACACTTCAGGCGGCTGGCCGCCTGAAATCAAATGCTTGTCGTTAATGATGACTGCGGGCACGGAATTGATGCCGCTGCGCAAGTAAAACTGCTCGTGGTCGCGCACATCGTCGGCAAACTCGTCGGTGTCCAAAATGGCCTGGGCTCGGGCCGTGTCCAACCCCACCTCACCCGCCACACGCACCAATACGGCGTTATCGCTGGGGTTTTCACCATCGGTGAAGTAGGCCTTTAGGTAGGCTTTTTTCAGAGCGACTTGAGCACCCGCAGGGCCTTCCAGGTGCGCCCAGTGCAGCAGGCGGTGGGCGTTGAAGGTGTTGTAGATGCGCGAGCGCTTGTCCATGCTGAAGGTAAAGCCCAGCTCGGCCCCGCGTGCGCGGATGGCTTCGCGGGCACCAGCGGCCTGCTCAGGGGTCGATCCGTACTTTTTGGCCAGGTGTTCGCCAATGTCTTCGCCCTCTTTCACCATCTGCGGATTCAGCTCAAAGGGCTGAAAAGTCAGCGTGGCATCAATCTGGTCAGAAACCTGGCCCAGAGCTTGCTCTAAAGAAGCCAGGCCCACGGCGCACCAGGGGCAAGACACATCGGATACAAAATCGATTTTGAGGGTTGTTTTCATTGGTAAATTGTAAAGTTGCTGAAAGCCTATGTAATGGTGCTTCCGTATACTGCAAGGGCAGCGTTCGCACTTTCTGTGCGCATTGAAGTCTCGGGCAGTTATCACCGCCCCATTTCCGCTTGTTACGCCTTTTACGCCGTTCGTTATTTCCACCATGTCTGCCCTTCACCATTTGATTGCCGATCCCAGCCCGGCCGTTCAAACCTTCATTCGCAACCTCCTCGAATCCTATGGATTCGATGCCGCCAGCATCAAGACCGTATCCACGCCCCAGGCCGCACTAGAGGTGGCTGCCGATATCAAGCCCGACTTTTTGCTGACCGACTGGTTTGGCAAAGAGGCCCTGAACGGCATCGATTTGCACGAGGCGGTCTTGCGGCACAACCCGGCTTGCGCGTTGGCGGTCATGGCCGCAGCGCCTACGCCGCAGCAGCAGCAGCAGGTGGATGCGGATATGGCTGGCGCTTATTTTTTACTGGCCAAGCCTTTCACCGCAGATGAATTTCGCAGCACCTTGGCCACCGCCATGGGGGAATTGGCCAAAAAGCATCCACACATTGCAGACCAGGTTGCCGCCCAAGCGCGGGGTGCCACCAAAGTCGCCAAGATGGTCATGCCCGACCTTCCGCAGCATAAGCCGGGTGATCAGGTCAGCTACCAAAACCGGCGCGAGAGTGTCAAACACGTCATCTTGCGCCGGGGCGAACTGGTCGTGCAATTGCATGGCATACCCGGCCAAATAGAAGCGAGCAAGCTCAAGCGCATGTAAACGCAGTTCCCGTTTTCAAGCATGACGCCCGCCCAGATTACCTCTTTCTTCAGCACCCTGCGGGCGGCCAATCCGCACCCGCAAACGGAGTTGGAGTACGCATCCGTATTTGAGCTGCTGACCGCCGTGTTGCTGTCGGCCCAGGCCACCGACGTGGGTGTCAACAAGGCCACCCGCAGGCTGTTTGCGGTGGCCAATACACCGCAAAAGATGCTGGATATGGGTTTGCCTGCGTTAGAAGACCACATCAAAACCATTGGCCTGTACCGCAGCAAAGCCAAGCATCTGATGCAGACCTGCCAGATGCTGGTCGACCTGCACGAGGGTGCCGTGCCGCACACGCGGGCGGCCCTAGAGGCCTTGCCCGGCGTGGGCCGCAAGACCGCCAATGTGGTTCTCAATGTGGCCTTTGGCGAGCCCACGATGGCGGTGGATACGCACTTGTTTCGTCTGGGTAACCGCACGGGCCTGGCACCGGGCAAAAACCCGCTGGAGGTGGAGCACAAGCTGTTGGCGCGCATCCCTGCAGAATTTTTGGTAGACGCCCACCATTGGCTGATATTGCATGGCCGCTATGTGTGCAAAGCGCGCGCTCCTTTGTGTTGGCAATGCAGTGTGGAGCCGGTTTGCGGATATAAACTCAAAGTTCCAGCGCCCCACTAGGACGCGCTCTACCAGGAACCAGCCACCCGCCCATGGCCGCATCCGATATTTCGCTCTACCTGCAGTACGTCAAGCTTCCGGTGATGCCGGAGGTGGCGCACGCACTGATTCGCACACTGAACGACGACGATGCCAGCGTGAACTCGGTGCGCGATGTCATCGCCAAAGACCCCGGACTCACTGCCAATTTATTGCGCATGGCCAACAGCGCCATCTTTGGGCTGTCCAAATCGGTACACACCTTGGACAACGCCATCAGCGTCATTGGCATGTCCCAATTGCGCGCCCGCGCCTTGTCTATTTGCATGGCCAAGGTGTTTGTCATGCCCGCCCCCATCGACCGATTGGAGTTTTGGCGCTATTGCATGGTGTGTGCAGGTTACGCCCGCTGGCTGGCGACCAAATCGGGGCAAGATGAACAGCAGGCCTGGCTGACGGGAATGATGCTGCGCCTGGGGCAGCTTGCCATGGCCCAACACAATGTGGCGCTGATGGAGCACATTGAGCAGCTTCCCCGCGCGCCGGGCGAGCGCTGGAGCCGCGAACGCAAGCTCACCCAATTCGATGAGGGCGCAGTCACCGCCGAAATCGCACGCCGTTGGGATTTTCCGGACACCGTGGTGGACGCGCTGCAGAATGCGGCGGCCCCGCTGGACGCAACAGTTTTTTTCAATTTGGCGGGCGTGCTGCACCTGGCAGGGCTGTTGGCAGATCAGGCCGACCCAGACCCTACCGCCCTGGATGCACTGCCCACCGGCGTTCTAGAGCGCTTGAAGCTGCCGCTGGACAAGCTAAAACAATCCATGCCGCATGCGGAGTCATTGAGTGATGTGTCCAGCCTGCAGGGCTAGCACCCGTTACCGTTTTTGTCCTACCCTGTGCAGACCCGCAACGCCACCCCCAGCAAAGAAGCCATTGCCCTTTTGCCCGAGTTTCACCGGCTGGGCCTGCGCGAGATTAGCTTAGTCACGACCGGCCAACAGGCCCAAGAGGCCCTGCACACCCTGACCCAATCGGCGGCGTGGGGCTTTGATACCGAATCCAAACCCACCTTCGTTAAAGACGAGGTCTCGCAGGGGCCGCATATCGTGCAGTTGTCTACCGACAAACACGCCTGGGTATTCCAGCTGCTAGAGCCCGATTGCACCGCCACGGTAGCCCAACTGCTAGCCTGGCCCGGCGTTGTCAAAGCCGGTTTTGGTTTGGGCGATGACCGCAAACGCATCCTGTCCAAATTGGGCGTTGAACCCGTGGGCGTGATGGACCTGAACCATGTTTTCTTGCAAAAGGGCTACCGCAAAGACATGGGCGTTAAAGGGGCCGTGGCCGTGCTTTTCAACCGGCGCTTCATCAAATCCAAAAAAGCGGCCACCTCAAACTGGGCCAATGCCCGGCTCAGCGAAGCGCAACTGGTGTATGCCGCCAATGACGCCTACGCTGCGCGCCGGGTGCTGGACGCACTGGCGTTGTGATACACGCCTGCGAACTGCAAGTCAGCTACTGGCTGATTTCAAACTGCGGCTCTTCCAGGTAACGGTGCGGCCCCAAAGCGGCCACTAGCGCGGCCGTCTCAGCGCCCTGCCATTGCTCAAAGATCATGCGCTCAGCGTCGGTCAGGCTCTCCAGGTGCGGCGTCTCACCATACACAGCACGCAGCTGCACATAAGCGCCATACACCGCAGCCACCAGCTCCGGGCCACCCAAAGCATCTTCCAAAGCCAGCCTGAATCGCTGCACCGCGTCGCGCTGTTGTAGCTCGGTCGCGTCGTGCGCGCCCACCATTGCAATCCGAATCGTCATTCACACCTCGTCACCAGAAGGCATCGAGCATAGGGCTGGAAACGGTGTAAAGTGCCGCTCTTTGCTCTCATTTGGAAAATTTCATGTTCACCAAACGCACCGCGCTTTCGGCCGCTCTATCGACTGCACTGTTGGCAACGCTGGCCCTTCAGCCCGCCATGGCGCAAAACAAAGCCGCTATGGCCAAAGCGACGACTGATTTTCAAAAGCACTCCACCGCCCTGGCGGCCAGCTTGTCAGATCTGACCACCCGTACCGGCAAGGCTTCGCCCAATGACAAAGACATGCTCAAGCTGATCACCGGCCAAATTGCCTTGGTGGATGCCACGGCCGATGGCGTGGTGGCTCTGGGCGGTGTAGCGGCTGAGGTGAAGGATGCCGGTGACATGGCCATCGCCAAGAAGTACCTGGCGATTCGTTGCAAGGCTTTGAAAACCCAGGCCGAAGGCGTAGCCCCCTATATTGGTGGCCTGGCCAACAATATTGCAGCCCCTGCCACCGCTACCGAAGTTAACAAAGCCAAAGACTTGATTGCCCAGTTGCCGCAACAGGCCCTGTGCTCAGGAAAATAAGGCGTAGATTTAAGCCAAATCGGCCATTCAGGCCGTGGATAGTGCGGGAGCAGCTACTTTTTTAATAGCAAGCCGCGCTATCCGCACCCAGCCAAATTAGGTCGCCCTGCCCGGCAAAATGACGTTGGCACCCAGGTGCATGCCCGAATCCAGCAGCACCAGCTCCCCCGTCACGGTGCGTGCGCCATGCACCAGCCAGACCACGGCTTCGGCCACATCCTCCGGCGTGCAGGCCCGGCCCAGCGGCGTGGTCTGCTCGTACATCGCTTTCACTTTTTCATAGCCCTCAGCGCCAATACCATCGGTAAACCAGCGCGTCGTTATCAGCCCAGGGCAGACGGCATTCACGCGAATTTCGGGTGCCAGCGCGCGTGCCAAGTGCAGGGTCATGGCGTTGACCGCGCCTTTAGAGGCGATGTAGGGCACAGACGACCCGATGCCCAGCGCCCCGGCGATGGACGACACATTGACGATAGCGCCGTCGGGCGACTGCTTCAGATACGGCACACAGGCCCGCACCATCTGAAAAGCACCCACGGTGTTGACGCCCAGAATCTTTTGAAAGGTGTCGGCATCCAGTGCGTCCCAATTGGCAGAACCGGCAAAGCTGGTGATGCCGGCGTTGTTGACCAAGGCATCTACCCGCCCCCAGCGCTGCACCGCCGCTTGCACCATGGCTCTGCAGTCGGCGTCTTGGGCCACATCGCCCTGCACCACCAGCGTATCCGCCCCCGCCGCTTGGCAGGCCGCTTGGGTGGCTAGGGCTTCGGCTTCGCTCTTGGAATAGTTGATGACCACGCTGTAGCCCTTTTGGGCCAACAGCAGCGCGGTAGCCGCACCCACGCCGGTGGCAGAGCCGGTAATGATGGCGACCTTGCTGGAGGGTTTAGTCATAGGGATGTGCCTGGTTCGCTTAGGTAAGTTTGGGGTCGGGTTGGGCTAGGCTGGATTCAGCGCCTGCGCCAGGCGGCCCACGCCCTCTTCAATCTTGGCCACATCGGCGGTGGCAAAGCTCAGGCGCAGCGTCGCAGTGTCGGGGTTCGATGCATAAAAGGGTACGCCCGGCACAAAGGCTACGCCCTTGTCAATTGCGCGTTTGGCGAACTCGGCACCATCTTTGACCTTGCCCGCGACGCTGGGTTGGCCTTCCTTGCTTTTGCCCGTCAGGCGCGCCCACACAAACAAACCGCCCTGGGGCTGCACAAATTCAATGGCGTCGCCCAAATCCTTGCGCAGGGCATTGCCCATGGCCAGTGCGCGCTCGGCATACACCTGGCGCACATGGGCCAGCGTGGCGGGCATGCGGCCAGCCTTCAGGTACTGCGCGGCGGTGGCCTGGGCAAAGGTGCTGGTGTGCGCATCGCTGAATTGTTTGCACATGGTGGCTTTGCCCAACAGCTCGGCCGGGGCAATCATCCAGCCCACGCGCAGGCCGGGGCTCAGCACTTTGCTTAAAGATCCGCAGTGCACCAGCAGATCGCGGCTGCCCGGTATCTGGGCGCTAAGCGCCAGCAAAGACGGTGGCGGCGCAGCGTTGAAATACAGGTCGCCATACGGGTCGTCTTCCACAATCAGCGTGTCGTACTTCACCGCCAGCTCCAGCACCTTTTTGCGCCGTTCCAGGTTCAGCAGGCCGCCGCTGGGGTTGCCAAAGGTGGGTATCAGGTAGACGAACTTGGGTTTGTGCTCGGCAATCAGCGCTTCCAGTTTGTCGGTCTGCACGCCGTTCGCGTCAATCGGTGCGCTGATAAGTTGCGCGCCATACAGGCGAAAGCACTGGATGGTGGCCAAAAAAGTCGGGCCTTCCACAATCACCTTGTCGCCGGGGCTGATCAGGGTCTTGCCCAACAAGTCCAGCGCCTGCTGGCTGCCGGTGGTGACGATGAGATTGTCCGGGGCCACATCGGTGCAGCCCTTGGTCGCCATGAAGGCGGCCAGTTGCTCGCGCAGCGGCTGGTAGCCTTCGGTAGCGCCGTATTGCAGCGCCGCGCCGGGCTCCTCAGACAGGGCTTTGTTGCTGGCCTCCGTGATACCAGCCACATCGAACATGGCGCTATCGGGGAATCCGCCCGCAAAACTGATGATGCCGGGCTTGCCCAGCAGCTTGAAGAGTTCGCGGATGGCGGAGGTTTCTACGTTGTTGAGGCGGTCTGCAAATTGAATGGGCATGGCGTGGTTTTTGTGGATTGGACGCGTGAATCTGAGCCGCTATTGTCCCTGTTTCAGCAGGTCGACCGCATAGCGCGCCAGCGGTGAGAAGCTGCGCCCTTTTAGCGCAACCACACCCAAGTCCGACCCCAGCGTCGGCAAGCCCGCCACGGCAATAGGCACCAGGCTGTGCGCCGCCAGCTCGGCCTGCGCGCCCGCCAGCGGGCAGGCCAAGATGGTGTCCGTCTCCAGCGTTACTTTTTTCAGCAAGCCCAGGTCATCGCACTCCAGCGCCACCGGCATACGCGTGCCCGCAGGCAAGCCCATCAACGGGCCTAAAAACAGCAGTATCGAATCGTGCACCTGCACGCTGGCCAGGCCATATTTCAGAACATCGGCCCCGGTCACCAGCGTTTGGGTCAGCAATGGGTGGCCGTGGCGCACAAAGAATCCCGCCTCCAGCAGCCCAATGCGGGTGAATTCCAAGTCATCGGCCTCGGGCACATTGCGCAGGTCGGCCAGATAAAAATCCAGTTCTTCGGCGCGCAAGTGGTCTACCAAGTACTTGGCATTGTTCACCTCTACCCGCAGCTTCACTTGCGGAAAGCGCGCGCGTAAGTCGGTCAACAGGCCGGGCACGATAGTGGCCGCCGGATACGGCCCCACGCCAAAGGCCAGGTCGCCCATCAGGCGCTCACGGTAGAGGGCCAGGTCGCGCTCCAGGCAGCGGTTTTCAAACAAGAGCTTGCGCGCACGCTCGATCACGAATTCCCCCGCTGGGGTGCAACGCACATCCAGCGTGCCGCGTACAAAAAGCTGCAAATCCAGCTCATCTTCTGCGGCCTGAATGCTGCGGCTGAATGCCGACTGACTGAGGTGGCAAAGGTCTGCGGCGCGGCCAAAGTTGCGTGTATCGGCCAAGGCTACGAGGTGTTTGAGTCGTTTCAGGTCCATAGGCATTCTCCAAGTCACCCAAAAATGTACTTGATGCATGGAAATAATGCAAAGAATGCAATGGACACATGAATGGGTGATTCCTAAAATTTCACCAAACTTACAAAGAGACAAGGACAAACCAATGACACCCAACCAGATACAAAACCTGCTAGTGATATGCCTGATCGTGGGCTACGCCAGCATGGAATTCATCAGCCACAGATACAAAGCCACAGTCAATGCTACGGGCAACGACACCAAGCTGGAACTGTTCATGTTCCTGAGCCTGCTGGCTATCACACAGCCGCTGGCGATTTTGGTGACCGGCAAGCTGGGTGCCTGGCTGGCCCCCGAATACAAAGACGCTCTGGCCCACCTGCCCGCCTGGGCCATGGTGGGCATCTTGCTGGTGGGCGACGACATGACTCAATATTGGTGGCACCGGCTATCGCACTCGCCGCTGCTGTGGCCCTTGCACCGCGCCCACCACTCGGCCAGCTACATGAGCATCCGCGTCACTTTCCGCAACAACTTTTTCTACTATCTGATGATGCCGGGCCTGTGGATTGCCGGCGCCCTGCTCTACCTGGGCGTCGGCGGCATGGTGTACGCGCTGTACATCACCGTGAAGCTGGCCGTTATTTTGGGTGCCCACTGCAGCTGGCGCTGGGATGAGCCGCTGTACAAAATCAAAGCTCTGCGCCCGCTGATGTGGGTGCTAGAGCGCACCATCTCCACTCCCGCCACGCACTGGGCCCACCACGCCATCACCAATGACGATGGCGTGGGCCACTACAAGGGCAACTTTGGCAACCTGATGTTTATCTGGGACCTGATTTTTGGCTCCGCCCACATCACCCGCCGCTACCCTGCTCAGGTGGGTCTGATTGACGACAAGCTGTTTGGCGCCGAACACTGGAGCCACCAGATGTTTTACCCGGTGGTGCAATCCCAGCGGGAGCACACGGCGCTGAAGTTTGGTGGCAGCGCGTATGCGGGGCCTGAGGTACCTGAGGGGCAGGCTGAGCCCGTGAACCCCTGAGTTTGCTCAGCCCTTTTTGATCTTTGGGACTGCGACCGCGGGATTGCCCAAGGAAGCGTTGAGTTCCACAGCCTTCTGCACCAGGGCAACTACCGTGGCGTACTCCAGTGGCGTGTTTTCTACCAACTCCAACGTAGCCATTTCGTACTTACCACCGGGCTTCAGCCGCGGCTCAATATCCCGCAAACGCTGACCGCGCCAGAAGCCAAAGAGAACGCGTTGTTCCTCGGCGCGGATGAGCAAGGCGAGACCGTTGGAGAAGTAGACCAAGTGGCCCCATTTGATAACTTCTTGCAATGAGGCGGTGTTGGTGACTGCGGTGCGTAGGGCTTGGGAGTAGCGCTGCTGCCAGCCGGTGAGGGAGGCGATGTAGGCGTCGGGGTTTGGGACTGGGATAGATTTTTTCATGGCAGACCGAATCCCCCGAAATGAAATCTGCGCGCTAAATCAAACAGCCACAGAGCGTGCTTGAAGGCTGACCTGCAGCCTCTCGCGCACGGCCAAAAATATGGCTGCCAGGTTGTCCATGCTGGGATTTCCAGTGGGCGACAACATGCGATGCAAACTCTTGCTTGGCTTGGCGGTCAGTGTTGCGAGTTGCTCAAAGCCAATGGTGGCGTTGACCAGATCGCGCAGAATCAAGCGTGCGGTTTCGGGCTCACCGTTGAGAAACAATGTGGCTGCCTCATCTAGCAGCGCCTGTGCAAAAGATGCATCACTCTGCACGCGCTGGGCAATGGTTTCTTTGAAATTTCTGGTCAGTGATTTTGAGTACCTATCCGTTATATGCATAGACAACTCTATTAGATTTGGGCATCACTAAAATGAAGCCGATACGGCCGTAGGCAAAATAACTTCCGGCATTCGATAAGGCAGCATTGATTTCTTGCTCTATTTTTGGATCTAAGGGAATTCCGAAACCGTATCTATCAAGATAATGCGCGATTTCATGATCTTGGGTTCTACGTGGTGTCCCATCATCGCCCTCTAGAAGCACCGGAGTGGAGCCCCATTCACCATACCGCCCATACCAATCTCGTGAGTCGCCTGGCTGCTGAGGCATGCTATTCAAGTACGTTACTCCTCCTCGAAGTATTTTTTCAACCTGCGCTGCTTCTAACTCGTAAACAATAACTCCCGTTTCGTTTCCACCGGGACCTGCCCCCCAAGAATCCTCAGCGCTCCATATTACTTTTGATACACCAAAGTCTATTGGCACGTGCCTGAGTTGGCGACTCAAATCCCATGACTTAAAGCCAAAATATAGCGCTCCACACAGTGCAATACATATCCCCATCCCCACAACTAGTGCAATTACTGTACGTTTCAATCTACTTGCTCCTTAAGGCCGCCCCTACAACTGACAGTGGTCGCCCGATGCCCGCTATCGCCGCCTAGCCGCCGCCTCAAACCACCCGCGGCTTCACCAAAGACGCCGCCAACTTAGCCCGCGTCCGCGCCACCTCCACGTCCTCATCAAACGCCAGCGCCACACCCATGCGGCGCTTGGTAAAGCTCTCGGGTTTGCCAAACAAGCGCAGGTCGGTGTTGGGCACGCGCAGGGCTTCGTCTACGCCGTCAAACACAATGCCTTTGGCCTCTGCGCCTCCGTAGATCACGGCGCTGGCGCCGGGGGTCTTCAGCGCGGTGTTCACCGGCAGGCCCAGGATGGCGCGGGCGTGCAGTTCAAACTCGCTTTGCACTTGCGTGGCCAGCGTTACCAGGCCGGTGTCGTGGGGGCGCGGGCTCACCTCGCTAAACCAGACCTCGTCGCCCTTCACAAACAGCTCCACACCAAACAGGCCCAGGCCGCCGGGTTGGCCATCGTGGCCCTGGCCCAAGTTGTCAGTCACGGCCTTGGCAATCTGGCGAGACTTTTCCAGCGCGCCTGCGCGCATGGGGTGCGGCTGCCAGCTTTCCACATAGTCGCCGCTGACCTGGATGTGGCCGATGGGGTCGCAAAAATGGGTTTCAATGCTGCCGTCTGCGCCGCGGGCGCGCACGGTGAGCTGGGTGATCTCGTAGTCAAAGTCGATAAAGCCTTCGACGATCACGCGGCCATGGCTCACGCGGCCACCGGCCATGGCGTAGTCCCAGGCTTTTTGCACATCGGCGGGGCCGTCGATCTTGCTCTGGCCTTTGCCGGATGAGCTCATCACCGGCTTGACCACGCAGGGGTAGCCAATGCCGGCGAAGGGCGAGTCGCCGTCTGACCAGCCGTCGATGGCCGCCTGCAGCTCGGCCAATGAATCGCAAAACTTGTAAGGGCTGGTGGGCAAGCCCAAGGTTTCGGCGGCCAGACGGCGGATGCCTTCGCGGTCCATGGTCAGGCGCGCGGCGCGGGCGGTGGGCACTACGCGCACCACACCTGCGGCTTCCAGCTCTTCCAGCATCGGGGTGGCAATGGCTTCAATCTCGGGCACGACCAGCATGGGCTTTTCAGCTTCGATCAGGGCCTTGAGTTGGGCCGGGTCGCTCATGGTGATGGTGCGCGCGTGGTGGGCCACTTGCTGGCCTGGGGCGTTGTCGTAGCGATCGACTGCAATCGTCTCCACGCCCAGGCGCTGCAGGGCGATCAGCACCTCTTTGCCCAGCTCGCCCGAGCCCAGGAGCATGACTTTGGTTGCGTGGGGGGAAAGGGGTGTGCCGATGGTGGTCATGGGAAATAGCGCCTTGCGCGTCAATAAAGGGATGGAACACTGATCTTAGCTGTGGACGCGTCACAGATTTGTCACGCCGCTGCCGTACAAATCGCGGTGTTGGCCGCCCGAGTGGCGCGGCCCGATCAACCCTTATCCCCAGGCAACAGACCATGGCAAAAGACTTCTCGACCATGGAGGACAGCAACCGCTCCTCCAACCCCAGCATCCACGATATATCCCAGCCATCGCGCCGCACCGTGCTGCGCGGCAGCCTGGGCGCGCTGGCCAGTAATTTTCTGGCTCCGCTGGGTGCCGTGGGTAGCGTAGCTGCGCTATCCGCTTGCGCCACCACGGGCACGTCGGCTTCTTTGCTGGGTTTTAAAAGCGTAGGCATTTCCACAGCCGATATGGTGCTGGTGCCCGAAGGCTATAGCGTGCAGGTGATTGCACCCTGGGGCGACCCGGTGGGTTTGTCGGGCGAAGACCATGCCTTCAAGTTGGATGCCAGCAATACCGCCGCGCAACAAGAAACCCAATTCGGCATGCACCACGACGGTATGCACTACTTTGCGCAAGATGGCTCCAAGAGCGGCCTGCTGGCCATCAACCACGAATACACCGACGAAGGCCTGCTGTTCCCCGATGGCATGGCCACCTGGACGGCCGACAAAGTGCGCAAAGCACAGGCCGCGGTAGGCGTGTCGATTTGCGAAGTGGAAGACAAAGGCGGCAAATGGGAGGTGGTGAAACCGTCCCCCTGGGCGCGCCGCATCACGGCCAATACCCGCACCCAGGTGTCCGGCCCCGCCGCAGGCCATGCACTGATGCAAACCGCTGCCGACCCCAAGGGCACCACCATCATGGGCACGCTGAACAACTGCGCTAGTGGCATCACGCCCTGGGGCACGTATCTGACGGCAGAAGAAAACTTCATCAACTACTTCAGCGGCGGCGACACCATGACCGCGCATGAAAAGCGCTGGGGCTTGAAAAAAGGTGCCACCGGCGGCGGCTACCGCTGGCACGAGCACGATGCCCGCTTTGACGCGACCAAGAACCCCAACGAACCCAACCGCTTCGGCTGGATCGTGGAGATTGACCCGTACAACCCCAGCTCCACACCCATCAAGCGCAGCGCGCTGGGCCGCGCGGCCCACGAAGGTGCCACCACCGCCGTCACGCCCGATGGCCGCGCCGTGGTCTACATGGGTGAAGACTCGCGTTTTGAATACATCTACAAATTTGTTAGCCGTGACACCATCAAGCCCGGTGGCTTTGCCGCAAACGCCACGCTGCTGGACCATGGCACTTTGTACGTGGCCCAGTTTGCCGAAGACGGCACCGGCCAGTGGCTACCGCTGACCCACGGCCAAGGCCCGCTGACCGCCGCCAATGGCTTTGCCGACCAAGGCGAATTGGTCATCAAAACCCGCCAAGCCAGCGATCTGCTGGGCGCCACCAAAATGGACCGTCCCGAATGGATATCCGTTTCGCAAGACGGCTGGGTGTATTGCACGCTGACCAATAACAGCAACCGCGGTGCCGACAAGCAACCCGGCACCAACAAGGTGAACCCGCGCGCCAACAACACCATGGGCAACATCATCCGCTGGAAAGAAACCGGCGACTTTGCCGGCACCACCTTCGCGTGGAACCACTTTGTGCTGGCCGGCGACCCGAGCCTGGAGCGCGCAGATGCCAAGGGCAATATCAAGGGCGATGTGTTCGCCTGCCCAGACGGCCTGTGGACCGACAGCCGCGGCGTGCTGTGGATTCAGTGTGATATGTCGACATCCAACATGGGCAAGGGTGACCTGAAGAACCTGGGCAACAACATGATGCTGGCCGCCGACACGCGCACGGGTGAGATTCGCCGCTTCTTGGTCGGCCCATCGGGTTGCGAGATCACCGGAGCCACCGGCACCCCCGATGGCCGCACGATGTTCATCAACATCCAGCACCCCGGTGAAACCCCAAGTGAACGCAGCGACCCAGCCGCACCCGCCGCCTTGTCCAATTGGCCTGGCAAAACACCCGGCGGACGTCCGCGCTCCGCCACAGTGGTGATTCGCAAGAACGACGGCGGAGTGATCGGCACCTGACAAGGTTTGAGCAGCAGCCCTTTGGCCTCTCACCAGAGTTTTCTGGTGAGAGGCTATTTTTTTGGCTAAATAGGCCGTTCAGGCCGTGGATAGTGCGGGAGCAGCTCCTATTTCAATAGCAAATTATTTGAAGTTCTGCCGCATGTAGTCCTTGATGATCCGGTCGGAGTCGATCTTGGCCAGGCCACGAGACAGCGTGGCACTTGCATCGCGATTCGCAAAATTCCGATTGATGGCCAGAACCAGATCCTTGGAGCCAATCACTTTCGCATTCGCTTGAACTTTGTGGGCCACGTTTTGGGCGTCAAACTTCAAGTAGTAGGCCAAGTTGTTCAGATCAATGAAAGCGGCATCAATACGGCCTCCGGCCACTTTACGCACATTGGTTAGGTCATCTACAACGGGTTCGGTTCTGATGGTTTTGTTGTTGACCAAGCGCATGAATTCCGGGGTGTTGCCATAGTCTTGAACCACGCCAATCTTTTTACCCGCCAAATCTTCCAAACGCGACCAGCGCAGCGGTGCCGACTTGGGCTCCACAAAGCCCACCGGAGATGTGAACAGCACGGCAGAGCTGGTGAAGCCGACACCCACATCCTCGGGCCAGGTGGGGTAGACGCCTGCATAGCGTGGGTTCTCGGCCGTAATCAGCGCTCGGGTCCAGGGATAGAACTCCACCTTGAGCTTGACACCCTGCGTGGCCAATGCAGCCCGCAAAACGGCAATACCTGCGCCCCCTTCGGGCAGATTTTTCCCCGAAAAAGGGGGCCATTCCAAAGATGTCACCAGCCAAACATCATCGGCATGCGACGCGCTTGCAAAAACCATTGCGGCAGTACACAAAAGCTTCTTCCACATTGACCCCTCCGATCCAACGTCGCTATTCGTCTGCCAGTATGCACACGCAGAGTGACATTCAAAAGTCGGTTGCAAAAACCCGTATCGCCAATTCGGGCATTGCGGCTGGCTTGGGTTTGCTTGGGGGTGGCCGCCCCAGGTCTCGACAAACCGACCCAAGCATAGTGTGTAATAGCTGCAGGGAACCAATAAACAGCACACACCAAAGCTGGCTTGACGACTCGGACCTATGGGCAAACCCACCTTTGAAATTGACAACCGCGTTGCCACCCGTGCCCTACTGGAAATGTGCAAGCGTCTGGAGCGGGCCTGGGCCCTGGACGACATCTTGCACGGCATGACACCGGCCATTGAAGACGTTTTGGGCTACCGCCATTCTTGGCTTGCGCTGTTTGGTCATCCGCCCGGCTTTATCAATGTCATCAGCCATGTGGACAGCGGCCAAGCCCAAAAACGCGATGTAAAGAGCATGAATATCCCCGTTGCAGGGGATGCGATGTTGGAAGAACTGCTAACCGCAGATCACGTGGTGGTGGTGGAAGACGCGCGCACCGACCCGCGCACCAATAAAGAGGTTGTGGCCCATTTGCAAAATCGCACCATCATCAATGTGCCTCTGGTGCTGGCCGATGAACGCTTTGGTGCGATTGGCATAGGAACTTTTGGCGACATAGAGGGCGTGCGCCCACCCCAACCCTGGCACCTGGAGTTTTTGCAAACGGTGGCCGGCCATGTGGCCGTGGCGCTAGACCGGGTGCGCTTCATGGCGGCCCGCAAAAAGGCTGAAGAGGCCTTGCAACAAACCTTGGACCTCACCAACAACGTGATCCAAAGCATGCAAGACGGCTTCTTGATGCTGGACACGCAGGGCATTCTGGTGGAAGTGAACCCGGCCTTTTGCGCCCTGGTGGGCTTTACGCGCGAGGAGTTGTTGGGCCAGGGCGCACCCTACCCCTATTGGCCGCCCGAGGAAATTGGCAGCTTGCAAGAAGCCTTTAGCGCAGCAGGTGAAGAGAGCTTTGCGCAGATGGAACTGATCCTGATGCGCAAAAATGGTGAGCGTTTCCCGACCTTCATCAGCCCGTCTGCCGTGCGCAATCCGCAGGGGCAGACCGTCAATTTCATTGCCACCGTCAAGGATGTTTCTGAGCGCAAGAAAGCCGAAGACGAAATCCGCTTTCAGGCACTGCACGATGAGCTGACGGGCCTGGGCAACCGCCGTGCGTTTGACCAGATTTTGTCGCGTGCCTTTGCGCAAACCCGCCAATCGGATCAGCACCATGTGATGTGCTACTTGGACATTGATGAGTTCAAGGTGGTGAACGACACCTGTGGTCACTCGGCGGGCGACGAACTGCTGCGCCAGGTGGCGCGGCTGTTTACCGAAGCCTTGCGCGGTGACGACCATTTGTGCCGCATTGGCGGTGATGAGTTCGGCATCATTTTGCAAAACCAAACCGTGGAGCAAGCCGTGCCCGTGGCCCAGCGCTTGCAGGCGGGCTTGGCCAACTACCGCTTCGCCTGGCAATCACAAACCTTTGGTGTGGGCGTCAGCATTGGCATGGTGGCGCTGGATGCCGACAGTGAAAGCGTAGAAGCCCTGATGCAGGCGGCAGACAGCTCCTGCTATGTGGCCAAAGACGCGGGGCGCGGGCGCATCCATGTGTATGCCAAAGACGACCAAGCACTGACCCAACGCCACGGCGTGATGGAGTGGGTGAGCCGCATTGAGCACGCGCTGATGCACGATCGATTGGTGCTGTTCGCCCAGCCCATCGTGCCACTGGCACCCGAGGCCACGCGCGGTCTGCACTGCGAAATCTTGCTGCGCATGCTGGACGACCAGGACCAGTTGGTGGCACCCGGCCTGTTCATGCCCGCTGCAGAGCGCTACCACCTGGCCACGCGCATCGACCGTTGGGTGGTCTCGCATGCCTTTGACTGGCTGTTGGCGCACCAGGCTGACATTGAACTGTGCTCGATCAATTTGTCTGGCCAGTCGCTGGGTGATACGCCTTTTATGGCCTTTGTGTTGCAAAGCCTGGGGAGCAGCGGCGTGCCCGCCGACAAGCTGTGCTTCGAGATTACCGAGACCGCCGCCATCCGCAATATGCACACCGCCACACATTTCATTGACACGCTGCGCCAACGCGGCTGCAAGTTGTCTTTGGACGACTTTGGCAGCGGCCTGTCGTCGTTTGCCTACCTGCGCACGCTGCCGGTGGATGTGCTGAAGATCGACGGCCAGTTTGTCAAAGACATGGCGCAAGACCCCGTGAGCCTGGCCATGGTCAAGTCCATCCACGACATTGGCTGCCTGATGGGCAAGCAGACCGTGGCAGAGTTTGTAGAGAACGACGCCATTTTGGAACTGCTGCACGGCATTGGCGTGCACTATGCGCAAGGCTATGCGGTGGGCTACCCACAGCCGCTGGATGCGGTGCTGGCGCAGTACCGTGCGGGGTTGCTGAAACGCACCTGAGTTCAGCCGACGTTGTTCCAGGAGCCTGGGCGGTAGAGTGTTTTGCGCAGGTAAAAGGAGGAGCGCCCAAAGGGCGCGGGGGACACGGAGCAAAGCACTCTGCCGACCAGGCTCCGAGCGCCATGTAAATCCGGCCCATCTGCGGGTCATGCCCAGGTTGCGGCAGCCTGTCGCACGCCACTGGTGCGCGCCACTTGCGCAAATTACAGTCGCGCCCACCTAACGGCGACAAAGCCGCATCTAAATAAACACTCTCAAGAAAGAGACAAGCATGACAGCTACGACCATTTACCTGGGCGGTGCCCCAGCCGCGCCCCTGGGGCAACGCATTCTCAAGTTTCCGCTGACCCGCATCCTGCTGGCGCTGGTGTTTTTTATGGTGCCGTTCCTGTTGATTCAGGGCGGGGCCACCCACTTTTTTGAAGAGAAGCTGTACTCCCGTTTGGGCCAACTCTTTGGGGCCATCATGGGCTGCCTGTCGTATGCGTTTTACGTTGTCAAAATTGAAAAGCGCGCCGTGTCAGAGTTGTCATTGAACGGCGCTTGGCAAGAGTACGGGCTCGGCTTTGTGATTGGTGGTCTGATGCTGTGTGCCAGTGCGGCGGGCATTGCGGCTCTGGGCGGGCTGCGCATTGTGTCCACCAACCCCAACGCGGTGATCATCCTGCCGCTGATCATGCACATCACCGTGGGCCTGATTGAAGAAATGATGATGCGCGTCATTCTGTTTCGGGTGGTGCAAGAGTCCTTGGGCAGTTGGATCGCGCTGGCGGCCTCCGGTTTGGTGTTTGGGGCTATGCATTTGCTCAATGACAACATCACGGTGTTGGCGATTGCAAATTTGGTCGCTGCTGGCGTATTTCTGGCCTCGGCCTATTTGCTAACCGGCCGCCTGTGGCTGGCGGCTGGGCTGCACGCGGCCTGGAATTTTGTGCAGGAAGGTATTTTTTCGGTGGCGGTGTCGGGCCACGAGGTAAAGGCCGGACTGCTGGTGACCGAGCGCAGCGGCCCGGACTGGCTCACCGGCGGTGCCTTTGGCATTGAGGGTTCTGCCATTGATCTGGTGGTGGAAGTGCTGGCAAGCGTGGTGATGCTGGTATTGGCTAAGCGCCGGGGGCGCATCGTGCTGCCGTTTTGGAAGCGTTGATTTTTTAAAATGCGGATCTCAGTTGCCCAGCTTGATCCAGCCGCCAAAGGCCGGGGCTTGTGCGGGCCACTGCGCTGCGCTGTGGGGTATGCGAATGCCTTGCTCTAGCAGGACGGCGGCGCGGGCTACGCCGGCGTGGGTGATCCAGACTTGATCGGGCAACGGGAGCCTGACCTGATCGGGCAGGAGCGAGGGCGGCAGAGCGTTGTGCTCCGTGTCCCCCGCCCGCTTTGCGGGCTCCTCCTTGACCTGCGCACAACGCTCTGCCGCCCTCGCTCCTAGGGCTTCTTGTGGCGCTGCTGGCACACAGCACTCATCCCACACCTCGGCCACACGCGCCATAAATTGGGCTACTGATTCTCGGCCACCAAAGCGGTGATTGCTGAAGTCTGCCGTCCATGCGTCCAACGCGTCTTTCGGTATGTCCGCCCAGGCCACACCCTCATAGATACCAAAGTTCATTTCCACCAAGCGAGGCTCGGGTTTACATACAAAATCAGGCCGCAGGGCGCATAGATAGTGCGGGAGCAGCTCACATCTTTGTAGCACGGAGCAGCGCAACTGCGCTCCTTGGGGTAGCACTTGGGCCAGTGCTTGCGCGGTTGCCTGGGTTGCCGCTGGGTCTGCGGGCACATCCAGCGCGCCATAGCAAATGCCCGGCGCAATCTGCGGCTGCGCATGGCGCACCACCCACAGGCTCATGCCCAGCCGCCGTGCGGCACCCACGCCCAGGCCAGCGCCAGGCCAAGGTAGAACGTGATCTCGCCCACTTGCTGAATGGCACCCAGGCAGTCACCGGTGAAGCCCTGCAGTCGGCGCGCAAACCAGCGCGTCATCCAGGCCCAGGCCAGGCCATTGGCCAAGAAACCAGCGGCCAGCAAGGCCGCGCAAGACGCGGTGCTGTTAGCGATGGCAAAGGGAAATAACTTTGCATTTGCTACAACTTTAGGAGCTGCTCCCGCACTATCCACGGCCTGCAAGGCTAATATGACTCCCAATGCCGCCATGCACCACAGCCCAGCCACCAGCAGGCTGGTAGCGCTGATCTGATCGGCCAGTGGCTTGGATTTGGAACCCGCCGCATCACCCACATGCGCCAACAACCGGATGGTGAGCAACGGCCAGGTGCGCGACACCACATGGGCCAGGAACAGCGCCACGCACAGCAGCGTCGTATTCAGTGAGCCCAGCAGCGCCAGCACGGCCACCTTGGCCAGCAGCGCCAGCACTACGGCGATGGCACCAAAGGCCCCGACGCGCGAATCCTTCATGATCTCCAGCGCGCGCTTGCGGTCCAGCGTGCCGCCCAGGCCATCGGCCACATCGGCCAGGCCGTCTTCGTGGAAAGCACCGGTCATCAACACACTGAGCACCGTGCCAAGCACAGCGGCCAGCAATGGCGCAAACGGGCTGGCTGGCAACAGCGCCAACAGCCCCCCAGTAGACGCAGCCACCACGCCCCCCAACAGCCAGCCTACGCCGGGAAAATGCGCGGCACTGGCACGCAGCATGGCCGGGCTAAAGCCCACCCAGTCGGCCAAGCGCCCCGTCACCGGCACGCGGCTAAAGAACTGCAGGGCCAGCAGGTAGTGGCGGATGAATTGCGACATGGGAGCCGGACTGTAAGGGTCTAGTGGTCTGGAGCGGGTTGCGCGAAGCTGCTGCGTTTTACGTGGCGGCCTGCGCTACAGGGTCAGCCGACTTTTCGGACACACCCGCAGACGCAAAGCTCGCCATGTCCCTCAGAACCGTGCA
Source organism: Burkholderiales bacterium PBB3 (assembly GCA_002256115.1). Lineage (GTDB taxonomy): Bacteria > Pseudomonadota > Gammaproteobacteria > Burkholderiales > Burkholderiaceae_C > Allorhodoferax. Next base: position 371,588 of record NKIK01000001.1, read on the forward strand.
AGCCGACTGCAACAGCGGCCAGGCCAGCGCCGCACCCGAGCCCTCCCCCAAACGCAAGCCCAAATCCAGCAGGGCCTGCACACCCAAGTGCTGCAACATGAACTCGTGTCCGCGCTCGCCCGAGCGGTGGGCAAACACGCAGCGCTGCAACACCAGCGGCTGCAGCGCATGCGCCACCAGCACCGCGCTGGTGGCAATAAAGCCATCCACCACAATCACGCGCCGCTCATGCGCGGCCTGCAGCACTGCGCCCACCATGGTCGCAATCTCAAAGCCACCAAAGGCAGCCAGCGCATCCAGCGGCGCTTTCGCATCTGCGTGGCGCGCCAACACTTCGCGCAGCACCTCGGTCTTGCGCAGCACAGCGGGCGCGTCCAGGCCGGTGCCCGCGCCGGTGCAAACAGCAATGTCCAAACCCGCCAGGCGCGAGAGCAGCAAGGAGGCTGCTGAGGTATTGCCAATACCCATTTCGCCCAACAGCAAGGCGTTGCCGGGCAAGCCCTTTACGAGGTCAATACCGTGTTGCAGCGCTTCGTCGCGTTGCGCAGCCGTCATCGCGTGCTGAGCGGACGAATCCGCCGTGCCCTGCTCGGCACCTTGGGCCTTGCGCACTTGCAAACCAGGCCGTGTGCTGCCAGTTGGTAAACCCGCCAGAAAGTCACGCTTCACACCACAGTCCACCACCGTCAGCGCAATGCCGTTCTGCTTGGCCAGCACACTCACCGCCGCGCCACCCGCCAAAAAGTTCTCCACCATCTGCCAGGTCACATCGCTCGGAAAGGCCGAGACGCCACGCGCCGTGAGTCCGTGGTCACCCGCAAACACCACCATTTGCGGCTGATCCAAAACCGGTGCAGTGGTACCCAATATCTGGCCGATTTTCAGTGCCAAATCTTCCAGACGGCCCAGTGAACCCAGGGGTTTGGTTTTGTTATTGAGGGTGTGCTGCAGAGCTTTTGAAAGCGAATCGTGGTCGATGTTCTGCAGTGTGGGGATGGTGTCGATGGGGTGCATAGGATTAGTGAGGAGAAATATCGCGCTAACGCGGAGGAAAAACCTGAAAAAACTTCCCAACCAAGTGATCGCTTGGGACAAAGCCCCAATAGCGACTGTCGAGACTGTTGTCTCTGTTATCACCCAAGACGTAGTAATGGTCTTTGGGCACCAAGCACTTCACACCGCCAGCGCTGTAGGTGCAGTTTTCTGAATGCGCAAAGGCTTCTGGGGCATGCGGAAAGTCTGGTCTTGCCTTGTCCAGCAAGATTTTGTACTCGACTTTGCCCAGTGTTTCCATGTGCTGGTTGTAGTAGCGCAATCCAGCGGGATCAAAATAGTCATCCACAGGACGCTGGCTCAGCGCTCGACCATTGACAGAGAGTGTCCTGTTGCGGTATTCGATTGTGTCGCCCGGCAATCCAACGATTCGTTTGACATATTGAGTTCTTCGATTCGGTGGGAATTCAAAGACAAAGACATCACCGCGTTCAACCGGCGCACTCACTGGCGATCGCATCAGACTGACGCCAAACGTTGCGTAGTTTCCATAGCCCCACTTTTGAACTACGAGCCTGGAATCCACAGGCAAATTGGGCTGCATGGAACCCGCTGGAATGCTAAACGGTTCAAACAAGAAGGCGCGAGTACTGACCATGAACAAGACAAAAAGTAAGCCCAGAGACAACAGCCCATACCATCGGCTGTAGGCAGGGCGCACGGCATCCGGCGGAAAACCAAGTGCTTGCACATAGGCGATTCGCGCCAAACCACACATCAAGGCCAATAGCATCAGTGACGCCAGCCATTCCGGCAAATAAGGAAAGACAAACTGCAAACTTGACAGCCCCAAAGCGATCACCACCGCTGCAATTGCCCATCTCCACCGCCCCACATACAGAAAGCCCAGAGGTTGAAAAAAGAAAGTTAGCAGCGCTGCTAGCCAGGCTTTCGGTCGATTCGCCATAGATGAACGGTCTCCTGATTTCTATTCTTTTTTAAACAGAGCCACTAATCATTGATCAGCAGACGGTCTAACACACCCGGCTCAAAGTGGGTCGCAATGTAATCGGCCAGCCCGTCAAACACGGTATCCAGCGTGGGCACTGCCCCACCCAGTTGCGCACCAAACAGCGCTTGCAGCACCGCGGCATCTTCAAACATGCCGTGCAGGTACAGGCCCAACACATTGCCAGAGGCGTTGCACCAACCCATCCCATCCGGCAACACGGCGATGGCCACATCACCCGCAGCGGCCATAGCCACATGCTGCTGTGTCTGGCCATGGTGGATTTCGTAGCCACTAACGGACACGCCTGCCAAGGCAGTCCAAGGCGAGGGCACACCGACACCTGAGCTGGAGGGGCCAAAGCCGGGGGCCGATTTGTGCGCGTTTGGCACCATGAGGCCCCCGGCTTGGCCTCTCAGGGCGTGCGCGCACCAATCCGTACAAAACGAAGTCGACGTATGCCGCACCGTCTTGTCCTGGTCAAACACTGTGACCAATGGCAACAAGCCCAAGCCCGGCGCATTGCCATCAATCCCATGCGGATCAATCAAGGCCTCACCCAGCATCTGCAAGCCACCGCACACGCCCAGCACCGCCCCACCCTGCTCTGCATGCCGCGCAATGGCCGCATCCAGCCCTTGCGATCGCAGCCATGCCAAATCACCACTGGTGTGCTTGGAGCCTGGCAAGATAATCCAGTCCGATGCCTTCAAGCCCGCCAACTCCGACGGGCTACGCACCCACTGCAGGCGCAAGCCCGGAATATTTTTGAGCGGCTGAAACTCATCCAGGTTGCTGATGCGCGGATAGGCAATCACCGCCACGCACGAGACGGGTGTGAGCGGCGCTGGGCCGCCCCGAGCCGCGAGGGCCCCCTCGGGGGGCAGCGCAGTACGCGCAGCGACAAGCGTGGGGGTCACATGCGTGCGGTCATCAAACACACCGTCTTCCTCGGGCAGACCATGCTGCCACCACATCGGCAGCGTGGCCACAGTGGGAATGCCGGTCACATCCTGCAGCATCTGCGGCGCAGGCGCGAGCAGCGCGGCATCACCACGAAACTTGTTGAGCACAAAACCTTTGATGAGCCCGCGCTCATCCTCGGGCAGCAGCGCCCACGTGCCATACAGGTGGGCAAACGCACCGCCGCGGTCAATGTCGGTCACCAGCAGGCAGGCCGCATTGCCGTGCTTGGCCACGCGCATATTGACGATGTCGCTACTGGAGAGATTGATCTCGGCCGGTGAGCCCGCGCCTTCGATCACCACCACATCGTGCTCGGCACGCAGGGCATCCAGCGCGGCAGCAATCTGTGGCCAGACCTTGAGGCTGCGGCCACGCCACGGCATGGCAGTCAACTCGGCATCGACCTGGCCCATCAGCACGACTTGGCTGTGGGTGTCGCGCTCGGGCTTGAGCAGCAGCGGGTTCATACGGACATCGGGCACGGCGTTGGCGGCTAGCGCTTGGAAGTATTGGGCACTGCCAATCTCACCTTGGCCGTTTTCAGAGGCGACAACACGCGCGTTATTGCTCATGTTTTGCGCCTTGAACGGTGCGACCTTCAAGCCCTGGCGTGCGTAATAGCGGCACAGCGCGGTGGTCAGCCAGCTTTTGCCCGCGCCGCTGGTGGTGCCCAACACCATCACGCATTTGGCTGTCATATTGTTGTTCTCGTTGTAGATTCCGGCAGCGCGGCTAAGGCCTGTTGCATCCAGCCAAAGCCAATACGCTCCTGCTCCAGCCGCACATCGCAATTCTTTCGGGCATTTCCCAAGCGCTTGCCGCGCAAATCGTCGAACAACTCGGTCTCGGCAATATGAAGGCGCGGCAAGTCGCGCACTACAGGCTGCGTTTCTTCAACCCATTGGCTTTCGTGCGCCAACAGCGTGGCGCGATCCATCAATAAGGATTGCACATGGGGCAGCTGGGACCGCAACTGGTCCAAGATGGCAAAGCCATGGGTGTCGATATCGCCCCAGTAATAAATGCTGCGCTCATGCAACCAGCGCGCGCCAGTCAGCACTTCAAAGCCGTATCCCGCACCAAAAATCACCATGCTGTCCGCCAATGGAGGAAATGCCAAGAAGTTCACCTCGTTCTCGGTAATGAATACGCGCCGCACGGGCAAATCAAGCCGCTCGAAAGCAGCCTGCGTCACCCCAATATCCTGCTCGCAGAAAGAGGGCAACAGCGCCACCCCTGGATCGAGCAATCGAAAGCGGATGCGCAGAGGTTTGTCTTTGAAACCATACCGTCGGCAAAATTGGCTTGCACCGCTAGCGCTGATGTCAATGGCTTCCACTGGCAAAGCCAGGTCCAGCAACTCCGAGAGCACGCCCCGGTTCGCCTCGATGAACTTGCTATCCACACCGGGTAGGTCCACCTGCCGCAAATAGATGCCGGGACGCGGATGCGCTTGCAGCCAAGTGATCACTGCCAGTAGGCGCGGCCAGACACTTGCCACAGCCAGCGCAGTCGAGGGCCGCCTTTCGAGCCACACTAAAACGGCCGGTTGCCGCTCACGCGCCAGTTCCACCAAGCCAGCAAATCGCCTTGCTTCCTTTTGCTTGCCAATCAACGCCAAAGCGTCATCCAAGGTGTCAAGCCAGACCTCGTCCGGCAAGGTGTTCAGGCCCAGCACGCGGTGGCGAAATTCGCGCATGACAAGGCGATACCTCGGCGCGCTCACCGTAGGCGCATCGCATCCCAAATCCTTCATCCAAGTCCGCACTTCGTCAAAGCGCTCCGTCAGTTCGGTCGATGTCGGACCCGTGAGGCGCAAGCGCCGAGGCGGCGTTACCGCGCCCTGCACGCACAGACGCAGCAGGTCACCCTTGTCCCAGAGTTTTTGGACTTGGGCGCGGAGGTCGTCGGCTGTCGTCCAATTCAATTGACTCTCCTGCATTCCTAGGAAATCAACTTTGACAGGCCGTCACGGAATTTTCCAAAACTGGGCGATGCGTTGTGATGAATTTTCATGAAAGGGCCTATCTTTTCAGCCCACTCATGTTTAAGCTGCCCAGCCACTGTCCAGCCTAGCTTTTTGATGGCCGTAGAGCCACCCGCATGTACTGCGTCGGCCAATAACTCCCAAGTCCCACATACGCTGTCTTGCACGTAGCGATCCAGCACATCACGCTTAGCGCGTGGAAACGCCTTCAGCAATGCCGCGCGGTCACCCAGGTACCAGGCCTCCATTTCCTCGATAGCCAGCCGAAACAGGGTGTTCGGTGACGGGTTGCAACTTGCGGCAAGCGATCTCAACTCTTGCAGAAACGCCTTGCAATCCTGCCGATCCGTGTCCACAACGACCACGACCGCATCAATGCCTGGCGTCTTTCCATAGCCTTGCAATAACCTGGGCAGTTGGTCTAACAGCATGCGCTTTGCCGGGTCTGCCTTTGCTGTCAAGCCTTGCGGAATGCGTCCAATGCCTTTGTAAGCTTTGAGCCGCCAGGTGTGCGGTGCGCCCTGTTCACCCAAAATTTGCGGTAGCAGCTTTGCCAGCAGCCTTTCCCCAGAGCTGTCCTCCACCAAAACCTCGATGTGCATGGCTTACTTTGCCTCCAGGTAATCGCTGTACCACAGGCCACCCAGCGGCAAACCCTCGTCAACCAGATTCTTGACAATCTCAAGATCAGACACACGGCGAATCACCGAATAGCCATCCGATCCTTTCTCCAGAATCCAAACTTCATCGGGCGACAATGCATCGACAAAATAGGGTTGATGCGTCGTTACAAAAATCTGGGGTGCGTTTTTTTTGCCCGTAGCATGTGCACGGAACTCTTGCGCCAAAGCTTCCAGTAGCTTGTGGTACAGGCCGTTTTCAGGCTCTTCAATGCAGATAAATGGGGGTGGCTCTGGATCATCCATGAGCAACAGATAGGCAAACACCTTAAGGGTGCCGTCGGACATTTGTTGCGCAAAGAAGGGGTCAGCAAACGCTCCATCGTTGAAGCGCAGCAGCAGGCGTTTGTCTTGGGTTTCTTGCGTGTCAATGCTCTTGATACCGGGAATTTTGGCTGCGATGCGATTCAGCACCGCCTTGAACCGGTCCTTGTGTTCCCGCGCCATGAACTGCACGACATTTCCAATGTTGTCACCGTGGCTGTTCAAGTGTTTCTGTGGGCCCGCTGTCGGAAGGCTGCGGGCGGCATCAGGGTAAAAGTACGAAAGGTACCAACCCTTGAGAAAATCCCGAAAACGCTTGATGCGTGGATGCTCTTTGAGCGTACCCAGTGTGGCAACGCCCAACTGGCGCAAGTCGGTCAGTTCGACCAGCGCTTTAGCACGGTCCTCCTCACCCACTTGTCCAACTGAACCAAAGCTATCTTCTCCATTGCCTTCCTCTTCCTCTTCCTCAACCTCCTCCTCTCCAGCCCACACAGTCCCCTTACCATGCTGCAGCCGCAAAAATGGGTAGGGACGGCCGTGCTTTTGCCCCTTGCGCCGCTGCTTGAGCACCTCCGACTCAACAAATGGGCGACCTGTATCGTCCAACGCAATTGATAACTCATACGTCATGGGCCGTTCACCCTTGGCCTCGCGGTAATAAATCTCAAACCGTATGGGACCTTCGGTGCCCCTGGAATGCAATCGCTCGTAGCCACCACGTTGCTTCATATCGCAAGCTTGCTCGACGTCGTGAACCAGGCAATCAGCCACGAAGCCGAAGGCATCAAACAGGGTGCTCTTGCCCACACCGTTCTTACCAATCACCACGGTAAATGGTGTTAGCGCCGCCCCCCCCTGCTGTGATGAGAGCTTGCCCAACGTTACATCGCACAGTGCGCGGTAGTTTTGAACGCGAAAACCTTCGATCAATGCCATGTTCTGTCCTTCTTGGGGCTCACACCCGAGTCATCACTTCAAATCTTGTAGGGCCGCAACTATTCGGAAACGCCGAACAGTTGTATTGCCATTTCACGGCCTAGTACTCAGTCTACTTCGACACATCCGCTCTATTTTTCTCCGCCCGATACTCCTGAATACTCAAATTCCGCAACTTAGACTCCCGCCCCTCCTCGTTCTGCACAAAACCCACGCTGGACACATACGGCTCAATGATGTGGATTTTTTGCAATGGGGTGACGATTAGCAGTTGCAAGTTGAGTTGCTGGAACAGCTTCAAGCCGTATTGCGCTGACTCGTCCGAGCCGCGGCCAAAGGCTTCGTCAATCACTACAAAACGGAAGCTGCGCGAGCGCTTCTCGCCCCAGGCCAGACCGAACTGGTAGGCCAGACTGGCTGCCAGTATGGTGTAGGCCAGCTTTTCTTTCTGACCGCCGGACTTGCCGCCCGAGTCCGAATAGTGCTCATGCTCACGGTCGTCTTCGCGCCAGCGCTCGCTGGCGGCGAACACAAACCAGTTGCGCACATCGGTTACCTTGGTGGCCCAGCGGCGGTCTTGCTCGGTTTGCCCTTCACGGCCGCGCAGGCGCTCGATGATGTGTTTGACCTGCAGGAACTTGGCTTCTGAGTACTGGCTCTCGTCACTGTTAGTGTTGTTAGCGCCAGAGAGGGAGCCCTCCAGACAGGCGCGCAACTCGGTTTGAAAGTCGCGCACCTCGGCGTCCGTCGCTATCTGCGCCACCAATACGATGTAGCGGCCAGGGTTGTAGTCGATCTGCGTCAGCGACTGGTTGATGCGGGTAATGCGCTCCTTGATGGTCTCGCGCTCGCGGTTGAGTTGTGAATGAAAATGCGCCACCTCGCGGATGGTGTTCTCGTTGAGTAATTCCTTAAAGCGTGCCTCGAAACGCGGCAAGTCGTCCGCCGCCAGCTTGTCGAGCAGCGTGCGGTAGTCACCTGCGGCCTCCACCGCCACATCGACCTCTTGGGTTTCCAGCGGGTAGCGGGTGCTGAAACTGCGCATGGCGTCGATGATTTTGTCGCGCAGGCGTTTGATGCGGCCATCGTCGGCGTCAATGGCCTTTTGCAAGCCGTCACGCATTTCGCGTTCTCGGTTGTCGCAGGATTCGATGGTCAGTGTCTGCTCGCCCAGTATTTCGCTTTGCAAACTGATCAGGCGCAGTGTTACCGGATCTTGCGCCCCACGCCAGTCGCCACGCAGCGCCTCGGTTTGCCCACGCAGGGCCTGCATGTCACTGGTTTTTTGCTCGGTCTTAGCGCGCCGCTCACGCTGCTCGGTCAACTGTTTGTCGGTGGCCGCCAACTCTGCTTCCAGCTCGCCCAGGCTTTGGGTCAGCGCCTGCAATACGTCGGAAGCAGCTTTGAGCGCAGCCAGCTCATTCGCCAGCTTAGCCACTTCCAGCGCAATGGCCTGCCAATCAAGCTCAGCGTAGTCGCGGTACTCCACCAGTTTGGCCAAGGTGTTCAGCCGCTCCTTGATGTCGTCCTGCTCTCGGCCCACATCGGCCAGTTGTTTGCCGGTATGCGCCAGGCGCGCTTCGAGCCCGCGCTTTTTAGCACTCAGCGCGTCCAGCTTGGCGGTATTGCTCCAGCCCAGCACATAGCGGCTGCGGTCGTCGATACGGTGCCGGTCATCTTTCTCGTGGCGCTCGCCGCCCTTGCTTTGCCCGGCGCGGGTGATGGCTTTGGGCTCGCGGCGAAACTGCTCCTGCGTGCTGCAACACACCACGTTGAAGCGTTGCCACACGGCTTGCTCTAGCCACGCGTAAAACGGTGAATCGGGTTTGATGGTGAGCTTGCGCACCAGCACATCAGCGTGTGCCGATGGCAAGTCCGCCGGTTTGGCCGCCCGCACACAAAAGTACACCAGGCGTCCCTTAAGGTGGGTCTGATCCACCCATTCGGCCACTCGGGCGTAGTGCGCCTCTGGCACCAGCAGTGACAGCGCAAAGTTGTGCATCAAGCGCTCGGCCGCGCCCTCCCAATCGCGTTCCTCGTCGCGCACCTCGATCAACTCGCCGGCAAAGGGCATGGAGTCTTCGCGCAGTTGCAAGGCCTGGCACAGGGCCGTGCGCATGGCGATTTGCTGGGCGTCGATATTGCTACGCCGACCTTGCAGGCTGGTGATCTCGGCGCTCAAAATGTCGTGCTCTTGCCGCCCTTGGGCAAAGGCCACACCCAGTTCGTTGCACTGGTTTTGCAGTTCCACCGCACGGTCGCTTTCCACCGCGTGCTTTTGTACGCAGGTTTGCTGCTGCACCAACAAATCTTCTGCGCTGCTGACCTGAAGCAGGTTGAGCTTGCGGCGCAGCTCGTCGTAACGCGCGGCATTGGTCTTGCGCCGCGCCATCTCTTGCTGTCGGCGTGCGATCTCCGCGTCCAGGTGGGCGATGCGGTCGCCGCCGTTTTGGGCCATGCTCAGGCGCAGCTCGCGCTCCTGAATCTGTTGCCCGGCCTTGCGCGCTTCCAGCCGTTCGACCTTGGTGCTTTCACTGTTGAAGTTGTCGGCCAGTGTTTCCAGGCGTGTATCGATCAGGGCCAGCTTGAGTCCGGCAAAGTGGGGTCTGAGCGCATCACGGCAGGCACGCAGTTCATCGGTGCCCGCCACCAGCGCGGTGTGCCGGATGCAGTCCGCTACCAGGGGTGTCAGCAACTCCACCTGCTGCTTGGCCTTGAGCACTGCTTCATGGGCTCGGTTCAGGTCGTCAAAGTGCGCAATCAGGCCCGAAATGCGCGGCGCCACGTCAAAGGGCTCCAGCATGTGGTGGCGTACAAAATCGGTCAGGTTGCCAACCGATTTCATCGACACGGTCTGGTGGAACAGCTCCAGCGCCTGCTCCCCCTCAATGCCAAAACGGCGGCGAAAATGCGCGCCATAGGGCGGGAAGCTGTCGAACAGTTCCACGCCGTTTTTGCGCAGGCGTTTGCGCAATTGCGGTATCTCAGTGCCAAAGTGCGCAAAGTCGCCAGCCACGGACAAGGGCTTTTCCGCGACGGCATAAAAGCGCTCGGGCTGGCCGCCCGCGTCCTTGATCCAAAACACCTGCGCCAGCGTCACCGTCTGGTCGAACCCCGCGTTGTGGAACACGCCCAGAATCACCGAATAATTGGTTTGGTCGCGCAGCGCCACAGGTTTGGCTTTACCACTAATCTCGTTGCGCTCGGATTTGTAGTGGCCCAGCACGTAAGAACGCAGCGAGCGTTCCCGCGCGTCGGCCCCTGCGGCCTTGTTGTAGGCGATGCGTTGGGCCGGCACCAGCAAGGTGGTGATGGCATCGACCAGCGTGGACTTGCCAGAGCCAATGTCGCCGGTCAGTAGGCCGTTCTTGCCGCCCAGCTCCAAGGTCCAAACCTTTTTGTCGAAGGTGCCCCAGTTGAGGACTTCGAGGCGTTGCAGGCGAAAGCCAGACAGTGATTCATGGGCGCCGAAATCGAGTTCGGGCGCAGCGGGCTGTTCGGATACGGTTCCATCACTCATCAGCAGCCCCTGTTTCTGGTGCGCTCAGTTGCGCTTGGTAGGCCGCGAGGCGCAAATCAAAATCCGCCAGCCATTGCGCATCGACGAAGGCCTTGAGAATGCGGCGCACCTCATACACCGGCTCTTGCGCCGTACGCCCCACACTGCTGGCCTGGGGCTTCAAGCGCCGCACAAAGCCCAAGTCGATGATCTTGTTCAGATGTGTCTCCACCTGGTCCATCAGGCGGGATTCGTTGGAACCGGCGGGCAAGAAGACACGAACCAGTTCCACGACCGCATCGCGCGACAGAATCAAGCGGGTATCGCCGCCACTGGCATCGAATTCGGCCAGCTTCTTACGCAATAGCGCCAGCAACAAGCTGACCTGAAAACTCAAGGGCCGACGCGCCACCAGACGCGGTAGCTTGGGTGCATCTTCATCGGGCGCTGAGCGTGAACGCAAAAAAGCATAGCCCTCGGCCTCGTCCAGCACCAAATCCAGCGCCAACACCGCCACATAGTCGCGCAGCCGGGCTTGCAACTTGAGCAGAGCAGTCCAGGCTTGCGCATCTTCATCGCGGTACAGCACGCTTTTGAGCAGCGGAATGACGAGGCTGCTCAGGTCGTGTTGGGGCGCGCTGGGATTACCACCGAGATTCATCTCTGAAGCATCGGGCGTATCAGGCGTGTCCGTGGTGTGCATGCTCAATTCCTCACAAAAATGACGCGTGGCAATTGGGCGCGGCGGGTGACCTGGGTGACCGTCTGATCTGCGGCAGCTTGCGCGTCAGAAGACTGCCACTCGACCGACTCCAGCGTGGTTTCATCCACCACCGAGTTGGGTGCCTCACTGGCCAATTGCAGATAGGCCACCAGCTCACCCAAGCCCTGCTCCAGCGGACGCGTTTGCAGCAACTCGCCCAGGCTGACTTGGGCACGGGTTTGCAAGGACTGGCGGATGTGGCCGGACAACGCTGCCTTGTCCACCCGCACCTGCGAGAACAGGGCCGCAGCGTCTAGATCCGTATCACCCGCCTCCAGCGCCACGTTGGCGATCACGGTCTTGATGGCGGGGCTAAACAACGGACGCTCCATGGGCAGATCCAGGCTGGCTGTCACATCGTCCACCCACGCAAAGCTAGCCACGGGAGCGGTATCGCGCACGGCCAGCGCCTTAGCCTCTATGCCGCGCAGAATATCCATGATGCGGCGGTTTTCCAGCCAGGCCTGGTCATCCAGAAAGCGGCGCAATTGCTGCGACAACTGGGCCACGGTGGCCTGCGCGTGTTCGCCCGCCTCCAGCCAGTCGTAGTGCACGCGCCCTAAGCGAAGGTCTGGCGACAACGCCGCCACGGGGGGCAGTTGCAACACGCGCTCCAGCAACTGGGTCAGCTCTTCCTGGCGCGACTGCGACATCAAAAAATCCCAGAACGCGCGAAAGCTCTTACCTTGGTCCGAATCGGCAATGGCATCACGCTCGCCCATGATCTCTTCCAGCAGCGCGCCTTTGGCCCCGTCCCACAGCGCAATGCGCTCCCGTACTTTTCGGTCCAGGCCGCGAAAGTTGTGTTCCACCTCACGAAAATCGGTCAGCAGTTCGCGCGCCAGACCGGTGAACTGCTGAAACCGCTCTTTCAAAGCCGTGTCGTCTAACAAGGGCATCTCGCCACCCACCACCAACGCTATCTCCGCGTCAATCTCATCGCGCTTTTTGTGTAGTTCCCTCAGGCGCGTCTCAGGATTGGTGTCGCTGCCCTCGCTCATTTGCTTGAGCAGTTCAAACAGCGTGAGCAAACGGGATTCAGTGCCGACAAAGGCGCGTTCCGTCAGACTGGTAAGCCAGGCCAAGGCACGCTCGGTAGCTGGGGTCAAGTCAAAATGCGGTTCGTCCGAACCTGCCGGGTAAAACTTGCGCAGCCAGCCCTTTTCATTGGCCGCCCAGTCGTTTAAATACTCTTGGGCAGACTTAGGGAATGGCTGCGTGCCGCCACGCGCCACTGCTTGCTCGCGCACCCCGAACAAAGTATCTTCCAGCGCCTCTACCAGGTCCGACTGGGCCATGACCCGCACATTTGACGTGATGAAGGCGCGGTGCAGAAAACTGCCAATCAGGGGCGCATGCTCCGCCGCCAGCAAACGCCAGGCGGGGTGCTGGCGGCGCAGGGCTTCGAGGGTGGCGTAGTCGAGGTTCACTGTTGCTACTTGGATTTCGCCGCGACGATCTCATCGCCGGGCAATGGAGTCGCATCTGGCACCGCCTTCAAAAATGCATCGAAATGCTCACGCCCGCCTAAAGCGGCTTCTTGCCGCAAGTACTCCAGCGTCTGAAAAGACGCCATCTTCTCCGCCGCCGCACTGGCGATGAACTGGTTGACGGAAATGCCGTCTTTGCGTGCCAGCTCTTTGATGCTTTCGTGCACCGAGTTGGGCAAACGAATGGTCAATGCAGTCATGTCATTCCTCCTTCAAAAGGTTCAGAAAATCGCCAGGGGTGATCGCGGTAACGCCCAATTGCTCACTGCGACGGAAGTCCTTGACGTTGTGGGTGACGACGTACTGGCACCCTGCCGCCACCGCACATTCCAGCACCATGTCGTCGTCTGGATCTTTCAAAAACGGACGCCACAAGAAGTGAATGTCCTGCAGCTGTGCAATGGAGGCCAAATACCGCACAAAGCCCAAAGCCGTGCTGGCATTAGTGCCGGGCGGCAAATGCTCTGGACGGGTCACTACCGCTTGCCACTCGGTGTACACCGCCACGGACAGACATATCTGAAAACGGGGATGGGGCAGCGAAGCAATCAATGCAAAGCTGGCGCCGTTGCGTGAACGCGCCGCAGCAACTAGCAGAGAAGTGTCAAAAACAACTTTAATGGTTGCGCCCATATAACCATTATGCCAGTTCAGAGGTATTCAAGGCTGCGAACAAAGCATCTTGCGCGACTGGCGACAGCACGCCCAGCCGCACCCAACCCGCCAGCCCAAACGACGTGGCATCACGCAGCTTGATGCCCTGCAGACGCAGCGCAGTGCACAAGGCGCGAGCATCCACGCCCGCAGGCGGCTGGGCGCAGAAAAACGGGGTGTCGCTGGCCTGCACAGTCCAGCCTAGGGCTTGCAGGCCCTGCACCTGGCGCTGCTTCCAGTTGCGCAGAATTTGCACGCTGCTGTGTAGCCAGGTTTGCGTGTCCACGCGCGTCCAGGACTGCAGCATGGCCACACCATGGGCACCGATGACCCAGGAAGGTGCGAGTGCGTCCAACTGCGCGACCGCTTGTTCAGCACCCAAGGGCGCGATAGCAAACGCGGCGCGCACGCCGGTCAGGCCCAAGGCTTTGTTGGGGGAAAACAGTTGCCACACGTGCTGGCGCTGTACATCGCTCAGGCTCGGTGTGCCGTCCAGGCGCAGCGGTGTGTAGGCACAGTCCAGCACCAAAATTTTGCCACCCGCAGACGCGGCACTATCGCTCAACCAAGCGGGCCAGTTCATATGGATTTGCCCGAGCGGGCTGGATGGCTCACACGCCCACACCAAGTCGGTATCCGCATACTGATCTGCCGCCGTCAGGCCCCACGCCTGCGCAGCGTGCGCATAGTTGCCATATGCATGCGCAGGCAAGCCCACGCTTCGCGCACCCTGCTGATACGCCCAGGCGGTGAACCGATAAATGAATTCGCTGGCGCTTCCCGCCAGAGCTATGCGCCAGCGCTCCACACCATAAAACTCCGCCAGCGCAAAACGCAAACTGGCGTAACTGGCATCCGGATAGCGCGTAGCGTCAGCAGCCTGCACAGCGGCCAGAGCCTGGGGGCACGGGCCACAGGCGTTGCTGTTGGTAGAGAAGTCGTGCAGCGGCACGCCCAGTGCGTCCGACCCACCGTGAATGCGCAATGGATGGGTCATAACGCGGGGCTCATCACTATCAAAACCATAGCTGCTCCCGCACTAAGCACGAGCGCAAACAGCGATTTGGATGCCAATGCAATAGCCACGGCGGTGTCTGATGGTTGTACGGCACGGCCCTGCGGGTTCAGCACATAGACACCCGGTTTGCGCACCGCCACACCCAGGTTCAGCGCCATGGCGGCCATGGGCCAGCCGCTGTTGGGTGATGGGGTTTTGGTAGCCTCAGTACGCAGCCGCGCAGCCGAAGCCAGACCACGCGCACCGGCCACCACCAGTAGCAGCACGGCGGTCAGGCGCGCGGGCACATAGCTCAGCACATCGTCGGCCCGCGCAGCCCACTTGCCGGCCCAAGCCCAGTTGCGGCCCTGACCGTTGCTGGGATAAAGACCGGGGTATCCCCACATGGCGTCAGCCGTGTTGGCAAAGCGGTACAGCGCCGCGCCGGGCAGGCCCAGCAGCACAAACCAAAAGATGGGCGCCACCACCGAGTCGTTCAGGTTCTCGGCCAGGGTTTCAATCGCGCTTTCGCGCACCTCCGTGGCGGTCAGTTGCGCCACATCGCGACTCACTAGCCAGCGCAGGCGCTCGCGCCCGGCGGGCAGTGATTCGGCCAGCGCGGCCTCCACCGCCTGCACTTCATTCTTCAGCATGGCCCAGGCCAGCATGGGCTTGAGCAGCAGACCCAACAGCAAGCCCGCCGCCCACCAGGGCAATGCCAAGCAAAAGGCTTGCAGCAGCCAAGCCGCTACTAAAACGATAGCTGCCCCCGCACACCAGGCGAGCGCTGCAAGCCCAAATGCCTTCAAATCGCGTACCTCAGGGGTCTGTACGGTGCGTTGCTGCACCCTAGCCCCCGCCCAGCCCAAATAGTTGCCCATCCACACCACCGGATGCAGGCGCGCCCGCGGCTCGCCCCACCAGCGATCCACCGACAAGGCAACTAACAAAGCGATGGCGAGCGCAATCAAGTGCATACGGTTGAGTGGTTAAGGCCGCGGCACCGGGTGCCCGGTTTTCAAACCCAGGCGCTGCAGCAGCGCACCATCGGCATCCACATCGGGGTTACCGGTGGTGAGTAGCTTGTCGCCATAAAAGATGGAGTTAGCACCCGCCACAAAACACAGCGCCTGCACCGCGTCGCTCATGCTCTGGCGACCTGCCGACAGGCGCACGCGCGCCAGCGGCATGGTGATGCGCGCCACGGCTATCGTGCGCACAAATTCCAGCGGGTCCAGGTCTGGCTGGTCGGCCAGCGGTGTGCCTTCCACTTTCACCAAATGGTTGATGGGCACGGACTCGGGGTATGGCGACAGGTTGGCCAGTTCTGCAATCAGGCCTGCGCGCTGCAGGCGCGATTCGCCCAAGCCCACAATGCCGCCACAGCAGACGCTGACGCCTGCGTTGCGCACGCGGGCCAAGGTGTCCAAGCGGTCCTGGTAATCACGGGTGGTGATGATGTCGCCGTAAAAGTCGGGCGCGCTGTCCAGGTTGTGGTTGTAGTAGTCCAGCCCGGCGTCGCGCAGGGTTTCGGCGTGGCCGTCGTTCAGCATGCCCAGCGTGGCACAGGCTTCCAGGCCGGTGGCCTTGACGGCCTTGACCAGTTCGGCCACGGCCTCTACGTCGCGGTCTTTGGGTGCGCGCCAGGCGGCCCCCATGCAAAAGCGCGTGGCCCCCGCGGCTTTAGCGCGCTCGGCGGCTTCACGCACTTCCGTCACGCCCATCAGCTTGCCGGCTTCCACGCCGGTGTCAAAGTGCACGCTCTGCGGGCAATAGCCGCAGTCTTCGGGGCAGCCACCGGTTTTGACCGACAGCAACGTTGCCAGCTCGACCATATTCGGGTCAAAGTGGGCACGGTGCACGGTCTGGGCCTGAAAAACAAGATCGTTGAATGGCAAGTCAAACAGCGCCTGCACCTCGGCCACGGCCCACACGCGCTGGCCCGCATCGGGGCGCTGCACTTTCAGGTGCGCCGGGGTCTTATGCGGCGCATGAAAATGCAGGGGTTGGGGTGCGTTCAATGTGGCTTCCATACGATTTTTCCTTGTTGTTTTGAGGGTGTCTTTTTAGTCTTCAATACCGCGCTGCGCCGGGATGCCTGCCTTGAAGGCGTGCTTGACCATTTGCATCTCGGTCACGGTATCGGCCAGCGCAATTATCTCGGGCGGACAGCGGCGACCGGTCAGCACCACATGCACATGGCTGGGGCGGGTTTTCAGCGTCTCCAGCACATCGTCCAGCGGCATCCAGCCGTAAATCAGCGGGTAAGTAATTTCGTCCAGCGTGACCATAAAGTAGTCGCCGCCCAGGATAGCCGTTTTGGCCTTTTGCCAGCCGTCGCGTGCCAGCTGGGCCGAGTGCTCCAGGTCCTGGCTTTTCCAGCTAAATCCGTCGCCTAAGCCCTCTATCGGGATGCCAATTTGCTCGAACATGCGGTGCTCGCCAAAGCGGGCGGTGGGTACTTTCATGAACTGGAATATCTTGACGGCCTTACCGCGGCCGTGCGCTCTCAGTGCGAGCCCAAATGCGGCTGTACTTTTGCCTTTTCCGTCGCCGGTGTTGACGATGATGATGCCGCGGCGTTCGCCTTCGGCTTTTTCATAGGGTTTGACGGAGGGTGGGGTTTCGATTTGCATGGTTTTTGTGTTTGTCAGTAGTGTTCTTTTGATGGCCGGACTAGCGCGCTCCGATGAGCCCGGGGCGGGCGTTCTGCTCCGTGTCCCCCGGCCGCTGCGCGACCTCCTCCTTTTACCTGCGCAGAACACCCGCCTCGGGCTCCTCTGCGAGTTCGTGGGTGCGGAGCAGCCAACCCGGTTGCCACCTCCTGCATCTGTCCACGGGTGCCTAACCATGCGTTGGTTGGAGCGGGTTGGCATGGCACTCGGCGCAGCGGCATCAAGGAGGAGCAGTCGGCCCTAGGCCGCTGCGGGGGACAGCCGCGGAGGCGAGTGCCATGCCGACCCGCGATCACCAACCAACCCGGCATCGCATCCACAGTTTTTAGAACGCAATCAGTAGCTATAGACATGGTGATCCGTACGCGGCAACGCCACCCACTGGCCATCGATGGAATGGATAGCAATGCGCTGGTCAAACACCTCCACCAGCGCGGCGTGGCTGGCACTGTCGCGCGTCGGGCCCTGGTGGGTGATGCGACCCTGCGCCATCACGACCAGTTGGTCGGCGTGCAGAGCCATGCTGATCTCGTGCAGTACGCTGACCACCGTCGTGCCCTTGGCCACCAGCGCCTGCACCACGGCCAGCCAGTCGGCCTGATGGGGAGGGTCCAGATTGGCCAGCGGCTCGTCCATCAACAACACCTGAGCTTGCACGGCCAGCGCACGGGCCAGCAGCACGCGCTGGCGCTCGCCACCGCTGAGCTGGCCGAGTGCGCGGGCGCGCCATTCCCAGGCCTGTGTGGCGCGCAAAGCACTCTCTACCGCAGCATGGTCTTGCGCGCTGGGTGGCGCCAGCCAGGCTTGGTGCGGCAGGCGGCCCAGCATGGCCACGTCCCACACCGTCAGGTCATCGGCAGATGTTTCGTTTTGCCCCAGCCAGGCCAACTGGCGGGCGCGCTCGCGGTGCGGCAGCTTGTGCATGGGCTGGCCCAGCAAAGTGACCGTGCCGTTGTGCGGAATGACACCGGCCAAGCAGCGCAGCAAGGTGGACTTGCCCGCGCCATTGGGGCCCACGATACTGGTCCATTGGCCTTGTGCAATGTCCAGCGACACGTTTTGCAGGACATGCGTTTTTGAAGGACCATTTCCGAGCGTGGCCCAGATGGAATCTGCGCAGATAGCTATGTTTTTAGCAGCAAAGTCCTTGGTAGTAGTCATTGCCGCCCTCCGACATTGGTGCTGCCGCGGTGCATCAGCCACAGCAGGTAACTGCCACCCAACACGGCCGTGAGCACACCGACCGGAAGCTCTTGCGGCGCAATCAGTCCACGGGCCAAGATGTCGGCCGCCATCAGCAGGGCCGCGCCTACCAGGCTGGACAGCAGCATCACATGCCCGTGCGTCGTTTTCACCACCGACCGCACCAAGTGCGGTGCGGCCAGACCGACAAACGCGACCAGCCCGGTTTGCGCCACGGCGGTGCCGGTCGCTAATGCCAGCACCGCCACCAGCGCAGCGCGCATGCGCGTCACAGGCAGGCCCAGGCTGTGGGCTGTGGCATCGCCCAGGCTCAGACCATCGAGCACGCGCGCCAGCAGCCAGGCCGCCGTCACGCACACGCCCCATACGCTGGCCATCAGCACACACGATGTCCAGCCCACAAAGGCCGTAGAGCCCAACATAAAGGCCTGCATGGCGGCCAATGAATCGGGCGTGAAGAGCAAGACCAGATGCGTCATGGCTCCCAGCACCACGCCCACCACCACGCCGGCCAGCAACAGGCGCAGCGTGTGTCCCACTCCGTTAGAAAGCGTCAGCGTCAGCAGCACCCCCAGCACTGCACCCAAAAATGCCGCTCCGGTGAGCCCCAGGCGTACCCAGGCGCTGCTGGAAAACACGCTGATCGCCATGCCGCCATTCATCATGTTTCCCCCGCCGAGCATGCCCGCGCCACCACCCAAAGCGGCCAGCGCCAACGCAACACCCAGCGATGCGCCCGACGCACTGCCCAGCAAATACGGATCGGCCAGCGGATTGCGAAACAAGCCCTGCGCCACCGCGCCAGCCAGGCCCAGCAAGGCTCCCGCCGTCCACGCGCCCAGCGTGCGCGGTAGGCGGATTTCCCAAACGATCTGCTTGGCCATCGCGGTTTGCTCGGGGTCCAGCGCAGGGTTCCAGAGCGGCTGGATCAGATTCTCGAAACCCGTGCTGCCGACGCAGATGCCCAGCACGGCGAGCACGCACGCGCCCACCACACCGGCCCACATCAGCCACAAGACGCGGGGCTGCATCATGGCTTGGCTCCGGAAGCCTTGGGGGCTGATGTTTGCCCGCCGGGCCGCCCCAAGGGCAAATGCACCCCCTCGGGGGGCAGCGCAGCACGCGCAGCGGCAAGCGTGGGGGCCTTACCAGACAAGCATTGCGCCATCAGGCGCGCGCCTTCGGCCATGCGGGGGCCGGGGCGCACCAGCGTGTTGGCCTCCTCGGATGGGAAGATGCAGACCCGCTGCTCGCGCAGCGCGCGAATGCTGTGCCAGCCGGGGCGGGCCATCAGGCCATCCGCACTGCGCTGGCCGATCATGATCAGGTCCGGGTTGGCGCGCACGATGAATTCGGGGTTGAGCTTAGGGAACGGGCCCAGCTTGGCAGGCACGATGTTTTTGACGCCCAGGCGGGTCAGGGTTTCGCCAATGAAAGATGATTCGCCCGCCGCATACGGCCCCTGGTTCACTTCAAAGTAGACCCGTGTGCCGCGCGCACTGGCCGGCATGGACTGGGCCGCGGCCGACACGCCAGCATCAATCGCGCGCCAGATGCGGGCGGCATCGGGCACGTCCAGCAGTTGGCCCAGCTTCAGCATCACGCGCTGCACATCGGCATGGGTTTTGGGTTCCAGCGCTACCACCTTGAGGCCCAGGGCCTCCAGCCGCTCGCCCGCGCGGGACGACTTGGCCATCAGCACCACATCAGGCTTGAGCGCCACGATGGCTTCAATGTTCGGGTCCAGCCCGCCACCCACTTGTGGCAGTTTTTGCAGGCTGGCGGGGAAGTTGGAATAGCGGTCCACCCCCACGATACGCGCGCAGTGGCCCAGTTCGCACACGGCTTCCGCCAACGATGGCAACAGGCTGACGATGCGGTTGGGTGTGGAAGGCAGCGTGACGGTCACGCCGCGGTCGTCGGTGACTTGTGTGGCTTGGGCTATGCCAACGAGCCAAAAGCTAAGAGTAACTAGCGCCAACAAGAAGCGGAGTGGCCGGGGGTTTTGCTCCGTGTCCCCCGCCCGCTTTGCGGGCTCCTCCTTGACCTGCGCAAAACGCCCGGCCACCCCGCATCCTCCAGTTAGCAAGAGCTCTTGCAAGCGGCTGATTGAATGCTTCATTGCGTATCTTTCAAAGTCAGCGGCAGGCCGGCCGCCATCAGCGTCACGCGCTGGCAGGTGGCGGCCACATCCTGGTTCAAGCGGCCCAGCGCATCCACAAAGGCGCGTACCTCGCGCCCCATCGGTATCACACCCAGGCCGATCTCATTGCCTACCAGCACCACGGGGCCGGCAGCGTTTTCAATTGCTATCAAAAGAGGAGCTACTCCCGCACTATCCATGGGCTGCAATGGCATATTCATTGTTGCCTCAGCAGGCATCAACAGATTGGTCAGCCAAAGCGTCAGGCAATCCACCACCACCAGCGTGTCTGGCCGGCTGTGCTGCGCAATCGCTTCTGCCAGCGCCAATGGTTCTTCCGCCGTCGTCATACCGGGCACGCGCTTAGCGCGGTCCGCCTGGTGGCGGGCGATGCGTTGGCGCATCTCCTCGTCCCAGGGTTGTGCGGTGGCAATCAGCACGGCGCGGTGGTTGGTCGCAGCGTCCAGCCACTGGCGCGCCAACAGTTCGGCACGGCGTGACTTGCCGCTCTTCTGGCCGCCCAGAACCAACTCGCTTTTAGCAACCGTCATCGTGCTCATAGCTGAAACGCCCCCGCTTGATCAGCGTCCATCCACTGCAAGATGATCTTGTGCATCTTAGCCACGCCATCCGTCAGGGTGGCGGGTCCGGGCTGCAGAATCTCTGGCGATTTGATTTCAAACAACCGCTGGTGGCGCACGGCGTTAACCACGCTCCAGCCTTTGCGGGCCGCCACGTTCTCGGGTCGAAACTTCTTGCCGCACCAGGAGCCCAAAATAATGTCCGGGTTGCGCCGCACGATCTCGGCACCATCGGCAATGATGCGGTTCTTGCCCATCGACTCGGCCGCCAGTTCGGGAAAACAATCCTCGCCCCCGGCAATGCCGATCAGCTCCGACACCCAGCGGATC
>NKIK01000027.1 GCA_002256115.1 Burkholderiales bacterium PBB3
CCATCTCCGATAACCAAGGCGTGGGCACCATCCTGGACGATGGCACCGGCCCTGGCGGCTCCGACAACGACACCCCCACGATTGCGGTCTCAGTGCTGCCCACTAGCGTTCTCGAAGACGACGCCCCCATCCTGGTGTACACATTCACTCTGAGCAATGCTTCCGCGTTTGCCACCACGGTGAACTACACGCTCAGCGGCACGGCGACCAACGGCACAGACTACACCGGCTCAGCTGTGACAGGGACCCTGACGATACCGGCCAACACTTTGAGTGCTAGCCTCACCATCGACCCAACGCCAGACACCACGTTTGAGGGCAATGAAACGGTGATCGCCACGATCAATAGCGCCACCAGTAACGCCGTGGCCCTGACAGCTACCACGGCCAGCGTGACCGGCACCATCACCAACGACGACGCCATCCCAGTGGCCAGCATCAGCGTGAGCACACCATCGGTGGCGGAGGACGGCGCCACCAACCTGGTCTACAGCGTCACCCTGGACCGTGCATCGAGCACCGACACCGTGATCAATGTGGGCTGGAGCGGCACGGCTACGGCCGGCACCGACTTCACAGGCACCCAGTCGGCCACCATCACCGTGCTGGCCGGACAGACTACCGGCAGCACCACGGTCACCATCGATCCGACCGCTGACACGGTGTATGAGCCAGATGAGACCGTGATCGCGACCCTGGCCGCAGGCACCGGCTACACCGTCAGCGGCACCGCCGGAAGCGTGACTGGCACCATCCTAGACAACGACACGCCTTCCATTAGCGCCGCCCGCACCAGTTCGGTATCCGAGGAGGGTCTGGCCAACGGCATCGCCGACACCATTGGCACCATTGACACAACCAACTCGGTTACCAATACCAGCCAATTCACCGTTAGCAATGCAACGTCGGTGACGCTGGCGGTTCCTGCTGGAACCTACACCGCGGGCGGAACCACTATCACATGGGCGCTTTCCAACACCAACCACACCTTGACCGGTAGCGCTGGCGCACAAACGGTCATGACCGTGACTATCGACGACGCAGGCAACTACACCACGACCCTGCTGGCACCGATTGACCACGCGAATAACGCCGCTGAAGATGTCAAAACCATTCCGATAACCGTCACGGCCACCAACGGCCCAGCGACCGCTACCACCACGCTCACAGTGAGCGTGGAAGATGACGCGCCTTCAGCCACCAATACCGCCTCGACGGTCACACTGCCAAACGTCAATACCAATATTCAGCTGATTCTTGACGTTTCGGGCTCCATGAGTACTACCGACGCGGGCGGCGGCAAGACCCGGCTCCAATTGATGAAAGAGTCCGTCACCCAACTGCTGGATAGTTACGACAATCTGGGCGAAATTCGCGTCAACCTTGTAACTTTTTCGTCCACTGCGGCACAACTAGGCAGTATTTGGGTCGATATTGCTACCGCAAAAGCCATCATCAATGGCGGGACGGTCAATGGAACAACCTATACGGGATTGGTTGCAGGTGGCAACACCAATTACGATGCGGCGCTAACCACGGCACAAACTGCCTTCGCAACCAGTGGAAAGATATCCACCGGGCAAAACATTACCTATTTTCTTTCAGATGGAGCGCCAACCGTACCGGCGGGCAGCATCGGGATTAACGCGGCAGAAGAGCTTACCTGGACGAACTTCCTGACTGCCAATCAAGTGAAAAGCTTTTCCTTTGGAATGGGCACGGGCGCGACACAGGCCAACATCGATCCGATTGCCTATAACGGTGTCACTTCTGTCAACATCAACGGTGTGGTTGTTTCTGACATCACCCAATTGCCGCCCATTTTGCGCGACAGTGTGGTGGCGGCAACTCCTGGTAACGTGATTACCAGTGGTGGCACCTCAGTGGGCTTCGGTGCGGACGGATCGGGCAATATTGAAACCCTGACGATCGATGGCTCGACCTACACCTTTAACCCCACCGATATCCCCACCGTTGGCGGCTCGGTTACGGTTTCTGGAACCAATCGGGGCGTGTTTGACACGGTCACCAATTCATTGACCGTTACTACACTGATTAACGGCAGTTTTGTGGTCGACCTGGACACTGGCGACTACACCTATACCGCTGCGCCAACCATAACCTCGACTCAAACAGAAAACATCGCCTACACGGTGCGCGACCGTGATGGAGACCCGGCCGCAGCATCACTGACCATCACTGTCAATCCGCCGCCGGTCGGCCCGGCCGTGCCAATCAATGTGGCAACCGTCAGTAGCCCGGCAGCCGTGACGGAAGGTGCATCACTGGCCTACACGGTCTACCTGGCGCTGATGACTGCAAACGCAGCCACCACCTTCGCCCTCGCCCTGGGCGGCGGCACTGCGTCTTCTTCGGACTACACCGCAACCCCCACTTTCAGCAACGGGGTAACCTACAACAGCGGGACAGGCCTGATTACCGTGCCGGCCAGTGTGGTCAGCTTTACCGTCACCGTTGCCACCGCGAATGACAACGTGATCGAGGGCGGTACTGCAGAAACGCTTCCCCTGGTTGTGGGCGGCGTGACGGGCACTGGCAGCATCACCGATAACGATACGCCAACCGTCGCCGGTGCCACCGGCGGCAACAATGTACTGGCAGGAACTGCCGGAAATGACATCATTGATGGACTTGGCGGGAACGATACGATTACTGGCGGCGGAGGCAATGACCTGATCCGGGGTGGCGCAGGTAACGACACCTTGACCGGAAATGCTGGTAGCGACACTTTTGTATTCCAGCTCAGCGACAAGGGAACACCGGGAGCGCCAGCGGCGGATATTGTTACCGACATAACCGCGCAGGCCGCCGACCGCCTGGATTTGAGCGATTTGCTGCAAGGCGAGAACCACACCACGGGCGTCGGGAACCTTCTTAACTACCTGCATTTTGAGCAAGTTGGGGCCAATGTGCTCCTCCATGTCAGCTCAGCCGGCAGCCTGACTGGTGGTGGTGCCAACTTTGCCACCGTCCAGGATCAAACGATTCAGCTCAATGGGACAACCTTGGCAGGACTAAGTGGTGGTGCAACAACCGATACCGCCATCATTCAGAACCTGTTGACCAACGGCAAACTGATCGTGGATTGATGCCGGTTGTTGGCCCGGCGAATCAAGACGGCTGCGAAGTCAGCCCAAATGCGCCAGTCGGGCCGCTCATTGGCATCGGCCAGCGTGGAGCGGCGCACCGCTTGGCGCAGTCCCATCGCATAGAGCTTGGTGGGGTTCGCCCCCAGCGTGGCCTCGATGTCGCGCAGGGACTCGCGCCATGTCAATTGCGCGTAGGCCAAGATGCGAAAGTGCTCCGTACTGGGCAAGACCGAGACCCGTGCATCGCCCGAGTGGCACGCCACGATGCGTGCAAAGCTGGTCCAGGGCACAAACTCCATCAACTGGGCGAAAAGTGTCTTGCCAAGATTCATGAGGAATCC
The DNA here is from genome assembly GCA_002256115.1 of Burkholderiales bacterium PBB3. Taxonomy (GTDB): domain Bacteria; phylum Pseudomonadota; class Gammaproteobacteria; order Burkholderiales; family Burkholderiaceae_C; genus Allorhodoferax. The sequence continues at coordinate 3,452 of NKIK01000027.1, forward strand.
CCAAAAAAGTCAATCTAGGGAAACTACTCACAAAAGCGATGTCGAGATTCAAATCGGCACTAAATAAAACGGGCCGCTAACCCGCGTGGCTATTGGCTTCTGGCAGAAGTTTGGATGCGTTCACCGGACAGTAGTGTATTGACGTATAAATTGGGTTATGCATGGGCTTTGACATCCCGCGAATCCACTCTCGTTCGGCCCTTCGTGCATTGGCTTTTGCCTCTTCAGCCCGCTTCTGGCACTACTACGACCTTTGCTGACTTCTCGCTTGCGGCATGGCCGTCAGCCTTTGAGCCATAAGGCGAGATCGCCCCAGGTAAGAACGCACTCCTTCATCGTACAACCGCCGCATCTACGCCACCTCGCCTTGGTCGAAAGAGCTTCGTGGTCTTTGGCCCACTCGCCCTGCTTGGCAGCACCCTCGATGCGGTTCTTGTTCACCGGCTCGCGACTTATGCTCCACGCTTCTTTCCCGCACTTGGTCGCCCTCATGCAGTTGCGCTTCACTTCACTCGCTGTGACCAGTTCGTGGCGGGACTTGCACCCGCAGGTGGAACGATTGTCAGTTTGTAGATACCTTGACGCCCGGGCCCGTCGCGCCATCAAAACCGAGACCTTGCAATGCATTGAACTCTGCGGCATTTGCCACGCCTTCCGCGATAACAGTGAGCCCGATATTGTGCGCGATGCTGCACAGACCTTTTAGGAACGCGGCGTTGCCAGAGTTACTCTCAATCCCACGCACAAAACTTGAATCCACTTTCAGATAGTCGAGCCCAAGATCATGCAACAGACCAATCTGGCTAAAGTGATGCCCAAAATGCTCTAACCCTGTATGGCAACCACGTTGATTGAGTGCCAAGCAAAGAGACCGAAATGCTTCCATGTGCTTGAGTGCACCGCTTTCGGCCACCTCCAACCAGAGCCGAGGTGCCAAGTCGCGCTGAGCGTCGATGATCGCGAGCAAACTGGATTGAAAGCCTGCGTCTTCCAGGGAACTGGCCGACAAGTTAATGGCTAAGCCGGACAGCGCACTTTGTGACTTTAGCTCCTTTAAGCCCAAGCTAACCGCTGCCAAATCCAACGCGGCCGTCAACTTCAAACGCTCTGCAATCGGCAAAAAACGTCCCGCAGGCAACCATTCGCCTTTTTCATCAAACATCAGTCGCAAAGGGCACTCCGAATGCGATAGTTTCCCGTCCAATGTCACCACAGGAAATGCAATGAGTTTCACCCATTGCTTGTCCAAGGCGCGCCGAATCATGGTCGCCCACTGGTCGACTGTACGGGGCATTTCATCGTCTGTATCCGCTTCAGCCTCGCGGACTGCATTGGCACCCGTGGCTTCAGCACCCGCCAATGCCATATCCACACGCGACAACAATCCGCCTACATCCAAGCCTCTGGCAAACCACCCAACGCCGATCCATGCGGTCACATCTTGTTCCAAGTAGGGAGCGGCCACCACCTGCAAGGCTTCCAAAAGCGCATTCGCGGCCGCTATACCCGCCTTTTCACCCGGCAGCAGCACTGCAAAGTCAGCACCATTCATACGCGCAGCGACGCCCAAGCCAGTTTTATGCGCCGCTTGATCCACGCAAGCACCCACAACCTTCAGAAATTCGTCGGTCGCACCACGCCCAAGCCGACGGTTGATACCTGCAAGATCTGCCATCCGCACCAGCAGCAGCAAGCCACCGCTGGAGTCTTCCGCGTCTACCGTCTGACGCAAGCGCGCCATAAAGTGGGCCCGATTCGCCAAACCCGTCAGGCCATCAAAATTCGCTTCGCGCCGCACCAGCTCCAGCCGTCCGGCTTCTTCTTCAAAAATCGACTTCAATCGCGCCACAGTCGTGTTCATGGCCACTGCAAGTTGTCGAAGCTCTGGAACTTTAGGCTCCTCAATGGAGACAAATCTGCGCTGGGAAATAGCTTTGGCTTGATCAATCACCGCATTCAGGGGACGACGCAAGCGGGCCAAAACCAAAGACCCTAGATAGCCACCAATACATCCCGCAATCGACAGTGCGATCACCATCTCATAGGCACTCTTCCACAAAGCCCCGTAGGCGAACCGGCTATGGCTGACCAAGGTGACAGTACCAAACTGCTTCCAACCGTCGCTGATCTGAGCCTGCCCGGCTGTTGCACGAATCGGCAAAAGACCCGCGAACCAAGCTGGGGCGTCCAATTCGCCGTCAGCAGCGGCGCGCTCGGATAAGACCTGACCTTTAGGGTTGGTGATGCGAATCAACTCATAGTGCCCGCTGTCAAACAAGGAGGCAACCACCAAATCCACGGTGATGGGGTCAGGGTTACTCTGACTCAAAGACAACGCCAAGGCAGTCGCGTTGTCGGTATTTTTCATGGACAGTTGGGACTCAAGGTACCCGCGTGCACTGAGCATGGATGCCAGCAGCCCGCCAACCAACGCCAGAAACATGCTGGCGATAATAGCCAGCCACAATTGACGGTACATGGACATTTTTTTGTTCCTTCTTTAAACCTCAATCAAAGCCTTCGGCTTTAGCCCTTCGCAGCAAATCTTCCCAACGCGAAAGCCGGCCGGTACCCGCAGCGGGCGCGCCTGCAGCACCCGCTGCACCGGCAAACACGCCCTCGCTGTTAAAGCTGAAAACAGGCACCAAATCAGGTCGGCGCGAGGCCGGCTTGATATCGCCCACCAAGTTATCCATGACCATCGGCTCCGCATCGGGTTGGGCGTAATAGGCCAAAACCATATGTGCCTGAGAAGGCGCGCCGCCCGCAGTGCCGGAGCTTGCACGAACATAGATCAGACGCAACTTGGCAGTAGGTATGCCAGCTTCCCGCAGCGTAAAGTACTTTGCAATCGCGTAGTCCTCGCAATCACCAGCGCCCTTACCGATGGACTCCATCGGAGTGGCCCAATAGTCGGGTTGCTCCCAGTTATCTACATCTTCGGCAAACCGTATCTGCCGGTTAAAAAAATCATTGACGCGCTTGAGTCGGTCCGAGTCCTGCATGCCACTGACATTTCCGATCAGTGTGCGCCATGCATTGAATTTAGGCGTTGGGCCAGCGCCCCAGCGCTGCGTCAACGTGCTCAGTAATCGGTCAAAGTCTGTAGCGCCGTGAGCCATCCATGCGAACAGCAGGCTAACGGCAAGTAGCCATACACCGACACCTTTGCTGCGACCGGTTGCAGGCAGAAAAATAGAGGCTTTTGAGCGGCGCATGTAAAACGCATCAAAATTTGGACACGACTACCAATATACCCAGCATCACCGGCTGGTGCAGCATGTACCAACTCAGGCTACTGCGCCCCAACCAAGTCAGCCCAGCATGCGCAAAGTGCGGAGGATGCCGCGCCACTTGGGGGGCACTGCCAGCACGCCCAACCCAGACCTTCCCGCAAGCATAGCCCCACCACATCACAGCCATCCAAGGAAAGACGGGGACATAGTCCTCCGTAATGGGCTTGGATACAGCCAGCCCAACCCAGCTCAGCGCACCGGAGTTGAATGCCGACATGAACGCGTATTGGCTGTGCAGCAAAGGAGCGACCCACCAAATCAACAGCGTGAATGCGCCTGCGGGCCACAGCCAGACGCCCCAGGCCGCAGTCAGTCGCGTCACAAGCAACATCGCAGCAATACCGTGCAAGGTTCCGAAGTAAATCCAGCTATTGGGAAACATGAACCAAGAGCCGAGACTGACCAACACCGCGCATCCCGCCACCTGCCGCCAACGTCGCCAAAATTGCGGCCAAGTCTGCCCATTTACAGCAGCTATGGATTGGCCCCAACCGGCACAACACAGAAATAGGCTCAAGATGCAAGTGCGCTGAACCGTCCAAACCGGATTGCGGTAGAAGTCCTGATGGATCCAGCCCAAGTGATTCAGGTCGAAGGAGAAATGAAACACGGTCATCCATACGACCGCCAAGCCGCGCAACGCATCCAGCCAAGCTTGGCGCACATTGCTCGTCCTAGAACTGACTCCACCACCCTTCGCAGGCACACGCGCCCAAGGCATACGCGTCGCTACTGATTGCTGGCCCACCGTCATTTTCCAGGGTTAGAACTCACCGCTTGAGGGGCGGCAGCTCCAAATTCAAAACAGCGGGGCCATCGCGCCCTGCGGCAATCGCAGCCACCCGGCCTTTTACAGATTGCAGTACCAAGCCATCGGCTACCGTAGCCCCCACACGATAGGGCCTGGGCGGTGCGCCATCCACAGCGATCAGCGCCGCTCCGCCGGAGTGCGCATCGGCCACGACGCCCACCATGGAAAATCGACTGGAGAGACTGGCGGACGGCGCTGCTGACGCAAGCAAAGCACGCCCACCGCCCATAGCCCTGGACAAGGCCACCGGGTCAATCGCTGTCGATGCGCCTGATGCAATGACCGGCGGATTCAGATCAAGCGGCTTGCCACTGGTCTTCAAAACCCAAAACACCACACTGGCTGCGGCGAGACCAGCCAAAACAAAGGCAGCCGTTCGCGGCCACCCAACACTGACGATGTTTGTTTGCATGGCACGATTATGATTGACGCCACCATGAAAACAACCCTGCACCCACTTCGTACCGCACGAGCACGTCTGGCCGCCCACTTATCTCTGGGCTTCACCCTGATTGAGTTGATGGTAGTTTTGGTCATCATTGGTGTTCTTGCCGCACTCATCGTGCCCAATGTGCTGGACAGAGCAGACGATGCCAGGGCCACCGCGGCCAAGACGGACGTCAACAACTTGATGCAAGCGCTCAAACTTTACAAACTTGACAACCAACGCTACCCCAGCGCCGAGCAGGGCCTGCAAGCCCTGCTGGTCAAACCCGCTACCAACCCCATTCCGCCCAACTGGAAGTCGTACTTAGACAAATTGCCCAATGACCCCTGGGGACGTCCCTACCAGTATCTCAACCCCGGAATCAAGAGCGAAATTGATGTCCTGTCATTCGGCGCTGACGGCCAAGCCGGGGGAGAAGGCAAGAATGCGGACGTCGGCTCCTGGGATTAGGCTGGCCCCCCAGTGGACCCTCGCGCCTTGGGGGACAAAAAACTTCAGTGCTCGGGGCTTTACGCTTCTGGAACTGCTGGTCGTCGTGGCCATCATGGCATTGGCCACTGCTGGCGTCGGTTTTGCATTGCGTGACAGTGCAGCCAGCAATTTGGAACGCGACGCCCAGCGCCTAGCCGCGCTGCTGGAGTCTGCGCGTGCGCAGTCTCGCATGAGCGGAAACCCGGTGCGCTGGCGTACCACACCCACCGGCTTTGTCTTTGAGGGCTTGCCAGGCTCCAGCCTTCCAGACCGCTGGCTGGACATGGACATCCGCACCGCAACCGCTGCCAATGTCACATTGGGGCCCGAGCCCATCATTGGCGCGCAGAGCATTCGCCTAGTATCTGCAAGTCAACCAGAACGCAGCCTCACCCTGTCCACCGATGGCGTGCGCCCCTTTGCTGTGGTGGCAACCGGCGCTGCGTCCCCCTGATATGCGTCGCCCACAAGGATTCACGTTGATCGAAGTGTTGGTGGCGCTGGGCATAGTCGCCGTGGCTTTGGCCGCTGGCGCACGCGCGACCGAATCCATTACACGCAATGCAGAACGGCAATCGGACCTGCTGCTGGCCCAAATGTGTGCCGAAAACGCGCTGATTGCGCTGCGCCTCGCCAAGCAAATGCCAGCCGTTGGGGAAAACACGGCAGCCTGTGAACAAGCTGGGCACACGCTGGACGTCAAGCTCCTGGTACAACCCACGCCCAACCCAAATTTCTTGCGCATAGAAGCCCAAGTACATGAAAGCGGCATCCCCTTGCTAGCCCTGGCGACCGTGATAGGGCGGTACTAATGGCTATCTCAGTAACTAGCCTCCGCTTACGCAACGCTGGCTTTACGCTGATTGAGCTTTTGGTAGCCATCGGTGTGATGGCGCTGATGGCGGGCTTGACCTGGCGCGGGCTTGACGGCATAGCCCGGACACAAGAACGGGTGCAAGCGCGCGCAGACAAACTACTCACGCTGCAAGCGGGCCTGGCGCAGTGGACCTCAGACTTGGACGCCATCCAACAAATTCCGGGCTTTGACAGCATGGACTGGGATGGCCGGGCCCTGCGCCTGACCCGCCATACCAGCACAGATCTTGGCAGCGGATTGATCGTGGTTGCCTGGGTACGGCGCGACATCGCAGGCACCGGGCACTGGATCCGCTGGCAGTCACCACCTGTGGTCAGTCGCGAGCAACTGCAGGCAGCTTGGGCGCGGGCCGCCCAGTGGGGACAAAACCCCAGCGAGGCGGACAAGCGCTTGGAGGTCGTCCTCACCGCACTTCAGGAATGGCGTATTTTTTATTTCCGTGGCGACGCCTGGAGCAACCCCTTGTCCAGCGACAGCGCAGCGCCACCGGGACCGCGCTTTGGCGTTGGCCTCGGAAACAACCCCACCGCAGCCCTACCCATCGCGCCGGGAGCCACGGTCCCCGACGGAGTTCGTATCGTCCTCACGCTTCCGCCCGACGGCCCCGTGGGCGGCACACTCACGCGGGATTGGATTCGGCCTACTTTGGGCGGTGGCAAATCATGAGGAAGGCACACCAAGGCGCGGCCTTGCTCACCGCCATGCTCACCGTCGCCCTGGTGGCCACTTTGGCCAGTGCGGCACTCTGGCAACAATGGCGCAGCCTGGAGATTGAGTCCGCCGAACGGGCCCGCATGCAATCGCAATGGATTCTCAATGGCGCACTGGACTGGGCCCGTTTAATTCTGCGCGAGGATGGGCGGTCCGCAGGTGCAGGTGGCTCACCCGGTGTTGACCACTTGGCAGAGCCCTGGGCCGTCCCGCTGGAAGAAGCCCGCCTGTCCACCTTTTTAGCCAGTAGCGGCAGTAACAACGACGCCCTCGATACCTCCACCACACTGTCCCAAACCTTTTTATCCGGCAGCATTACCGACCTGCAGAGCCGCTTGAACGTGCGCAACCTGGTCGACAAGGGCAAAGTCTCCCAGCCCGCACTGGAAGCATTCACCCGCCTGTTTGTCAAACTGCAAATTCCGGTTGGGGAATTGGCGCTGTTGGCGGAAAACCTGCGCTTTGCGCTGGATACCAGCAAAGACAATGGCAACGCCGGGCTGGCCCCGCTGCTGCCCCAGCGCGTCAGCCAGTTGGTCTGGCTGGGACTGTCAGCCAAGAGCGTGGCCGTGCTCAGCCCCTACATCACGGTCCTGCCGGTGGCCACCCCAGTGAATGTGAATACGGCCGATGTCACGGTTCTGGCAGCCGCCATCCCACGCACAGACCCAGCACAGGCACAGCGTTTGGTCACGCTGCGCGAAACCCGGCATTTCCGCTTTGTCGCCGATGTGGCTACGGCGCTTGGAGTGCCGGAAGCCAATCTCACCGAAGCACAACTCTCCGTGGGGTCCGAGTTCTTTGAAATCCACGGCCAATTGCGCCAAGACAAAATCGTGGTACAGCAACAGTCGGTGGTTCGCCGCAAAGACCTGAATGTGGAGGTTCTTTGGACGACGCGCGGCCCCCGCTGGGCTACGACCAGCCCCCTACAATGAGCCACTCTTCGCACCCATGAGCACACTGATCTTTAAACTTCCGCAGGGTCTGCCCACCCCCACATCGGCCTTGCGCGTGGTTCAGACCGGAAGCCATTCCACCGATCTGCCGCGGCATTTCGAAACATCACTGGCGAGCCTGTCCGATGTTCCTGGTACCGAACGCGTGGCCCTGGTGCCCCAGACCCGTCTGTCCTGGCACCGTGTTGAGTTGCCTGCGGGCACCTTGGACAAGCGGTTTTTCCAAGAGGGCGGCTCTGCCCGGCTGCGCGCGGTGCTAGACGGTTTGCTGGAAGAGCGCCTGCTGGACGACACCGCGTTGCTGCACTTTGCGCTCGCCCCAGAGGCACAAACCGGCGCGCCGATATGGGTTGCCGCATGTGACCGCAGTTGGCTCAAGGCGTGGCTGGACGCGTTGGAACAAGGCGGACGCACCGTGAGTCGCATCGTGCCCGAATTCATCCCCACCGGTGCCGATAGCGCCACCCAGCTCCATGCGCTCGGAGATTCCAACCACCCCATGCTGGTGTGTTGCGGCCCGGCGGGTGTTGCGTCACTTCCCCTAAGCGCCAGTACGCTGCAGTGGCTCCTTGCTGCCAACACACCAGGCACTGCCGTGCAATGGTGGAGCGAGCCTGGCGTAGCCCACATCGCAGAGCAGCTACTGGGCGCGGCTGTGCCTTTGCAAACCGAAACCGAGCGCACGGCGATGGCCGCGCAAACAGGATGGGATCTGGCACAGTTTGAGTTCAGTGCCTCCCGGCAAGCGCGCTCGCGCAAACGCTGGTCGTCGGTCTGGGACACCCTCATGCACAGCCCGGCCTGGCGCGCAGCCCGCTGGTCTGCCGTGGCCATCGTGCTGGCCCATGTAGCGGGCCTGCAAGCCTGGAGCTGGAAAGAACAAGCCGCCCAAACGGCCAAACGCAATGCGATCGCAGCGGTGCTGACCACCACCTTCCCGGATACCAAGGTGGTGGTAGACGCGCCAGCGCAAATGGCTCGGTCCGTAGCGCTGCTGCAACGCCAAAGCGGCGCCCCCACAGGCTCCGATATGGAGTCCATGTTGAACCAATTCGGCGCACTGGCACCCGAAACAGCGGCCCCTGCAGCCATCGAATTTTCGGCCAACGAACTCCGCCTGTCGGGCCTGGACAGCAATGCGGCAGAGTTCTCCAGCCTAGCCGCCAACCTGCAGACCCAGGGCTTGCGCGCGCGCTGGGAAGGCAGCACGCTGATTGTCCAATCCGTACCGCCAGGAGCCAAGCCATGACCGACAGCTCAAACTCGCTCGCGGCCCGCTTGGGTGCGCGTTGGTCGCAGCTTAAACCCCAAGAGCAACGCGGCATCCAGCTGGCAAGCGCCCTGGCGGTGCTGGTCATCTTGTGGATGACCAGCGTAGGGCCCAATCTGCAGCAGTGGCGCACCGCCAACGCCAAAGGCCTTGCCCTAGACGCCCAATTGCAGCAAATGCAGGCCCTGCAAGCCCAGGCGCAGGCCATCCAAGTCCAGCCCCCGCTGACCTATGACGACGCGGCACTCGCACTCAAACAAGCCACTGTGCAGTTGCTGGCCGGTACGGCGCAACTCAGTATCAATGGCGACCGTGCCACCGTTACTTTGCAAAACGCCCAGCCCCAGGCCCTGGCGCAATGGCTGACACAGGCCCGACTGAACGCGCGCTGTGTACCTATAGAGGCCAAGCTGATGCGGGCGACTGCCGGTGGCCCCACGCTCTGGAACGGCACCTTCACCCTGTCTCTGCCCGCCCGATGAAGCCACGTGCACGGCTATCCCTTCCCTCTGGGGCCACAACCACCTGGATTTGGGCCTGGGCGGGCGCTGGCTTAGGGGGACTATTGGCGCTGGGCTTCTGGGCACCCGCACACTGGCTGGCCGCGGCGGGCAGCCAAGCCAGCCAATCGCAGGTGACCTTGCTAAATCCGCGCGGCACGGTGTGGGATGGCACCGCCCAGTTGGCGCTCACGGGCGGCAGCGGCAGCTCTGACACCGTCGCGCTACCAGGCCGGGTGGAGTGGAAAATTCGCCCGGCGTGGGGCAAGCTGCATTTGCATGTTCTGGCCACCTGCTGCACACCCGAGCCGTTGCAACTTGAAGTCCAGGCACGCGGTTTGCGCGCAGCCACCCTGACCCTGGCAGACCAGCAATCCACCTGGCCCAGCAGCCTGCTGGTGGGTTTGGGAACGCCCTGGAATACCTTGCAACTACAAGGCAAGCTCCAGTTGCGTACCACTGGCCTGAGTCTCGACCTGAACCCTGAAACAGCCGCCTTGGCCGGACGCGTGCAACTGGATGCAACCCAAGTGTCCTCACGCCTGTCGACTATCAAGCCGATGGGGAGTTACAGGCTCAGTGTGCTGGGCGGGACGACTCCGAGCTTGCGGCTGGAAACTTTGGAAGGCAGCCTGGAACTCAGCGGCGCGGGGCAGTGGGTCAACTCACGCCTGCGCTTTGAAGGCATTGCCACCGCCCAGGCGGACCGGATTGAAGCCCTGTCCAACTTACTAAATATCATCGGACGGCGCAATGGCGCGCAGTCCGTCATTCAATTGGGCTCTCGGTGATGGCCCGCCACGTCAAGGTGATCTCGATGCGAAATCCGCGAAAATCAACACCACTTGCTATATTTTTAGTAGCTGCTCCCGCACTATTCATGGGCTCAACGGGTCTTTTGGCACTGAATGCATGGGGGCAACCCGCGCCACAGGTGTCTACAGCAAGCACCCCACCAGTCGTCAAGCGCGGCGAACCCATCACGCTGAACTTTACCAACGCAGACATCGAAGCCGTCGCCCGCACTATGGCCACTTTGACGGGCCGCAACGTGGTTGTAGACCCCCGAGTCAAAGGCACTATCACCTTGACCACGGAGCGCCCGGTATCACCCGCCGCCGCCTACAACCAGTTTTTGGCCATATTGCGTTTGCAGGGCTATACCGTGGTGGATTCGGCGGGCCTGGACAAAATCGTGCCGGAGGCGGATGCCAAGTTGCAAGGCGGGGGCGTGTTCTCTGGCGACAACCTGGGCAATGGCCAAATCGCGACGCAAATTTTCAAGCTGAACTTTGAGAACGCCAACAACCTGGTGCCCATCCTGCGGCCGCTGATCAGCCCCAATAACACCATCAACGTCAACCCCGGCAACAACTCGCTGGTGATCACCGACTATGGCGACAACCTCAAGCGCCTGGCCAAGATCATTGCCGCCATGGATGTGTCGAATGCCACGGACGTGGAGGTCATACCCGTCAAGCACGCCATTGCAGGCGACTTGGCACCCCTGGTGCTGCGATTGCTGGAGTCGGGTGGCAGCTCTGGTGCGGCAGTGCCTGGGCAATCAGACGGCTCCTTCAAGACCACGCTGATTGCCGAACCTCGCAGCAATGCGCTAATTCTGCGGGCCGCCAACCCCGCCCGCGTTGCCTTGGCCAAGTCTTTGATTGCCAAGCTGGACCAGCCCAGCGCCCAGGGTGCCGATGGCAACATCTACGTGGTCTACCTGAAGAACGCAGATGCGACCAAGCTGGCAGCCACCTTGCGCGCGGCCTTGTCGGGCGAAGTCCGTACGCCCACGGCCAATAGTGCGGTAGCCGCTACCGGAGCCGCTGGCGCGGCAGGTGCCGGTGCACCCAGCGGCAGCACAGCCACCAGCCAGTCCAGCACAGGAGGGCAAATCCAGGCCGACGCATCCACCAACTCCCTGATCATTAGCGCTCCGGAGCCGCAATACCGGCAATTGCGTGCCGTGATCGATAAGCTCGACGCGCGGCGCGCGCAGGTGTATGTGGAGAGCTTGATAGCGGAAGTCAACGCTGAAAAAGCTGCAGAATTTGGCATCCAGTGGCAAGGTGCGCTGGGAAAAAGCGGTGACACCAACATCGGCCTGCTGGGCACCAACTTTACGGTGGGTGGTATCAACCTGATCAAGCTGGCCACCGGTGCGGGGGCCACAGCGCCCTCTACGGGCCTGAATATCGGTGTCGCCAACAATAGCAATGGCAGCTATGTGTTGGGCTTTCTGGCCCGCTTTCTGCAAACCGATGGCGGTGGCAATATTCTGTCAACGCCCAATTTGCTGACGCTGGACAACGAGGAAGCCAAGATTGTGATCGCCCAAAACGTGCCGTTTGTCACCGGCCAATTCACCAATACCGGCGCAGGCGGTACGTCGGGGTCGGTGAACCCGTTCCAAACTATTGAGCGCAAAGATGTGGGTATCACCCTCAAAGTCAAACCGCAGATCAGCGAAAACGGCACGGTCAAACTGACCATCTACCAAGAGGTATCCACCATCCAAGCGGGAACCGTGAACTCGGTCAACGGCCCAACGACCAACAAGCGCTCCATCGAATCCAATGTGCTGGTCGCGGATGGCTCAATCGTCGTTCTGGGCGGTTTGCTGCAAGACACCTATGAAGGCAACCAGGACGCAGTACCCGGCTTGTCCAGCATTCCGTTTTTGGGTAATTTGTTCAAGTCTGAGGCCCGCAACCGCAAGAAAACCAACCTGATGGTGTTCTTGCGTCCGGTGGTGGTGCGTGACGGTATGTCCACCGACTCCCTGTCCAACGATCGCTACCAGCAAATGCGCGACGCACAGCAGCAAGCCCAACCCACGCCCAGCGTGTTAGTGCCCATCAATGAGGCACCGGTCTTGCCGCCAGCCCCGCCCAATGCAACGCAGTTCAAATCGCCCTTTGCCCCTGAGGCCACGCCTCTGAAGCAACCATGAGCGACGGCACATCCCCACCCGCAATGGCCCCCACGGCGCGGTATCCGCTGCCTTACGCCTTTGCCCGCGCGCAGCAATTGCTTTTGGAAAACCACAACGGTGAACTGACTTTGTGGCTGAACGGCCTGGACACAGGCCCCCAGGCGGGCGGTATCAGTGAAGTGTTGCGCAAATACACCGTACAAATTTTCGCTGCTGAGTCCCCCGAGCAACTGCGCCAGCGCATTAGCGCGGCCTACGCCCAAAGCGAATCCAGTGCCGCCACCGTGGTCAGCGAGGTGGAGAGCGACGTCGATCTGTCACGCATGATGCAATCGCTGCCCGCGATTGAAGACTTGCTGGAAACCAGCGACGACGCGCCCATCATTCGCATGCTCAATGCGCTGCTGACCCAGGCCGCACGCGATGGTGCCAGCGATATTCACATTGAGCCTTACGAACGCCACTCTGCGGTGCGCTTCCGGGTCGATGGCACGCTGCGCGATGTGGTGCAACCCAACCGGGCGCTGCACGCCGCGCTGATCTCGCGCCTGAAGATCATGGCCGAGCTGGACATTGCCGAGAAGCGCCTGCCGCAAGACGGCCGTATCAGCCTGCGCATTGGCACCCGCGCGGTGGATGTGCGGGTCAGCACCCTGCCCAGTGCCCATGGCGAGCGCGCGGTGCTGCGCCTCTTGGACAAGAGCGGTGCCAAACTCAGCCTGGAATCGGTGGGCATGCAGGGCGATGTGCTGGCCCGCTTTGAACACCTGATCGCACAGCCCCACGGCATCATTTTGGTCACCGGCCCCACGGGTTCGGGAAAGACCACCACGTTGTACGCCGCGCTGGAGCGGTTGGACACGCGCGGCCAAAACATCATGACGGTGGAAGACCCGATTGAATACGAGCTGGCGGGTGTGGGTCAGACCCAGGTGAATGCCAAGATTGACCTCACCTTTGCCAAGGCTCTGCGCGCCATCCTGCGCCAGGACCCGGACATCATCATGATTGGTGAAATCCGCGACTTTGAGACCGCGCAGATTGCGATTCAGGCATCCCTAACCGGCCACCTAGTGCTGGCCACATTGCATACCAACGACGCTGCCAGCGCCGTGACGCGGCTGACCGATATGGGCATAGAGCCCTTCCTGCTCAGTTCCTCGCTGCTCGGCGTGTTGGCCCAGCGGCTGGTGCGCAAGCGCTGCACCCATTGCGCCCCAGCGCTCGGCGGTGTAGGCCCCGGCTGCAACTACTGTGGCCAGACCGGCTACCAAGGCCGCACTGGCGTGTTTGAGATGTTAGTCACCAATGACGCCATTCGCGCCCAGATTCACAACCAGGCCGGAGAGGCCGAGATCCGCACCGCTGCGCAACAAGGCGGTATGTCGCTGATGCGCGAAGACGGTGAACGCCTAGTGCAGATGGGCATCACCTCGCGCGAGGAGCTAGTGCGGGTCACCCGGGACTAACGAGGCCCTTGGGCCTTTGACCCGGCTCACCAGAGTCCTGAGCTCCACACGCCATTCTGGTAGTAGTGCACCTGCTCGCCCCACAGTAACGAGCGGTCCCGGCTGATGTCACGCTCTGTCGCCAGCACGGACGGCAAAGGCGCTCTCGCCTTCAGCGTGCGCTGCGCGGTGTCGATGTCAAACTTTTGCAACTCAGTGCGGGTGAACTGAAAATACGTGTTGGCCGCTCCGGTAGCTGACTGGGGCGCTGTCTCATGCAGGCTGACCGGCAGACTCACACGTGTGGAACTGCCGTTTTGCACCAGTGCAATGCCATGGTGGTCGCGCAACACGGTGGCATCGGTGCCACGTCGGCCAATCACGCTCTTGGCAGCCTCGCGCGGATTGGCTGGGTCGGTCAGGTCGATCAGTGATAGCTTCACACCCTGGTACCAGGCAAATCGGCCGTCACCGCCATTACTCTCTTCGACGGCCTCTTTGCCGACACCCAACAGCAGGTTCTCAGATACCGGGAACAAATAATCGGAATAGCCACTGACCTCCAACGCACCGGCAATAAAGGGGTCTGCTGGATTGGACAAGTCCAGCACATACAGGGGATCAGTCAGACGGTAGGTGACCAGGTAGCCGCGGGTACCCAAAAACCGTGAGGCGTAAAGCTGCTCCCCGGCTTTGCCCAGTGGCGCAGGGCGCTTGGTGTTGGGTAACTCACCCACCACAGCCAATGTGCCTTTGGATTCCTGCAAGATGCTCAGTCGTCCGGGGGACTCCACCGCCCCGGTGGTGCTGGCCGGCACCACGCCCCAACCACCCCACGACGTAGTTGACTGGGTAATCACGCGCAAGACACCTTGGTGCTCCCCCATCCGAAACGATTTGCGGTTTTGATCGAAGCCCAGGTGGCCCGGCACATTGCCCGAGCCGCGATACGTCATTTCAAGGCCGTTCAAGGCAAACTTGTGCAGATCCGTGCTGGACTGCACCGCGTACACCGGAAAGCGGCTACCGGTGGCGTAGGGCGTTCGTGTCGTTGCTAAGTACAGGCTTTGCTCTGACATGTAAAAGGCCTCGGTGCCTCCGGTAAAGCAGCGTGCGGCGTGGCGGTGGCTTGCAGAGGCCAAATCAATGGCGACCAGACTGATGACATCCGGGCTCTTGGACGCATTGCCAGGCTGGGTAAAGCAGGCTGCCGCGTCTACCAGCGGCTGCGCTGCGCCGCCGTCCACCGACAGGGTGGGCAACACGGCCGACACCTGCAGAGCGTCCAGCAAGGATTGGTTGGCCGCTGTCTTGTCCAGCGGCCACCAAGGGTCCAGGCCCGGCAACTGTGCCGTACTGCGCAACACCAAATACAGGGTATTGCCCAATTTGCGCGAACCTACCAAGGCAGCATTGATTCGGAGCTTGCGCTTGGTCTGCATCCGCGTCGCATTGCTGGTGTCTACCAACGCCAACTCTGTCACGCCTTGCGTCCAGGCCTGCGGGGCGAACCACGCGTCGTACACGGCCCAACGTCCTGCACCTTCTCCCACCACGGCGATCTGATGGCCTGCAGCATCCTGGTAGAGGCCGGTAGCTTCTACGTCCTTGGAAAACCCAATCGCGAGCCGGTCCACCTCGGTTAACGCGGGCGACGTAGCAGCGCTGCGCAGTGACTGGCGCACCAAAACTGTGGCACCAGGCGTTTTGGCATCCACACCCGCCAAGCTGAAGACCTGCTGACCATCCGTTTTGATACGGTCCGCCTCATCCACCCCAGCCTCTTGCAATGTCGTACCTGACACAGCCACGGCGGCTGCGGCTGCGGCTGCAGGTGCCGCGGCCGCTGTGGTCGCAATCGCTACAAAGTCCATGGCCCAGGGCGTGGACAGGTAGTTGCGCCCTGCCACACCCAGCACCTCACGAAAATGCGCCTTCAGCGATTGCTCCGAGGCGGGCTGCAAACTCCAATCTGCGGCCGAAGGCGCAGCCGGAAAGGAGTAGGCCAAGCGGTAGCGACTGCTGCGCAGCATCTCGGCAAAAGCGGCATCCGCCCCCGCCGCCACGCCGTAACCAACATACACGCGGGTCCCAGCCAGGCCCCGTGCGTCTTCATTCTGCGAAAGATCGATACGGCTACTCGTACCGACAGCGGTGTGGGTTTGAAACGCCGGGATGGCGCCCCCTGAAACGGCCAACCACGCTTTGGGGGAGCGCGCATACCACTTGCCAGTGCCCCCATCAGGCACCTCTGCAACCACAAACACATGGATGGATTTACCGACATCGTCGCTGGCCAGCGTCAAGGTCGTCTGCAAACTCAGGTTCGCTTCCGTCCCGGAGGTTTGCACTTCGGCCAACTGGAAGGGCGCGGCACCCGCACTTAGCGCAAGCAGCAGCATCCAGGCTCCAGCCCAGCCACGGAGTCGTCGCAAGCCTGGCAGCTGATTTGTGGGAAAGGGGATCATGGATTAGCTCCTGAAAAGTGGGCACGGCCCCATGGGCATCACGCAAAGTATGGCACCACGGCGGCCGATTGCAATTTTGCCCCGCGAGTCCAGCTACCATTGGCCTATGCCCGCCTACTCTTACGAAGCACTCAGCGCCCAAGGCGAAACCCGCAAGGGAATTGTCGACTCTGACAGCGTCAAGGGCGCGCGCGCCTTGCTGCGCACGCAAGGCTTGGTTCCGCTGGCCGTGGTTGGCGTTGTGCCGGGCACGGACAAGACCGGCAAATCCACCGGCACCGGTTTGAATGTCACCCTGTGGACCGCCAAAGTTTTCAACGCCACCGCCCTGGACATTTGGACGCGCCAAATCGCAGGCCTTGTGGCTTCTGGCTTGCCGCTGGAGCGGGCACTCACCGCACTGGCCGATGAGGCCGACACCGAGCCCCAGCGCAACCTGGTGGCAGCCCTGCGCTCTGAAGTGAATGGCGGTACCGCCTTTGCCGCCGCACTGGCGCAGCACCCCCGTGAGTTTTCTGCCACCTACTGCGCCGTGGTGGGCGCAGGTGAACACAGCGGCAACCTGGGGCTGGTGTTGGAGCGCCTGGCGGATGACCTGGAGCAAAGTCAGGAGCTGAAATCCCAACTGGTGGGAGCGTCGCTGTACCCCGGCATCGTGACCGTAGTGGCCATCGTGATCGTGACCTTCCTATTGGCCTATGTGGTGCCGCAGGTGGCGCAGGTGTTTGCAGGCAGCAAGCGCGCCTTGCCCTTGCTCACCGTCATCATGCTGGGCTTGGCCAATTTTGTTCGCAACCAGGGCTGGATGATTCTTGTTGCTCTGTTTTTTATAGCTGCTTCCGCACGATTGGCATGGTCCAGAGCCAGTTTTCGTGAAAAATTTGATGCGGCCTGGCTGAATGTGCCTATCGTCGGCCGGTTGGCCCGGGGCTATAACGCGGCGCGCTTTGCCAGCACGCTGGCCATGCTGGCGGGGGCTGGTGTGCCGATCTTGAAGGCACTGCAGGCCGCAGCGGACACCTTGTCCAACCGTGCCATGCGCGCAGATGCCTTGGATGCACTGGTCCTGGTGCGCGAAGGTGCTCCTTTGGCTGCAGCACTCTCGCAAAAGAAGCGCTTCCCAGGCCTGTTAGGTATGTTTGCCCGGCTGGGCGAGCAAACCGGGCAACTGCCCGTGATGCTGGACCGGGCCGCCAAACAGCTGAGCACTGAAGTGCAACGCCGGGCTCTGCAATTGGCAACCTTGCTGGAGCCTTTGTTGATTGTGACCATGGGGCTGGTTGTCATGCTGATCGTGCTAGCCGTGCTGCTGCCCATCATCCAGCTCAACCAATTGGTGCGGTAACTCGGCCTAGGGGCAACCCGCTGTGCGGGCAAAGTCATTCAAATGCCCCAGGTCTTGCACCTGCCCACCCGTCACGGGGCCTAGCACAAGAACGCGCAGCTCGGGTTGCAGCAGCGCCAGGTAGGTAATATTCGCGCCGCTGCCATAACTGCGAAACCACAGACTGGGCACGCGTTGCGATGTGCCGGCGGGGGTCAAGATAGACGGCACGCTGCGCTCAGCCCAGCCAAACACGCAGTTCGCGCTGAACTCTGACGCCGTCTGGCCAAAGGCCTTGAGCGCGTCAAATTTGGGGCTGGTGGTCTGGGTCACTATCTCCAAAGCACCCCAACGGCCAAACCGGGAAAAGTTGCCCACGTCACTGAAGTGCATGAAAAGCTCGCCCCCTGCATTCGCCCAGTCTTGCAAGTAGCCGCTGTACAAAGTGCCCATACGCAACTCGCGGTTGGCTGCGTCCATCAGCGTATTGATAGCCGCGTTGTTGGCGGGCGCACCCACACCCACCAGGTGCTGCCCCCCCTCGTAGGCCAATAGCGCCACTTTTTGGTCGCGTGCCAAGGCGGCGTGTGCACTGATGCGGCTGCGCACAATCGGCATGCCAGACAAGCCCTCATAGCGCAGCTCAGTGCCAGTGTTCAGCTCATTGAACATGCGATTCAAGCCGCCATCGGACTCACGCGCCCAGCCCGCCACGGTGCTCTCAAATTCCGGCAGGCCGATGTGATCGCCGATATAGGGTGCTATCGCCAGGCCGTAAATTCCTTTGTCACGGCAGGGCTTGAGTGATGACAGGGGGCACTGCAATGCAGTCTCTGCAATATAGGTATTGGCCGCTTGCCCCGCCATCACACAGCGCACCCGATCCGCCTGCGCGCCAAAGGCCGTGCGCCAGAGCTGGCAGACCTGGGCCGTGCGCTCGCCAAAGCGATTCAAGCGCTTGTCAAAGTCACTGCCGGGTTGCCCCGAAAATTGGGCCACCCCCTCGGCCCCAATGGCCCGGCCCTGGGCGAATTGGTCGTTCCAGATCTCGTTGCTGTATTCCACATACACCGGCAAAGTGGCAGCCAGCCGGTCTCGCACCAATGCGGCAAATGCGCTGACATAGGCATCCGTGGCGGGCTGGGGCATATTGAACCAGGGCTGCACCTTTAGGCGATTCGCCAAGTCCACCATGACCTCGGCAGGCACACCGCGCTCACTGGTGTAGCGCGCATCCGTAGGCAGTGCGCGCTTGGCAAAGTCGCTCTGCGTGCTGTTATTGGTGCGCTGCCAATCCATGAAGCGCGCGGCGCTAAACCCTTGTAGCCGTGCCAGAAAGTCAGGTAAAAACACCTCACCAGCCTGGGCTTGTGCCTCCCAGCTGGCAGGGTAAAGCCGAATATTGCGAATCGGGTTGGCGGGGTCGGTCTGGGTGATGCAAATCTGGATGCCAGGCTCTGCGGGGGTGACCACCAAGGCATCGGTGCCCGGCACCGTCAACGCCAAGGGGTTGGGTTTGGCGGCCAAGCTGTAGCTAAGCAGGCCACTGCCGTCATAACGCACCACCCAGGCCCCTGCGGGGTAGGGCAATTTGCCTGCTTGCGGGCCCGCGTCTACCGCCGCCATGGAGAACACCAAAGTGCACACCCGCGTGTACTGCACCGCAGCGCCTGCGGTGGGTGTGAGCGTTTTCAGCCAGCCCGATGCGTCCAGTTGCAGGCGCTCGGCTTCGTTGGTGTCAAAGCTGCCATCGCGCTGGGTGTACCAGGGGCGGGACTGTTTGAAAGCGTCAATGAACGGCACATTGGAATAGAAGTCTTCCACACCGGTCAGGTTGGTGCCCAGGCGTGCTTTGTCTTGCGCGAGAGCGGGGCTGAGCAAAGCAGCGCAAGCCGCCGAAGCAAACAGCAGGCGCGCCGCCACGGCGTGCGCACTTTGAAGAATGTTGAGCATGTCGAACCTTCCCTTGTAAGTCCTTGAATTCTCGCATGGGGGCCTAACGCGTCCCCCCCACGCATTAAGGCGCTGCAGGCAAGGCAATCGTCATCACTTCACGGTACCGGCCTGTTGCCACCATTTCGAGGGCATCCAGCCCGTAACCGACAAAGATGCGAGCCCCCAAAAGAGCAGTCACATCGACCGAGTCCAAAATATTGATCAGTATGGAGTCGGTCCTGGCCGTGAGTGACACACCCGCCAAATACTCCGCCACAGGGAAGGAAAGCTGACGCCAATTGCGTTTGGAATCCAATGACACCCATTGGAACGCCATCTGATTCCCCACCAGCGCCACCACATACAGGTTGTAGCCCACCGATGCTTTGGCTGCGCGCTGCGCGCTACTGGCTCCCAGCAGTCCGAAAACATTGGTGCGCAAGGTCAAAGACGACAGATCGCCACGCCGTTCGGTTTTCACCAAGAAAAGAGGAACGGCGGACGCCAGCGGCGTATTGGACACGCTGGGGGCCAGATCCAGCAGACCATCGGTATTGGCATTCACACTGAGCACAAAGTCTGGCTGTTTCGCGAATGTGCCATCACCCAACTCGCCCACCGAGTTGCCACCTGCCATGTAAACCAGGCCATCCTGGGTCAGCAGCGCGCTATTTTGGCCTCCTGCAGACAGTTGCTGTACCTGCGCCGGTGTGCTCAGAGGTACGGCCACAGCGCTGGCGGCGGGCAGGCTCCCGAGTGCCCTCGCTTCGGCCAAACCCCAACCCCACACAGAGCCATCGCGCTTGCGCGCTAAGGCATGTTCGTTGCCAGCGGCAATCTCCAGCACATCGCCCAGACCCGTGACAACGACGGGTAGCAACTTTCTTTCCAGCGTGCCATCGCCCAGTTGCCCAGTCCAATTGGAGCCCCACGCAAACACCCGATCATCGCTGGCAAGCGCATAGCTGCTGCCATCGGAGGCGATCACCTGCTGAATGCCGCTCAGCCCAGCCACAGGCTGCGGTTGGGTTGCATCTTCCAAGCTTCCGTTGCCCAGTTGACCGCTGGGGTTGTAACCCCAAGACCAGACGGTGCCATCGCGTTTGAGCACCAACACATGGCCGTTGACCCCGGACACTGCTTTGGCGTCCCCCATGGCCCGGGTTGGCAAGGCGGGCTGCTGGGTTGAAACACCGGGCAAGGTGCCGCCCCAATACCAAACCGAGCCATCGCGCTGCACTGCCAATGAAAAGTTCGAACCCGCCGCTACGCCAATCACCTCGGACAGCGCGGTCAGTTTGACGGCAGCCGCCCTGTCGGCATAGCTACCGTCGCCGAGTTGCCCATAGCCATTGCTACCCCAGGCCCAGACTGCCCCGGACTCGTCAATCGCCAAGTTGTGCGCGGTACCCGCAGACACCTGAACCACCGGGGGCAATCCCTGCACCACCGCCGGTACCGATTGCCCCAAAATGCGCCCCCGCCCCAGCTGGCCCGATGTGTCCAGCCCCCAAGCCCAGACACGCCCCGAAGCATCGAGCGCAAGTCCGTGCCAGGTGCCTGCAGTCACGTCCACGATGTTGCTGATGTCTACCACCGGACCCGGCACGTCGCGGTAGGTGGTGGTGCCATCCCCCAGACTGCCAAAGCCATTGCCGCTGAAGCCGTAAGACAGCACGCTGCCGTCGGTACGACGCAAAAGTGTGACGCCATAGCCCGCAGAGGCCCCCGCCAACGCCCCCACAGAAGACTGCCGTATGGGAGCCGTCCCAGTGATCCAACGCGACCAAGACTGTCCATCGGTATGAATCGCCACCAGCCCGAAACTCACTTCACCGCCATAAATGGAGACCACGTCGCTCAGACCGACTGTTTGAACAGGCACTACGCGGGGCACACCGCGCGGCGTGTCAAAGGGCAACGACACGCCCCACTCCCAGACGGTGCCATCGTGCTTCAAGGCGGCACTGAAGGAGTTGCCAGCCACGATGGCCTTCACTCCGCTCAAGCCCGTAACTTCGACGGGTGTTAATCGCTGTGCGCGGCTGCCATCGCCGAGTTGGCCCTCGTCGTTGGCCCCCCAAGCCAAAACCTTGCCATCCTGGCGCAGCGCCAGCACATGCCCAGACCCGCAGGCCAAGGCACGGATACCGGTGATGCCCGGTAGCTTGGCGGGCACGCGTGATGCCTCTTGTGCGCCTGTGCCCAAGGTGGCCGTCTCCCCCCATGTCCAAACCGCGCCATCCACATCCAGCGCCGCAGAAAAAGACTCACCGCCACACACCGTGCTCACCCGGCTGATGGCCCGCGCTTGCACCGGCTGTGATCGAAAGGCCGTGCTGTCATCCCCCAACTGGCCACTGCTATTGCTACCCCAGGTCCACAGGCTGCCATCGGTGCGGATAGCCATAGCATGGTTGGCACCTGTGCCTATGGCCCTGATACCGCTGAGCCGGGCCACCAAGCCCGGTCGGGCTTCATAGGTCTGGCGTCCTTGTCCGAGCTGCCCCTCGCGGTCCGACCCCCAGGCCAGCACACTCCCATCCGTATGCAAGGCCAGGCAGTGCTCCCGGCCGACCGACACTGCGGGCGTAGCGGCATGACCTGCGATTGGCAAGGCCCACACGAATACGGCTAAGGTCGCGAGTTTCTGAATCTGGCGCATACGAAACAGCATGGTCAATCTCCTGACTGCAGACGGTAGAAACAATACGCACCAAACGCAGAAAATTCTTTGTAATCGACGTGCCGTTGCAGTTTATCGATACTACGCCCCGCATACTTCAAGCGCTAGCATCAGCGACGCTTGCTGCGGCGTCCTCGCCGCAAATCTTCTAAATCGTCAATCCATTCGAGAGTAAACCCGATGCCCAACACCCGAAGCGCAAATGCTGTCCGTCTGGAGTTCGCTGCTGAATCTCTGGTTCAAACCAACTTGTCAGGGGCTGCCTTTACGGGTGACTGGCTCTGGGTGGCGGGCGATGAGGCCTGCGGTATTGACCGCCTGCGCAGACTCGAACCCCTGGGGAAAGAGACCCTGCGTTTTGGCGAAGTGCGCGACTTCCCCTTGGCCGACCTGCTGGATCTGCCCGGCGCAGCCGACGAAGAGGCTGACCTGGAGGGCATGGCGGCGGCGGATGGCTTCCTCTGGGTGGTCGGCTCACATGGGCTGAAGCGCAAGAACATCAAGCCGGACCGAGACCACGCCGACAACGCCAAGCGGCTTGCGAAAGTAGCGCTTGACGGTAACCGTCGCCTGCTCGCCTGCCTGCCTATTGAGGTGAACGCCGAGGGCGAGCCCTGCCTAGTGCGGGAGGCCAAGGACGGCAGGCAAGCACTGCGACTCAAAGGCGATTCGCAGGAAAACCTACTCACCCGCGCACTGGCCGACGACCCCCACTTTGGCCCTTACATGGCCATCCCAGGCAAAGACAATGGTTTGGACATTGAGGGTTTGGCGGTGGACGGACGCCGGTTGCTGATCGGACTACGGGGGCCGGTGCTGCGCGGCTGGTCGGCGCTGCTAGAGATCGAAGTGGAGACGCGCGGTGGTCAGCTGCGGTTGGTACCCCTAGACGGCGGCGGCACGCTGATCCGTAAACACTTTATGCAACTCGATGGCCTGGGTGTGCGCGACTTGCACTTCTGTGGCGATGACCTTTGCATACTCGCTGGCCCAACGATGGTACTCAATGGCGAGATCAGCGTTTTCAAATGGTCGGCTGCCAAGCCCTGCCTCGCCGCTAACCGCGAGCCGGTCCGTTTTGAAACGGCGCTGACCCAACTGGTCTCGTTGCCCCATGGGCGGGGCACCAACCGTGCCGAAGCGATCTGTGACCTGCCACCGGAGCTATCCGGAGGTAAGCCGAGTTGGCTGGTGTTGTACGACGCACCAGGCGATGACCGCAAAGAGGGCGAGCGCGCAGTCTTTGGTGACCTATTGCGCCACACTTGAGCTCCCGCACGCCCCACTATCAAGGCCCTATGGTTGACTGTCCTGACCTCGATCCCGCTTCACCACTTCAATTCGTCATCAATGCGGCTGCCGGAAGCAGTGACGCAGAAACCAAGCGCGAAATCATAGAAACTGCGCTGCGCTTGGCCGGACGACGCGGTGATGTGTTGTTCAGTGGCCCCGATGAATTGGCTCAGGTAGCGCTGCGGGCTGCGACACAAGCAAAAGCCACCCGCACGGCCGTGGTTGCCGTAGGGGGCGACGGCACCATCAATACCGTCGCGCAGACCGCGCACGCCCTGGGCTGCGCCATGGGGGTGGTGCCCCAGGGCACTTTTAACTACTTTGCCCGCACCCATGGCATTCCCGCAGACCCGGCTGAGGCCGTGCGGCTTTTGCTTGACTGCACGCCTTTGCCGGTGCAAGTAGCGGCCGTCAACGATCGCGTGTTTCTGGTCAACGCGAGCTTGGGCCTGTACCCCAAACTGCTGGAAGAACGCGAAGCCTACAAAGCCCGCTTTGGCCGCAGCCGGTGGGTGGCGTTTTGGGCGGCGAGTGCCACGCTGCTGCGTGCCCAAAGAAAGTTGCGTCTGTCCATTGAACAAGGCGCAGTGACACGTGAGTTGCGAACACTCACGTTATTTGTGGGTAACAACCGCTTGCAGTTGGAGCAGGTGGGAGTGCATCCCGAAAACAACTTGCCGAAGGTCTCCACCGTGGGCCACATCACCGCAGTCATGTTGCGGCCCATCGGCACGCTGGCCATGATCAAGCTGATGCTGCGCGGTGCCCTGGGCACACTGGGCGACGCACAAAGCATTGAACACTTCGAATTCGAGCGGATGCTGGTGAGGCCCACGCTTGCACCCGGCCGCCGTGGCGTGAAGGTGGCGTTTGACGGCGAGGTTGCAAGGATGCGCGCGCCACTCAATTTCCGGGTACTCGCCAAGCCACTGTACCTACTGAAGCCACGCCCTGAGGTGACCGGCGAATGAGCACGGTTCTGCAAATCTCCGACCCCCATTTCGGCACCGAACAGCCAAGGGTCGCTGAAGCGCTGGCGGCGCTAGCCCGGCAACAGCAGCCCGACCTGCTAGTGCTTTCGGGCGACATCACGCAGCGCGCACGGCCCATGCAATTCAGTGCGGCCCGCGCCTTTGTAGACCGACTGGGTTTACCGGTGCTGGCCATTCCAGGCAACCACGACATCCCGCTCTTTGATGTGTGGACGCGTTTGTGCCACCCCTATGCCCATCACATGGCGGCCTTCGGGCCGGATCTGGAGCCTGTGCATTCCTCTGCCGACTTGATGGTGGTGTGCGTCAACACCACCCGGCCGTGGCGGCACAAACACGGTGAGGTATCCGCACAACAAATCGACCGGGTGGCCCGTGCCTTCGCGGATGCTGGAGCCGCGCAGTTGCGCGTGGTGGTGGTGCACCAGCCCGTGGCCGTGACGCGGGCTGAGGATATGCCCAACCTGCTGCGCGGGCACGCCGCCGCACTGCAGCGCTGGTCCGCCGCGGGTGTCGATCTCATCATGGGCGGGCACATCCACCTGCCCTACGAGCTGCCGCTGCATGGCCTGGCCCGGCCCATGTGGGCGGTGCAGGCAGGCACGTCGGTCTCCTCAAGGGTGCGTCAGGGAATGCCCAATTCGGTGAATCTGCTGCGCTGGGGCAAGGATGCATCGCCGGGCCGCTGCCAAATAGAGCAATGGGACTTTTCAGCTGCCGATCAAGCGTTCGTACTGGCTCAGGTCACCGAAGTTCAGCCGCACAGGGCGTGACAACCCTTGTCTAGACGCCCAACGCAAAAGGCCCGCAGCTTTTAGGCTGCGGGCCTTTTTAACTATTTAAAGTTAACTGGGGCCTAAAACGGTAAAGAGAAGTTAAAGTTTCAACGAATGAGTGAGTGAGTATCGATTGAAGGCAATTAGCCCTGGGGGGGTTTGGAAAGTCTTAATGCTTGTTGAAATTATTGTCTTAGCTGAATATTAAAAGTTAATTAAAGCCAGGCTTTCGACAAAAAGGCTGTTCATTTTTTACTCTTTCGAAGGAAAACGTGGCTAGTGAGTGGCATAAGAACTGCCTGAGTGATCCATGAGAAAGAGGCGGACGCAGAAAGCTATGTCGTGCCCAATTCATTCAGAAAAAGGCTTTGGGGAGTTGAAACCCCAAACGGCAAAACGTTTTTCTTCAAATACCTAAATCGAAAAGATCTTCCAAGCCAGGACTTCCCAAAGCCCGATTTGATGTGCAAAGGTTGCGACAGCAACCTGGGTGGTACTGTTGAAATAGACATCCCGCGCTTGATCATTCCTCGGTCATTGACAACCGAAAGCTGGGAAGAAATGCCGACTTACAACTCCTTAGTTGGTACTTTTGGAGGTCTTGACCAGTGTTCCGGTATTTGCTGACCAGTTTGCATGGATTGACCCTCTCGACTGCATTCGACTAAAAGCGGAAGTAGCAGGTTCCACATCTGTTTCCATATACCGGTCATTCACAAGTGGGCCAACTAGTAGTTGGTTGATCGGCTGGAATGCCGCGATTGCGGTACTCCGCCTTGAAGAGCTCGCTGCCCGCAAGCGGTCGCTCAGCGTTAAAGGTCACCTGCGGACGAGGGCTGGCGGGTGCGACGACGGGTTAGCGGGCGCTTGAGGCACGCTTGGGAAGCACGGCCCAGTCATCGGAAAACCGAGAGCGCTTGGTCTACCTGAGGCACAGATCGGCTGCGCTCAGGGATGGATGCGCGGCTCTACGGCCTTAAATCGATCTCGAGCCCGAATAACCGAAACACTATCGCTCAGCGCGTCTCGATTTCTTCAATGCTGATCCTTCAGGGCTTGATCAGCCCGCGAGTCAAGCGGAACAACTCTGCCTGGTATAGCGCGTCATGGAGGGCGTCGTGATCACCCTGTAGGGTGGGATTCAGCATGCGAGCCATCGCGCTGGATCGCGTGTCCTGCCACGTGCTGCCTGTGGCGCCCATGTACAGCGCCTTAATGTCCACC
The DNA here is from genome assembly GCA_002256115.1 of Burkholderiales bacterium PBB3. Taxonomy (GTDB): domain Bacteria; phylum Pseudomonadota; class Gammaproteobacteria; order Burkholderiales; family Burkholderiaceae_C; genus Allorhodoferax. The sequence goes on from NKIK01000027.1 coordinate 29,882, forward strand.
GCCGTGAAGCCAAAGGGGTTTGAGCCGGTGAAGCGATGGAAGTAATAGTTGACGAACGACCAGTCGAACGGAGCGTTGAGGCCAACGAAGATCGGGAGTTCCCACTGCGTGCATTGCGAGCCAACCCACGCGGCGAAATTCAGCATTGCAACATCGGGCGGAAGCCCATCCTTGGCGAGCGTTTGCAGCGACAAGCCGGTGACCTCCAAAGCTTCCGGAACGAACTTGTCGCTGATCGGTTTGATCGCACACGAGAACGTCCTGCTCGGATCGTCCACGCAGCAAGCACCCAGCGTGAGCATGCTGTATTCACCGGGGATGGGGCCGGCGGTTTCGACATCGACGGAGATGAAGACTTCCTGCTTAGTGGTCATGGGCTCTCCCGTTCCAGTTGTGGCTGCCGAACGCTGTCAATCGGCCAGCGCTGGTGAAGGCGATGTCACCTGCAGCGCCTGCTCGAAGTGCGCGAACGTGAGGCCAGTATCAGGGAAGGCCAGCGCAACGGCCGCCGGGTAGAGGCGCGTCCGAATGTCAGAGTAGGTCCAAGAGGGGTTCCCGGCCAATGCGCCCGTCGAAGCCACGAGCGATGCGATCTGGGGCTGCGTCAGGCCCAGGTCCGCCAGATCCATATCGAAAAGGTCTTTTCGCTGCCCAGCATTGGGCCGGCGGAAATGCTCGACCACCGCAGCCCTGCGCTGGATGGCGGGGTCAAGAACAGACATCCGGTTCGTGCACAGGATCGTGAAGATCCGGCCCTTGCTGGCCCGAAGTTCATCGATGGCCTGGATAAGCGTGTTAACCGCGACCTTGTCCTCGTGGTGGCTTTGCTCCTGGGTGCGCGAGGCGGCCAGGGAGTCGCCCTCGTCGATGATCAAGATCGCGCGGCGATCCTTGCCGATGGACTTCTTGATCTCAGCGAAAGCTTCGGAGATCAACGTCCCCATTTCCCCGACACTGCCGGTGCCGCGTACGCGATTGCTCAGTTTGAAGAGCACAGAGTCTTCAATCTTCGCGTCCTTGGCGATGCGATTGCCGATCGCTTCGGCCATGGCCGACTTGCCAGTGCCGACATCACCATAGAAGATGGCGAACGGGTATTGGTCGCGAAGCACCTCCACCAACGCAAGGCGCTTGCCGTGATATTTCTTGCTCCAGCTCTCCACCTGATCGATATTGATAAGCAACTGCAGTTGCTTGCTTACCCTGAGATACAAGGTCTCGAATCCAAGCAGCCCCTTTGCGCGCGCGGTGATATGTGGGTCGGGTAGGGGAGTCTTGCTCTCGAAAACAGACATAGTCACTTGAAATCCTTTCGGCTGATGCCGTAGCCATTGCTGCTGTAGTCCCGCGCATCACTCGCTTTGAGGCTGGGGTGGTTGAGGTTCGCGTCGGTTGACGACCAGGTGAACCTTAGGTTCGGCTTGGCTGCATCCTTCTCCGCCTGGGAGTATGTGTCGGTGTATCTCAGCACGATCCGGACCTTAGGGCTGCCGACGGCTGGCCACAGCACACCACCTGGCTTTGAGGGGACAAGATCGTTGGTACCGGCCCGCACGAGGTATTGCGACGCCGTCACTTCTGCGCCGTTGTCAAGCAGGGTCACGTCGACGAACTTGAGAAATCCGCGCTGGGCTAGGTATTCGACGTCATGCCCATACTTCGCAGCCTCTTCCTCGGTCATGCCCTTTGTGCTGGAAGCAATCATGAGTAGGTCTGCGGTGAAGCGCCGAACGACCTTAGTGACGTCCTCGTTGGTGTATGAGTACGTCTTCGTGCTGCTGCTGGTGCCGCTCATTCGTCATCCTCCACCTTAAAGCGTGGGCCAAATATTTCTTTCCAAAGTTCCACGTCGTCCTCCTGTGATGCAAACACTGCGTCTTCCCACGACTTGTTGGCAGCCTGTTTGATCTCGATACGCTCTGCTTCCGTGATTCTTGAGGCTGCATTGTTGCGGTTGTTCACAGGGTCGACGATGACAACAGGGTCACCGAACTTCACAGCTGAGCTGCTTCGGTTCTCGACGAAGTCGATGCGATCCTTCAAGCCGGACTGCGCGACGTAGAGCAGGAAGTCCCTGAAGCGCTTCTCGATGCTGCCTTCATTGCCGTTCATCTCCAGCAGGTGCGCCATAATCAGTTCGATGTGGAACGACTTCAGGCCGGCCGGCTTATGATGGTTTTTCCACCGTTTTCCCATCCGGACCAAAGTTCTGAAGTGCGTATCTGTATCCTTCCGATCAGCGACGAACTTTATTGAGCAAGGCGCGCAGGTTTCGCTCTTCGAGCCATCCTGGATGTCGAACTGCCAGCCGTAGTCCGGACGAGCAGGATCCTGGATTAAAGGGACGATGTCGACGGCCAAGCCGGACCCGATGAAGGTGACCTTCGCGGCGCGCCTTTGGATCTCGAAGTCCTCGACCTTCTTCTTCGGGTAGATCTTGATCAGCAGCTCGTAGATGGTGTCGCTCAGCTGTTTGAACGTCTCGTGGCTTGCGTCCTTACCGGTGATATAGAACACCACGTCAACGTCGACCGCGTCATCATTGGTCTTGCGCAAGATGGTGTATTTCGCGAATGAGCCTGCCTTGACCACCTTAGTGACCTTCAGCTCTTCGCGGTTTTCGACATGCTTTCGCAGTTCCTTGATTAGCCGATCAACCTGCTCGTGGTACTCGGTGCGCTTCTTTTGCGTCAGGCGCAGCACATTGCTGTCATACCAAAGCAGTTGTGTATTTGTCAAAGGCAAAGTGGTCCTCCCACAGGCGCTCTACGGCGCGCGTAACCGAGTTGAAAAGATCTAATGGCTCCTAGGAGCCCATGCCAAAGACAACCAGGTCTGCAGCAACGATGGCTGCGGCTCTGGACGCCAGATCGTGGAACGTATTATCCTTCTTCGTATCGCCGAAATCGCTGACCCCACGAACGATGAGTGACGGGACGCTGTGCTGCGCGCACGCCGCAAAGATGCCGGCGGCCTCCATTTCAGCCACCTCCACCTTGCCGTGAAGATCACGCAACTGCCGGAACTTTTCAGGATCTCGCAGCAGCTTCTCGCCGCTGCCGATAGTTGCCACCTGTGGCATCAAGCGCTTGGAAACCGCTCCGGCATCCGAGGTCTCAGGGAAGACCAGGTCTTGATGCGCACGCGCGCTATCGATGCGTGCGGAGGCGGACTTGGCTGAGGCGAGGTAGTTCGCGATGTCCTGCTGCACGGAGAACACCGGACGATAGATCTCGGGCCGTGCTTCGGTCTTGCCGCCCTCCAACAGCGCCGCTCCTTCATAAGCGACCACCCGATCGGCGATGATGACGTCGCCCAGTGCGGTCTTTTCGCGCATGCCGGCCGCGATGCCGATCATTACCACGAGCTTGGGCTTGAACTCCATCAGAAGCGTGGCGGTGATGGCTGCGGCATCAACATTGCCAGCGGTGCCGAACGTGGCGATCGTGCAGGTCGCAAGCGTGCCCTTGTTCGTCTGCACTTGCGCGCGCCAGTGGTTCTGCCCGATATCAGTTTTTGCGGCTGGGGTCTCTTCATCAATCCCAAAGGCAATGCGGGCCGCGTTGAGTTCGATAGGTAGCGCCGTCAGCACCAACACGTCCGTGGGCGCTGCGTGTGCCTCGGCCGCAAGCTCGTTCTCCAGGATCGCGACGACATGCGCCGCGATCTCGGGGACCGGTAGGACCAGCTCCTCAAGTGACAGAGCAGGCGTCTTGGAGACGACCTCTGCGCCGGTATGGCTCAGATAGGACAAGGGCGCCGACATGAACTTCCTGTACACACCGAGCGCGCCTTCACCGTCCTCGCTATTGGCCCCGATCTTCAAATCCATCGGATAGACCGGCAGGCCCAGTTTCACCATCTTGTAGGCTCGATCGGAGACCCCCTTGCCGCCGCCGAGCGCAAGCATCCCCGATGCGTGCGAGGCCTGCGCGTCCCCAACGTTCCCACCGGTGACGACCTCATCGGGGATGACGTCGACCTTGGCCAGCCCACGCATCGAGAGACGCGCGATCAGTGCGCGTTGTTCGGCATTCATGCTTGTTTGGCGATGCCGCTCAGCCAGAACGATGACGACGCGGGGCGATGTCGCCTGACCAGGATGGCAAGCATCGATCTCACGCAGGATCGTCCAGTCAAAGATCAGCGGTTGCTTTGCCGCATTAACTGGCTCAGAGGTGGTGTAGACAACGAATCCATCTCCAGCCTCCAGCACCTTCTTGGTGACTTCGCGTACGAACTCGTGTGCTCGATCGATGGACGTCGCTGCCGCGGACTCCGATGCGCTTCCCGCGAGTAGGAAATACTTGGGCTTGTAATTCGACTGATTCATTCAGCGTCGGAAGATCGCCCGCCTTTCAGCCATCAGATGCGTAGCGAACCGCGCAAGACATCCACTCGCAGCCAGGGCTGTTGGCTGATGTCCATAGCGCTTGGCTGACGTCCTCCGCTTGCCGTCGTCGGTGTCTCCGCTCCGTATTTTTTTGACTTTATAGGGCGTAACCAGATGTTATCAATTCTAGCAGGGACGAAGCTACTTTAGGCCTCTGCGAGCGGGTATGGAGGCCGGGTCAAAGCGGCGATAAGCCCAGTCAACAAGCTCATTTCCAAGCAGGCGTTTCACGGGTGCGCGTGGTGCCTGACGAGGAGGATTTGCGGTCATGTGGCCATCGCCTACCGGCCGGAGTGCCCCCAGCAACCTGAGGTTCGAGGCCATTCGTCGCAGGGGCGTCGCACCTAGGCGAAGCTGATGTGGCGACACCCCGTGTATGCGCACTGAGTCGCGTCTGACGCGCAACTGCCGTACACGGCCTTTGGTGGCGTTGACCTTACACTGAGCCACCGCTAAACCGCCCTCGGCGAACTTCTGCTCAGCCCAACTCGGACTCTCGGTCTAGCTAAACTAGCGAAGTTGCAGCTTTGATCGAACAGCTCCAAAGCAGTCACCCACTAAGGACCGCAACTGGCCCAAAGTGACTACGACACCAGGCCCATTGCGGTCTTTGCTGCCTCTCCGAAGTGGTCGTTCAAAATGCAGTTTTAACGTGTGGGTAGCCGGCGATTTGCGACAGCATCGAGCGAAGCTACCGGACGCCGCAAGGCGTCCGGTAGCTTGTTAGAGCGCATGCCCAGCTACCTTCAGTCTCCCGTTTCCTTTGCTGCCACATCCGCCTTTGTCGTTGACGTTCGACTTGCAATCGCCATACCGAGCCAATTAGCGCTACCGTATGCCAGTATGAATGGTATGGTACCTCCAATGAGGATCTCTAGGGATTGGGGGATGTACAAGAACATCTTGATTGGCAAGGTGAAGCCTTAGATATCACAAGTAAACGGGCAGCGATCTTTACTCACCGGGAATTTTCTAGTCCTGAACAAATCTTTCTGAAGGGCCCGACCGTTGTACAGTACCCCTTACCGGTCAATGACCAACTTGCGGTGTCCATATAGAAAGCAAGCCCAAATCCAGCAATGTGTTGCCGCTTTGAGGACCCAAGTAGTACAGACGCGCCAAACCACTCTCACTGACTGCCAAAAAGTGTCCTCCGCTATACGCTCGGTAACGATAGCCAGGAATAGTTTGAGTTGCCTGCCCTGGCGGAGAGAAAAATTGGAAATAGGTCGTTTCAGCCCAGCCAAACACGTTGTCAGCATCGATAGAAACACTGGACGTTGGCGAAACAATCAAATTCAGAAGCCCTTCCCCGTTTACACCAATCACTGTGTTTGGAGTAGCGATTGATTGTCGAACTGGGCCTCTCTTGCCGTTGTCATCACTCCCCCAACACTGAACAGCACCGCTGTTGAGCACCGCACAGCTGTGGTAAGCGCCTGCAGAGACCGAGGTGGCATTGCTAAGGCTGTTCACGGTTACAGGCGTGTCGCTGCTCTTTGAAATTCCGTTTCCAAGTTGACCTGAATAGTTAAATCCCCAGCACTGCACAGAACCGCTATGGAGGACAGCGCAGCTGAAACCCGAACCTGTTGAGACCATTGAAGCGCTACTGATACCAGACACTGTCACTGGGATAGTGCTACTTGTTCTAGTGCCATTTCCAAGTTGACCTTCAAGGTTGTCTCCCCAGCACTGAACGGCCCCGCTCTTGAGAACCGCACATCTTTTATCCGACGGAGCTGCTGCGTCGCTGATTCCGTTCACATTTACGGGGATGGTGCTACTCAATGTAGTGCCGTTGCCAAGCACACCAGATGCGTTAGCTCCCCAACACTGCATAGCGCCACTACTTAATACAGCACAGCTGTAGGAAGAACCTGCTGAGACCGAAGTAGCGCTACTGATACCATAGACGGCCACCGGACTGGTGCTGCTCACTGTAGTGCCGTTGCCAAGTTGGCCGTATGCGTTAGATCCCCAACACTGCACAGCGCCGCTGCTTAGCACCGCACAGCTGTGGGACGCCCCTGCCGAGACCGATGTAGCGCTGTTGATGCCAGCAACGACTACTGGACTGCCACTAGTCGCTTTGGTGGCGCTTCCCAATTGACCATAGTCGTTCCATCCCCAACACCGCACAGCACCGCTATCGAGCGAGGCGCAGCTATGCAGATTACCGGCAGATACCGATGCGGCATTGTTGATGCCGCTAACTACTACCGGGCTGGTACCGCTCCTAAAGGTTCCATTTCCAAGTTGACCATATGAATTGCTTCCCCAACACTCCACAACACCACTACTGAGCAAAACACAACTGTGCTCACCTCCTGCCGAAACTGATGTCGCATTGCCGATTCCGACAACGGTTACCGGGCCGATATTACTAATTAAGATGCCATTGCCAAGTTGGCCGAAATTGTTCGCTCCCCAACAGCGCACATTGCCGCTACTGAGCACGGCGCAGCTGTGGGAAGGTCCTACTGACACTGAGCTTGCACTGTCAATACCAACAACGGTTACTAAGCCAATGTTGCTTACAGAAGTACCATTGCCGAGGAGACCAAAACCGTTGCTTCCCCAACACTGCACTGCGCCGCTGTTGAGCGCGGCGCAGCTGTGATAAAAACCTGCAGAAACCGATTTGGCGCTATTAATGCCAGCAACCGTCACAGGGCTGGCAATACTCGTTGCAGGCCCACTCCCAAGTTGTCCAGAGCCGTTAAATCCCCAACACTGAATCGCCCCCGTGCTGAGCACTGCGCAGCTGTGATAGGCCCCTACTGAGACCGATGTGGCGTTGTTGATGCCAGCAACGGCTATCGGAATGACGCTGCTCGTTGTAGTGCCATTTCCAAGTTGACCATTGCCGTTACCTCCCCAGCACAGCACAGTGCCGCTGCGGACTACGGCGCAGCTGCCGGTGGTTCCCACAGAAATAGATATAGCGTCGCTGATGCCAACAACGTTCTGCGGACTAGGGCTGGCAGTATTTGTTGTGGTGCCAATTCCCAGTTGACCATCGCCGCCGTTAAATCCCCAGCACTGAACAGCGCCGCTGCTAAGTACCGCACAACTATGAGAATCCCATGCGGAGACTGATGTGGCGTTATTGATACCTGATACTGTTACTGGGATGGTGCTGCTCAATGTAGTTCCGTTTCCAAGCTGACCGGATCTGTTATTGCCCCAGCACTGCACGGTGCCGCTAGCGAGTACTACACAGTTATAAGTTCGCCCTGCAGCGATCGACGTTGCGTTACTGATGCCCGCAACATTTACTGGACTGGTGCTGAACGTCATAGTGTCATTTCCAAGTTGACCGAATTCATTGGATCCCCAGCACTGCACATTCCCACTGCCGAGCACTGCGCAGTTGTGGGACTCGCCGGCAGAAACCATTGGAACCGCAGCCCAAGCTTGCAAGCTGCAAAACATGAAGATCAAGAAAATCCATTTCACACTCCAGCAAGTAGAAACACGGTTTTCTTGAGTTTTCATTGAATACATCGAACAGTCCAATTGAAGTGAGTCGGTTATGTTTGCCAAAACGAGCCCCAATGGAGGCATAGGCATTCACCTTGTCGGAAAAAGAGGCCACAGAATGCACCTTTGACCAAGTGCCGCTGGATGATACGCAATCTAGGTTTTAGAAAATCACGGACACCATGGATTGGCACTGAGTGGACTTCACCCGCTTGCGCAGACACATTTTTACTTCCTGCAAGCGGTCAATCACGAACTACCGCAACTGGCCCGAATGCGCCACCAGTGACAGCCCAGCGTTCAGGCGCTCTATTTTTCAGCAGGTCACAACCAGCGCTTGATCCAGATCTGCACATAAGTCCTCCGCAGCCTCCAAGCCAATCGACAAACGGACTGCATTGAGCTGTACATTCGCTTGCCGCATCTGCTCATCGTTCATGGTGCCCGCCCACATCGCGGCGGCGTGCACAGCCAGACTCTCGACGCCGCCCAAACTCACTGCATTGGCAAAGAGCTTGAGGCTGGCAACAAAGTTGGCTGTTTGTGTATAACCCCCTTTAACCCAGACCGCCATCACACCGCCAAAGCCGCGCATCTGCTGCTTTGCCAAGGCGTGTTGTGGATGGCTTGTCAGACCAGGATAGAACACCTTTTCAATTCCAGGATGTTGCTCAAGATACTGTGCTATTTGCATTGCAGTAGCATTTTGTTGGCGGACACGAACTCCCAATGTGCGCATCCCACGCAGCAATAGCCACGCATCCATGGGTGAAAGTGTTGCGCCTAAGGTAATCGCTGTATTCCATATTTGCGCACAACGTTCCTTGCTACTTACAACCACTCCAGCCGTCAGGTCGTGGTGTCCCCCGAGCCATTTCGTGGCACTGTGCATGACGATATCCGCCCCTAGCGCGATGGGCTGCTGATTCACAGGACAAGCGAAGGTGTTGTCGCAGGAGACGGTAATTCCTTGATCGATTGATTTTGCGAGGGCGCAGACTGCGGCGATATCTGTCAGCGCCATAGTGGGATTTGCTGGCGTCTCAAGATGAATGAGACGGGTGTTTGGCCTCACTGCCCGTGCAAACGCACTGACATCTGTTTGGTCGACGATAGTCGACTCGACTCCAAATTGAGGAAGCAGTTCAGAAATGAGTTTACTCGTCGCCATGTAGTGATTGGCTTGTGCCACAACATGGTCTCCTGCCTTTACGTGGCTTAGGATGCTCGCTGCTATGCCACCCATCCCCGATGCGAAGCACAAGCCTGACTCAGCCCCCTCAAGTTGCGCCAGAATGTGCGCCACGCGCTCGTGAAGTGGATTTCCGTATCGCGTGTAGTAACGTGAATGTTGAGGCTGGCTGGCCATTTCGGCAAATTCCTCCGCGTCTTTCGCCATGAACGTTGCCGAGTAGGTGATAGGTGGTGCGACCGCACTATCAGTGGCAAATGCTGCGTCTGCGTGCAGTAGTTGGGTATCGAGATGTTGCATGGAATGAACTTCTTAATCGTCTACTCAAAGGCCATCAGACCTGACGCGCCGTCCTGCGAATACACACGACCTTGGGCTGCGTCATCTCCTCGTATGCGAACCGCACACCCTCGCGGCCAAGGCTGCCGTACTTGAAGCCGCCGAAAGGCATAGCGTCGAACCGGTAGTCCGATGAGTCATTAATCATCACGCCACCTGCCTCCAGTGTCTCGGCCGCTTTGAACGCGGCTTCCAGGTCATTCGTGAAGATGCCGGCGTGGAGGCTGTATTCCGGTTCGTTGGCAAGCCCTATCGCCTCCTCAAGGGAGTCAATCCGATGCAGCACGACGACGGGGGCAAACACCTCTTGCTGCCAAAGAACGCTATCGAATTTGACGTCTTCCAGCACCGTCGGTGCGTAGACTGCGCCATCCAGCAAATTGCCACATAGCAGGGTTGCGCCTTGGCTTAGCGCAGCGTCCACCACGCCTTTGGCCCGCGCCGCTGCTTGGCCGCTGATCATTGGCCCGACGTCGGTGTCTGCACGCTTTGGGTTGCCTGCCTTCAGGGCCTGGGCGCTGTCGACGAAGCGTCGCTTGAATTCCTCGTAGATGGATGAGTGGACCAGCAGTCGTTGCGTACCGATGCAGTTCTGGCCAGCGGCCCAGAACGCACCGGAAATGCAGGACTCGACCGCATCCTCCAGCTTGCAGTCGCCCTGCACGATGACCGGTGCATTGCCACCCAGGTCCATGGCGAGCTTCTTCAAACCCGCCGACCGGGCAATCTTTTCTCCGGTGATGAAGCCGCCTGTAAAGGAGACCATCCTGACGTCTCGTGACGAAACCAGTGCTTCTCCGAGGGCCGCACCGCCGGTGGCAACCGACACGATATTGGGAGGCAATCCCGCAGCCACCAGGTAGCTGACGAGCTTCATGGCAGACAGAGGCGCAAGCTCGGACGGCTTGAGGATCACCGCATTGCCACCGGCGATGGCCGGACCCAGCTTGTGCGCGGCTAGGTTGAGGGGATCGTTGTACGGGGTAATGGCGACGATGACACCCAGGGGTTCGCGAGTGAACCACCCCTGCCGGTTCTCCGACCCAGCGTAGGCGTCGAACGGTATCACTTCACCGGCATTACGCCGCGCCTCGTCGGCAGACAACCTGAGTGTGTTCACGCAACGCAGTACCTCCTTGGTGGCCTGCCGGATGGTCTTACCGACCTCAGCGACGATCAGATTGGCAAACGCTGCTTGGTCCCGCTCAACGTGTGTTGCACAAGCGTCGAGTAGGCGTGCCCGTTCATGACGGGACAAAGCCCGGCAAGCCCGTGCGCCTTCTTTGGCGGCTTGCAGGATCGCCTGTGCGTCCTGGGGCGGCATGTCCGCAACGGATCCGACCTCGCTGCCGTCATACGGGTTGGTCACCACAATGCGATCACGCGTTGCGGCCCGAGGGGGTTCGATGTGAAGTTCAATCGCGTTCATCTACAGCGCCAATCGGCCCTCCACGCAGGTGATGCACGACCCGCCCACGCGGATCTGGCCGTTCGCGTCAACATGCACCTTTATCCGCCCGTCCCGCCCCACCCGGCGGCCCTGAGCTGCCAGGTAGGCCACTCCGTCTGCCGGCAGCATGCCGCGTTCCCATTGGAAGGCCGCCACACTGGCATTGCCGCTCCCGCAGACGGGGTCCTCATCGACCCCGCACGAAGGCGCAAAGGCGCGAACTTCCAGGGCCAACTCCCCATGTGGATAGCGGCCAAATACCGTAAGACCTGTGACTCCCAGGCGGCGCTCGAACGCGGCCAGCCTCGCGAAGTCGGGCTTCAGGTTTAGCACAGCCGCCGCATCGGTCATCGGCAAGATGACCCAAATGGCCCCCACATTGACGATGGCTGGTTCCACTGCGTGGTCCAGCTTGCAGCCAAGGATGTGCTCCAACTCAGCAACATCAGCGACCGGCAAAGACGTGATGCGCGCGGACGGTGAAGCAAACGCAAGCTGACGGCCGTCCGCGCCGTCTTCGATCAACACGTCGATAAGGCCGACGTTGCACTGCTGGACCAACCGGCCGTCTTCCCGCACTGTGGCCAGCCCAGCCTCCAGGATGGCATGTGCACTGCCCAGGGTGGGATGCCCGGCGAAGGGCAGCTCACTGCGCGGCGTAAAGATACGTAGGCGATAGTCGGCCGCCGGAGTTGTTGGCGGCAGGACAAAGGTCGTCTCGGAGAGATTGGTCCAGTTCGCGATGGCTTGCATGGCCTCGGTGTCAAGGTCTTCGGCGTCGAATACGACAGCCACCGGGTTGCCTGCCAGTGGTCGCGAGGTGAAGACGTCCACCACGGTGTAGCGATGGTCTCGTGTCATGTCGACCGCACCGCGGCAATCACGCCAATCTCGACTGTGTACTGCGGGAATGCAAGCTTAGACTCGACACAGGCGCGGGCGGGCGCTTCGCCCGTCGGCACCCAGGCATCCCAGACCTCGTTCACGTCGTTGTAGGAGGCGGCGCTCGCAAGCCAGATGTTGGCCGCTAGGATCCCGGTTCTGTCGGAGCCAAGCTTGGCCAACAATGCGTCGATCTTGGTGAGAATCTGTGTCGTCTGGCCCTTCACGTCCAGGCTGGTATCGTCTGCAACCTGCCCGGCCAGGAAGGCGAATCCGTTGTGAACTACGGCTTGGCTCATGCACTGGTTGGTGTCATAACGTTTGATCTGCATGGTTTCTCCTTGAAAATTGTTTCGCTGCCGGTCAGGCCCGGTCGCCTCACACGCTCACTTCCCGGTTGCGGCGTCCAGCACCGCCGAAAGAGCAGCCAACGCGGGACCTAAACGGTCTGGTGGCAGGTAGCCGAAGCCCAGCCTCAAGACGCGGTCGCTCTCGCCAAACCACGCGCCCGACGCCAGCTGCAAGTCGTGTTCGGGCAATAAATCCCAAAACCGGGACACGGCAGTGGTGTCGAACCAGTCTGCACGCAGGCGCAAGCAGCACAGGGCGCCGCCGTGCGGTCGTATCCACTCGATGCGGTTGCGCTCGGAATCGCACCAAGCGGTCAGTTGCGCGAGCCCTTCGGCGAGTAATTTGCGGCGCGGTGCCAGCACACTGTCGCGGTTGCGCAGTAGCGCCGTGGCCAGCGCCTCGTCGAGTACCGAGCCGGAGATCACGGTATTCATCTTGGCAATGACCAAGCGAGCCCGAAGGTCTGCAGCCGCTACAGTGAGCCAGCCCGTGCGCAAGCCGGGCGCGCCCAGCGCCTTTGACACGGAGGCGCCTGTTACGATGCGCGGATGCATGCCAGCATAGCTATCTGGTACAGCCTCATCGCCATAGGTGGCTTCGCGATAGGTCTCGTCGATAAAGAGAGTGGCTTGTGGCGCCCGTGCCTCCAGCAGATCGAGAAGTTTTTCAACGGTTGCGCGCGGTGTTCGAATCCCGTTGGGGTTCTGCGGCGAAGCGAGACTGACCATTTTGGTTCTCGGCGAAAGTCTAGCCGCGAGTGCATCCAAATCCAACTGGAAGCCATTCTCGAACGTCAGCTTGATCTCGCGGACAGCGACACCGGCACCGAGCAAGCAGTCGCGGCTTGGAGGAAAGCATGGCGTCACCAGCACAGCCTCGTCGCCGGGACGGCAGACCTCGAAGGCCAGCAGGAAGAGTCCCAGTGCAGTCCCCTGGGTCGTGATGACGTGATCGGCAGGCACTTTGCAGGTCTTTGCGATCTCCTCGCGCAGCTCGACGGACCCAGCAGACCGGCCATAGCCAAGCTTCAAACCGCGCACGGTTTCCAAACCGGCCATGTCCAGTACGTCCCCGACGGTCAGGTCCTGTGATGTGCTCTCCGCCAGATTGAAGGGCCGGTTTACATCCAGCAGGGTAATGATGTCGTTGTAAGGAAACCTGCCCTGCCATTGCGGGTGAGTCAACCCGGAAGGGTCGGATTTCTCTGCCGCGAAGACCTTGTCTGTTAGCACTGTCATTCGTTTCACCTTGCATTTGCGTGGGTCGCCCGATGTTGTCAATCACTGCCCGGGGCGCGTCGGGTATCAAGGATGGAACGAATCTTAGAGTTCACAAAACAATCACAACAGCCACAATTTTGTATTCATTTGACCAGTACAGTTTGTTTGCCATGTCAATGCGTTTTGCAGACAATAAAGCCCTGGCCCTCCCAGTGCGCACCATGAACTTAAACACTACCCATCGCTACGAACAGTTGGCAGAAATCTTCACGAAGATGATCAACCAAGGGGTGCTCGCGCAGGGCTCGCGTATGCCAACCGTTCGGGTCGTCAGCGCGCAGCATGGCATCAGCGTTTCAACGGCGCTACAGGCCTACCGGAAGCTTCAGGATCGGGGCATCCTCATCGCTCGACCGGGGTCTGGCTTTTATGTAGGCGCACCGCGTGCGCCCGGCAAGCCAATCACCGGCAACGCCGCAGAGGTGCCCGCGTCCCATCGCTACGAGCAACTCGCCAACCTGATAGTCGGCATGATCGACAACGGCACGTTTGCGCCCGGCATGCGCCTGCCGTCCGTGCGCGCCATCAGCACGGAGCACGGAATCAGCGTCACCACGGTGCTACAGGCCTACCGTTGGCTAGAGGACCGCGGCGTACTGGTCGCGCGCGCCCAGTCGGGCTTTTATGTTGCGGCCACGCAGGGTGGAGCGCTGGCATTGCCGTCCACGTCGCGTCTACGTTCCAAGGCGTCGACCGTGTCCATCAGCGGCGCTGTCGCTGCCCTGCTGGAGCACGCGTCCAACTCTGAGCTGGTGCCGCTGGGCTGCGCCGTGCCAGACGCGGCGCTGCTGCAGTCCCATAAGCTCGACCTGGCGCTGTCACACGCCGCGCGCCAACATGGCGCGCGCTACAACGTCTATGGCACGCCGCGTGGTGACTTGCGGCTGCGCCAGGAAATCTCCAGGCGGGCGTTGCGCATAGGGCATGCGCTGTCACCAGACGACGTGGTGATTACCAGTGGCTGCACGGAGGCCTTGATCCTCGCGCTGACCTCCGTTGCAAAATCCGGAGACACCATCGCCGTCGAATCGCCCACCTACTTCGGGCTCCTGCATACGCTGGAGGTGCTCGGTCTGAAGGCCCTAGAGCTCCCCACCGATCCGACCTGCGGCGTCCAAGTCGACGCACTCGCTCGGGTGCTGGACACGGAACCCGTTGCGGCCTGCCTGCTGTCGTCCAGTTTCAGCAACCCGCTGGGCTCGTTGATGCCCGAAGCGCAAAAGCGTGAAGTGCTCACCCTGCTATCGCGGCATGGTGTACCCCTGATCGAAGACGACGTTTACGGCGAAATCCACTTCACGCGTGAGAGGCCCAAGCCATTTATTGCACTCGACGGCGGCGCCAACACCATCTATTGCGGTTCGTTCTCTAAAAGCCTCGCACCCGGATACCGCATCGGATGGATCGTCGCAGGCGCTTTTGCGCAACACGTATTGGATCGCAAGCTTGCTTTCAGCCTATGCAGCCCGGTTCTTCCCCAGGTCGCGTTCGCAGAGTTTCTGGCCAGCGGCGCATTTGATGCCCACTTGCGCCGACTACGCCGCCTGCTTGAAGAGAACCTGATGCGCCTGACCCGCGCCGTCGAGGCTAGCTTCCCGGCTGAGACACGCGTCAGCAGACCCACTGGAGGATTTGCGCTTTGGGTCGAGTTACCCAAAGGGTTTGACTCGCGCGAGTTGTTCGACACAGCGCTTGAACATGGCATCTGCTTTGCGCCTGGAGACGTTTTCTCAGCAAGCCGCCGCTTTCGGAACTGCCTGCGTTTGAGCGCTGGGAGTACATGGAGCGAACGAATCGAGAAGGGGGTTCGACGTCTCGGTGAGCTTGTTCGCATTCAGCTCTCGAGCTAGAGCCAATGCTATCTACGCGAGTTCTTGCGGCCAGGGAAGCCCTTCAGTACCAACGAACTCCCCGATAGCGGGCATTCGCCAAAGACCGCAATTGGCCCAGCCCTGTCCAAAATTCACGGGATTTGAATGACAGGTTTCGCCCGCATTGCCGCCATTTATTCAATTAAACCCGTCCCTGAGGAAACGCATCAACTCAGTGTGCATGAACCAGTGGCCTAGTTTGGCCTGGAACAGGTGGCTGATTTCAATTGGAATCACTGGCTACATTGCCCCGGAATACGCAGCTAAAAGCTCCCCAGGCCCAAGCCAGGTTGGGGAGGGCCGAAAGTACGCCTATGGCAACTTCAACGCGGCAGCGATATCCTCCCACGCCACCAGCTTGAAGTTTTGCGCACCATCGGGCAGGCGTTTGTAGCCGTCTTGCACCACCAGCACGCCCTTAGGAAATGCAGCACCCAGCGCGGTAGACGTGACTTCCAGGCCATCGGTTTCCGAGGTCCCGTCAATCCCCAACGCCAGATTCATGCCGATGCGAAATGCCCCGCGCACCCGGTAAGGCGGTGCGGCGTCTGCCACCACATAGCTGTTATTGCCCTGGCTGGAGACAACCAGGTAGCTGCCCTGCGGCCCCCGGTACAGGCCCAAGCCTTCAGTATCAGCATGCAGCAGGCCGCCCACGGGCAGTGCCATCACCAGCTTGGGTGCGTTTTGAACAGGCTCCGCCAAGTCCATCGCCCACACGCCGCGCTTTTCTTCGCCAATGAACAGGCGCTGTGCTACATCGTCGGCCACACAAGCTTCGGGCTGCGTGGCTACCTTGAAGGTTTGCACCAATGCACTCGACAGCTTGCCATCGGCATGGCCCAGGGCGTAGCGCTGGAAGATGCCGTTCTTGTCATTGACGAACACCTCCAGCCCACCGGTGCGCGGCTGGTAGAGGCAAATGCCGTAAATGTCCTTCAGGCCCGTGGGAATGCGGCTGTGTTCGCGCACCTGGCCGTCGGGGTCAATCGCAAACACGACGACCGACAAATCATCGCGCTGGGTGGCCACCGCCAGGTCCATCTCCACAGCGCCCAGGCGCACCCGCTGGCGCACATCCACATTGTTGATGCGGCCCACTTCCAGCAACTGTTGTTGTTTGCCCGCCAAGTCATACACCAGCAAGCCTTGCTTTTTGTTGGTACCCAGCACGCGGGATCGGCTGGCATCCATGGGGTGAATCCAGATGGCCGGGTCATCCGCCGCATCGCCAAAGCGGGCCACGCTGTCCGTCTGCACCTGGGCTTGCACGATGGGCAACACAGGCTCTATGGCTTGTGTGTCATTGCGCAGCTTCTTGGTGCTGACAGCTTGGCGCGTGAGCTTGCCTTCGGCCTCGGCGCGGTAGGCCCATACGCTGCCGGCCTCGTCCCGCAGTAGCAGGCGCTGGCGGGCGTCGTCCACCTCGCAAGCCTTGCTACCAGGGGGCAGGGCCAGGCGGCGGATCAGCCGGGGCTCTTGCGCACCGCGCAGCACCCATTGTTCGGACAGGCCCTCCGCGCCCACCAAAAACACCTCGTCATAGCCCTGGGCATCCCGGTACATACACACGGCCTCGACCGTGAACGCGGGGGACTCTAGCGCCACGCTGGACTGCAGGCGCATGGCCTGCAAATCCACGGTAACGGCTAGCGTGCGCTGGGTGTCTGCGTCCAGCACTACGGCCAGGGCGCCGTTGGCCGTGGGGCGCACATCCAGGTGCTTGGCCCGCAGCGTGATACGTGCGCGCTCAGTGCCGCTGGCGTCTACCAGCCGCAGTGATTGCTTGTGCAGCGCCAGCCATGCGCCCTGGGGCAAGGCTTTGGTCTCGGCAGCGCCTTTTAAGGCCTCGGGCACTTGCGGTGCAGTGCCAGCCTGTGCCAGCAGCGTGGCTCCAGCGCAGGTCAACATCAGCAGGGTTTGAATGAATTTCATACCCATTCCCGATCAAAACATGGCGAATTTGACACCCACCCGCAGGGTGCGGCCGTAGCGCTCAAACTGCGTGTTGTAGGCCTGTGTGCCCAAGTAGACATAGTATTTTTCATCGGTCAGGTTGATCGCATCCAGGGTCACCTGCACATTCTTGTGCACTTGGTAGCCCAGCGTGAAGTCGATTTGCTGCTGGCTATCCACATAACGGTCCTGGCGTGCGTCCAGAATATCGCCACCCACTTCCAGTAGGTAAGGCGACTTCTTGTTCAGGGCCAAGCGTGCGCTCAGTGGCCCGCGCTCGTAGCCCAGCCAGAGGTTGACGGAAGTGTCCGATTGGCCTGGCATCACCACATCACGCGATTGCATGGACTTGGTGGGAATGTCATAACGCGCCAGTGTGGCGGACGATTTGGAGTAGGTGGCATTGGCACCCACCAGCAGGCCGGAGAGCGCGCCCGGCAGCGTGCGCAGGGCTTGCGAATACGCCAACTCTAGGCCATGCACTTTGGCCCCATCGCCATTGGCAAAGCTGACAGCAGACGTGTAGTTGGCCCAGGCACCGGTACCCGCCAGATTAGTGGTGTAGGTGAAGTCTTGAATGGTCTTGCTAAACACATACAAAGACACCGCGCCGTCTTTGCCCAGCATGCGCTCCACGCCCAAGTCCAGGTTGCTGGATTTCAGGGGTTTCAGGTCCGGGTTGCCAATCGTGGCTTCGGTAGCGCTGGCCAGGTTCACGCCCGGTGCAATCTGGCTGAAGTTGGGTCGCACGACTGAGTTGGACCAGGCCGCGCGCAGGCTGGTGTGCTTGTCCAGTTGGTAGCGGCTGTGGATGCCCGGCAACAGGTTGCTGTAGCTGTTCTCTTTGGCCAGTGCCTGAATGGCGTTGGCTGCGTTGATTTGAAAACCATTGGCGCGAAAGCGCGTGGCCTCATTGCGCACACCGACCAGCACGTTCCAGTCTTCGCTCAGGTCAAAGCCGCTTTGCACGTAGGTGCTATCGATGTCTTCGTTCAGTACAAAGTCATTGGCCGCAGATTCCCGCGCCAGCTTGGCGGCATCACGCGGCAAGCTGGCCAGAGCTGCGCGAATCAGCGCCGGGTTGATACCCAGGCCGACGCGTCCGAGCGAATAGTCCAGCTCGCCCTGCACGAACGGCGTCATCTTGGGCGACCCGAATGCGGAAGCCGCGTAGCTCCACTGGTCGGTGTCATTGGTCTTCTCGCGGCGGCTGAGTTTGGCACCCAGCTTTAACTCTGCGGGGGTGCTGCCCAGCGTAAATTTGTGCTTGGCGTCGAACTTGATGTTTTGTTCTTTGTCTTTGCTGGTGCGCGCTTGTAGCGTGATGGCATTGAGTGAATAGCCGGCAGGGTCGTACAAAGCCGTAGGCCCGCTGAGCAGTGGGGTTTGGGTGTTGGTGAACGACACACCAGTCACGCCATTTTGGCGAAAGCGCGCGTCGTTGATGGATTCGGGCGTGGACTCATTCGCCATGCCCAGACCCAGCGCGGCTTCCAACTCCCAGTTGGCAACCTGGTGCGTACCGCCCAGCACCACAGAGCCCATGTCCTGGGTGTATTTGCGTTGGCGCAGGCGGCGCTCGGCGCGGGCAGTGCCGCTTTGGCCCTCTGCCAACGAGCCGCCGGTGATGTTGCTGATGGTCAGGCGGTCGCGCACTTCATCGTCGCTGAAGTTGCTGCTAAAGCCGCGCAGGTAATAGGTTTCTCCCTTGGCGGGGCGGTAGTCCAGGTTGATGGACACAGCGCCGCGTTCGCGGTTAGGCAGGTAGTCGCGCAGCTCCACGCCCGTCAGGCGGCCATTGGTCCATGCGCCGCCAGTCTCCACGTTGTCGGAACCAAATTTGCGCTGCTCTTTGCTGATGCCAATGGCCACGCCCAGCGTGCCACCATTTAGGCGGCCGGCCCACAGCGCGTTGGCGTTGGGGCTGACCTGGCCGGTGAGTTGGTCGTGGCTCCAGCCCAGGCCCAGGGTCAACAAATCACCGGGCACGTCAAACGCGGACAAGGTCTTCACATCCACCGTGCCGCCGATGGAGTTGGCATCCCGGTCCGGGGTCAGGGTCTTGCTGACCTCTAGCGAGCGGATCATGCCAGCGGGCAGCGTGTCTAACGCCACGCCGCGGCGGCTGGCCTCAGGTGCAGGCACCAGCGATCCATTGATGGTGACGCTGTTCAGGTCTGGCCCCAAGCCGCGGATGCTGACGTAGCGGCCTTCACCCTGGTCGCGCTGGACCGATACGCCCGGCATGCGGGCCAAGGCCTCTGCGGCGTTTTTGTCGGGCAGGGCACCAATGTCATCGGCGCTGATGACGCTGACGATGTGGTCGGCGCGCTCTTGGTCGGCCAGGGCTTTGCGGGCGCTGGCGGCCTGGCCGGTAATGGCCACTGGGGTCAGCGTGACCGTTTGAGCGGCAGCTGGAAAGGCCAGGCCCAAAGACAGTGCCAAGAGGGTTAAAGACAGGGTGGGTGTGTGGCGCGGGTGCATGGTGTTGTGTAGGTAAAAAGGGGCGGCGGCCCAGTGAAGACGGCGGATGATAGGAATGTGGCCGTGACAGTTCAGTGACGCATTTCCGCCCTGGGGCGTGGCTGCGGGGGGCTGCGAGCTAAATTGACCTGCCGCTGCCCAGTCAACGCAGTCGTCAACCATTGAGCGGCGGCATTTTTGAGCTAATCGCACCCCCTGAATGCAACACCTTGCCCGCGCTGCGCCAAGTCACTACGCCGTCACCACACGGTCACATGCAGTCACTAACATTCAGGCCCCTCGTTGCTCCCCATCGGCACTTTTTTACCCATGCACACTCCCTACCGCACGCTGCAAAACTTCGTTCCTGTGGTGGCGTTGGCGCTGGCCCTGTTGTTTCTGGCGATGGGCACGCTCAAGCCCTGGACCGCATGGCACTGGCTGGACATTGCGGGGGAGGGCGGCACCGCCGTGTTGGCGGGCTATTGGGCCCACTTGGTGATGGGCAGTCGCCCCGGCGGGCGTGTTACGTTCTGGCTGGCCGGGGGGCTCATCGTCGTCATGCTGGGCACTTGGGCCGATTGCCTGGATGAAATCTTTGTTAAAGACGCTGCCATTGCGCCATTGAAATGGATTGAATCGGTGTTGACGCCCTTGGGCATGTTGGCCGTGACCCGCGGCATGCTGCTGTGGCGCGAAGAACAGGTGGCACTGAGTGCCCACATGAGCAAGCGGGAGCGCCTGTTTCGCGACCACCGCGAGCTGGACCGCACCACCCAGGTGGCCAACTCCGACTACCTGCTGCGCCAGATCACGCTGGAGCAAGCCCGTAATCCGCTCGCACCCTGTGCGCTGGTGCTGGTTGATCTGCATTCCTTCCACCACATTGAGCGCAGCCACGGCCGGGCCGAGGCGGACCGCGTGTTGCAGGCCGTGGCGCACCAACTTCTGTTGAACCTGCGCCACCGCGATTTGCTGTGCCGCTACGCCGGCCACCGTTTTGTGGTGCTGATGCCCAACACCAGCCTGGCGGATAGCCAGCGCATGGGTGCCCAACTGTGCACCATGGTGGAGGCCATGCGCTTTCATGCTTTGCAGGGCGATGTGCGGGTGCCGATAGATGCCCGCATGGCGTGTGCCGTGGCCAATACGCAAGCCCAGTCTTTGCTGACAGCCTTGAATGCGGTGGTGGAAGGCCTGGACTCGCCTGCGCCAGAGCCGGTGCTGCAAGCACTCTAGATTGCACGCATGCTGCGGTGTTACGACAGCGCCACGGCGCTGATTCCAGCCTCACACCAGCCCGCATTGGTGCTGGAGTTTGCGCGCAGCCAGGGTGTGGATGGCGCAGATGTTTTGACCGGAACGGGCTGGAGTGCTTTGGAAGACTCCGCCACGCTGAAGCCTGCCCAATACCTACGGCTGCTGGCCAATACCCAGCGCGCGCTAGGTGGCGATGAGTTCGCATTTGCGCTGGGCCGCCAGCTATTGCCCGGGCACTTTGGTGCGGCCAGCCACGCGCTGCTGCAAGCCCCCAGCCTGCGTCGCACACTGGAGCTGCTGGCCAAGCATGCCAGCCGCCTCAGTCCCCTATTGGTACCGCATTTCCGGGTGGAGGATGGCATGGCCATGCTGGTGTGGACCGATGCCTGTGGACTGGGCGCACAGCGCAGTTTTGTAGTGCACATGCAGATGGCGGCGCTGGTGGCGATGTGCCATTGGCGGGCTAACCAGCGCCTGCCTTGGACCTTTTGCTTCAACCGCACAGCACCGCGCAACACCGCGCAGTTGGAAGTGAACTTGGGCACCCGTTTGCGCTTTGGTTGCCAGGTCGATGCGCTGTTGATCAGCGCTGACTGGCTGGACCAGCCCTGGCCGTTTGCGGGCGAAACCCATGGCCCGGCGGCCAGCCGCGCCAGCGAGCGCGCTGCCGAGCAAGAATGCCTGCCGCGCAGTTTTTTGGGCAGCCATTACGAGCATCTGCTGGCCCACGCCCAGTGCATGCCCACGCTGGAAGACACCGCGCAGCACTTTGGCATGAGCCCAGCCACGTTCAAGCGCCGCTTGGCCCAAGAGGGCACGCACTACCAGGCCGAGCTGGACCAAGTGCGCAGCCATGTGGCGCTGCGGTTGATGTACTTTCGGGGTTACGACAACGACGCTGTGGCCCAGCATTTGGGCTACTACGACGCCGCCAACTTCAGGCGCTCGTTCAAACGCTGGACCGGTTTAACGCCCAGCCTGTTTCGGGATGCGCTGGGGCGCTTCTCCGCTCTGCCTTTGGCCTAGTCTTGACACGGGTTTTTGTAACCAGATTTTGAATGTCACTCTGTGTGGGCATACTGGCACACAGACCGCGATGTTGGATCGGAGAATGTCAATGTGGAAGAAGCTTTTGTGTACTGCCGCAATGGTTTTTGCAAGCGCGTCTCACGCTGATGAAGTTTGGCTCGTGACATCCTTGGAATGGCCACCCTTCTCGGGGCAAAACCTGCCTGATGGAGGAGCCGGTATCGCCGTGATGCGAGCCGCGTTGGCCACGCAGGGTGTCAAGCTCGTGGTGGAGTTCTATCCCTGGACCCGGGCGCTGATGACCGCCAAGAATCCCCGCTACGCGGGTGTTTACCCCACCTGGCCTGAGGATGTGGGTGTAGGTTTTTCCAGTTCCGCCGTGCTGTTCAAATCCCCGGTCGGCTTTGTGGAGCCCAAGTCAGCGCCACTGCGCTGGGCGCGATTGGAAGACTTGGCGGGCAAAAAAATTGGCGTGGTTCAAGACTACGGCAACACACCCGAATTCATGCGCCTTGTTCACAACAAAACCATCAGAACGGAGGTCGTGATCGATGACCTGACGAATGTGCGTAAAGTTGCTGGCGGTCGTATCGATGCCGCGTTCATTGACTTGAACAACCTGGCCTATTACCTCAGGTTTGACGCCAAGGACGTAGCGCACATCGTGCAAGCGAACCCCAAAGTGATTGGCACCAAAGATCTGGTCCTGGCCATCAATCGGAATTTTGCGAATCGGGATGCAAGTGCCACGCTCTCCCGTGGATTGGCCAAGATCGACGCCGACCGGATCATCAAAGATTACATGCGCCAGAATCTCAAGTGATTTGCTATTGAATTAGGTGCTGCTCCCGCAATATCCACGGCCTGAATGGCATACTGGGCTATCAATTTCGGTAGTCAGACAGGCGAACAGTGAATCCTTGCCGTGGCAGTTGGCTACTTCAAGATCTATTCAGGTTGAGCGGCCTGCGCCATCTATCAAGGCGACCGCAGATGTAAGGGAGGCAATCTGGGACCGAAAGATACATACTGTTGCCTACGGAAGCAACATTAGGTTTTGATTAGTTTCGTGGTTTTTTGGCTGCCTTTCGTAGCTGAGGCTTAACGCGGGCGGCCGAGGCTCTACCGACCCCTAAATCCCGCCTTAGTCGGCTCTGTATACACTTGGAGGCGCGATTGAAAGTGGACATGCTGCAACGCGCTACACGCTGGTTGACTCTTGCAGGGTCTGGGTGCGAACCAGATGTAGCTGCATTGGGATACCGACAGGAGGAACATTACTCCGAGTCTTCTACCCGGCGCCGTGTGATCCAAAGCGCTAACGCCGTAAAGCTCAAAATAATACTCACCACGATCCAAAAACCGTGAGGGTTGTCAGCCAGGGGAACGCCTCCCACATTCATTCCCATCAAACCGGCAATGATGTTGATGGGCAGCGCCAGCACCGTAACCATGGTCAGAACAAAGAGACTGCGGTTGTTAGCCTCAGCAACACGACCCGCTATCTCCTCCTGCAGCAGCTTTATGCGCTCTTGCAAAGCAGCCATGTCACTCAAGGCCACATTGAATTCTTCTGTCGACTGACGCAAATCATCCAGATCAGACTCCGCAATCCATCTGGGCGGCTTCTTCAAAAGACGAAAGAGCGCTGAGGGCTCAGGTGCGAGCAGGCGTTGCAGGCGCACTAGCAGTCTTCGCAATGCACCCAGATTCGCGCGCTTTGTCTCGAGTCTGCCAGCGAGCAATCGGTCTTCTATGTCGTCCACTTTGGTTGTGGTGCTGCGAACGATGTGGACCAATACATCGCCCTGGTCGTGCATGAGATGGACAAGCAAAGCTACGCTGGACATCAAAATAGCACCTCGACGCACCGCGTCTCGCAGCCTATCGATCGATCGCAGAGGCTGAACGCGAGCCGAAACAACTAAGCGCTCGCCCACGGAGAGCCACAAAGTGGAGATATCTTGTGGTTCGAATGAAAAGTCGTAGTGCACATCATTTATCACCGCCACCAGCATGTTCTCGTCCAGCTCCACACGCGTAGAGCGTGATCCGTCCTTCAAACTTTCGTGAAATAGCTCCGACAATGGGAGATGGTCCTCAAGCCACTTCGCAGCGGCTGTATGCGTAAGATTGAAATGTAGCCAAGTGAATCCGCTTTGGACATCAGCCTGCAACCCCTCCAACGCCTGGGCGCTATCGATGGGTTCTCCATGACCAACCGCATCAAATGCGAAGCCGCATATCAGACCTGATGCGTCGGCACCATACATATTCTCGGTAGCAGTGAGCATGAATACCTAATGAAGTCAGTTCAGCGAATTGCCTTCAAGGCATGACTTGGATCAACACCCAAACGGGTAAGCCTCAAAGTACTAAGGCGGGAAAAAACTTCGGCGGGAAATGGCGGCCAGTTGCTGTAGGCGGCCGAAACCGTGGCAACCGTCTTGGTGAGGCGATCATTCGGTACTCCCACGCCCTCAAAGAACCGTGTCTCCTCAAGAAAACTGACTTGAATGTCCATTGCAACGCATTTTCCATGCTCCCCCAGCGCGCTGACTAAGCGAATATTTGAAATATGTTTCCAGGGAACTTCAAGCCACTCTACCCGCTGCGGCGTGGCTATTAGTGTCATTGCTGGATATGCGGGAAAGTAGATGCCATGCTCGTTGGCTACGAAGTGGACTGTGTTTTGCCAAGGTCGATTCCAAACAGATGAAATGATCAAGGTCAACGTGAGAGCCAGGACAAAGAGACGCATCGACCAAGGAATCGCTGACCAATGCTGTATCGAAAGGAACAACCCTACGCAACCTGCTGTGACCTGAATGCTACGAAACGTAAGCACTAACCATGGGGGTGTCTCATAGACATATGTGCCTAAGGTGGAGTCTGGCAGGATTTCAAGCGTACAGTTCATAGATTTGCCGATGTCGGAGTTTCAAAGTACGTCGAGCGATCTGCTACTTTCAATCGCCGAGAGTCTAAAGATCGATACAGCGTTGACTAGCTGATTGGCTTCATGCTGCAGCCCTCCAGTTGCAGCTGCAATTTCTTCAACCATCGCTGCATTCTGTTGCGTCGCCTGGTCCATCATCGAAATGGCCTGTCCTACCACGCGGACGCTGGCAGTTTGCTCTTTGCTTGCGTTGCTGATCTCACTGATCACTCTTGTTACTTCTTGAATGGAATTTACGGCTAGCGACATTGATTCATCTGCCTCAGCCATTAGTGCATTGCCACGGTCCACACGGTCTACGCTGGCACCGATGAGTGACTTGACCTCTCTGGCAGCTTGCGCAGAACGTCCTGCCAGGGACCTTACCTCAGATGCTACAACGGCAAATCCACGACCTTGCTCACCGGCTCTTGCGGCCTCAACGGCTGCATTCAATGCAAGTATGTTGGTTTGGAAAGCTATTCCATCGATTACGCCAATGATGTCGACAATCCGCCGCGAGCTATCGTCAATTTCACGCATAGTTTGCGCCATATCGCCCATTGCGGAACCACCTTTCACAGCTGCAGTTGCCGCATTACGCGCAAGTTGATCTGCATGCATAGCGCGATCCTCATTGACCCGAACGGCAAGTCCCAAATCGTGCATGGATACTGCGGTTTGCTGAAGTGCACTAGCTTGGTGCTCTGTTCGGGTCGACAGGCTATTGTTGCCAATAGCTATTTCAGCGCTTGCGTTTGCGACCGCGCCCGCAGTATGTCGAACTTCCTGCACAACATGTGCCAGACTAAGTTGCATATGTTGCAGTTGAGCCATCAAACTGCCTGAGTCACCTGCGCGTAAATCAATGGTCTTGCTAAGATCACCTGTGCCAACGCGCTGAGCCACATCTTTTGCCTCATGTGGCTCTCCACCCAGCTGTGAGCCAATTGTGCGAATAGTTGCTAGGCCGAAGAGGAGTGAAAAAACCAGCCCGGATGTCACCAGTAGTATTGCACTCCAAAAGAGCCATCTGTAGTGTGCAGATGCCCTCTCAAAAACATTTCTGGCTCCATCCACCTGGACAGCCTTTAAAGCATCAATTCCCGCCTTTACAGATACTGCCAATGGAGTCATCTTCGCGATCATCGCCGCTTGGGCATCTGTGATGTCATTCGCCTTCAGAGCATCAATGGCTGGCTTCAACCCCTTGTCAACAAATGTCGCCATAGAATTTTCGAACGCATCCGCGAGAACCGCCTCATCTGGGGATAGAGACCTTTGGCGATAGCTCTGCCATTTTTCCTGAATCGCTAACTGATTGCTTTGAATGGCTTCAATGCTCTGCGAAATGACATCCGGCAGCGGATTGGCCAGCGCTTGGGCCACATGCATACGACTGCTGTAGGTCAATGCATCTATTTGCCCCAGCTCTACCGCTGGTTCTGTTCTATCTTTGTAAACTGTTTTCAATGACGCGTTGGACTCTCCAATGCTGTAGATTCCGAAAGCCCCAATCAACACCAATAAGCTGACAAGACCCAAAATCAGAATGAGTAATCGTGTTGACAAGCGCATACTCACCTCACAAGCATTTCATGTACCAACTAAGTCCTTGAATTTATTAAAAATTCGTGTCATTTTGATGACGCTTCTGGCTCGGAAGCTAGCCACTCCGTTAAGGCAAGAATCTTGCTGGATGGTCTTTGTAAACGCAAGGGGAGTTACCTTTCAACTAACATAGAACGATGCAGCTATCTGTGACGAATGTTCTGTTTGTGTCTCGGGAGAATGCCTACCGCAGCTTGTTGGCCGAGGCCTGTTTGCGTCATCTGGGGCGGGGCCGTTTCAAAGCCTATTCCTGTGGCGTGCCTGCACTTCTTGCTATTGGTCCGAACAAATGGACTGCCGTTGCCCTGCATACCGCAAGCATTCCGGAAGATGGTTTGCGCTGCAAATCCTGGAGCGAGTTCACTAGGAGCGGCGCTCCAAGAATGGACTTTGTTATTTCGTTGGATTCAGAAACGCTACATGAGCATCCCATTTGGCCCGGGCAACCCAATACAGCACTCTGGAACTATCCGCCGATAACTGCCAAGAAGCCCGGCAGCGCAGAGTACAGCCTAGCGGCAGTACAGACCTTGCTGTCGCTGCGCCGGCGCCTTGAGCTTTTGGTCAGCTTGCACAGCGGCCTACGTGCCCGCGCTGACCTTGGACACGATATTCAAGACTTAGCACACCTGTAGCGCTCCTACGAGGGCGTTGTCGCGGTTGCCGGCAGGCACCAGTAACTCTGCTTTTGAGCCGCAGCCAAAAGCCTGGTATCGGTTCAGATTTGGTCTTACTCGGCTTGCTTTGGTCGTCTGGACTTCACCCGCTTCACTAGACGCCTGTTCGTTTCGCGTAGGCGTCGAATTGCCTGTCGACGGCAACTTCAATGACGAGGACGTCCTCAAGGAAAACTCAAACTCAGGTTGTAACGTTGCGTCGTGCTGCTGCCAGAGTAAGAAATTACCTTAATGTAAACAACGCTAATCGCAGTACCGTTGGTGTAATTGAGTAGTTCGCTGCTGGTGCTTCCTTCGGAGGAAGCCAACACCGTGCCGCTCCCATTGACCAGATACAGGTCATAGTCTGTCCCGGAAGGCCCAGTCATATCGATACGCAGTTTCTTGTTGGCAGTGAGTGTCAACTTAAAAAAGTCTATGTCGCTCGCGTTCCCCATGGTGCCGCTCACGGTTGTTTGCGTGGCCAAAACATTCGCTGCTGCAATGCTTCCGTTGGACTCCACTTCGTTGTAAACCGCGCCGACGTTGTTGATAGTGAATGCCACCGCGCTGGAAGCGCCAGAGTTGCCTGCTGCGTCATAGGCGCGCGCCACCAGACTATGGCTTCCATTGGTCAGAGTCGAGGAGTCGAATGCCAGTGCGTACGGTGCAGTGGTGTCACTGCCCTTCACCACGTTATCAATCAAGAAATCCACCCGTGTCACGCCCACGTTGTCACTGGCGGTTGCCGACAAGGTGATAGTGCCTGATGTACCCGACTCACTAGCGCCAGCGACTGGAACTGTAGTATCCGGCGTGGTTCCGCCTGTCGTTTGGGTGACCCATATTGGGGCGGACCACAGTACTTTGCCATCATCCTGAGTAACCTTGGCATAGTAAAAATGTTGTCCAACGGCAGGCGTTGTTGTGCTCGTGGCACTGCTAGCCAAGGTACTGACGGTGCCATTGCGTCCTGGCACACCCTCGAGAATCTGAACTGATGCAGCCGTACGACCCGCCGTGTTGGCGAACAAGACATTCAGGTTCAAGGGACCACTGTTAGTGAAGCGTTCTCCCATAATGCGTCCGTTGGCCTGCAGCACTACTTGGGAGTTTTTGTCCATACTGGCGAAAACCCGGCGCGCTTTGAGCGCAGCCACAAAACTGGCTTTACTCAATACAGTCCCTGCTGGCAAAAGTACGCCAGTGCGGTTGGTATATGCCTTGCCCCAATTGGCGCAATGATTGTCTTGGTTGGAAGAAGGTGCGACGTGAAAGCCACGCTCCAGAATCTTATTAAAAACTGCCTCCCAATTGCTCCTGCCGGTCTCCGTCTCAGTGGTGTTGGCAGAAAAAGCAGAAGTACCCAGGACCTCTGCAAGTACCATGACTTCGTCGCCATCGGCGCTATAGCCCAAATCCGTTCCGCCTACTAGAAACTGACCGGTGCTTTCAGGGTGGTTGAACTGACCTACCAAGCCCTGTTGGCGCATGACGCCATACAAGGCAGCGTAATCGTTCTTGGCCACAAACCGGTCGCCGAATAGCTCGTTGCTGGCGCTGTATTCCCAGCTAAACAGTTCGTTGCTGTTGAAGATATTGAGGTGACCACCATTGCTGATCACTCCCCACTCCATGCCGTACAAGGCGAGAAAGCTGGGGTTGGAAGTGTTGAACGAGTTTGCCGCTGAAAGTCCGGCCTGGTAGCGACTGCGTGCAGTGGCAGGACTAGCTCCAGTGTTGGTGCTTGAGGATCCGTCGAAATAGTGGTTGTGCTCTGTGGTGGCCAGCACATCGAGGCCGGCTGTTTTTGCATACGAAAAAGCAGCTGCGGGTCCGAACGCTCCTGTCTGTGCGGGCTGGGAGGAGGTGCAACTTCCAATTGCGCCGCCGCCGTCAGAGTCATTGGTCTGGCTGTGTAGGTTGGCGTAATACACCGTGTACGGTAGTGAGTTGGTTGCAGACACAGACTTTGCGCTGTAACGGCGCGCCAACTCACCTTGCTCTCCCACTGCCATCGCGGCAAAAGCAGGCATATTGGGCTTGGGAGGGTTACCCACCGCAATGTCCCAACGCTGCTCAATGGCCGCGTGGCCACCTTCGAGTGCGAGTAGCGTGCTGACACGCTCAGCGCGGGTGCCCTTTGCAAAACGCGACACCACTTCATTCGGTGCACGCGCTTTGAGCTGCAGACCATAGTTACCGTCTGGCAGATCTGCCAGCTTACCGATGCGTCCTTCCCAAGGTACGTTGACGACCATGGCCTGATTTTGGTACTCGTCTTCACCACTCCACTGTTGGACAAGTTTGCCTGCAGGGTCAAGCAAGGACAGCTCCCACACGACGGGCTGGCCCGCCGTGGCGCCCGGATAGGTCATGCGAATGCTGAAATCGCGCGCAGCATTGGGGCTATCCGACGCAAAGGGAGCTGACAGTGTGGCCTCGAACTCGTAGTGGTCCGGGCTTTTTGCAGACGCTGTTGCCCGGCGGTCTGATGTGTCCGCTGAAGCCACTGCTGCGCTATTGTTGACGCTATCGCTTCCCCCGCAAGCTGTTAGTCCCACGACCATCAATGCGAGTGACAGTGGACGCAAAGTGCATGCGTGTTTGTGAAGGAATTGCATAGGGTAAAGCTCCTGGGAAGCGGGTTAGTACGCAAAAGGGCACGAGTATGTGTGCCTGCCCTTGGCGGGTCAAATGAAGCTTTTGTGAAAGTGCAACACTCAGATCCTCACTGCTGCCTACTTCTTGGACGATTCTGAAGTACCGATTAGCGATAGCTTTACCTGGTAAGCGTCATTCGGGCCGCGCGGACGCCCCCCGACAATCTGCAAGACGGCTTCCGCAGCAAACTTGAAATCTACGACCGCCTCTTTACCAGCTCCCGGTTGGACTTACCTCAAACCGACATTCCCGAATGTCTGTTCCTGGCCCGGTCCAGTCAGAATTTTGGATGAGACTTTCGCGAATAAAAATCGGCTATGTGCATTCCGAGGTTGGAAGCAACCAACCTTAGCAACAACCAAATGAGGTAAAATAAACCATCAAATGGAAACTAGGGTTTTATGGCTGCAATCACAACTACCAGCAAGCGTACAGAAGGATTCGGTAAGTGGAAAGCGGATCTGGCTAATGCCAATGCAGGAACCATAATCAAACTTGTCCGGAACGGGGTAAGGCCTTCCGTATTTGTTACCGCAAGCCAGCATTTTGGAATGCCGCGCACCAATTTTGCAAAGTTAATTGGGATGTCTCCTGCGACCGCAGAGCGCAAAATAAAGTCAGGAAGCCTATTAGGTCAAAATGAAACCGAGCGATTAAGTCGTATCGCGCTTATCGAGATTGAAGCAGAAAAAGTCTTCGGCGTTTCCGAGATGGCGCGTGACTGGCTTACCAAGGTTAATGCCTCGCTTGGAGACACTCCTCTTTCTATGCTGGACACTGAGACCGGTGCGGGAGAGGTCCGCAAGATACTGTCAGCCGTTGCCTATGGTGGTGCTGTCTAAATGCAGGCTTGGCGGATTGCCAAACGAGCGTACGCGCTCGATATGAATGGGACTGGTGCACGACTAACAGGGGGTCGCTGGAACTCACCTGGAGTCGCCGCCATCTACGCAGGCATGACTGCTGAGATCGCGGCTATGGAGAAACTGGTTCATAGTTCCGACCTTCTCCCTAAAGATCTGGTTTTGGCTGTAATTGCGCTCCCTGATGATCCAACGCTGTACATGCGTTATGGCGTAAAGGATTTGCCTGATGGCTGGGATGCGTTACCCAGTTCGGCTTCTGCAGTTTTGATCGGTGATAAGTTCCTACTGGACTCGAAACATCTTGGTCTATTCGTGCCATCAGCAGTCATGCCTGAAGCAACGAATGTAGTACTCAACCCAAATCATCCGGCATTTGCAAATGTCGCTATCAGTATCGTTCGTCCGTTTGAATTTGATTCTCGATTGAGCAACTAGTCCGTTTTGTGCAAACTTAGGTTGGTTCCAACCTCGGAATGCACATAGCCTAAAAATCCAACGTCAAGTGTTCAACGAAGCCAGCTTGGTGCGCATAGTCTCCCGCTCACCGTCAAATATATACGGCAGTGTTTGCCACTCCTGGTACAGCACTGCAAGCTACTGGGTTAACCAGGCTTGCGCCGTCCTTCGTTTGTCTTTTGGGTGTAGCCCGCCTCGATCTCTGAACGAAGCCTGCTCGCATTGGTGCGCCACGGGTTGTCATCCCACGAGTAGGCAAGCACATACGACTTGGGACCGTACGGCATATTGGCACAGGCAGCATCCAACGCAACCTTGCCGGCGATGGCCCAGAAGTCAGCCAAAAAATGGGCTTCTGTGCTCAGCTCGTCATCGTCTTGGGAATGGTCTCGTGCATCACTGGCGCTGTAGGCAGCAAAGGGGTTTGCACCTGATTGGCCTAAGTACGCCTTTGCGGCGTCAAGGCCGCGCTTGATGTCATCGGGGGTCGCTCCGTCCACCTCCAGGTGCAGCTGCAGGCCTTTGGGCTCGTAGTTTGGGTCGATATACATTTGGTAATGTTTGGTAGCGCTAGGCGGCCAGCCGGTGTTCGTAGTACGGCCGTTCCTTGTCTTTAAGGATGTCCCAGAGTGAATCTAAATCGTTAGGGTCTGGGTCTAGCCAATAGTCTACATTCCCACGCTTGAGTGGAACGATGCATCGGTCATGCCCGGCTGCCAGCACTTCGGGTGGCGGGTCATCGGTGATGAAGGCGAAGGAATAGAGATCGGCCGTGCCCGGCGAAGTCCAGTGTGACCAGAGGCAGGCTACGTACAGGCTCTCCTCGGTGGTTGGCCTGAATTCCAGAACTATCTTTTGGCCATTTGGGCCAGTAACGTATTCATAGAACGCAGACACTATGGCGATGCCATGGGTGTGCCCAAACTGGTTTCGCCAGAACCCGTCCAGGTTGTCCATGCGCGCGTTATAGGTGCCAGGAAACCGGGTGTCGTAATTTTCCGGAACACCAGCGATCCGGCACTGGTAGCGCATGGGCCGCACAATCTTCCGGCCATCTTCCATGATCAACACCGGCACAAAGTAGCCCGGAAACATTCGCCCGTCGCTGGCGCGAACATCGGCCCTTTGAAGGTCGACCAGCTTTTCCTGGGCTCGCCCTATCTTGTTGGTGGCAATCCGTACGTCTTCGGTAGCTTTCTTGGTGAACTTCTTCAGCAGCGCTTCCTGAGCCATTCTCAGGCGATCCTGTTGTTCAATGATCTCCTCGCCAAGTTGGGTCACCTGCTGCGCTTTGTACTGCAGCACGGCCAATCGAACCTTGTCCATCTCGGCTCTCTGATCTGCCTCTATGGCAGCATCCAAACCACGGGGCGTCTTGATCCTGTTGTCGTGGAGCTTCATGCCATACAGCTGCGCGAACGCCTCTATATCAATGTCCGCGCCCAGCAGTTTGCAATACTCGTCGTAGGCGTTCAGGACTTGGGCGGAATAGCACATTCACCCATATTATCGCCAAAATAACTGTATTTATCAACAGTGTTTTGGAGTCGGGATGCGTGAGGAAATTTTATACAGGTGGCGGATCCAGTGGGGCGGCAAGTGGACCAGCACCAGCACCAGCACCAGCATCCTGTACACAACAGATGGGATCCGAAGGGATCACCCAGAGGCCATTGCCACCTTTCAAGCCACGGCTAACCGGTATGCGCTTCTGGGCTGAATTCTTTTTTACACGAAATTGCCCCATTCATTTGGCTTACCACTGCAGTACATAAACAGTGCTCTTTTCGCGCTGTTGACCGTTTCAGCACCCGACATCCAGGAAGCCGCCAAGGAGCTTGAATAGTACTTCCAAACAGTCGCTGCGACGCCCGCAGTGACATCCTGTCCGAACTCCAGGAGTGCAGCCTGTACGTTGAGGGTGGCAGTAAGTTCATCGTCTGAAACGGCGACCTCTGTAGCGGATGCTTGGCGTTTGCACTCCTCGATCAGATAAGCAAGGTTGGCCTTAAATGCCTTGGCGTCCTCTTCCATCAAGCGCTCATAGTCTGGACTACCGAATTCCCGACCGACCGGTGCCATGTTGTCCCAGACTTTGTCCTCTTCCGCATAGGCCGAG
>NKIK01000028.1 GCA_002256115.1 Burkholderiales bacterium PBB3
TGGCTTGGGCGTAGGTCAGGGGGGTGCTCAGGGCCAGCAGGGTGGCGCAGGCGGCGGCGATGGGGTGGACTTTGGATTGGAAGGCGCGGCGAACCGGCGGCCTGTCTAGTTGCTTATGTTTCACTGGGTGTCTCCTTATGGGGGTTACGGTTGGTAGGGCAAGGGAAGCTGTTGTGGGGTGGCATGGCTCGACAGTGGGATTTGTGATCTCACTGCGTTACACGCAGATAAATGGATGTTGGTGCCACTTGATTTTTAATTTGTGAGCGAATTAGACAACGTTGTCAATTCTTGAAAAATAGGGGTTTCCCCGCGTCGTTTTTTTGCACTCAGTGGTCGCTGGGGTAACCGCGTTTGCGTACGCCCTCATGTTTAGCAATGCGCGTTTATTCATCTCTCTGCGAAAGATAGACAACGTTGTCTATTGCAGGTATGATTTCTTTCGAATTACAAAACTAAATCGATTCCGTTGCGTGCATAACGCAAGCAACGGACGCAGGAGACAGCATGAGACGCGATACCGCAGGCCCGGAAAATATTCTGATGGCCCCTATCAGGCAATGCGCCTGGTATGGGGTGTTGCTCGTCGCCGTCTACCTCTTCACCACCCAATACGGCACGCAGCCAAAGTACTACTTCCTTTAATACACACCCATGAAAATAGAAAACTCTCCTAACCTCGCGCTGCTGGAACTGTGCAGAAGTCTTCATCCAGACTTCCAGTGGGGATCCGCCACGAGCGCCGCACAAATCGAAGGAGCCTACGATCTGGATGGCAAAGGCCTATCGATCTGGGACAGTTTCTGCACCGAGCCAGGGAAGATCAACGATGGGTCCGATATTCGCGTCGCATGTGACCACTACCACCGGTACCGCGAAGACGTAGGTTTGATGCAGGGCTTGGGATTGGATGCCTATCGGTTTTCAGTGGCCTGGGCTCGGGTGCAACCTTTGGGCAGAGGGGCATGGAACGAGGCTGGCTTTGCCTTTTACGATCGACTGCTCGATGCCTTGCTCGCAGCGGGAATCCGGCCCCATGTCACGCTCTACCACTGGGACCTTCCCATGGCATTGCAAGATGAGTTTGGCGGCTGGGAGTCGCGTGAGATCGTGCCTTTGTTTGCCGACTATGCGGCAGAAGTTGCACGGCGATTTGGAGATCGCATCGCAAGCATTGCCACACTGAATGAGCCTTGGTGCGTCGCAACGCTGGGTTATGAAGTCGCACAATTTGCGCCTGGTAAAAAAGACCGGGCCTTGTCGCTGCAGGTATCGCACCATTTGATGATGGCGCATGGCGCTGCAATTAAAGCGATGCGAGAGGTTACTGATGTGCCGTTGGGTGTGGTGCTCAATCACACGCCTGCTTTTGCTGCGGAGGCGCTAGAGTCTGATCGCAAGGCCGCACGTATCGATGATGGCTTGAATGTCCGTTGGTACATGGACCCTATTTTTCGTGGGCAGTATCCAGCAGATGTTTTGGGGTACCTCGGGGTGGATGCGCCAAAAGTCGAAGCCGCTGACTTGGTGCTCATTCATCAGCCGCTGGATTTCCTAGGCATCAACTTCTACACCCGTAGTTTCATCAGTACGCAAACGCCGCCCAAGCCAGCGCCCGGTAAGCAAGGCTTTACCGATATGGGTTGGGAAATTTACCCGGAAGCGCTCACCCAACATCTGGTGCGAATTTCGCGGGAGTATGCGCCACCACCGATCTTCATCACCGAAAACGGGATGGCAAATGCGGACAAATTAGTAGACGGTCGAGTCGCTGATGTGGAGCGTATCCAGTATGTAAGTGACCATTTGCTGGCACTCGCCCGAGCCGTAGAGCTTGGTGTCGATGTGCGAGGCTACTTCTATTGGAGCTTGCTCGACAACTTCGAGTGGAATTCTGGGTACACCAAACGCTTTGGACTGTTCCATGTGGACTATGCGACCCAAGAGCGGGTCGCCAAAGATAGCGCTCTTTGGTATCGCGACTTCATTGCCACATTCAAAACGCGTCAGAAGCTGGCACCAGAAGCCTGACATGCCAAGACGCGATGCGCTGCAAGCGCATTGAATATGCTCCAGTCTCAATATTTGAAAAGTAATTTCATATGACCCAAGCAACCAAGACCAATCGCTCCCCGGCATCGTGGGTTCCAAGTGCGTATCTGGCGGAGGGGATTCCCTTTGCCATGGTGATTTGGGTTGCAGGAACTATGTTTAAAGATTTGGGCCATAGCGACAGCGAAATCACGGCATCCACCGCCAGCATCGGGATCATGTGGTCCTTGAAGCCACTCTACGCAGGCTTCCTCGACATGTTCAAGACCAAGCGCATTTGGGTCATTGCCATGCAACTGGTGATGGCCTGCCTACTAGGTTTGTGGGCTTTGTCGCTCGCCTTGCCCAATTACTTTGTGGTGGGTATTTTGCTGCTCTGGTTACTGGCGTTTGCTTCTGCCACGCAGGATATCTGTATTGATGGGGTGTACATCACTTCCTTGGATGAACGGGCGCAAGGCAAGTTCATGGGGCTCCAAGGAGCTTTTTGGAATGCAGGCCGTATTTTTGCCACTGCGGTGGTGGTGGGCGCAGCCGGCTATTTGCAAAAGAAGGGAATGGATGCAAAGAGTGCCTGGGGCGCAGCACTGGCCGTGAGCATGGGGGCCATGGCGCTTCTGGCTGCCTACCACTACTTTGTTCTTCCTCCGGGGTCGGTACCGGTGCGTCCAGAGAACACTGCGGCTGTTGCAAAAACCTTCAAGAATCAGTTTTTAGACTTTATCAATAAGCCGTATCTACTAGGCATGTTGATGTTTGTTTTCTTATTTCGTCTGGGCGAAGGTTTCTTACTGCTTGAAGCCCCACTTTTCATGCAAGGCAGCGTGACCAATGGTGGCTTAGGCATGTGCGCGACCAACGCGATCAGCGCAGCCTGCCCCCACCTATTGGAAGACAAGGCGCTCATCGACGGCTTCATCAGTACTGTCGTAAGTCTGGCGTTTGGTTTGTTGGGCGGCATCTTCGCTGGCAAGTACGGTCTCAACCGCAAGACGCTGGTGTTCATGGCGCTGTGTCTCAATATTCCGCACATCACTTTTTATATTTTGAGCTGCATGGTTTCGCCCGATGCCCCGGTTTCTCTGCCGGTCATCGCAACTTTGGTTACCCTTGAAAAGGCGGGTTACGCGTTTGGTTTCGTGGCGAACATGCTTTACATGATGCAGCAAATTTCACCCGGAAAATACCATATGACGCACTATGCTTATTGCACGGCAATCATGAATTTAGTGCTCATTCCTACGCAAATGGCAAGTGGTTTCCTGGCCGATCACATGGGGTTTCAAACCTTTTTTCTGGTCGTGATGGCGGCTTCTATCCCCTCCGTCCTGGGTGCCTACTTCGCGCCGTTTCCCAACAAGGTAGATGGCGACACCAAATTGGGTGCAGCACGACATTGATGACCTGAGCGCTGGCAATGCAGGCTTGCGACCTGCCTGGCGCTCTGGTGTCAGCTTACTTGCCGTTCATTCTGGCTGCGGTGGTCTGACTAGCCACATCATTCTGGAAATCAAGCAGCCACGCCAAAGGGGCATTCCAGTTGATGGTGATTTCATTCACGGCGTAGGCATTGATATCGTCCATCCAGCAAGTGGCTGGCTTCGCGACGCATGCAGCCAACTGCACCTTAGCAACTGGGTCATGCAGGCCTGAATTGGGGCCGCCAGACAGCGCTCCTGGCGGTGCAAAGGGAAACTCTGGATTTAAAACACCCGCCCAAAAACGGTGGTGCGGATACTTGACGGTCTTGGTCCCCTCGCCGGTTACAAACGAAGTCGAGAAAGTGTTGCGACCCAAAAGATAGTCCATGCCTTTGGTAACACCATCCGCATACTTGTGGTTTCTGCTGAAGTTGTAGGCCAAGCCCATCAGCATTAACTTGTTGGTCACTCCGCTGTTGGAGCCCCATTCGTACTCGGACAGTGCAAGCGGGGCTGAATAGCCCGATGCACTTTGTGTGGCCAGATGCTGTTGGGCAATTGCCGTAACTTTCTGCTGAGCTACGGCTCGCCGGCTGGCCGTAGCTGGCTGCACCACAGTGGCCAAAGACATCAATCCAGCCAACTCCGTATTCGCCCAATTGAAGTCCGTGCGGGAAATTGTGTAAGCGTCGATGGTCGGCAAGTACCGGCTGTCATTGGTTGTGAGAAAGAGCTCCACGGCTGCCCAATAGAAATCATCGCTGACCTTGTCATCGTCATAGGCCCCGCCACCCGTGTCATAGCCGCCGCGGTAGAGATCGCTGGGGTGGAGCACTGCTGCATCCCAGGCCGATTTTGCAGCCTGCAGGCACCTGGCAGAGAAGGCGGGATCAAGGGCTCTCCAGATACGCGCTGCCTGTGCGGCGGTTGCTGCCAAATTCAGGGTGGCTGCGGTGGAAGGTGGTACCAAGGCTCGTGGCTGTGGGTCTTGATCGGGTAGCAGCGGCAATCCGGTCCAAGCGACATCGTGAATTTTGTGGTGCACCATGCCTGCCTTAGCGGCGTCAGCAGGGACTTGCATCGCCAGCATGAATTCCAATTCCCATCGCACTTCATCCAACAGGTCTGGAATGCCGTTTGCGCTCTCCGGAATGTTGAGTTGGCCATCTGCCAAACGCGCGATTGTGCCCCAGTAAAGGCCCCGTTCGAACATGTTCAGCAGAGTCCATACAGAGATACCGCCATTCACGACATACTTACCGTGGTCACCGGCGTCATACCAACCTTTGGGGACGTCGAGCGTGTACTGGCAAGTGCCGGTCCAGCACGGGACCTTGTAGTCGCCCTGGTTCTTTCCGTGGTTGATGTGCCCGCCCGCTCGAGCCCATTGGCTGTTGGGTACAAAGGATGTAAGGCCACCACCTGTGAACTGCGTTTCAATCGCAATTCCACTGCGGTTGTGATAAAAATATTTGAGCGCGTCGTACAGAGGGGCGCGAAATACGTCTGGCGATATTGCGAATGCCTGACTTGTATTCGCGCCGACTGTTATGGTGAACCCGGAGCCTGTCGCGGTGACGGTGCTGAAGTCGATCTGTTGCAACTGATCACCACTCGATGGGTCCAGCGCACGGATTGATGTCTTTCCTCGCGCGATGAGCTTTCCGTTTTTTTTCAGTTGCCACGCCTGCGGCTTTGCCTCTGCCGTTTTGTAGCTTGCGATCTTGACGCTGTGGGGTAAATATCCAATTTGATTCACTCTCGGATTTCCCACTTCAGCCGACACGGGGAGAAAGGCACTCAGCACGGGGATGCAGACCCATAGGGAGTGGCGTGAACGGCGATGTTGGGGTTTCAATTGGATGCCCTAGAGGAGGTTGGCCTGAACTGCGGCGCGTGCTACAGAGGCGCGTGATGACCCGGTCCCTGCCACCGGGTAGAGCAGGCAGCCCATGTTTTTAAGTTCAGACATTATTCTTTCATGTATTGGCCGTTGCACATGGGCACCATCACGTTGCATACCATCGGCAATCCAGGGCAGGTCAGGCTCCAGAACCAGCGTCATGGCATACCGGGTGTGTAGCTCGTGTGCACGCGCATATAGGGAAGTATCGCCAAACACAAACTCGCTGTAAACAGCGGTTAACAGCGGCGCCGTGTCACAGAACACGTAGTCTTGTTGGTGGTGCGCGGCTTCTTCCAAGGCGCTCATCTCGTTGCGTGCTTGTTGCTCCAGTAGGTCGGTCTGTTCGTGCCGCAACGGGGTTCGCCCCATGGCATCACAGAAGAGACGCAAGCGCTCGGGCACCCAGCGCCCGGAGAATTCTTCTGCCAGGCTTTGGGCCAACGTGGTTTTACCGGTGCACTCTGCGCCAATCAGGCAGATTAACTTAGGCTTGGTCTGGGCCATGCGCGGGTACTCTCAAAGTCAGTGTCATACGGCGCTGCCACCCCACCCACCCCCAAATGGCCAAACCGAAGAAGATGGCATACAGCACAACGGTGAGCGTCAGACCTTTGTACGCGAACAGCGCAATGCTGGCTGCGTTGACCAAAAGCCACACAAGCCAATTGGCAATGAACTTACGCCCGAGTAAAAAAGTGCCGACGATGCTGCCTGCAGTCACAAAGCCGTCAGCCCACACTACATCGGAATCGGTAATGCTGTGTAACAAGGCGGCGCACACCACCCATAAAACCGCCCATGCTGCGGTGGCGTAGGCTATGCCACGCTGCGTCAATCGGCGAATGACCAAAGGCGCTTCACCATCGTCGTACTGCCCCTTCAGCCACTGCGACCATCCCCATACTGCGGTCACTGCGAAGAACACGTTGACACCAGCCTCACCGTAGAGCTTGCTGGTGAAGAACAGCCATGCATAGAGCGCACTGGCGACGACGGTGAGCGGCCACCCCCAATGGATCTCAAACACATTGCAGGCAATATTCGCCAGCGCCAGCACAAAGGCCAACACCTCCAGCCAGGTGACTGGTGTTCCAAATAGCGTGAGGGCGGTGTCAAACATACATAGTCTCAGGCCTAAAAGTCCAGCGATACGCTGGCCCGTACGGTGCGTGGTGTGGATGGGAAAAGATAGACGCCCCCCCAGGATTGGGTAGGCGCTTCGCGCCAGTAGATGCGGTCTGTCAGATTATCAATGCCCAGTTGCCACCGAACGGCTCTGCCTTGAATGCGATGCGCGTAGCCCAGTCCCACATCGATTTGCATTGCGGAGGGCAGGGTCGCGGTGCCATCGGCACTGGCAGTCTTCCCGTCTTCATATCCCAGCAGGCCATGAACGGACAGGCCTGGCAGCTCTGCGAGTTTGTAGTCAGCAAACACTGAGACTTTTAGCTTGGGGACGTTGGTGATGCGTTGGCCCACCAGTGTGGGATCTATGGCAGTGGCGTACCGGGCGTCCAGCATGCTCAGTGTGGATTGCACAGAGAGTTGACTGTTCACCCGGCCCTGCAAAGCGAGTTCCAAGCCGCGGTGGCGGGCGGATTTTCCACCCGTTACGCGCGTGGGCAGGCCCATAACGCTGGGCTGGTCGTCTGCGTAGGGTTTGTCAATGGAGAACACTGCGGCTGAAAACGTGAAACGGGATTCGATCAACCACTTCCATCCCATTTCCACTTGTTCACTTTTGAGGGCGGGTAGGGTCTCGCCATAGTTCACGAATTTGCTGGATCGGTTGGGCACCACTTCCAGCTCCACGCCTTGACCCCATGACGCGTACACGGTGCTGCTGGGGCTTGTCTGCCAGGTGGCGGCGAGCCAGGGGGTAGAGATGGTTTGGTCGATCGTCACCGCGCGCGATCCATCGCTGCGCGCACTGCTGCGTGACAGTGACGATGTGCGTAGCCCGATCACCGTTTGCACCGTGGTACTCACATCAGACACCAGTGTCACAAAGCTGTCGACCGCACGCTGGCGCGTGTTGGTGTTGAGCTCGGTTAAGTTAGCGTCAGCGGGTAGACGCATCGGCGTATAAATATTGGTACTGCCAACGTAGTTATAGGCCTGCAAGGGCGGCAGATCGTCCCGATTGCCGCGGCCACTGATGCCCACGGTGACCTGGTGACCCAAGCCGAGCCAGCTCAAGGCGCGCGTAGCCCGCGCATCCCAACCCCAAGACGTACGTTCTTCGCCATCGCTGCGGAAGTCGTAGATATCCACATCGCCATTGGCGCACAGTCCGGGGTAAACATAGTTGGCGGCGTTACTGCAGCCATCGGGAAAGGCAATGCGGTCGTTGATGACAGCGCGCTGCACTGCAAAAGACGCTTGCGCGCTCCAAT
Organism: Burkholderiales bacterium PBB3; assembly: GCA_002256115.1. Classification (GTDB taxonomy): domain Bacteria; phylum Pseudomonadota; class Gammaproteobacteria; order Burkholderiales; family Burkholderiaceae_C; genus Allorhodoferax. The sequence continues at coordinate 7,776 of NKIK01000028.1, forward strand.
CGGGGCTTAGCCGGGTCTTAAGTCCCAATTGAAGTGCCGCATTGGTGGTCTCAAACGGTAAAGACCAACTTTGGTCATTCAAGTTCAAGCGAGGATTGATGCGGTCTGGGAGCGTGTCACCCACTCCGTCTCCATTGGTATCCAGCAGACCGAGACCCGGAACCGAGGGCTGGCGTTTGTGGTGGTATTCGATATCCGCAGAAACACTGGTGTCGCGTGTCAGGCTTTGGTTCAGCGCTAGGCTGGCAAATTCGCGGCTACCGCTGGCTTGGTTGAAGTAAGACTGCAGACTCTCGGATGCCAGGTTGAAGCGTACGCCCACGGTGCCCCACGCGCCATTGCTGTCCAGATGCACTTTGGCACCACCATTGTTATTCGTGCTCAATTGCACGGTGCTGAAGGCATCGGGCACAGGCACCTTGGTAACAAAGTTCACCAACCCACCCGGAGACGACACACCCGACTGCATGCCGGCTACGCCCTTCAGGATTTCAATGCGCTCCTTGTTTTCCAGTGCCAGCGGTGTGTAGCTGGAAATCGCCAAGCCGTTGCGGCGGTAATTGCTGCTGGGGTCGAGCAGAAAGCCTCGCACCGACATGTTCTCGACATAGCCTGTGGTGTTGTAGCTATCGGCCAGAGACGCGTCCAGCTTGATCGCCTGGGACAGGGTGGATGCACCGGTGGCCAGCAGAATGTCTGCACCCAGTACCGACACGCTTTGCGGTGTCTTGAACCACGACAAGCCCAGTCCGCCTACGTCTGCACTCTGCACATCGAGGACGGGGGCGGCTTTGCCGGTGACGGTGACGTCTGCCAAGCTGCCTGGGTTCTGTTGGGCTTTGGCCGGGGCCAGGAGCAAAAATGCCAGCGCGGTTGCGCAGGCGACGGGAGTCAATTTGAAATGGAGCGCCATCGAATTTCCTGTGTCGACGGCAGGGGCAGTGCAGCAATGCCAAATAAGCCCGTGAGGGCCTTGGCATTTTTATCACGCTTCCCTGCGCAAGTATTACCTTGATCAAGTTCCAGGGTGTTATCTCAGCCGACTACCTCGCGATAGCCAGCACCCCTAGCGTTTATGAGCCGGTATCAGCCGCCTCGGGGGCGATTGTAGGGGCTAACCCATAGGCATGGCAGATATGATGCTTTTCTCGCCCATTGAACAGGTGCATTACATGTACAACCCTTCACATTTTGTAGAGAACCGTGCTGACGTGCTGGGGGCGCTATTGAAGGCGCACCCGTTGGCGACGCTAGTGACTCTATCCCACGAAGGCTTGGTCGCGAACTACATTCCACTTGTACTGCGTCAAGATGGAACGGCATTTGGGACGCTGGTTGGGCATGTGGCCCGCGCAAACCCGGTGTGGAGTGCTACAGATTTAGGTGTGAATGCGTTGGCCTGCTTTCAGGGGCCACAGGTCTACATCAGCCCCTCGCTGTATGCCACCAAGCAAGAGCACGGCAAGGTAGTACCCACTTGGAACTACGTGGCGGTGCAGGCAAGCGGTCCGTTGACCATTCATGACGATGCCGATTGGATTCGTGCCCAAGTGACTGAGCTGACGCAACAGCAGGAAGCACACAGGAAGGCTCCTTGGGCGGTGGATGACGCGCCTCGTAGCTACACCGACACCATGATCCGGGCTTTGGTGGGTATCTCGATTCCTGTGGTGGCCATGACGGGCAAATGGAAAGTCAGCCAGAACCAGCCTCCCATCAACAGAACCAGCGTGGCAGAGGGCTTGTCGCAATCGCCGCAAGAAACCAGCCAGTTGATGGCTGCGCTAGTACGTCAGTCCGCGCAGGACGCTGCACGGAAGTCCTGAAGCTAGCTTGGGGTCTGCACGCGACCATTGGCATGGCGTGCAAACCGCTGCTGATCACGCGGGTGTGCCGGGTCGCTTGGGCCCCAAGGCCAGCCACCAAACTGTGTGCGTCGGTAATCCGCAAAGGCTTGTTGAATCTCGGCTGCAGTGTTCATGACAAAGGGACCGTACTGGGCTACCGGTTCCGCTATGGGGTGCCCTTGCAATACCAGGATTTCGTATTCGGTCTCGCCGTTGATCAGAGTGCAAGGCACATCCGCGCGCACCTCGATAGCAGACTTTGCAGGGATGGCAGTGCCCTCAATACGCAGACCTGAGCCCGCGAAAAAGTAGAGCTGTCGCCGCGTGCCCGCGTGGGACGCGGGCGGTAGCGTCCATTCGGCATGGGGTGCCATCTTCAGCGTGCAGATACCCAGATCACTGCCCGGCTCGCTGGCCCAGGACGCAGGGGGCGGTGGCAGGCTTGGGGTATCGCCCCAGGTGCCTGCAATGCACACGATGTCGGTCTGGCGCCCGGCGGCATCCAGCACCGTGCGGCGCGGGATGTCCTCGTTCCACAGCATCGTGAAGTGGGGCTCCGCCATCTTGTTCTTTGCGGGCAGATTGAGCCAAATTTGAAAAAGCTCGGTGGGGTTGGGCGCGTCGATGTTGACCAGCGGAAACATCTCGCAGTGCACGATGCCTTTGCCCGCTGTCAGCCACTGCACATCCCCACCGCCAAATCGCGCCGTGGCACCTAAGGAGTCTGAGTGGTCGATGAGACCTTTGCGGACGATGGTGACCGTCTCAAAACCGCGGTGCGGGTGGGCGGGAAAGCCCGGCACGGTTGCGCCGTGGTACATGCTCCAGCCGTCCTTGCCTGCAAAGTCCTGGCCGGTATTGCGCCCCGTTAACGCAGCGTCCGGGCCCATGTGCACATTGCCGCGGGGGTAGGCATCGTTGTGGTGGACACAGAACAAGAATGGATCAATGGTGGGCCAAGGCGTGTTGCCCAGGGCTTGCACGTTGAGGATGATCGACGTTGACATAGTGAACTCGCTGAACTCGTAAATGAGTGGATTGTCGTTGCCGTGGCTGATTTTTGCCTGCTACGCGACTCTTGCCCCTAGCGGGCACTAAGATAGCCTGATGCTGATTTCTGTGGTTCTTCGTTGTGCGTTGGTCGTTGCTTTGGGGCTAGGGATTTTCGCGGTGGGTGTCTGGCAGCGCCAGGGCCTTGAGCACCCACAGCGTGGCCAAACGGCGCAAGCGGTGTGGACAGAGTCTGCCGGTCTGGAGTCGGGGGGGTGGGCGCTGGAAGCCCATGGCAGCATTCCCATGCCAGCTGACACGGCAGCGGCCCATGCCAGTAATCTGGTGGCGATGCCGCTTGGCAATTCCGCAGCACTGACTGCCTTTTGGTTTGCCGGAGACCGAGAGAGCGCCCCCAATGTGCAGATTGCCGCGTCCCAATGGAGCCGTGCCAGCCAGCAGTGGACGCCTGCGCGCTTTGTGGTGAATCGCCACGCCATGGGCCGGGAATTGGGTTACGGCTTGCGTCGCCTCGGCAATCCGGTGGCGTGGCTTGACGGCGAGGGTCGCATGCATCTGTTTGTGGTGGCAACGGGCTGGGGCGGGTGGGCGGCCTCGCGGGTATTGCAGTTGCGGCAAAGTAGTACCAGTAACGCTTTGAAGGACCTGCAGTTTGAGCCTGTCCGCGTCTTGCCTTTGTCGTGGCTGTGGAATATCAGTTATCTGGTGCGAAACCCCCCTTTGCCTCTGGCTGATGGCGGTATGGTGTTGCCGGTTCATTTTGAGTTGGGTACCAAGCACGCTAGTGCTTTGCACTTTGACGCCCAGGGCGCGTATCGAGGTATGGTGCGCATATCCAAGCACCATGATCGCCTGCAACCCACTTTGGTGATGGAATCGCCCACCGACTGGTGGGCCTTCATGCGGGTGCAGCGTGAGCAGGGCAAAGTGGCTGTATCTCGCTCCCGTGATGCAGGGCGCAATTGGGAAGATCAAGTTGACTCGTCATTGGACAATCCTGACGCGGCTGTGGCCGGTATGGGGTTGTCACCCCATCGCATGGTGTTGGCCTATAACCCTTCTGTCAAAGGTCGCACGGCACTTCATTTGGGCGAGTCGGGCAACGGCCAAAGTTGGACGGTGGCTGCGGTTATAGAGAAGGGCGCAGAGCCTGACGAGTTTTCCTATCCGGCGATGGCCTGGAGCGACGGCAAGCTTTGGGTGACCTACACCGCAGACCGTACCCATATCCAGTGGCAGCGGTTCATTTCAGCCCCAACCAATACGCGGGGCGCTCCATGATGGATTGGATGCTCTCAGCGCAGAGTGATGTGGCACGCCTTCCTGCATTGGTCTGGCAGCAAGGGTGGTTGAGTGCCGGGTGGAGTGTGGTGCTCGCTTGGCTGGGGGCATGGTCGGCCAGTCGCTGGACCACTCGGCAAGATGTCAAGGCGGCTGTTGCCATAGGTCTGGCGGTATGGGTCTGGTTGCCCGGGCCTTGGGGCGGTGCTTTTTGGTTAGGGTTGGCATTTCAGGCACCCAGTGTGACCACGGTTCTGCTCTGTGCATTTTTAGGGGGACGCATGCTCTTGTTTCCCGCGCTTCCCTACCAAGTACGCAAGATGTGGTCCTCTCATGTGCTCTTCTTGGCTCTGTGCGGCGTGGCTTTGGGATGGGGGCTGTTGCTAGACACCCTGGGTGTTTGGTCTGGTTCGTTTTACAACTGGGGTTTTGGCGCTGCCGCTCCGGCGATAGCCTTTGGGATCGCTGCGCTGCCTTGGGTCATTGCAAAAAAGGCCTTTCCGCACCAGGGCGTGGTGGTGATTGCGATTGCCACGTTGTTCTTCGCAATCTTGCGTTTGCCGACCGGCAACCTGTTTGATGCACTGATAGACCCGTGGATGTGGAGTTCTCTGCAGTTCGCCCTCATTCAGCAATGGCGGCACCGCTCTAAACGTGTATCCACTTAAACACTAGACGAAAAAAAACCTGCGCGGTTTGCACCGCACAGGTTGATGTTCGAAATCAGCAGGCTAACGCCTGCGAATTATCGAATTAGAACGTGTAGATCACGCCCAGAGCGTAGGCGTCACCCTTGTTGAAAGCAGCATTGGCCTTGTCCAGATTGCCGTAGTCAAAGTAGGCGTAAGTACCCTTGAAGATTTCCTTGTTCACAAAAATCTCAGTAGCGCCAGCTTTGGAGTCGCTGTTCAGTGTGTAGTTCAGGCCAACATTCAAGCCAGCCACAGGTGCTGTGATGCCGAATGTGGTGCCACGCAGGTCTTTACCACCGTCAGCGTAACCCAACATCACCTTGACGACGCCCAGGTCATAGGAACCAGCGACAGAGTAGAAATCATTGCCGGCTTTAGCGCGCTTGCCTTCGCCAACGATAGCCACAGCCAATGGGCCTGCTGCGTAGCTGACACCCAGAGACAGGTTGTCTTCAGCACCAGCAACATTGCCCTTAGGTTGGAAACCAACTTGCGCCTTCAGGCCACCCATATCAGGGGTGATGTATTGCAGCGAGCGGTCTTGACGGCCACCTGCGCCGAACCATGTTCCGGCCAACGCGTTTTGCTGAGCTGCTGCTGCATTGGCAGCGCCGTTGAAGTCAAAACCAACCATGGTCTGGAAAGCTACGGAATCTTGCTTGCCCAAACGAACTTCACCGAAGGAACCGGCGAAACCAGCCCAAGCTTGACGATTAAAGAATGGTGTACCACCGCCGCCCACATCGCCGTTGCTAGTAATGCCAGCTGTTTCCAGGTTGAACTTAGCTGTGATGCCAGGTGCAACGAGGGTGCTGCCCTTCAGGCCAACGCGAGTTGTGGAGTTGCCTTGTGAGCTACCGTTGTCGCCACCGGAGAAGAAGTCAACTTTTTGATCCTTGAAACCGATTTGGTTTTGGCCGATGCTCATGTCGATCAAACCGTACATGGTTACTTGGGCTTGGGCTGCGCCAGCCAGACCGAGGATAGCTGCAACTGCGAGAACTTTTTTCATGGGTTACTTTCTATGGTTAGGGTTAACACTGACCCAAATTGTATAGAGTCAGATTACTTTTTCACGTAAACGACACGTAAAAGTGGCATAACTGCAACGGTTTGGTGTGGAAAAACTACGCTGCCAACTGGGGCCTGCCCCAAATTGGTGCTAATTTGAACTGAGTAACCATTCGCGTCTAAAAAGCCATTGGTCGGGATACCAAAGATTGGCGAGCGTGATCTCACCGGATTTGTGGCGACTTTTGACATGCCAGCGTGAACCCAGGAGTTTGCAATGGGGCAAGCAGCTGGGAGACACTTGGGTCAAATCATCTTGCAGCCAAACCACGGCGTCGAACGACTTCAGTAGGTAGTCGAGGCGCTCAGCGGGTGGCAAATGGGGCTGGAATGCGCCAGTGTTTCTGCCTTCAGCGTCATAGGGCGTTATGTTTGCAGTCGGCAATACAAAGTGGTATCGCTCGAATTGCCCCGTAAATCCGTTCGGTACTGCAACCCGTCGCCCCGGTAGTTCGGTTCGCGCGGCTGATAAGTAATCATCGCTTGGCGCATTCAAGGGCCCAACCATCGCGCCAAAGGTTCCGTAGACGGCTAAGACGCACCACAGCGTGGCCTGCCTGCACCAGTGCTTCCTCAGAAAACCGACAATCACGCTGATGAAACCCGCGCAGGCTGCAAGCAAAGTGATGGCGACTTGCGAAGGGCTGGCTATTTCAAGTGATCCCATGACCCACCCAATCCGCGCCAGCATGAGCAAGATGGGGGCGGCAATGACCAGAGTGATCCAAAACCAAGCCAGATTGACTCGGTCCCACAGCAAGGCCGTGACAATGGCCAAGGCGGGCATCGCTGGAATAACGTAACGGGCAGACCGTTGACTGGGTAGCGTGAACACAAGGAGCCAAACCACCAGCCATGCCAAAAGAATCCATTGGTGCGGGGCGAGCTGTGCGTACCTACTTTTCTTGAATGCTGGCAGTAAGAGGGCCAGTATCAAACCGATAGCGACGAAAAACAGCAGCCCCGCGTTCTCGGGATAGGCAAGGAGCTGCGTCCACATCGGGTAAGCACCAAACAAAGCCGCGTGCCAGTAGCCTTGGCCCGCAGACATTTTGCCGGCATTCTCTGCGACGATGAATTCTTGCCAAACTGCGGCGGGGTCGGGATCCAAGGCAAACCACAGGGCGAAAATACCCAAACCCAGCACCGTGCTCCAACCCACGCCCACAGTCGTGCGCCAGGTGCTCTGCCACTGAAATTTAGGTGCACTGAGCAAGATGGCGGACCACAGCCCTGCCGCTGCTGGTGCAATCAGCGCAAAGGATTTGTAAGCCGCACCGAGCCCGAAAGCCACGCCAAAACCCGTGTAGGCAAGCCAGTGGAGGTCTGTGCTTGCCGATCTGGACCGGTCACCTTCGCGCAAACGCGTCCATAGCACCCACCACATAGGCAGTGCCAGCCAAAAGGTTTCGGGGGCGGAGGTGAGATACACCCTGCCGTAACGAAACGTGGAAAAGAACAATAGGTACACCGCTGCCGCAGTACAGGCGGTTTTAACCCGCCCGCTGAATTTGAAGGTGAAAAACGCCAGCAGTGCAGTGGTAGCAAACGTATACAGGACGCTGGGTAATCGCAAAGCCCACAAGTCCCAGCGCTGCCCCCAGTCACCGGCCACCATGGCTTGCCAAAACAACAGCGGTGGCTTGGTGTTGCGGGTGTCGACAATCTCAGACTGGAGTGGCAGCCAATGGCCGGACTCTGCCGTCATCCGGGCGATGTGGATGTAGACCATCTCATCACCGTTGGTGGGTGCGTACGGGCTTGACAATCCGAACAAGTAAACCAGGGCCGCTATAAAAACAAGAGCTGCTCCCGCACTATCCATGCGGCCTAGACGGCTAAAAGGCTTAAAATCAGATGGCATGGCGGGCCTAGCGCCGGCGAAACGTCCAGCGATCATTCGCCAGAAAATTGCTCACGCTGGCAATCACGATGGCAATGATGTTGGCCAAACGGTAATCCATGCTGCCGGAGAGCAATAGAGTGAGTCCGTACTGCAAAGCGCTACCAAAACCAGACGCAGCTGCATATTGGCCAAATTCATGGACCAGGGAGTTGCGCGTAGCCTCGGTCCGTGCTTCTGGTTCCGCTTTGACACGGTCAGACCAAGTCCAGAGCCGGTTCCAGGTGAAGTTGTTGACTGTGGCTAAAGAAATGGCCAGCGCCAAAGAAAAGTAGGGCTTTTTGTAGGCCGACTCTATCGTGTAGAAAATGTACTCGTGGCCGAGATATAAAACAGCCAAATTGACCACGGTGCCGCTCGCCCCCACGATACCGAACTTCAGGTACCGAAACTTTTCTAGCCAGCGCAAAAGCGACAGTAGATATTGCGCGGCGCGTTGCCGCCATGGTGGAAGGGGGGTCATTGCGATGGGGTGCTGCCGTTGAGAAATTGCAAAGCATCCTCCAGCACAGGATCGGGCGCAATACGCTTGAGACACTGGTTATCCCCATCGCAAAAGGTCAGGCGGTGGTTGTAGGCAGACAAGCAGGGCGAGCAGGCAATGCCGCTCTCCAGCACTTTGTTGCGCATGCCCAGCGGGCCGTAGAGCTTGCCTGTTTCTGGCCCGAAGAACACCATGGTTTGGATTGGCGTTACGGTGGCAAAGTGACCGGGCCCGCCATCATTGGTAATCAGCAGCTTGGAAGCGTGGAACAGCATCAACAACTCACGGATGCTGCGGGTGTAGCCAGTGAGGTCAATGCAGGCTTCGTTTCGGATTTGGGCCATCAAATCTTTGGCCAACTGGGCATCGTCTTTCAAGCCGATCAGCCCTACAGCGAAGCCCGCTGCGCACAGGCCTTGGGCCACGCGGGCGTAATGTGCGGGTGGCCACGCCCGCTCCGGCAGGATGCCGCCACCTGCGTACATCAGCACCAATTTGCGGTTGGCGGTGACCGGGTGATCGGTCTGCACTTGGCTGCGGTAGCTCTGCAGTTCTGCAGCGCTGAATTTCACCGACAGCTCGGTGTCCACGGGCAGTTCGCGAATCTCGGCGGCCTTATTGCGCGGTGCACTGCCTTCCGACTCCAATGCGTCGACCAACGACAAAAACTGCTTGCTGATGTGCTGGTAGGGGTTGTAGGGGATGGCGTGGTTGATAAAGCTACCGCGGTACAGGCCTTCTTGGGTGTGTGGCGTGAAGCCCACGCGCACGGGAGCTCCTGTGCTGAAAGACAGCAGCGCACTCACGCGCGAAAAAAGCTCGCAATCGATCACTGCGTCGAGGCCCAGCTTGCGCATCGCCAAGCTGACCTTCAGGATGTCGCGAATCAGTGAGACGCCCGAGCTATCGTCCAGGGAGTGCATGTTCTCTGGCTGTGTCAGCGAGAGTAGTTTTGAAACTTCCTGGTTCTTTTTGAGTTGCAAGACGTGAATGGCCGCACTAGGGTATTTGCGCCTCAGCTCGGCAAACATGGGGCCTGCCAAGACGATGCTGCCCATCTCGGATAGCAGGATGACCAGAATATTCTTGGGTGCTTTGTCGAGCTTGGCCGGGGCGCTAAACAGCCCGGTAAAGCGCACCCCGGCAGACACACCACCGCATAACAGCTGGCCAACCCAGCGGTCAATAAAGCGTTGTGTCTGTAGTTTCATAGATCAAAGTCAGTTGAGGGCAGAGCTTGTGCACCATGCGCATTGCAGTCTGCCCCACCGTGTTTCAGGATAGACCCGCGGCCGCGCGCAAGATCTGCGCTTTATCGGTACGTTCCCAAGTGAACTCCGGCTCTTCGCGTCCGAAATGCCCGTAAGCGGCCGTTTTCTCATAAATGGGACGCAGCAGGTCCAGCATTTGGATGATGCCCTTGGGACGCAAATCGAAATGGGCGTTGACCAGTTCAGCGATTTTTTCGTCAGAAATTACGCCAGTGCCTTCGGTGTACACGGTCACGTTCATGGGCTTGGCTACGCCAATGGCATAGGCCACTTGAATTTGGCATTGTTTAGCTAAACCCGCGGCCACGATGTTTTTGGCCACGTAGCGTGCCGCGTAGGCAGCAGAGCGGTCCACTTTTGTGGGGTCTTTGCCGGAAAATGCGCCGCCGCCATGGGGGCATGCGCCACCGTAGGTGTCCACAATGATCTTGCGCCCAGTCAGACCGCAATCGCCTTGTGGGCCACCCACTACAAAGCGACCGGTGGGGTTCACTAAGTAGCGCGTATCTTTGAGCCATTCGGCAGGCAATACAGGTTTGATGATTTCTTCAATCACGGCGTCAATGAACTCTTGCTTCATCGTCGCGCCGTTGCTCATCTCTGGGCTGTGCTGGCTGGAGAGCACTACGGTGTCGATGCTATGGGGCTTGCCGTCCACATAGCGCATCGTGACCTGGCTCTTTGCGTCTGGGCGCAGGAAAGGCATGCGGCCATCTTTGCGCAATTGGGCCTGGCGTTCGACCAGGCGGTGGGCGTAGTAGATCGGTGCGGGCATCAGTTCCGGCGTCTCATCGCAGGCGTAGCCGAACATCAGGCCCTGGTCGCCCGCGCCAGTATTCAGGTGGTCGTCGCTCGCGTGGTCGACGCCTTGGGCGATGTCGTTGGATTGTTTGTCGTAGGCCACCAAGACTGCGCAACCCTTGTAGTCGATACCGTACTCGGTGTTGTCGTAGCCGATGCGTTTGATGGTGTCACGCGCCACCTGGATGTAGTCCACGTGGGCATTGGTGGTGATTTCGCCTGCCAACACAACCAGACCGGTATTGCACAAGGTTTCTGCAGCCACGCGCGATTTGGGGTCTTGCTTGAAGATTGCGTCTAGGATCGCGTCTGAGATTTGGTCAGCCACTTTGTCGGGGTGGCCTTCAGAGACTGACTCAGAGGTAAAGAGAAAATCGTTCGCCATAGTAGGTTGCTCCAAAAAAACATCAAGTCGCGTTGCTTGGGCTTTGGACCGTCGGCGAACGCTTTAGCAGATTCGTCAAAATTGACAAGGCACAATAATGATCTTTATCAAGATCAATCCTGTGCGGGTCGCCCTGCAAGTAGTTCTGTAACTCAGCGACAAGAAGAATTTTAGCCCAGACATGCGCCTGCTTTTCAAAGTGTTGTCTTTCCTGCCGCTGGTGGTTTTGCACGGTGTTGGTTGGGCCTTGGGCTGGTTGGTCTTTTTGCTGTCTGCCACTTACCGCGATCGGTTGATCGCCAATACCCAGCAGGCGGGTGTAGTTCGCCGAAACTGGTTGAAGTCTGTGGGGGCTGCGGGTCAATTGGTAGCGGAACTCCCCCGTTTGTGGATGGGTGCCACGGTACCAGTGCAGTGGGCCGGTGAAGGGCATATTGAAGACGCTCTCCGTTTGGGCAAGGGGATTTTGTTTTTGACCCCCCACCTCGGGTGTTTTGAGGTCACTGCGCAGGCCTATGCCGCTAGGTTTGGCCAGCAAGGGCACCCCATAACCGTGTTATTCCGTCCTCCCCGTCAATCCTGGCTGCGGTCATTGGTCGAGTCAAGCCGAGTGCGCCCCGGATTGAAAACTGCGCCAACGACTTTGGCGGGTGTGAAGCAGATGGTTCGGGCATTGAAGGCGGGTGAATGTGTCGGTTTGCTGCCCGACCAAGTGCCGCCCGAAGGGCAAGGCGAGTGGGTGCCGTTCTTTTCGAGGGATGCTTACACCATGACCTTGTCAGTTCGACTTGCGGCCCAAACCGGTGCGGTGGTGCTATTCGCGTGGGGTGAGCGCCTATCTTGGGGACGTGGATACCGAGTTCACGTACAACCCTTTCTGCAGGATTGGAGTACCTGCATACCAGAAGCGTTGCGTCAGATGAACGGGGTCATGGAGTCCATGGTTTTGCGCGCTCCGCAGCAATACCTGTGGGGTTACGCACGCTACAAAGTGCCACGTGCAGCTTCTTGATACCTGAAACTAGGCACTCTTATGTTGACGCGTTTGGTTTTGAAGTGTTTGGAACTGCTGGGGCGGCTGCCTTTGTCGTGGGTCCGCGCGCTCGGTGTGGTGCTGGGGTGGTTTCTGTATGGGGTTGTGGCTTCGCGCCGCAAAGTGGTTTGGATTAATCTGCGCTTGTGTTTTCCGCAGTGGAGCAACAGCCAAGTGCGTCAATGTGCAATGAAGACTTTCGTGCACTTTGCGCAGACTTGGTTGGATCGCGGCTGGTTGTGGCATGCACCAGCATCCGTGACAGCGGCGCGCATTCGCTTGGTTGGGGCTGTCCATGCGATGGAAGGACAGGAACCGGTTGTTCTGTTTGCGCCGCATTTTGTAGCGCTTGACGCAGGTTGGACCGGTCTTACGCAGAAAGTGGGCCGAAAATTCAATACGATTTATACAGACCAAGCTAACAAAGATTCAGACGCATGGATCTTTCAGGGGCGCAGTCGTTACGGCGCGCCTGGCTTATTTGGCCGCGCAGAGGGTGTCAAACCTATCATTGCAGGCTTGAAACGCGGTGAGCCTTTGTACTTGTTGCCTGACATGAATTTTGGTCCCCATGAGTCGGTGTGGGTTCCTTTTTATGGTGTGCCCGCGGCGACCGTACCTTCTTTATCGCGCTTTGCGCGCCTAAGTCGGGCCAAGGTGGTGCCTGTCATCTCGCGCATCACCCCGCAGGGCTATGACGTGGAGGTTTTAGAGGCCTGGCTAGATTTCCCCACGGAGGATGCTCAAGCCGATACCGCGCTGATGAATCAGCGCCTGCAAGGCTATATTGACGCCATGCCAGACCAGTACTACTGGGTCCACAAGCGGTTTAAAGACCAACCGGAGGGGATGACTCCGCCGTATTGAAACTCGGATGATGGGCTCAGGGTATTTCTGTCTCTGCCGCGATGCCTTTGGGGTGCGCCCATTTCCAGAGCAACTGAGCCACTTCGTCGATGCCCTTGCGTTTGGTAGCAGAAAACAACATGACTTCACCGCCGCCTGCTTGCAGTTTGGTAATAGACAGAATTTTGGTCGCCTCGGCGCGGGTGAGCTTGTCGGATTTGGTCAAAATTATCAGGAACTTGAGCCCCTCCTGAACGCGCGGCCGGATGATGTCAAGCAGGATTTCGTCAAGCTCGGTGAGCCCATGACGTGGATCACACATCAAGACAATCCCCATCAAGTTTTCACGGGTGATCAAGTAATTCGCCATCACCTGCTGCCACCGGATCTTGTCCGCTTTGGGTACAGCAGCGTAGCCATAGCCAGGCAAGTCGGTCAGTACGGCATCGGTGATGCCTTGTTTTCCTAAGCTAAATAAGTTGATGTGTTGCGTACGCCCTGGTTTTTTAGAAGCAAATGCCAATTGTTTCTGTTGGGTGAGGGTGTTGATACAGGTGGATTTACCTGCATTCGAGCGGCCCACAAACGCTATTTCAGGCACATCCAAAGCAGGCAAAAAGTGCAGTTGGGGCGCGGTGGTCAAAAATTTGGCAGTGTGCAGCCACCCCAGAGCGACAACCGCTGGTGACTTAGCGGCCTCTTTGGGTGGGCCATCTGTGGACGAAGAAACGGGTGGGTTTGTATTTGTAGTCATATGTGTAAGTGAGAAACCCGGAGCCGCATTGTAGAATGGCGCTGTTTTGCTCAACAGACACAACACTCCTATGAAGTTGATTGCCCAATTACTCTGCGCTGCCGCTTTGGTTGCGCCCATGGTCTCTGCACATGCCAACACGGCCGCGCCAGAGGTAAAGGTATCCAAACCTGATTTGGCCAAAGGCGAAGCTTCCTATGGCGCTGTTTGTGCAGCATGTCACGGTGCCGATGGAAACTCCGGTACACCGGCCTACCCGAAGCTGTCACAACAGCATCCTGAGTACCTGATCAAGCAGTTGCAGGAGTTCAAATCGGACAAGCGCAACAATGCCGTCATGAAAGGTTTTGCCGCTGCCTTGTCTGATGAGGACATGAAAAATATTGCGTATTGGGTGACCGCCAAAAAAGGCAAGCCCGGTTTCGCTAAAGAGAAAGAACTGGTGGGCTTGGGCGAGCGGATTTACCGTGGTGGTATTGCGGATCGCCAAGTGCCGGCTTGCGCGGGCTGCCATAGCCCGAATGGTGCAGGTATCCCATCGCAGTATCCGCGGCTGTCAGGACAACACGCTGAGTACGCGTCCGCCCAACTGGTTGCCTTCCGTGATGGCGTTCGCAAGAACAGTCTGCAGATGACCCAGATTGCTGCCAAGATGAATGACCGTGAAATTAAAGCGGTTTCAGATTACATCGCAGGATTGCGCTGATTCTTTTGCGACCTAGCTCGGCTTCCAAGGGAACCAAGCTAGGTTTTGCACTCCTAACAGGGCGGTGCCATCAGCAGATGGCCTGCCTTTTTTTTTGACTCTCCTTTCTCACTCTCATGACGGTTTCAACGGATGGCATTGAACTAGCAAGTGGCTCTAGGGTTTGGCGTGCCTCTATAGAGTTGCTGTCGTCCATGCGTTTCTCCATATCGTTGTTGACAGTGATTTGCATTGCATCCGTTATTGGTACGGTCTTGAAGCAGCATGAGCCTGTCAACAACTATGTGAATCAGTTCGGTCCATTCTGGGCCGCTATTTTTGCAAACCTGAGTTTGCCGAATGTATATAGCGCATGGTGGTTTTTGCTCATCCTCTTTTTTTTGGTGGCAAGCACATCACTTTGCATCGCGCGCAATACGCCCAAAATATGGCTGGACCTGAAGTCTTATAAAGAGAATCTGGCTGAGCGAAGCTTGCAGGCATTTGGACACCGCGCATGGAGCCAGCTTCTACTCGCACCCGAGGCCGAGGCGCAGCGCATTGGCGTACTGTTGGTGGATGCGGGCTGGAAGGTTAAGTTGCAACGGCGTGAGCAAGCTTCCGGCGTAGGGTGGATGGTCGCGGCGAAGGCCGGAACAGCTAACAAAATTGGCTACATCGCCGCTCACAGCGCGATTGTTTTGGTGTGCTTGGGTGGCTTGCTGGATGGAGATTTGATCGTTCGTGCGCAAATGCTGCTGCACGGGAAGCAGGCCTACAGCGGCGGTGGATTGATTGCCGATGTGCTTCCTCAACATCGCTTGAGTGAGCGCAACCCCACTTTTCGCGGAAATCTGCTGGTGGCCGAAGGTACGCAATCCAGCACTGCAATCTTGAATCAATCCGATGGCATCCTCCTGCAAGAGTTGCCATTTGCGATTGAACTTAAAAAATTCATTGTGGAGTACTACTCCACCGGTATGCCCAAGTTGTTTGCCAGTGACATCGTTATTCATGACAAAGAAACTGGGGAAAAAATACCTGCTCGGGTTGAGGTAAATCACCCTGCGAGCCATCGTGGCATTGAGATCTATCAGTCGAGTTTTGACGACGGTGGCTCTAACGTGCACTTGCGTGCGGTGCCTATGCAAGGCCGTGGCGGTGGCTTTGATTTGGAGGGGGTCATTGGCGGTAGCGCCCAGCTTACGCAGGGCCAAACAAGTACCGGTGCGTTGACGGTGGAGTACACAGGACTGCGGGTTATCAACGTCGAGAACTTTGCATCAAATGGTGCCCCGTCCGGTACAGACGTGAGAGCGGTCAATTTGCAGCAATCTTTTGACGCCACGATGGGCGCTGCCAACAAAACTAAAACGACGAAAGATTTGCGTAACGTTGGTCCCAGCATAAGCTACAAATTGAGAGACGAAGCCGGGCAGGCGAAAGAATTCAACAACTACATGGTGCCCATTGATATGGGCGAAGGCGTTCCTGTTTTCTTGTTGGGGGTGCGTGAAAACCCGGGGTTACCCTTTCGCTATTTACGTATACCTGCAGGGGTAGATGGCGGCATGGGTGATTTTTTGCGACTGCGCAATGCACTGAACGACTCGGCTATGCGTGAGCTTGCTGTCAAGCGCTATGCTGGCAAAGCAGTAGATCCATCGCGCCAGGAGTTGTCGCAGCAGTTGGAGGCCTCCGCTGCGCGCGCATTGGCATTGTTTGCGGGGGCTACTAATGTGACTCCAGGGACTGGTGGTCTTCAGGCGATTGCAGACTTCATTGATGCAAATGTACCTATTGCTGAGCGGAATAAAGCGGGCGAAGTATTGATTCGCATTTTGAACGGTGTGCTGTTTGAGTTGGCGCAGTTGAGCCAAGAGAAGGCGGGCCTGAAGCCTTTGGGTAGCGACGAGGCTTCACAGGCTTTCATGACGCAAGCTGTTTTGGCTCTGAGTGAAGCACCACTTTATCCGGCACCCTTCGTGCTGCAATTGACGGACTTTACGCAGGTTCAAGCAAGTGTCTTTCAAGTGGCGCGCGCGCCCGGCAAAGCAATCGTTTATCTCGGATGCGCATTGCTGATCCTAGGGGTCTTTGCCATGCTGTACGTACGCGAACGGCGATTGTGGGTATGGTTAGCACCAGTTGTGGAGACTGGTGGGTCAGATGCCACTATGGCAATGTCCACGAACCGAAAGACGATGGATGGTGACCAAGAGTTTGTGCGGCTGAAAGTCAGCCTAATGGGATTGAAGGAGTAGGGCGATGAATACAGTGGTGCAAAACGCTACCCCGGGAGATACAACAATCGTGCTCCACGAGGGCTATTTTTCCAAGCGCAATGGCTTGGATTGGGTTTTTGCTGTTTTGGTGCTCGCAGGCGGTCTGTATGCCTTGGGCTTGTATGGCGGCTCCATGGACGTGTACGAGAAGGGCATTCTCTTAGGCGCTATGCCAGGTGCGATTGTTTTGGGCTGGTTTTGGCGGCCCCTCCGCATACTGATGCTCGTGGTGGCGGGGTTGTCACTGCTGGCGGTTTGGTCCTACCAAGGTAGTTTGGAGCGTGCTGAGACGGTGTTCTGGCTCAAGTATTTCTTTTCCAGTCAGTCGGCCATCATGTGGATGAGCTTGTTGTTTTTCATGGCTACAGTCTTTTACTGGGTGGCCGTATTCGCGAAGGGCCGAGGTGAAGTCATCGAGATAGTGGCATCCCGCCTCGTCTGGACTGCTGTCACGATGGCACTGGTGGGTACCATGGCCCGTTGGTATGAAAGCTACCTGCTGGGGGCAGACATTGGGCACATCCCTGTCAGTAATCTCTATGAAGTATTCGTGCTGTTCTGTTGGATGACAGCGGCCTTTTATCTTTATTTTGAAGCCCAATACAAGACGCGCTCTTTGGGTGCATTTGTGATGCTGGTTGTCAGTGCCGCGGTGGGCTTTTTGTTGTGGTACACCTTGGTACGAGATGCTCAGGAGATCCAACCGCTGGTGCCTGCGCTCAAAAGTTGGTGGATGAAGTTGCATGTACCTGCCAACTTTATTGGCTACGGCACATTTGCATTGGCCGCTATGGTGGCGTTTGCCTATTTGATCAAACAAAACTCATCCGAATCCCGCTGGTACAAGTTGGCGCCGCTATGGTTGCTGGGCATCGTCTTGTGTTTTGAACCCATCGTTTTTCGTAAGTCTGCCTCGCAAGGAATGAGTGACTACTGGGCCATTTACTTTGGCATATCAGCACTCATTGTTGCGGGGATTTTGCTGGGTCGTCAAAAAATCGCGGCCAAGTTGCCGTCCTTTGAAGTGTTGGATGACGTGATGTACAAGTCGATTGCGGTCGGCTTTGCATTCTTTACCATCGCCACGGTGCTGGGTGCGCTTTGGGCTGCCGAGGCTTGGGGTGGTTACTGGAGCTGGGATCCCAAGGAAACTTGGGCTCTGATTGTGTGGCTGAACTACGCCGCCTGGCTGCACATGCGGCTGATGAAAGGTCTGCGTGGAACGGTGGCCGCATGGTGGGCGTTGGCCGGGCTGGCTGTGACCACGTTCGCCTTCATAGGTGTCAATATGTTTTTGAGTGGCCTGCACAGTTACGGGACCTTGTAATTTTCGCTGTAAGGAATGGCCGTGTTGGCCGACAAAGCTTCAACCCAGGAGACTTTATGTTGATCAAATCGCATTCAGATGGCTTTTGCCATGGCGTTTCCAGTGAAATTACGAACAAATCGGTGTACGAGGGACGCAGGGGGTTGCTTAAGCATATGGCAGCCGGTGTGGCCGGGGTCGGGCTAGCGACGTGGGCGGCGCGCAATGCGATGGCCCAAAATGCGACTTGGGGTGCAAGGCCTGGCAAATCCTCGGCATTGGGTGCAGCCGCGTCCAAAGCCAGCGGTGCCACTACCTCGGAGAAGGTCACTGCGTATAAAGATGCGAGTGCTTACAACAACTACTACGAGTTTGGTACCGACAAGAGCGACCCAGCCATCAATGCGCATACGCTCAAGACTGCGCCTTGGTCGGTGGAGATTGAGGGCCTCGTCAAGAAACCAGGTAAGTTGACGCTGGAGGATTTACTCAAGCTCAGTCCTATGGAGGAGCGGATTTATCGCCTGCGCTGTGTGGAGGGCTGGTCTATGGTGATTCCCTGGGTAGGTTATTCCCTGTCGGATTTGATTCGCAAAGTTGAGCCCTTAGGCAACGCCAAATTCGTAGAGTTTGTGACCTTGGCAGATCCTAAAACCATGCCTTTCGTAGGTTCGCGTGTATTGGATTGGCCCTACATTGAGGGTTTGCGCTTGGATGAGGCTATGCATCCCTTAACCCTCCTAACATTCGGAATGTATGGCGAAGTGTTGCCAAATCAAAGCGGCGCACCTATTCGGTTGGTCGTGCCTTGGAAGTATGGCTTCAAGAGTGGTAAGAGCATCGTCAAGATTCGATTCATTGACAGGCAGCCGAGCACTGCGTGGAACAAGGCTGCAGCAAACGAGTATGGGTTTTACTCCAACGTGAATCCGAACGTAGATCACCCCCGTTGGAGTCAAGCGACTGAGCGCAGGATTGGCGAAGATGGTCTATTTGCCAAGAAGCGTAAGACGTTGATGTTCAATGGCTATGAGGCCCAGGTCGGCCAGTTGTATGCAGGTATGGATTTGAAGAAGTCATACTGACCTCTATGCAAACAGCGCGTTTGAACACTTGGCTGCGGCATCGGCTGGGCAAGCCTATGTGGTTCCTGTTGGCGTTATTGCCCTTGATGTGGTTGATCTACGCAGCTTCTTTTGATCACCTAGGGGCGAATCCAGCCGAGGCACTGATTCGCGCGACCGGTGATTGGACGCTGCGAATGCTTTGTATTGTTTTGGCCATTACGCCCTTGCGGGTGGGCGCCGGACTGCAAAGCTTGGCTGGCTACCGTCGTATGGTGGGCCTGTTTGTTTACTTCTACGCGATATTGCATTTGCTGTCCTATGCGTGGTTTGACATGGGGTTTGATGTGGTCGATATTGGAAACGATATCGTCAAGCGACCTTTTATTTTGGTCGGATTTTCAGCAGCTCTCTTGCTCACGCCTCTGGCCTTGACTTCCTTTAATCGCGCGATTAAGTTCATCGGTGCCAAGCGTTGGCAGCAGTTGCATCGTCTGGTCTATATTGTCGCGGTACTCGCGATCTTGCATTTTTTCTGGATGCGAGCTGGCAAGAACAACTTCGTGGAAGTCGGTGTTTACGCGGCTGTACTGGCCTGCTTATTGGGGTGGCGACTGGTTCACCGTTTTAGAGTGGCGTGAGCACAAACAATTGCAGTGCAATTGCGTTCATGCCGTACCTCTAGTAAGGCGACCTGGAATATGTTGTTCACAACCGCCATTTAGCTGTTGCAGTGTCGTAGACGCACTTTTTGAGGGTAGATATAGACTTCCCGTTTGACCGCAAGAGGCCAGTAGGCATGGCAGTAAATAGAGCAGCCGAATTAGGCCCCGAAGATTTTGAGTGAACAACATTTTTAAATTGTAATGACAGATACCGAATTTTTAGACAAAGCAGAAGCAGCTTTGAAAGCTATTGAAGCTTGCTGCGATCGCATCAATGACGAAACTGATGCCGATGTAGACAACCAACGCAATGGCGGTATGGTGACATTAACCTTTGAGAATCGTACGCAAATCATTATCAATTTGCAAAAACCGCTTCATGAAATCTGGATGGCTGCTAAGTCTGGCGGTTACCACTATAGGTTCATTGACGGGTTTTGGCGGGACACCAAAGGGCAGGGGGAGTTTTTCTCGGCACTTACCTCCAATGCTAGTGTTCAAGCTGGGCGGGCCTTGGTGTTTGCCGTCTAGTTAGTTTTTAAACAGATCCAGTATCTTGCGTTTTTCGTCTGGGGCGGGGACATGCTCGTTACCAGCTTCCGCTTTGTCTTCTAAGCCCAAGCCTGAAATACCAGACGTTTTGCCAAACTCGTCGTAAAACCACTCACCGCCCACATGGATGACACCTTCGGGCGCAATAGGTTCTTGAATTGGGACATTGCGCAATGCCACTTCCATAAAGCTGATCCAAACTGGAAGACTTAACCCCCCACCTGTTTCGCGGTCACCAAGCTTGCGCGGGGTGTCGTAGCCTATCCACGTAATAGCTGTGATGGTCGGGTGGTAGCCGGCAAACCATGCATCCATCGAGTCATTGGTCGTCCCGGTTTTTCCGTAAATGTCGGGTCGCTTGAGGGCTGCTTGTGCTTTGGCGGCGGTTCCAGATCGCGTAACTTCTTGCAGCAAGCTAGTCATTAGAAAAGCATTGCGTGGCTCAATCGCGTGAGCGGAGTTTTCCAGTGTGGGCTTAGGCAAGTCAACCAATACTTTGCCGCGCTGCTCGCTAACCTTTGATACAAGCCAAGGATTGACCCGATATCCACCATTTGCAAAAACTGAGTAACCAGTTGCCATCTGCATGGGCGTCACAGACCCTGCCCCCAGTGCCATAGTCAAATATGCAGGATGTTTTTCGGCTTCAAAGCCAAAGCGTGTAATCCATTCTTGGGCATATAGCGGCCCTATCGACCGAAGTACTTGGATTGAAATCATATTTTTTGATTTTGCCAATCCACGGCGTAAGCTCATTTGGCCTTCAAAGGTGCCGTCGTAGTTTTTGGGCTCCCATGGCTGCCCACCCGTTACACCTGCGTCAAAAAATAAGGGTGCATCATTGACCACAGTTGCTGGAGTAAATCCTTTTTCAAGTGCAGCTGAATAGATAAAAGGTTTAAAACTGGAGCCGGGCTGGCGCCAAGCTTGTGTCACATGATTGAACTTGTTCTTGGCAAAGTCAAATCCCCCCACTAGTGCGATGATTGCGCCGTCTCTTGGGTCTATGGCGACAAAAGCTCCTTCGACTTCAGGGAGCTGGGTAATTTCCCAGGTACCTTTGGAGTTTTTTGCGGCGCGAATAATTGCACCCCGCCGAATCTTGATGTTGGGAGGGGCTTTTTCTGACAACCCAGACTGAGCTGGTTTTAGGCCTTCCCCGCTGATTTCAATAATTTCACCACTTTGGCGGGTCGCTTTGATGTGTTTCGAATCAATTTCTAAGACTAACGCTGAGACGATGTCACCATTGTCAGGATGCTCATCCAGTGCATCAATCACTGTGTCCTCAATATCCTGTGCGTTGCCCGGCAGCGCGACAAACTTTTCAGGCCCTCGGTAAATCTGCCGGCGCTCGAAATCCATAATTCCTTTGCGCAGTGCTTTGTAGGCGGCATCTTGGCTTCCCGACCGTAGTGTGGTTTGAACATCCAAACCACGCGTATAGGTCTCCTCGCCATATTGCGCAAACATCAATTGCCGAACCATCTCCGTCGCGTACTCCGCATGGGTCTGATTGCTCGCAATCCCTGTCTTGATTCTGAGTTCGAACGCCTTTGCATCTTCGGCTTCTTTGTCTGAAATGAATTTGTTCTCCAGCATGCGTTCAATAATATGGCGTTGACGAATCTTGGCACGCTTTGGGTTGCTGATTGGGTTGTAAGCAGACGGTGCCTTGGGGAGGCCCGCCAGCATGGCTGCTTCCGCAATATTGATGTCTCTGAGAGGTTTCCCGAAATAGGCCTCTGACGCTGCTGCAAACCCGTAGGCCCTGTTCCCAAGGAAAATCTGATTCATGTAAATTTCCAAAATCTGATCTTTTGTGAGTAGGTGCTCCAGTTTGAATGTAAGCAAGATTTCGTAGATTTTTCGGGTGAATGTCTTCTCTGAGCTTAGATACACATTGCGTGCAACTTGCATGGTAATTGTCGATGCGCCCTGACTCTTTACCTTGCCCATATTAGCCAAGCCCGCTCGGACTACACCCACATAGTCCACCCCACCGTGTTGATAGAAGCGCGAATCCTCAATTGCAAGTACGGCATTGGTCATTACCTTCGGAATTTCATTGATCGGGGTGAGGTTGCGCCGCTCCTCTCCAAACTCTCCAAGCAAATCGCCTTCGGCAGAAAAAATTCTCAAAGGAAGTTTTGGACGGTAGTCAGAGAGCTCCGAAATGTCTGGCAAGTTTGGAAAGGCTACGGCGAGCGCAAGACAAACAAGCAAAAGAATAGCAGCAGCCCCCGCTAGTGAAATCCCAACTAACGAAATGCCAAGCTTAATAAGCCAGTGAAAGTCCGCAAAACGAGTTTTGCTCGAACCGTGGTTCTGTTCTTTTGAATTGTTGGCCATAGAGGGTCACGCTGTCGACAGCAATTGTAAAATTTTTTAATAAGCAGGGTTCCTGCTAGCACCACACAATTGTGGATGCATCGTGTTGACGGTGGTCGTACAAGTCGTTGTGTAGTTCAAATCCAAGGAAAGCGTCTGCTTTTGGCAACGTTTAAAATTGTCAAAAAATGAAAAAACCTTTGCGGGACAACATGCTTACTGATAGCATTCAAGTGATTTCTTAAGTCCGACTGGCCATATGCCAGTCCGTTTCAGGGGACAGTTTTGATCGAATTGGGTTCGTTATTTAGTCGGCAGCCCGCACCCATGCTGGGGCTGGACATCAGTTCCTCCAGCGTTAAGTTGGTGGAGTTGGGCCGTGACAAGGCCGGAAACTTGGTCCTTGAGCGATGTGCGATCGAGCCATTGGAGCGCGGATGGATATCGGATGGCAACATAGAAAAATTCGATGAAGTTGCGGAGGCGGTGCGGCGTTTGGTCAAGAAGAGTGGGGCAAAGACCAAGAATGTTGCAATGGCTTTGCCGCCCTCGGCTGTCATTACCAAGAAAATCATTCTGCCGGGCGGAATGAATGATCAGGAGTTAGAGCAGCAAGTCGAAGCTGAAGCCAATCAATACATACCATTTCCCTTGGACGAAGTCAGTTTGGATTTTTGCATAATTGGTCCCAGCAGCACATCTGCGGGGGATGTTGAAGTCTTGATTGCTGCGTCAAGACGGGAAAAAGTTCAAGATATTCAGGGCTTGGCGGAGGCAGCGGGGTTGAAACCTGTTGTTGTGGATGTTGAGTCTTACGCATCGCGCTTGGCCGCTGGGCGTCTGATAGAGAATCTGCCGAATAAGGGTGTTGGGCTGATCGTCGCGCTTTTTGAGGTGGGAGCTCTTACAACGAGTATGCAAGTACTGCGTGATGACGAAGTACTCTACGATCGCGATCAAGCATTTGGTGGCGCGCAGCTAACGCAATTGATTGTTCGCCAGTATGGTTTTTCGCAGGAAGAGGCGGAGAGCAAGAAGCGCAGTGGCGAGCTACCGGAAGACTACGACACGGCGGTGCTCAAGCCCTTTATTGACACAATGGTTCAAGAGTTGGGTCGTGCACTTCAATTCTTCTTCACCAGCACCCCCTACAACAAAGTGGATCACGTCATGTTGGCTGGTGGGTCGGCCGCCCTGCCCGGGCTAACAGCTGCCGTCACACAACACACTACATTTCCTTGCAGTTTGTTGAACCCATTTGACGGCATGGAGATTGGTAGCGGTGTCCGGTTAAAACGCATGACACGTGAGGCTCCGTCTTATCTGACTTCGTGTGGCTTGGCCTTGCGGAGGTTTTCACAGTGATATTGATTAATTTACTGCCGCACAGAGAAGCGGCCCGCAAGCGTAGAAAAGAAATTTTCCAAATCTCGCTGGGGGCGGCTGCACTTTTGGGTGGAATCATTGCAGGCATTATATTTTTATGGTTTCAAGCGGCTATTTCTTCTCAGCAAGACAATAATCAAATTTTGGAATCAGAAATAAAGAACTTAGAGACCCAAATAAAGGATATCGTCGGCTTGGAAGCAGAAATTGCAGCATTACGTGCCCGGCAGCAAGCAGTAGAGGATCTGCAGTCAGATCGAAATTTGCCTGTTCATCTTTTGACGGAAATTGTCAATCAGTTACCTGATGGCGTGTTCATCTCAAAGATCGCACAGCAGGATCAGCAAGTTACGCTCACCGGGACTGCCCAGTCAAATGAACGGGTAGCTGAATTTTTTCGCAATTTAGATGTCAATACTCCGTGGTTTGCAAAACCGGACTTGGTAGAAATTGTTGCTGGCACGGTGGCGCTAACGCCAAAAGACCAAAAACGAGTTTCTAATTTTGTAATCAAGGTGAAATTGGTGAGGGCTAGTGAGGCTGAGAAGACGATAGCCAAGGAGCTTGCAGTGTCGAGTTCTGGTGCTTATGCGCCTTTACCTAACGCAAGTGCTGCTGTTGGCGGTAAATAATATAGTGGCAAAAACTATGGCGAATAAAACCCCCACCAAGATTGATTTTGCGGAGCTACAACAAAAGCTGGTAGGACAATTCAGTGAATTGGACCCCAAAGACCCATCGATCTGGCCTGCTTTTCCGCGCTACACCCTCTTTTTTATTACCACTGTATCTATTGTGGTTGCCCTGTGGTTCGTTTGGCTTTCTAGTTCGCAGGAAATTCTGGTGCAAGAGCAGGGAAAAGAAGTAAAGCTTCGCGAGGATTACAAAGGTAAATTGGCGAAGGCAGTAAACCTTCAGGTGTTGAAAGAGCAGCGTGAGCAAGTCCAGCAATACGTTACTCAGCTTGAGAAACAACTTCCTAGTAAATCTGAGATGGACGCGCTTCTCTCTGATATCAATCAAGCAGGGCTAGGTAGAAGTCTGCAGTTTGATTTGTTCAAACCGGGACAAGTTGCAGTTAAAGAATATTACGCAGAATTGCCAATTTCCCTGAAGGTGACTGGTAAATACCATGATATTGGTGCATTTGCATCGGATATTGCTAATCTATCTCGGATTGTGACTTTGAATAATTTGGCAATTGCTCCCCGGTCAGACAGCGTTCTTGTCTTAGAAACTACAGCCAAGACCTTTCGATATCTTGATTCTGGTGAGCAGGCTGCGCAGAAGAAAGCGGCACCACCTAAAGGGGCTAAGTAATGCGCAGCATATTTTTGCCGACGGTATTGGTACTATATTTGGGCCTGGTTGGGTGTGCTGGTTCCAATGAGGAGGAAATTCGTCAATGGATGGTTGATGAAAGAAATCAGACCAAGCCAAAAGTGGCTGCTATACCTGCTCCAAAACAATTCAAACCGGAGCCTTATACCAACGGCTCTGAAATTGAGCCATTTAGCAATCTAAAGTTAACTCAAGCACTAAAGAGAGACTCAGCGCAGGCTGCTGCGAATGCGGGGCTTGTCGCACCGGAGCTTACTCGACGCAAAGAGCCGCTTGAAGCTTTTCCTATTGACGCAATGGCTTTGGTTGGAAATATTATTAAGGCGGGGCAGCCGGTTGCTCTAGTGAAAGTGGATAACTTGCTTTATCAAATCAAGCTGGGAAATTATCTCGGGCAGAATTACGGAAGAGTCACCAAAATTACTGAAACTGAGATTGTTCTTCGTGAAATCGTGCAAGACGCTGTGGGTGAGTGGATTGAACGTATCACGACACTTCAGTTGCAAGAGAGGACCAAATGAATAATATCAATTACCGGGACGCAGGAAATATGTTGAAAAATGCTCTCTTGTTTGCTGCAGTTACACTGTTTGCTTTGACGGCCAATGCTCAATCTACCATTGAGGCTGTTACAGGGTCCGTTCAAAGCGGGACGGAAGTTGTTCGTATTGATTTGTCCAAAATGCCAACAACTTTGCCAACTGGATTTGCTATTCAGTCGCCCGCTCGTATTGCTTTGGACTTTCCTGGTGTTTCAAACTCAATGGGCCGCAGTACTATTGAAGTCAATCAAGGAAATCTTAAGTCAGTTAGTGTAGTGCAGGCTGCAGATAGAACTCGTGTAGTTCTGAACCTGAAGCAGCCGGCCTCCTACAAGGCCGAGATTCAGGGGAAGTCTATTTTGGTGGCATTGGAGCCTGCAATCCAAGGCGTAGTGGCTGCTGCGCCCGCCACCCTATTTGCAGAAAATCGCAGCCGGGATTCAGCCCCCCTGCGTGATCTAGATTTTCGCCGTGCTGCGGATGGGGTTGGGCGTGTGGTCGTCACTTTACCAAATAATCAGGTCGGCGTAGATATCAAACAACAAGGCCAGTCCCTGGTAGTTGAGTTTATGAAGTCCACATTACCAGAGGGCCTGCGGCGTCGTATGGATGTCGGTGATTTTGGAACTCCAATTAAGTCGGTTACCACGACGCAGGCTGGCGACAAAGTTCGCATGGTTATTGAGCCCACCGGGTTGTGGGAACACAGCGCGTATCAAAGCGACGAACAATTTGTTGTCGAAGTGAAAGAGATCAAGGTTGATCCCAGAAAGCTGACCCAAGGAGTGGGCTATAACGGGCAGAAACTTTCGCTCAACTTTCAAAACATTGAGGTAAGGTCTCTTCTACAGGTGATAGCGGATTTCACCAATTTCAACATTGTTACTTCAGACTCCGTTGGTGGATCGGTGACTTTGCGCCTGCAAGATGTTCCGTGGGATCAAGCGCTTGATATTATTCTGCAAGCAAAAGGGTTGGGCTTAAGAAAGTCTGGAAATGTTTTGTGGGTCGCCCCAAAGGACGAGATAGCGGCTAAGGAAAAATTGGATTTGGAATCTGCAGCTGCAGTTCAGGGTTTGGAGCCTGTCAGGACCCAGTCCTTCCAAATTAACTACGCCAAAGCCGCAGAAATTGCCGCTCAGCTCACTGCCGGTGGTGGCGGTACAGCGAGCAGCGCCCGCATTTTAAGTTTTCGGGGGAGTGTCATTGCGGAGCCGCGTACTAACCAGCTGTTTGTGACGGACATTCCCAGTAAGCTTGAGCAAGTTCAACAATTGATCTCAAAGCTTGATATTGCGGTGAGGCAAGTTTTGATTGAAGCACGGATAGTTGAAGCTACAGACACATTCGGGAAGTCTTTGGGCATTAAATTGGGAGGGAATGATCTTCGCGCCCAAAATGGAGGTGATGGGGGATATCAACTTGGGGGAAATGAGCGAGTAGCGTTTGGAGCAACTTACAATATGGCGGGTATCGCGGCGGGGTCTATTGAAGGGAAACAGGACTCAACTCCGTTTGTGAATCTACCCGCTGTTGGCCAGGGTGGGTATAACCCTGCCTCTTTTGCCCTTTCAATCTTCAATGCTGGTGCGAATAGATTTTTGAATTTGGAGATATCTGCATTGGAGGCCGACGGTAAGGGTAAGGTTGTTTCTAGCCCTCGTGTTGTTACTGCTGACCAAGTAAAGGCTCTAATTGAACAAGGTACTGAGCTACCGTACCAAGTAGCATCGGCTAGTGGAGCTACATCTATCGCGTTTAGAAAAGCCAACCTTAAGCTCGAAGTAACGCCACAGATAACCCCCGAGGGGAACATCATCCTTGACCTAGATGTAACTAAAGATACGGTGGGCCAGTCTACCGCAGCCGGTTTTGCCATCAATACCAAGCATGTTAAAACACAGGTATTGGTGGAAAACGGTGGCACCGTTGTCATTGGTGGAATTTTTGAGGAAATTTCTAGTGACAACGAAACCAAAGTTCCGCTTTTGGGTGACATACCCTGGGTTGGGAATCTGTTCAAGACCAAAGGTCGTATTTCCAATAAGCAAGAGATGCTCATATTTATCACGCCTAAAATGATTGCAGAGCGTGGTTCCTCCCGTTAATTGCTTGTCTGCAAACTACAAATTTACACTATGTCTATCTTGAAATATTTGCTATCTATTTTCCTGGTGGCTCTTCTTGGAGCATGCGGAGGAGGAGGCGGTTCTGCCGGCACTCCTACTGGATCCCAGCCTCCTGTAGTGGTGATAGCTGACTTAACTACAGATGTGCCAAGCGGATTGACGATGGCTGCTGGTCTAACGCAGTCATTCACCATAACCGGCGGAACGGCACCATATCGGGCAACTGCGAGCAATCTGCAGGTTGCCGTTGCAACAATAAATGGCAGAGCATTGACTATTGGCTCAATTGGTGCCGGTGCTTCTACCATATTGGTTTCTGATGCGGACGGTAGGAATGTATCAGTGGCAGTGACAGTGACTGTCGTAAGCGGTGTAGCGTTGTACACCACTGCACCCGCCACGCTGACTGTGGCGAAGGACACCGAGCGAGCGTATTTGGTCGGTGGTGGCCAAGCCGAGTACTCGGTTGTGGCCAGCGACACGCGTATTGCTGTACCGAGTATGGTGGGTACGAGTCTGGTTATTCGCGGGGTAAACATCGGCTCGACAACCGTGATTATTCGTGATTCAAAAGGCGCTACAGTTTCTTTGGCGGTGACGGTGGGTGGTCAGAGTCCCACTGGTTTGTTTACGACGGCACCGTCAAGTTTGACTGTAGCGAAAGACTCAACTAGCAGCTACAGTTTGGGTGGCGGAACTGCGCCATACACGGTGACATCAGCTGATGTTCGTATTGCTTCAATTTCTTCATCACCGTCCTCGTTTGCCATATTTGGGGTAGGTATTGGAAGTACTCAGGCCATAGTTCGAGACTCTGCAGGCGCAACATTGAACATCGCCGTTACGGTTGGAGGTAACTCTCCTGCAGCATTTTTCACCAATGCACCGACAACTTTGGCAATGGCTGCCGGAACTACTGCAGGCTCATTTGAGCTACGCGGTGGTGTTCAGCCCTATACAAGCAACAGTACGGATAGCAGGATCGCTGCCGCTACAGTCAATGGAAACTTTTTCACTATTGTTGCGTACAAAAAGGGCGCCGCAACTATTCAAGTCATAGATTCAACAGGTGCGACACTTCCGGTAGCGGTGACAGTTGATGGCAGTGGTGCGGGTACGGGCAATACGAATGCAGCGAGTATTGAAATATTGGCTTCTGCTGGGTCACTCAACTCTGCGCCTGGATCCTCTGTGTCATTTATTGTGACTGTCAAGGACGGTGCGAATACGGCGGTTCCAGCACAGGAGGTGGCTTTTTCGGCCAGTTCAGGTACTTTAATCGGTGCGAACCCAACACCTGTTACCAATGCCAACGGTTCGATTAGTTCGGTGAGTTTGACTCCTGGTGTGGATACCTCCAATCGGATAATTAGAGTTCTCGCCACGATAGGTGGCCTGACAAAGTCAATAGATATTCCGGTTGTAGGAACAAAGCTGACTATTGCAGGCCCAGGGTCGGCATTGTCAGATGCAACTAATCTCGCATACTCCGTAACTGCAGCTGACTCCGGTGGGAGGCCAATCGCTGGAGCGGTTTTGACACTATCGTCTGCTGATTTAGGTAATGCCGCCGTGGCGACCGTAACAACTGACATCAGTGGATCTGCAACATTTGCATTTAAGCCGCAAAGTAAAACGTACACCGACACGCTCAGGGTTTCAGGCCTGGGCACTTCAGCAGAGATAAAGGTAGCGGTGAGTAATGAGAACTTCTCCTTCTTGCTGCCGGTTCCTGGTGCAAAACTGGACGTTGGTGTTAACCAAACAGTCCAGGTTCAGTACAAGGTTGGCACTGTGGGCCAAGCGGGCAAGCCTGTGTTGTTTAGTGCAACCCGCGGAGTGGTGAGTCCTTCCTCTGCTGTAACCGGAGATAATGGTGTTGCGACGGTCAGTATTATTTCGACGACAGCG
Organism: Burkholderiales bacterium PBB3; assembly: GCA_002256115.1. Lineage (GTDB taxonomy): Bacteria > Pseudomonadota > Gammaproteobacteria > Burkholderiales > Burkholderiaceae_C > Allorhodoferax. The sequence goes on from NKIK01000028.1 coordinate 37,352, forward strand.
GGACCAGTTACGATTTCGGCAGAATCGGGTACTGCTCGTACGAGTCTTACAGCAGCCTATGTGGCAGTCACCCCAGCTACGATAGTGCTTCAAGCTAACCCTGGTGCAGTTCCTCCAAATCTTGGTGGCGGAACGGTGAACCAAAGTAGCTTGTCTGTCATCGTGCGCGATCTTGCGGGGAACCCGGTTGCAGATCAGGTCGTAAACTTTACAGCCATTAAAGATGGCAGCAACGGTACCATCTCACCGGGTACTAGCACTACCGATAGCAATGGTGCGGCTACTGTTCAGTTTATTCCGGGGGCTCTAACCACGGCGGCGAATGGTGTGCAAATTCGCGCAACTGTACAACGTTCCCCAACGATAACTAGTGATGCGTTCCTGACAGTGAGCGGTGAGGCTTTGTTTATCTCAATCGGGCGAGCCAACACCCTGACCGTTGTGGATACCACCACTTACGAGAAAGATTTTCAAGTTTATGTGACAGATGCAAACGGGTCTCCAGCAGCGAATCGATCCATCGTGATGTCGCTGCAGCCAGTCAGTTTTGGAAAAGGGGCACTCAGGTACAGCACCATAACAGCTTCTGGAAGTACTGATAACTTGACGCTGGCTTGGCTAGGCGGAAACACCACAAGCTGTCCAAATGAAGATCTTAATTTGGACGGTATTTTGCAGGCCGGTGAGGATAGAAATAACAATGGTCGATTGGAGCCAGGCTTGCCCGCTGTGGTCAATCCCGGCGTAGTTACAACGGATGCCTTCGGCTTTGGTAAATTGGCGGTGCGTTATGGAAAAAACTATGCTCTTTGGACTCGACTGCAGCTAAAAGCAAGGTCTTTGGTTGGTGGTACTGAATCTTCTTCGATTACTCTTTTCGATTTGGAGATGACTATTGAGGATGCCCGTTCCCCAGCGACTCCTGCAAATTTTCAGAGTCCATTCGGTGTAGACCTTAGCTGTACGTCAGGGCTTTGAGCGACATCAGAGTCAGCCTCATAGGCCTCCCCGGCTCAGGCAAATCCACCGTCGGGCGGCAACTCGCCCGGCGGCTTCAACTTCCGTTCTTTGACTCCGACAAGGTCATTGAAGAGCGAATCGGTTGTTCCATTAAAGACTTTTTCGCCCGTGAGGGCGAATCTGCTTTTCGGGATATTGAGTCTGCTGTTATTGACGAGTTGACACAAAAATCAGGCTGTGTCCTTTCAACCGGGGGCGGGGCCGTTTTGCGGCCAGAGAATCGTTTGAATCTGCATTCTCGTGGACATGTGGTTTACTTGAAGTCTATGCCGGAGGAGCTGGCGCGTCGCCTGAAACATGACACCAGTCGTCCTCTGCTGCAAGTGGATGATCCATTGACGCGTTTGCGCGATTTGTTTGCCGTGCGTGATCCGCTGTACCGGGAAACAGCGCACTATGTCATCGAGACTGGCCGTCCCTCTGTTGCTATGTTGGTGAATATGATCGTCATGCAGTTGGAACTGGCCGGCGTGGTGCCGTCGCATCGGTAGCGCTGCCATCCTCTAAACTTGGGGGCTATGCAAAATACCTCCAAGCCACAGCGCGTCGATATCGATTTGGGTGATCGCAGCTACCCTATCTGGGTGGGCACTGCGCTGCTGCAAGCCCCCTCCACATTCGCGCAATTGCCCAAGGCAAGCGCTGCTTTGGTGGTGACCAACGAAACGGTGGCCCCGCTCTACGCTGACAGTTTGGTCGCAAATCTGCGAACCCAGTACGAGCAGGTTCATATGGTGGTGCTGCCGGATGGCGAGGCCTATAAGACCTGGCAAACACTCAACCTGATTTTTGACGCCCTGCTCGCGCATCAATGCGATCGCAAGACCGTGTTGTTCGCCCTGGGCGGCGGCGTGGTGGGCGATATGACAGGTTTTGCCGCCGCCAGTTATATGCGGGGCGTGCCATTTGTGCAGGTTCCGACTACTTTGCTATCGCAGGTCGACTCCTCGGTCGGCGGCAAAACAGGCATCAATCATCCGCTGGGCAAAAACATGGTGGGTGCGTTTTACCAACCGCAGTTGGTGGTGTGTGATTTGTCCACGCTGAGCACGTTGCCACAGCGCGAGCTGAGTGCAGGTTTGGCTGAGGTCATTAAGTACGGGCCGATTGCCGCCCCCGCGTTCCTAGACTGGATTGAAAGCCATATCGACGCGCTGATGCAGCGCGACACGGATGCGCTGGCCTACGCGGTGAAGAGAAGTTGTGAGATTAAGGCTTGGGTGGTGGGCCAGGACGAACGCGAATCTGGCCTGCGGGCGATACTGAACTTTGGACATACCTTTGGCCATGCCATTGAAGCCGGCATGGGCTATGGGGCTTGGTTGCATGGCGAGGCAGTCGGTTGCGGCATGGTGATGGCGGCGCGTTTGTCATTGGCGCTAGGCCACATCGAGCCCCGGTATTTTGAGCGTCTGCTGCAGCTCATAGCCAAGGCTGGTCTGCCCACCGTGGCCCCGGTGCTAGACCGACACGACAATGCCGCGCGCTATCTGGATCTGATGCGGGTCGACAAAAAGGCCGAAGCGGGTGACATCCGGTTCGTGCTGATCCATGGTCAAGGCAATGCCACACTGGGCCGTGCTGATGACGCTCTGGTGCGCCAAGTCATAGACCAGAGTTGCCAGTAGTGCAGATGGTTTGCTATGAAAAACATAGCTGCTCCCGCACTATCCATAAGCTCAAGTGCCAATTTGATGCCTGAAGTGCTTGCTGCCTATGCATGTACCGCTGCGCAGTCGCGCGGCCGTCGCATGCCGGAGCCGCCAGCGCCCACACGCACGGATTACCAGCGCGACCGCGACCGCATCGTGCACTCCACGGCCTTTCGTCGGCTCGTCTACAAAACCCAGGTTTTTTTGAACCATGAGGGTGACTTGTTTCGCACCCGGCTGACCCACTCGCTGGAGGTGGCTCAGTTGGGCCGTTCCATGGCGCGGTCTTTGCGGCTGGACGAAGACTTGGTGGAAGCTATCGCATTGGCCCACGATTTGGGCCATACCCCATTCGGGCACGCGGGCCAGGATGCGCTGAACGAATGCATGCGGGATCACGGTGGCTTCGAACACAATTTGCAAAGCCTGCGCGTGGTGGATTCTCTGGAGGAGCGCTACCCGCAGTTTGATGGACTCAATCTAACGTTTGAGGCCCGCGAGGGCATTCTCAAGCATTGCTCTGCCGCCAACGCCCGCGCCCTGGAGCAACTAGAGCCCCAGGGCGTAGGACTGCGTTTTTTGCAGCACACCCAGCCCAGTTTGGAGGCGCAATTGTGCAATCTGGCGGATGAAATAGCCTACAACGCGCACGATGTGGACGACGGCTTGCGCTCCGGTCTCATCACGCTGGATCAGCTGCAAGCGGTATCCTTATTCCACCGGTACGACGCGCACGCGCTGGCCGAGTTTCCGCAATTGCAATGGCCCGGCAACCAGCGCCGCAGGGTGTACGACGTCATTCGTCGCATGCTCAGTGCGCAGGTTTATGACGTGATCACCACCAGTACGGCGGCGCTGCAGGTCTGTGCCCCGCAGAGCGCGGATGATGTCAGACACAGCGGCCCCTTGATTCGCTTTGGTGATTCCATGCGCCAAGAGTCCACTGAGCTCAAGCGCTTTCTATTTCAAAATTTGTACCGGCATCCCCAGGTCACGGACATGACCGGGCGTGCCAAGCAGGTGATCGCGGACTTGTTCAGCGCCTACATGGCCCAGCCCAACGAACTGCCAGTGGCCCACGCCAGCCGCGTTCAGGCCGGCATAGACAAGACGGGCGGATCTGGCAGCACTTTGGCCCGCGTCGTGGCGGACTATATTGCCGGAATGACCGACCGGCACGCCGCGCGTGAGCACACCCGCCTGACCGGGCTGCAACTGCTCGACTAAACGCCTGCGCTTGCTAAAATTTGGCGCTACCACTGTCACACCCACATTCCCAAAAAAACTATGAGTTTCCTCAATCAACTGAAATCGCAAGCCCAGAATTTGACGGTAGAGCAAACCAAGTCGCATACCGATATTCAGGCCAACACCAAACAAACCGAGCTGGCGTGCAAGACCGTCTGGCACTACGTGAGTGAGCTGTGCAAGACCCTGAATGTGCTGGCCCCTGCCGCGCCCGAGTTTGCTTTGGACAAAAATGCGGTTTGGCCGCCGATGAAACTGCAAGACTTTCGATCCGACTCGCGCAAAAAGATGTTGCGCGACCAAGAGGTGGTGGACACCATCTCCATTGCCTGGCAGATTGTTCCTCAGGTTGGCAAGCCCGGTACCGGTGTGGTCGAAGTGGATTTCGTACCCGCGCTGGAGCGCGTTGAGAAGAACCTACACAGTGGCGGCGTCAAGTTTGAGCGCAAAGACGTGGTGCAGGCCGACAAAAAACCGCGCCGGGTAATCCGGTTCGAATACGTCACCCAGGCGCGTGGATACGTCACCATCACGCCGGACCACGACAACGCCCAGATTGCGTTTCGTCTGGCCAACACCACCGGCTTCGGCGTGAAGAATGTGGTCTGGCCCGCCGCGCGCATGCAAACCGATTTCCTGGATGAGCTGGCCAAACTGATTGTTGCGCAGCCTAGCCAGTTTGTGCCGGCGGTATTGGAGTGAGCCTCGCGGGGGGCGCTCACCTGATGGGTGAGGGCGAACTCGCCCAAGTCGTGCCCCGCACGGTGGCTTGGTTGGAGCGTGCTGTCATTGGTTTGAATCTCTGCCCCTTTGCCAAAGGTGTGCATGTCAAAGGGCAGATTCACTACGTTGTAAGCAATGCGGATAGCCGCGAAGACCTGTTGGATGCCTTGCGCACTGAACTTCGGGCCCTGGTGGCGCTGGACCCCAGCGTGCGTGACACCACCTTGCTGATTGCCCCTTTGGCATTTCCTGAATTTTGGGACTTCAACACTTTTTTGCCGGAGTGTGACAAGCTCTTGAAGCGCGAGAAATTGCAAGGCGTAGTGCAGATCGCCAGTTTTCATCCCCGGTTCGAATTTGCAGGCGCTGAACCCGAAGACATCACCAATTACACCAACCGGGCGCCGTACCCCATCCTGCATCTTTTGCGGGAAGACAGCATAGACCGTGCGGTGCAAGCGTTTGCCCAGCCGGACGAGATTTTTGAGAAGAACATGCAAACCCTGCAAGCGCTGGGGCAAACGGGATGGGATGCACTCGGCCTGTACGACCCGCATAGGCCCGCCCCGCAGCAGCCTGCCGACTCTTCACCCGGTGCCCCACCCGGCACCCAACCTGATTCTTCTGGCGGACTATGAAAAAACAAAAACACCCGCCCCCAATCGCCAACCCCGTAGCGGAAGAAATTCGCCCTGGCCAGTCGGTAGAGCTGCTCAAAGAGCTGCACATTCTGACCCGCGAGGGTAAGCTCAACCAGGACTCGCGGCGTAAGCTCAAGCAGGTGTACCACCTGGTGCAATTCATTGAAAAACTGCTGCGTGAGCTGCCTGCGCCGCCGTCCGGCACCCTGACCCTGGCCGACCATGGGGCGGGCAAGTCCTACTTGGGCTTCATCTTGTACGACCTGTACTTCAAAGATCTGACCAACAGTCACATCTATGGTGTGGAGACCCGCTCAGAGTTGGTGCAAAAGTCCCGTGAGTTGGCAGCGCGCCTGGGTTTTGACCGCATGTCATTCTTGAACCTGAGCGTGGCGGATTCGACCGACTCACAGAGCATGCCCGCCGTGGTGGACGTGGTCACCGCCTTGCACGCCTGCGATACCGCGACGGATGACGCCATAGCGTTTGGTCTGCAAAAGCGTGCACAAGCCATGGTGTTGGTGCCTTGCTGCCAGGCCGAAATTGCACGCAGCCTGAATGCCAACAAAGCCCTGCAACTGCATAAAACGCCGCTGGCGGAGTTGTGGCGGCACCCGCTGCATACGCGTGAGATCGGTAGCCAGATCACCAATGTGCTGCGCTGCCTGTATCTGGAGGCCTGGGGCTACCAGGTAACGGTGACTGAGCTGGTGGGCTGGGAGCACAGCATGAAGAACGAGCTGATTCTGGCGCGGTCGACTGGCCGCCCCAAACGGGCCGCGGGTGATAGGCTACGCGCGTTGCTGCAAGAGTTTGGATTGAGTGAATTGCTTCACACACGCTTTACCTTGCCACATGACAACGAAACCCTGGTCTGATACGTTCAAACCCTTAGGGCTAGGATGGCCCCTTGTTTTATGGAGTTTTCTATGAAGAGATTTATCAGTTTGAGCATGTCGGTTCTGATCGCAGCCAGTTTGGCGGCATGCGCTACCAGCAGCCCCGATGTTATTTCGCGCAGCGATGCCCAGCGCATGGCCCAAGTACAAGACGGCGTCGTCCTGACCGTGCGCCCGGTGGTGGTGGATGGCAGCCAATCGGGCGTTGGCGCGGCCGTGGGCGGCGTGGTAGGCGCAGTGGGCGGTTATGGTGGCAGCGGCGTCAAACGCGAGGCGCAAATACTGGGTGTGCTCGCCAGCGTAGCGGGTGCTGCCGCTGGTAATGCCATTGAACGCATGAGCACCCGTGAAGACGCGCTGGAAATCCTGGTCCAGCTCAAATCCGGAGACCGCCGCGCCATTGTGCAGGCGACTGGCGGTGAGACGTTTAACCCCGGTGACGCGGTCATCATCGTCACTACCGGCAGCAAAGTTCGCATCACCAAAGCTCCCGTGGTCGCCAAGCAATAAATCACTCAAAGCCTTTGCGTTGGCACGCAAAGGCTTTTTTGCTGCTTCCATAGTGTCTCTATTGGGGTCGGATTCCAATTAAACTCCGTTCTTTTGCCCTCAATCACTTATGGCACGCTTACCCAGACTCAGCTTGGCGGGTTACGCACACCACGTCATCCAACGCGGCAACAACCGGCAGCCCATCTTTACAGATGCCGCCGACCGGCAAACCATGCTGGATCTGTTGGACGAACATGCCAAAAAACTCGATGTGGCCCTGCACGCCTATGTGCTGATGGACAACCACTTTCACCTCTTGGTGACCCCTGCAAGCAGCGAAGCCCTGCCTAGCCTGATGCAAGCTGTGGGGCGTCGCTATGTACGCTATTTCAATGACAAAACCCAGCGCACAGGCACTTTGTGGGAGGGGCGCTACCGATCTACGTTAGTGCAGTCTGAGGCGTATTTGCTGACCTGCATGGCCTATTTGGACTTGAACCCGGTGCGGGCGGGTATGGTTCAGTTGCCTGCTGAGTTTCCCTGGTCCAGCCATGGCCACTACATTGGCCAGCGGTCTGACAAATTGATCACCCCGCACCCTTTGGCGTGGGAGCTGGGTAACACCCCCTTTGCCCGTGAGGCCGCTTACGCGAAGCTGGTTCAGGGGGGGCTGAGTGCGCACCAGCAGACGGCATTGACGGAGTCCGTGGTGCATGGCTGGGCTTTGGGTGAAGAAAATTTTGTTGCAGACTTGCAAAAAACAACCGCGCGTCGCCTGACCAAAGGCAAGGCTGGGCGCCCCAATCGACCTGCGGATTGAGTATCAGATCGGGCTTTCAGCCCGTGGATAGTGCGGGAGCAGCTATTATTTTTGATATGTCCCTTATTTAAGATCGCGTTTCTGTCGATTAATTTAATTAGAAGCTGACCCCAATTAAAAACCTTGGCAAGTTTGTTGCATTGCAGTATTCTTCGCAGCCATTGCAAAACCCTTCAATCCCGCAAACCACCAGGAGAGCGCCATGACCACGGCAGCCGAAATCAAACACCTTGTCGACCACGGTTTGTATTCCAACGCGAACGAGCACGATGCCTGCGGCGTCGGTTTTGTGGCCCATATCCGCGGTGAGAAGAGTCACTCCATCGTTCAAAACGCGCTGAAGATTCTGGAAAACCTGGACCACCGGGGTGCCGTAGGCGCGGACAAATTGATGGGCGACGGTGCCGGTATCCTGATTCAGCTGCCCGATGCGCTATACCGCGAAGAAATGGCGCGCTGCGGCACAGCTCCGGACGGCTCCAAGGGTGTGACCTTGCCGCCCCTGGGCGAATACGGCGTCGGCATGATCTTCTTGCCCAAAGAACACGCCTCCCGCCTGGCCTGTGAGCAAGAGATGGAGCGCGCCATCAAGGCCGAGGGCCAGGTCTTGCTGGGCTGGCGCGATGTACCGGTCAACCGTGACATGCCCATGTCACCCACCGTGCGTGAAAAAGAACCCATCCAGCGCCAAGTCTTCATTGGCCGCGGCCAGGATGTCATCGTGCAAGACGCGCTGGAGCGCAAGCTGTATGTCATCCGCAAGACTGCCAGCGCGGCGATTCAGAACCTGCAACTGAAACACAGCAAGGAATACTACGTTCCCAGCATGTCCAGCCGCACCGTGGTCTACAAGGGCCTGCTGCTGGCGGACCAGGTGGGTGTTTATTTCAAGGACCTGGAAGATGAGCGTTGCGTGTCGGCCTTGGGCCTGGTGCACCAGCGTTTCTCTACCAATACCTTCCCTGAATGGCCGCTGGCCCACCCCTACCGCTATGTGGCGCACAACGGCGAGATCAACACCGTCAAGGGCAACTACAACTGGATGAAGGCACGCGAGGGCGTGATGTCATCGCCGGTGCTGGGCGCAGACCTGCAAAAGCTTTACCCCATCAGCTTTGCCGACCAATCGGATACGGCCACCTTCGACAACTGCTTGGAGTTGCTGACCATGTCCGGCTACCCCATCAGCCAGGCCGTGATGATGATGATCCCCGAGCCTTGGGAGCAGCACACCACCATGGACGGCCGCCGCAAGGCCTTCTACGAATACCACGCCGCGATGATGGAGCCGTGGGATGGCCCGGCCTCCATCGTGTTTACCGATGGTCGCCAGATCGGTGCTACGTTGGACCGCAACGGTCTGCGCCCATCGCGCTACTGCATCACCGATGACGACTTGGTCATCATGGGTTCTGAGTCCGGCGTGTTGCCAGTGCCTGAGAACAAAATCGTGCGCAAGTGGCGCTTGCAGCCCGGCAAGATGTTCCTGATCGATCTGGAACAAGGCCGCATGATTGACGATGAGGAGCTCAAAGCCGGTCTGGCCAACAGCAAGCCCTATAAGCAGTGGATTGAAAACCTGCGCATCAAACTCGATGACGTGACTTTCTCCGACCGCCGCCGGGACGCCACCTTTGCCGCCGTGGTGGAAGGTGTCGAACCTAAGCGCGTGACCGACCGTGTCAGCCTGCTGGACCGGCAGCAAGCCTTCGGTTTCACCCAGGAAGATTTGAAGTTTTTGATCGCCCCCATGGCCACGGCCGGTGAGGAGGCCATTGGCTCCATGGGCAATGACAGCCCACTGGCCGTGCTGAGCGACAAAAACAAGCCGCTGTACAACTACTTCAAGCAGTTGTTCGCCCAGGTGACCAACCCGCCCATCGATCCGATCCGCGAAGCTATCGTGATGTCGCTGGTGTCCTTTATCGGCCCCAAGCCCAATCTGCTGGACATTAACCAGGTCAACCCGCCCATGCGCCTGGAAGTGAGCCAGCCGGTGTTGAACGCGGCTGACATGGCCAAGGTGCGTGACATTGAAAAACACACCCAGGGCAAGTTCCGCAGCTACACGCTGGACATTACCTACCCATTCGCCTGGGGCCATGAGGGTGTGGAGGCCAAGCTGGCATCGCTGTGCGCTGAAGCTGTGGACGCGATCAAGAGTGGCAAAAACATTCTGATCATCAGCGACCGGGGCATCACCGCCACCCAGGTGGCCATTCCGGCTCTGCTGGCCTTGAGCGCTATCCACCAGCATTTGGTGGCCGAAGGCCTGCGCACCACCGCCGGTTTGGTCGTTGAGACCGGCACCGCCCGCGAAGTGCACCACTTCGCCGTGTTGGCCGGCTACGGCGCGGAAGCAGTTCACCCCTATCTGGCGATGGAAACCCTGGCCAGCATCCACAAAGATCTGCCTGGCGATTTGAGCGCCGACAAGGCCATCTACAACTACGTCAAGGCGGTGGGCAAGGGCTTGTCCAAGATCATGTCCAAGATGGGCGTGAGCACCTATATGAGCTACTGCGGTGCGCAGTTGTTTGAAGCCATTGGTTTGTCCACCGCAACGGTGCAAAAGTACTTCACCGGTACGCCCACCCGTGTAGAAGGTATTGGCGTTTTCGAAATCGCCGAAGAGGCCATTCGCATGCACAAGGCCGCGTTTAGCGCCGACCCCGTGTTAGCCAATGCGCTGGAAACCGGTGGTGAATACGCCTGGCGCGTGCGTGGCGAAGACCATATGTGGACGCCTGACGCGATCGCCAAGCTGCAGCACAGCACCCGCGCCAACAACTGGAATACCTACAAAGAATACGCCCAGCTGATCAACGACCAAAGCAAGCGCCACCTGACGCTGCGTGGCCTGTTCGAGTTCAAGATCGACCCCGCCAAAGCCATTCCCGTGGACGAAGTGGAAAGCGCCAAAGAGATCGTCAAGCGCTTTGCTACGGGCGCGATGTCGCTAGGCTCCATCAGCACGGAAGCCCATGCCACGCTGGCTGTCGCCATGAACCGTATTGGCGGTAAGAGCAATACGGGTGAGGGCGGGGAAGACCCTGCGCGCTACCGCCAGGAGCTCAAAGGCATCCCCATCAAGCAGGGTCAGACCATGGCCGACATCATTGGCCATGATGTGGTGGAAGTGGATATTCCGCTGCTGCCCACCGACTCGCTGCGTTCCAAAATCAAGCAAGTCGCGTCGGGCCGATTCGGTGTTACCGCTGAATATTTGTCCAGCGCCGACCAAATCCAAATCAAGATGGCCCAGGGTGCCAAGCCGGGTGAGGGCGGTCAACTGCCCGGTGGCAAGGTGTCCGAATACATCGGTCGCCTGCGCCACTCGGTGCCAGGCGTGGGCCTGATTTCTCCACCGCCGCACCACGACATCTACTCGATCGAAGACTTGGCGCAGCTGATCCACGATCTGAAGAACGTGGCACCGCACTCCGGTATCAGCGTGAAGCTGGTGTCCGAGATCGGCGTGGGCACGATTGCTGCTGGCGTTGCCAAATGCAAGGCCGACCACGTGGTGATCGCGGGCCACGATGGCGGTACCGGCGCTTCGCCTTGGTCGTCCATCAAGCATTGCGGCAGCCCCTGGGAAATCGGTCTGGCCGAGACCCAACAAACGCTGGTGCTGAACCGTTTGCGCAGCCGTATTCGTGTGCAGGCCGACGGCCAAATGAAGACTGGCCGCGATGTAGCCATTGGCGCGCTTTTGGGCGCTGACGAATTTGGTTTCGCCACCGCACCGCTGGTGGTGGAGGGTTGCATCATGATGCGCAAATGCCACCTGAACACCTGCCCGGTGGGCGTGGCCACGCAAGATCCGCTGCTCCGCAAGAAGTTTTCCGGCAAGCCCGAGCACGTCGTCAACTACTTTTTCTTCATCGCAGAAGAAGTCCGCCAGATCATGGCCCAGCTCGGCATCCGCAAGTTCGATGACCTGATTGGCCGCTCGGATTTGTTGGACACCCGCAAAGGGATCGAGCACTGGAAGGCCCAGGGCTTGGACTTTGGCCGCTTGTTTGCGCAGCCCCAAGTACCCGCCGATGTGCCCCGCTTCCAGACTCTGGAGCAAGAGCACGGTTTGGAAAAAGCCCTGGACAACATACTGATTGCCAAGAGCCGCGCGGCTATCGACAAGGGCGAAAAAGTCCAGTTCATGGAAGCGACGCGTAATGTCAACCGCTCTGTCGGTGCGATGTTGTCGGGTGCCGTGACCAAGGTGCACCCCGAGGGCCTGCCTGACAACACCATCCACATCCAGTTAGAGGGCACCGGCGGCCAATCCTTTGGCGCATTCCTGTGCAAGGGCATCACGCTGTACCTGATTGGCGATGCCAATGACTACACCGGCAAGGGCCTCTCTGGCGGCCGCGTCGTTGTGCGCCCCAGCATTGATTTCCGCGGCGTGGCGGTCAACAACACCATTGTGGGCAACACCGTGATGTATGGCGCCACCACCGGTGAGGCTTTCTTCAGCGGCGTGGGTGGTGAACGCTTTGCGGTACGCCTGTCGGGAGCCACCGCAGTGGTAGAGGGCACGGGCGACCACGGTTGCGAATACATGACTGGCGGCACGGTGGCCGTACTCGGCAAAACCGGGCGTAACTTTGCGGCCGGTATGAGCGGTGGTATCGCCTATGTGTACGACGAAGACGGGCAATTTGCCAGCCGCTGCAACACCAGCATGGTGTCGATGGAAAAAGTGCTGACCGCCAAAGAGCAGGCTGACAGCATGGACGCCAGCCTGTGGCACCGCGGCCAGAGTGACGAAGCGCAATTGAAAAAATTGCTGGAAGAGCACAACCGCTGGACCGGCAGCAAGCGCGCCCGCGATCTGCTGGACCAGTGGGACACTGCGCGCGCCAAGTTCGTCAAGGTCTTCCCGCTGGAGTACAAGCGTGCCCTGGGTGAGATTCATGCCAAGAAAACTGCCTTGCAGGCCGTGGATAGTGCGGGAGCAGCTCCTAAAAAGATAGCGAGCACGAAAAAGGATGCTGTCGCTGCCAAGTAAGTTCAGCGGCCTGTCAGCACAGTGAGTTTTGACCGCAGCGCCAAGAGCCTGCTCAGCTAAGGAAAAGAAAATGGGAAAAGTCACCGGTTTCATGGAGATTGAGCGTATCGAAGAGGGCTACAAGCCCGTGGCCGATCGCCTGAAGAACTACAAAGAGTTTGTGATCGGTCTGGACGATGCGCAGGCTAACAAACAAGCGGCCCGATGCATGGACTGCGGCACGCCGTTTTGCAATAACGGCTGCCCGGTCAACAACATCATTCCGGATTTCAATGACCTGGTGTACCGGGGCGATTGGAAGCAGGCCATTGACACCCTGCACAGCACCAACAATTTCCCAGAGTTCACCGGCCGCATCTGCCCCGCGCCCTGCGAAGCTGCTTGCACGCTGAATGTGAACGACGAAGCGGTGGGCATCAAGTCCATTGAGCACGCCATCATCGACCGTGCCTGGCATGAAGGCTGGGTCAAGCCCCAGCCGTCGCTGGTCAAGACGGGCAAAAAGGTCGCCGTGGTCGGCTCCGGCCCTGCCGGTATGGCCGCTGCACAGCAGCTGGCACGTGTCGGCCACGACGTGACCCTGTTCGAAAAGAACGACCGCATTGGCGGCCTGCTGCGTTACGGCATCCCTGATTTCAAGATGGAAAAGACGCACATCGACCGCCGTGCCGAGCAACTGGTGGCCGAGGGCGTGACCATCCGCACCAGCGTGCTGATTGGTGAGATGCCCAAGGACACCAAAGTCACCAATTGGGCGAAAGAAACTATCAGTGCTGCGCAGTTGCAAAAAGACTTTGACGCCGTGCTGCTCACAGGCGGCTCTGAACAATCGCGTGATCTGCCGGTGCCTGGCCGCGATCTGGATGGCATCCACTTCGCCATGGAATTCTTGCCCCAGCAAAACAAGGTGAACGCGGGCGACAAGCTCAAGGGCCAACTCCGCGCCGAGGGCAAGCATGTCATCGTCATTGGCGGTGGTGACACCGGCTCTGACTGCGTAGGCACCAGCAACCGCCACGGCGCGGCCAGCGTGACCCAGTTCGAGGTGATGCCCGAACCCCCAGTGGAAGAAAACCGCCCAATGACTTGGCCCTACTGGCCGCTGAAGCTGCGCACCAGCTCCAGCCATGAGGAGGGTTGCGAGCGCGTTTTCTCAATCTCCACCAAGGAATTCGTGGGCGAAAAAGGCAAAGTCACAGGCCTGAAGACTGTCCAGGTTGAATTCAAGGACGGTAAGTTGGTGGACGTTGCAGGCACCGAAAAGGTGCTTAAAGCAGATTTGGTGTTGCTGGCCATGGGCTTCGTGAACCCCGTGGCGATCATTCTGGATGTGTTTGGCGTGGACAAAGATGCCCGCGGCAACGCCAAGGCTACGACCGAATTCACTGGCGGCTATGCCACCAATGTGCCCAAAGTGTTTGCGGCGGGTGACATGCGCCGTGGCCAGAGCCTGGTGGTCTGGGCCATTCGCGAAGGCCGCCAAGCTGCCCGTTCCATCGACGAGTTTTTGATGGGTTCCAGCGAGCTGCCGCGTTGATTAGTGTAAAAAATGACAGTGGGGAATCAGGGTTTACCTGAATCCCTTATCATTGGCGCGCCGGGGCAGTCCGGCATTCTCATTTATGGCGTCAATACCCGCAAACTCCTTCGTTGAACTTCGTAACCTGACTTTTGGGTACGGGGAGCGCATCATATTGAAGGACGTTTCGCTCACGGTACCACGGGGCAAAGTCACTGCGTTAATGGGGGCCTCTGGTGGCGGCAAGACCACCATCTTGCGTCTCATTGGTGGTCAAAACCGGGCGCAATCGGGCCAGATGCTGTTCGACGGCCAAGATGTCACCCAAATGGACCAAGTCCAGTTGTACCGCGCGCGTCGGCGCATGGGTATGCTGTTCCAGTTTGGTGCCTTGTTTGCCGATTTGAGCGTTTTTGACAATGTTGCATTCCCACTGCGCGAGCACACCAATCTGCCAGAGTCTCTGATCCGCGATGTGGTTTTGATGAAACTTAACGCTGTGGGCCTGCGTGGTGCCCGAGATTTGATGCCCAGCGAAGTCTCTGGCGGTATGGCGCGGCGTGTGGCACTGGCCCGTGCGATTGCACTGGACCCGGAACTGGTCATGTATGACGAGCCTTTCTCGGGGCTCGATCCCATATCGCTGGGTACCGCTGCGCACTTGATACGCCAGCTCAATGACACCATGGGGCTGACGAGTATTTTTGTGTCGCATGAGCTTGAGCAAACTTTTGCTATTGCAGATCACATCATTATTTTGGCCAATGGTCAGATTGCGACCCAGGGCACACCCGAAGAAGTGCGCCGTAGTGCAGACCCGCTGGTGTACCAGTATGTCAATGCGCTGTCGGACGGTCCAGTCACTTTCCATTACCCCGGAGCCCAGGTCGGCGAAGACTTCGGCCTGGCTCAGTCCGCAGGTGCCTTACAGGCAGGAGCATCACGATGAATGGACTGCGTCCTTCCGAGCTGGGTTTCTCCACGCGCCAGTTTTTGGCCAACGTGGGTTTTGCCGCACGCCTTTTCTTGCGTTTGGTCGCCTCTTTGGGTTCGAGCATCAAACGCTTTGGCCTCGTACGTGATCAGATTCACTTCTTGGGCAATTATTCTTTGTCCATCATCGCAGTGTCCGGCTTGTTTGTCGGCTTCGTCTTCGGTTTGCAGGGTTACTACACCTTGCAGCGTTATGGGTCTTCCGAAGCGCTGGGCCTTTTGGTGACACTCAGTATGGTGCGTGAACTGGGGCCGGTGGTTACTGCCTTGCTATTTGCGGGTCGGGCGGGCACCTCACTGACAGCCGAAATCGGATTGATGAAGGCCGGTGAACAGATCAGCGTGATGGAAATGATGGCCGTGGACCCGGTGCAACGCGTGCTGGCCCCCCGTTTCTGGGCCGGTGTAATCGCCATGCCTTTACTGGCCGCTGTATTTAGTGCCATGGGCGTCATCGGTGGCTGGGCCGTGGGTGTGGTGATGATCGGGGTAGACGCCGGTTCGTTTTGGAGCCAGATTCAGGGCGGCGTTGATGTCTGGAAAGACGTAGGCAACGGCGTTGTTAAGAGCGTAATTTTCGGCGTGGCCGTTACCTTTGTAGCGCTATTCCAGGGTTTTGAGGCGCAGCCCACACCGGAGGGGGTGGCCAGCGCCACCACCCGCACCGTGGTGGTAGCTTCGCTGACGGTGTTGGGTCTGGATTTCATCCTGACCGCCATGATGTTTACTATTTAAGGAGAGTGTCGTGCAACGCTCAAAGAATGATGTGTGGGTTGGTCTTTTCGTCTTGCTGGGTGGCGTAGCCATCTTGTTTCTGGCACTTCAGGCAGCTAATTTGCTGTCGCTGAATTTTCAGAAAACCTATAGCGTGTCTGCCAAATTTGACAATATTGGCGGCCTGAAAGCCAAGGCTGCCGTGCGCAGCGGCGGCGTGGTGGTGGGGCGCGTCGATGGCATCACTTTTGACGACAAGACCTTTCAGGCCAAAGTGATTTTGGCCATGGAGAGCCGCTATGCATTCCCCAAGGACAGCTCACTGAAAATTTTGACCAGCGGTTTGTTGGGCGAGCAATACATCGGGATTGAGGCTGGTGCAGACAGCGTCAATCTGGCAGCAGGCGATACCGTCAGTGCGACCCAATCGGCGGTGGTACTTGAGAATTTGATTAGCCAGTTTCTGTACAGCCAGGCGGCAGACGCCAGCGGGCCGGACAAAGCCAAGAAATGAAAGGCGTGAAGGCTATGTTCAGCCCATCATTTAGTTTGCGCAGCCTGGGCCGATGGAGTGCACTGGCCGTGCTGGTGTTGCTGCAGGCGTGTGCCACCGTTGCAAACCCCGATCGCCGTGATCCCATGGAGGCGCTCAACCGCAGTGTTTTTGGATTCAATGACGCTGTCGATACGGTGTTGCTCCAGCCGGTTGCCACGATCTACCGCCAGGCGACCCCCAACTGGGTGCGCACCGGAGTGGGTAATTTTTTCAATAACTTGGATGATGTCTGGTCGGCTGTGAACAATGCCTTGCAAGGCCGCCCCAAGCATGCAGGGGAGAGCATTGGACGGGTGGTGATCAACACCACCGTGGGCTTGCTGGGTGTTGTCGATGTCGCGAGCAACCTGGAACTGGAACGCCACCCCGCCAACTTTGGATTGACCTTGGGGCGCTGGGGTGTGAAGCCCGGCCCTTACGTTGTTCTTCCGCTGTTGGGTTCATCCACTTTGCGCGAAGTGGCGGCCTTGCCGATCGATATGCAGGGCAATTTAACGAGTCATGTGCAGGACGAGAACGTGCGCACGGTGTTGACTGGACTGAACGTTGTCAACATCCGAAGCAACTTGTTGCAAGCCAGCAAAGTCGTCGATGGGGCTGCACTAGACAAATACAGTTTCTTTCGTGACGCTTATTTGCAGCGCCAGCGTAACCAGTTTTATGACGGGAACCCTCCCGAGGAAGAGGAAGCTCCGCCGCCCGCAAAGTGACTTAGCCGTGCTGTCAGCGCGGCGTGTTCTTGGGGCGTTAGTGGATAAGGTTGTTTAAATAGTAGGAATGGGGTTTTTATGAAACGTAGCTTCTTGCGCCAGTCTCTGGCCTTTGTGATGGTGGCGGGCAGTTTGCTGGCAGGGCAGTTTGCCTATGCGCAGGAAGAAACCCCCGATGCTTTGATCAAACGTATTTCAGTCGAGGTACTGGATAGCGTGAAGGCCGACAAATCGGTGCGTTCGGGCGATCTGGCCAAAGTGATTGCGCTGGTGGACACGCGTGTCATGCCCAATGTGAACTTTCAGCGCATGACGGCATCAGCCGTCGGCCCCGCCTGGCGTCAGGCGACACCTGAGCAGCAAAAGCGTTTGCAAGACGAGTTCAAGATTCTTTTGGTTCGCAGCTACGCGGGTGCTTTGGGTCAGGTGACTGATCAATCCATCGTTATCAAGCCTTTGCGCATCGCACCGGAAGATAAAGAAGTGATGGTCCGCACGGAGATCAAAGGCAAGGGCGATGCCATTCAGTTGGACTATCGCCTGGAGAAAACCCCAGGCCAAGGCGCAGGTTGGAAGATTTACAACATCAATGTGTTGGGTGTCTGGTTGGTGGAAACCTACAAGACCCAGTTTGCCCAAGAGATCAATGCCAAAGGGCTGGACGGCCTGATCACGACGCTGACCGATCGCAATAAGGCCAACGCTAAAAAGGCCTGATGTGTTGAATCTTCCTCCCGAGTTGACCCATGTGCAGGCCAACGCCTGCCTGGAGCAACTGACCAAGGGAATCGCGTCTGAGGGCGCGGTTGTCGCGCTCAACGCAGAGCCGTTGCAGAAGTTTGACTCGTCTGCCTTGGCCGTGCTGCTGCAATTCCAGCGGCAATGCCTGGCAGCCGGTAAAACCGTCGCCGTGCAAGGCCTGCCTCGGCAACTTCTGGCGCTGGCCACCTTGTATGGCATTGAAGGCTTGCTGCACAGCGCCTGATCGCCTGTAAGTCTGACCCTGTGTGGCCGCATAAAATAGCGGTATTCCATGACCGCTATCTCGTTCCAATCCGTTTCCAAAGCCTATTCCTCTAGCAAGGGCCCCAAGGGCTCTACCTTTTTGGCGCTCGATGGCGTCAGTCTGGATATCAAAGAGGGCGAATTCTTCGGCTTGCTAGGTCCCAATGGCGCGGGCAAGACCACCATGATCAGCGTCCTGGCCGGCCTAACGCGCCCCACCGGTGGCGCCGTCAGCGTGCTGGGCAGCGACGTGCAGCGTGACTTTGCCGATGCCCGCCGCAAGCTCGGCGTGGTGCCGCAAGAGCTGGTATTCGACCCCTTTTTCAATGTGCGCGAAATGCTGCGTATCCAGTCCGGTTACTTCGGTGTTAAAAATAACGATGCCTGGATTGATGAGTTGCTGGACAGCCTGGGCCTCACCGACAAGGCGGAAGCCAATATGCGCCAGCTCTCCGGCGGCATGAAGCGTCGCGTGCTGGTGGCGCAAGCGCTGGTGCACAAGCCCCCTGTCATCGTGCTGGACGAGCCCACCGCCGGTGTGGATGTCGAATTGCGCCAAACGCTGTGGGCCTTCATCGCCAAGTTGAACAAGCAGGGCCATACCGTCCTGCTCACTACCCATTACCTCGAAGAAGCGGAAGCCCTGTGCGGCCGTATTGCCATGCTGAAGACTGGTCGTATCGTGGCGCTGGACAAAACCAGCGAACTACTGAAAGCCGCGTCCAGCAATGTGCTGCGCTTTAAGATTGATGGCGAACTGCCTACCGCGTTGGCGCAGGGCGCGCGCGTCACCGGGCGCGTGGTGCAGTTCCCGGCGCATGACGCGCTGGAAGTAGAAAAATACCTGGCCGCCGTGCGCGAAGCCGGCCTGCTGGCCCATGACGTAGAAATTCGCAAGGCCGATTTGGAAGACGTGTTCCTGGACGTGATGACGCAGCACAAGGATTCTGTGCACAGCGTGGGAGGTGCGTCGAAATGAACGGCTGGCAAACACTGCTCTACAAAGAAATTTGGCGCTTCTGGAAAGTCGCGTTTCAGACCATCGCCGGGCCGGTGCTGACCGCGATGCTGTATCTGTTGATCTTTGGCCACGCGCTGGAGTCGCACGTGAAGGTCTACGACACCGTCAGCTACACCGCATTCCTGGTACCGGGGCTGGCCATGATGAGCCTGTTGCAAAACGCCTTTGCCAACAGTTCTTCCTCGCTGATCATGAGCAAGGTGATGGGTAATCTGGTGTTCTTGCTGCTGACGCCTTTGTCCTACCTGCACTGGTTTGTGGCCTATGTGGGCGCGTCGGTGGTGCGCGGCCTGGTCGTCGGCTTTGGTGTATTCGTGGTCTCGGCACCCTTTACCGGCATGAGCTTTGTGGCGCCCGTCTGGATCGTGGTGTTTGCGATGATGGGCGCGGCCCTGATGGGCACATTGGGTTTGATTGCAGGCCTGTGGGCAGAAAAATTTGATCAGTTGGCGGCCTTCCAGAACTTCGTCGTGATGCCCATGACTTTCTTGAGTGGTGTGTTCTATTCCATCCATTCTTTGCCCGCGTTTTGGCAGGGTGTCAGCCACTTCAATCCCTTCTTCTACATGATCGATGGATTCCGCTTTGGCTTCTTCGGTGTTAGCGATGTATCGCCCTGGTTGAGCCTGAGTGTGGTCGGCGCTACGCTGGCTGTGGTCAGCGGTATCGCGCTGCATCTGCTGCGTATCGGCTACAAAATCCGTAGCTAATTTTTTGAACGTATCACCATGACCGCAGAACAACTCCAGGCCCTCATCACCGCAGGTTTGCCCTGCCAGCAATGCGATCTGGAAGGCGATGGCCGCCACTGGTATGCCACCATTGTGTCCAGCGCCTTTGAAGGCAAGCGCCTGATTCAGCGCCACCAGCAGGTGTATGCCACGCTGGGCAGCCGCATGCAAACCGACGAGGTGCATGCGCTCTCGATGAAGACTTTCACACCGGCAGAATGGGCAGCCAAAGCTGCCTGAACCCAGTCAATCCGATACCCGACACTCCCGTTCCCAGGAAAACCATGGACCAATTACTCATTCGCGGCGGCCGCACCCTCAATGGCGAAGTGCTGATATCCGGCGCCAAGAACGCGGCCTTGCCCGAGCTGTGCGCTACGCTGCTGAGCGCCGAACCGGTCACGTTGCGCAATGTGCCGCGTCTGCAAGACGTGTCCACGATGCTCAAGCTGATTCGCAATATGGGCGTGCAAGTGGACCAGCAGGCGGACGGAACCGTCTTGGTCAACGCCGGTACTTTGAACAACCCCGAAGCCCCTTACGAGCTGGTGAAAACCATGCGCGCCTCCGTGCTGGCGCTGGGCCCTCTTCTGGCGCGCTTTGGCCATGCCAAGGTGTCCTTGCCCGGCGGCTGCGCCATCGGCTCGCGCCCGGTGGATCAGCACTTGAAAGGCCTGGCGGCCATGGGTGCGGACATCGTGGTGGAACACGGCTATATGGTGGCTAAGCTGGCTACGGGGTTGAAGCGCCTGAAGGGCGCGCGCATCACCACCGACATGGTGACCGTGACCGGCACCGAGAATTTCTTGATGGCCGCAGCGCTGGCCGACGGCGAAACGATTTTGGAAAACGCGGCCCAAGAGCCCGAGATTCCTGATTTGGCCGAGATGCTGATCAAGATGGGCGCCAAGATCGAAGGCCACGGCTCCAGCCGCATCCGCATTCAGGGCGTCGAAGCCCTGTACGGCGCCAACCACCAGGTGGTGGCGGACCGCATTGAAGCGGGCACCTTCTTGTGCGCGGTGGCCGCCACCGGTGGTGATGTCGTGCTCAAGCACGGCCGTGCTGACCATCTGGATGCCGTGATTGAAAAACTGCGCGAAGCGGGTGCGACGGTGACGGCCGTGGAGGGCGGCATTCGCGTGCAGTCCAGCGGTCGCCTGAAAGCCCAGAGCTTTCGCACCACCGAATACCCCGGCTTCCCGACCGACATGCAGGCCCAGTTCATGGCGCTCAATTGCATCTCGCGCGGGCACAGCAAGGTGACTGAGACGATTTTTGAAAACCGTTTCATGCACGTCAATGAGCTGGTGCGCCTGGGTGCCAACATCCAGATCGACGGCAAGATTTCTGTCATCGAAGGCGTCGAGCGCCTGTCGGGCGCGACCGTGATGGCGACTGATCTGCGCGCATCTGCCAGCCTGGTGATCGCTGGCTTGGTGGCCGAGGGCGAAACCGTGGTGGATCGCATCTACCACCTGGACCGTGGCTACGACCAGATGGAAGCAAAACTGCGCGGCATCGGTGCCGATATTGAGCGCGTCAAATGATGGCCCCCACGCTTGTCACTGCGTGTACTGCGCTGCCCCCCGAGGGGGCCTTCGCGCCTTGGGGCGGCCCGGCGGCGCTCAAGTCATGATCACCCTCGCACTCTCCAAAGGCCGCATCTTTGAGGAAACCCTGCCGCTCCTGAAGGCAGCGGGCATCGAGGTGCTGGACGATCCTGAGAAGTCGCGCAAGCTGATTCTCGATACCAACTTGCCCGACGTGCGGGTGTTGGTGGTGCGGGCTACCGATGTGCCGACCTACGTGCAATACGGCGGTGCCGATTTGGGCATTACCGGCAAGGACACGCTGCTGGAACACGGCAGCCAGGGCCTTTACCAGCCACTGGATTTGCAGATCGCCAAATGCCGCATTAGCGTGGCCGTGCGGGCGGACTTCGACTATGCCTCGGCCGTCAAGCAGGGCTCGCGCCTGAAGGTGGCGACCAAGTATGTGGCCATTGCCCGCGACTTCTTCGCCACCAAGGGCGTGCACGTGGACCTGATCAAACTCTACGGCAGCATGGAGCTGGCACCGCTGGTGGGCATGGCCGACGCCATTGTCGATTTGGTGTCTACCGGCAACACGCTGCGGGCCAATAATCTGATTGAGGTGGAGCAGATCATGGAGATTAGCTCGCGTCTGGTGGTGAACCAGGCGGCACTCAAACTGAAACGCGAGCCTTTGCGCCGCATCATTGACGCCTTCGCGCAGGCAACCACTGCGCAGACCTAATATTGGCCTTGCTATGAAATTGGTAGCTTCTCCCGCACATTTATCCACGGTCAGCGGCCTATTTGAGTCTGAATTCAAAGCCCGCCTGCATTGGGCTGAGGATACGGACGCTTCTATTGAGTCCAGCGTTGCGGCCATTCTGCAAGACGTGCAAGCGCGTGGCGATGCAGCCGTGTTGGAGTACACCGCCCGTTGGGACCAGGTGCGAGCCACCACGGTGGCCGAACTGGAACTAACTCAGGCCGAACTCAAAGCCGCATTCGATAGCATTCCCGCACAGCAACGCACCGCTCTGGAAGCTGCCGCAAAACGCGTGCGCAGCTACCACGAAGCACAGAAGAAAGCCTCCGGCGAAAGCTGGAGCTACCGTGACGCGGATGGCACGCTGTTGGGCCAAAAAGTCACCCCATTGGAGCGCGTTGGCATCTATGTGCCCGGCGGCAAGGCCACCTACCCCTCTTCGGTGTTGATGAACGCCATCCCCGCCCACGTGGCCGGTGTGGGAGAAATCATCATGGTGGTGCCCACCCCGCGCGGTGAGAAAAACGCCATGGTGCTGGCCGCCGCCTATGTGGCCGGCGTCACCCGCGCCTTCACCATCGGCGGTGCGCAGGCCGTGGCCGCGCTGGCCTATGGCACGCAAAGCATCCCCGCCGTGCACAAGATCACCGGCCCCGGCAACGCCTATGTGGCCGCTGCCAAGCGCCGCGTGTTTGGCACGGTGGGCATCGACATGATTGCCGGCCCCAGTGAGATCCTGGTGCTGGCCGACGGCAGCACGCCGCCCGATTGGGTGGCCATGGATTTGTTCAGCCAGGCCGAGCACGACGAGTTGGCGCAGAGCATTTTGTTGTGCCCGGATGCAGCCTACATCGCCCAAGTGCAAGCTTCGATTGATCGCCTGCTGCCAGAGATGCCACGCGCTGAAATCATCGCCAAAAGCCTGACTGACCGCGGCGCGCTGATTCTGACCCGCAGCATGGAAGAGGCCTGTGAGATCAGCAACCGCATTGCGCCCGAGCATTTGGAAGTGTCCAGCCAAGACCCCCACCGCTGGGAGCCGCTGCTTAAACACGCAGGCGCCATCTTCCTGGGGGCGTTCACCAGCGAATCCCTGGGCGACTACTGCGCAGGCCCCAACCATGTGCTACCCACCAGCGGCACGGCCCGCTTCAGCAGCCCGCTGGGCGTGTACGATTTTCAGAAGCGCAGCAGCCTGATTGAGGTGAGCGAGCAGGGCGCGCAGACGCTGGGCCAGATCGCCAGCGTGCTGGCGCATGGCGAGGGCCTGCAGGCCCACGCCCGCGCGGCCGAGATGCGACTCAAGTAATTCACTTGGGTTAATCGCACGGGGCCAGCGCAGTTGGGCCAACGGCGTAAGAATGGCGGCGTTGAAGAGACTAACGCCCATGCCCCATATTCATCGCTCCCATTTCACTTGGAATTTGCTGCGTGCCGCCGCAGCCGCTTTGGCCCTTGGCTTGGCCTGCAATGCTGCATCAGCCATGACGCTGCGCGAAATGCGCGCATTGGAGAAGTCCGACAAAAAGCAAGGCGAGAACTACATCAACTACTTTTTGGTCGGGGCGATGGAGGGGGCGCTCGAAGCGCACAACCAGGCCGTTCGCAACGGGGCCAAACCCAGCATTTGCCTCAATGGCCGCCGCCTGGAGCCGCATATGGCGCGTAGCCTGTTTGACACCGAACTCAAGCGCAACGTGGGCGTGTACGAAGCGGATATGTCGGTGCAACTGGTGATAGCGAATGCCTTGACTACCGTTTACGCCTGCTAGGCGGGCGTGGGCGGCAAAGCGCTCTGCTCCGTGTCCCCCGCCCGCTGTGCGGTCTCCTCCTTGACCTGCGCAGAACACTTTGCCACCCACGCCCGCAGGGCGAATAGTGGCAAGCCCAAATCCCATAGGTTTCTGAACCCGGCATTCAAAACACCTATTGTTGCCAATTCAGCAACGTACCACTGCTGCCAGTGCTATTTCTCTATTGATCCTAAATCCGGCAGTTACCCTGCCCTCATGAGCTGAATGGGGCGACTCCACGGAAGCAAAGGGCGGGTAATTTTCGCCACCACGTAGTCCAGGAACGCCTTCCAGCGATCAGTCAGTGGCAACTG
>NKIK01000029.1 GCA_002256115.1 Burkholderiales bacterium PBB3
CAACATGTTCGAGAAGATCACCTTGGCGCAGATGGTGGACAACGCGCTCAACGATGAGAGTTTTGAAGAGCTGAAGTCACAGGTTGAACTGTTCTGAAAATTAGTCAAAATTTACCGGACAGTAGTGGATTTGAGTGCCAAATCAGCCATTCAGACCGTGGATAGTGCGGGAGCAGCTACTAATTCTGTAGCAAGCCGTATTTCGCAATCAGCGCGTCGCGCTGCTTCGGGTCCGGGTTGATGCGGCTCGCATCGCGCCCCACCACGGCCAGCAGGCGCTCGTCCATCACGTAGCGCCACAGCGGCGGTATGTAGGCGATGCTGAACATACCGAAGTAACCACTGGGCAGGCTCGGTAGATTGTCAAAATGCCGCAACGACTGATAACGCCGCAGCGGGTGGGCGTGGTGATCGGAATGGCGTTGCAAATGGAACAGCGCCCAGTTGGAAAATATGTGGTTGCTGTTCCAGGAGTGGTGGGGCTTGCAGGTTTCAAACTTGCCGGGCGCGCGCTCCTGGCGTAGCAGGCCGTAGTGCTCGATGTAGTTGGCCGATGTCAGCTGAAAATTCGCCCAAAACGACGCCACCAGAATAAACGGCAAGATAGAGATGCCCAGCCACAGCACCAGGCCGCTCCACAGCGCCATCGTAATCAGCGCAGGCTGCAAGATGTCGTTGTGCAGCGACCAAACCGATTTGCCTTCGCGCTGCAGGCGGTCGGCCTCCAGTGTCCAGGCGCGCTTGAATGCGCCCGGCATCTCGCGCAACACAAACGCGTAAATCGACTCGCCCATGCGGGATGAGGCCGGGTCGGCCGGTGTGGCTACATCGCGGTGGTGGCCGCGGTTGTGTTCGGTGTAAAAGTGGCCGTAGGCGCTGGGTGCCAGCACCAGCTTGGCCAGCCATCGCTCTAGCGGGGTGTTTTTGTGGCCCAGCTCATGGCCCAGGTTGATGCAAAAACCGCCCACCGATCCGGTGATGATGACCATGGCCAGCACGCCATGCCAGGGCAAGTCATAGCGCGCCACAAACCACGCGCCAAAGATGAAGGCTGACCACAACAGCGGCACCAGCAGGAAGGTGATGGTGCGGTAGTAGCGGTCCGCGTCCAGCGCGGGCACGGCGCTTTCAGGCGGGTTGCTCTGGTCTTCGCCCAGCAGCCAGTCCAGCAGCGGGGCCATCAGGTAGAAGAAGATGGCCGGTATCCACAGGGCCCGCGCGTCATCCAGCGCCACCATCAAGAGCGGGCCAAAGCCGACCGACATGGGCACCAGCAGCGACAAGATCCACGCGTAGCGTTTTCGGTCGCGGTAGGGCTGTGCAGGTGGTGTGACGCTGGTGGTGGACATAGGGGCGGTGGCTAAAGTGGGCTGCGTAAAAGTGGGCCGCGTAAAAGTGAGTCGCGTTTTAAGGCTTGGCGAGTGGTGCAAACGGCAGTACGTGGCCTTCCGAGGTGGGCGGCGGCGCTATGCCCAACAAGGCGGCCAAGGTGGGCGCAATGTCGACCACTTCCACCGGCTTGTCAATGCGCCCTTTCCCTATCCACGCCGGCCCGTAGAGCAAGATGGGCACATGGCTGTCAAACTCATACGGCGAGCCATGGATGGCCCCCGTGCCACGCGAGCCCCAACCCCAATGCGGCTTGATGGCGTATTGCACATCCCCCGAGACCGTGGGGTGCCAGGCTTTTTCCAGCGCATCAAAGTAGGGTGCACCCGCGCGGCTGCCGCTTTGCAGCTCTTGGCGCGTGTAGGCCACGGCAAAGCCGGGCTGGGCCAGCAGCAGGTTGCGGGTGGCCTCTGCCAGCGCTGCGGCATCTGCACCACGCTGGGCGATCAAGGCTTTGTTCAGCAGTAGCGATGACCCCGAGTAGCCCGTCACCCAGGTGCCCGGTCCAAACTGGCTTTGCAGGCCGAGGTTGATATTGGCCAGCGCTTGGCGGCTGTCGATATTGCCGGTGGGCACGCCCTGCTGCGCGCTATAGCCCACGGCGGGCATAAAGCCGTGGTCGGCAGTCAGGGCCACCACGTAGTTGTCTTTGCCAATGCGCGCGTCCAGGTCCGCGAAGAAACTTTGCAGCAGCAAGTCAAGTTGCAACACATGGTCGTGTGAAAGGCGCGACTCGGCGCTGAAGGCGTGGTTCACATAGTCATGGCCCGACAAGCTCACGGCCAGCAGGTCTGGCACCTTGCCTTGGCCCAGGCCTTCCCCCTGCAGGGCCGCGCGGGCAAACTCTAGCGTCAGCGCGTCGGCATAGGGGCCGCGTATCAGCGAACTGTAGAAGTTCAGGCCGGGTGCCGTGTCCTCCAGCGCGCCATAGCGCATGGGCAATGCGCCACCGGCCGGGCCAAACCACACCTGGTTGTCGGGCAAGGAGCGCGCATAAGCCGCCTCGGGCAAGAGCGCTTTCCACTCGGCTTTGAAGTAGCGGTCCGCAGGGCGCTTGGCATTGAACGCATTCACCCAAGCCGGGTGCTCTTTCATGTAGTAGGTGGTCGATGCAAACTGGCCGCTGCTTTGCATGTAGATGTAAGCGGTGCCTGTTTTACCGGCGGGCATGATGGCACCCCGGTCTTTGGCCGAGATGCCAATCACCTTGGACTGCGGGTTGGCGCGGCGCAGCATATCGCCCACCGTTTCTACCTTCAGATTTTTGGGGCTGGTGCCATCCAGCGGACGCGTTGTGTGGCCGATGTAGGTGGCCGAGGTATCCCCTGCGCAGTATTCAGACAAGCCGGTTTGGGCATCGCGCCAGTCATTGCCAATGATACCGGAGCGGTGCGGGTAAGCCCCGCTGAGCATGGTGGCGTGGCCGGGGCAGGTGATGGTGAAGCCGTGCGCGTAGTGGGCATTGGCAAACCAAGTGCCGCGCTCTAAAAAGCGTGCAAAACCATCGGGTGCCAGTTGGTCGCGGTAGTTCAGTACCTGGCGCTGGGGCAGGCCGTCTATGGCGATGAATACGACCAGCTTGGGGCGTTGCGCGCTGGTGGGTGCGGGCGTCGGTGCACTTGCCTTTTTGGTTGTCACGCTTGCGGCGAATGCTGCTGTGGCGCTGATCAGTGCGGCCCCTAGGCACAGACTGGCCAGGGTTTGGGATACTTTGAATTTCATGGAGCAGATTGCAGTGTTTTAGCCAGCCAGTTGCACACCGCGCTGTGGGGGTTTTCAAGACCGTGGATGACAGAAAAGTGGTTGGCTCCGGGCTGCGCCTCTAGCAAAGCGGTGTTGCCCGCAGCCCGCCAGGCCGCATGGTAAGTGAACGATTGGCGGGCGAACTCGTGGCTCTCTGCGCTGCCCCAGGTGATCCACAACGGTGTGGCGCAGGGCCGCACCGCAAATGCGGGTGAATTGCGCCGGATCACGCCATCGTCCAGTTGAATCATCGGCTGCAAGTAGCTGTAGCGCAGCGGGGTTAAATCAAACAATCCGCTAAAACAAATAGCGGCAGCAAACGGGTCTTGGGGCAGGCCGTAGTCGCGCGCCCATTCGGTCTGCAAGCACATGGCCGTGAGGTGCCCGCCCGCCGAGTGGCCGCCTACGGATACCCGCGCCGGGTCGCCGCCGTACTGGGCAATGTTGCGCAGCACCCAGGCCGTGGCTGCACGCACTTGGCGGGTGATCTCGTCAATAGTCACAAAGGGGCAGAGCGCGTAGTCCACCACCACCGTGGTGATGCCACGGCGCTGCAGGCCCAGCGCCACACCGCTGAAATCTTTGCTAGACAGAGAGCGCCAGTAGCCGCCGTGGATGAACACAAACACGGGCGCATTCGCTTGGACTGCAGGGAAGATGTCCAGCGTCTCGGCCCGCGTGGGGCCGTAGGGCACATTCAGGCTGCAGGGGATATTGGCGCGGGCCGCCTCGGCTTGGGCCGCGAAGTGCGCACCGGGCGAGTCGCCGGGGGCGAGCGCTAGGCTGGGGTTGTATTCGGCGTCGACTTGCGCCTGGGTGTCAAAGGAGCGGTAAAGGGCTTGCATGCCCTGATGTTACGTCGCAAAGCAGGGGTTTTTAGCGATGAAGATAAGCGACCTGATTCACGTCAGGTGCGGTAAAATTGTGTACACATTGATTCGCAATTGAACTGGGGCACGCATGATGGAAACAGCAAAAGTAGGAATTCGAGAATTTCGCACCGGCTTAGCAGAGTACATCGCATCCAGCACACCCGTGGCTGTCACGCGCCACGGGCAAACTGTGGGTTACTTCATTCCTACGCATGGCAAGGCGGAGGCAGATGTTGCGGCATTGAAGAAGGCGAGCAAAGCGTTGGACAAGTTGCTTGCTGCGCAGGGCGTGGACGTTGAGGCCGTAGTCGCCGATTTCAAGGCGGTGCGGCGACAAGCCGCCAGCCCACGCAAAAAATCTAAAGCCGCAGCGGCATGAGCGACAAAGCGATTGTTGTTGATGCGAATATCCTGATCCGTGCGGTGTTGGGCACAAGAGTGCGGGATCTCATCTTTGAGCACGCGGCCAAGGTCAAGTTTTTTGCCCCTGACGTGGCCTATGCGGATGCCCGAAAGTATTTGCCGGCATTGCTGGAAAAACGTGGTGTGAAGAGCGTTGCCGCCATGAAGGTTCTGGATAGTCTTGAGTCGATAGTCCAAAGCGTTGATAGAGACCTCTACGTTGGGCTGCAAGTGCAAGCGCTTGAACGGATTGCTATGCGTGATGCGGATGACTGGCCCATACTGGCTTGTGCGATGTCCATCGGATGCGCCGTCTGGACGGAGGACACCGACTTCTTTGGTACCGGCATTGCGACTTGGACCACGGATCGTGTCCAATTTTTTCTGCGCGGCTGACCGTGCACCCGTGAGCCTGACTTCAGTTCAAGAAGTTATCGGCCTGGGTTTCCAAGTCTTCTGCGTCAATGGCGGCGTCAAACGCGGCGCGGTTGGCCAGGGCTTCCTTGGTGTAAGGGATCAGCGGCTTGTCCAGCGGACGCAGCTTGTGGCGGCGCAGACCGCGCAGTTGCTGCGAGCGCTCCATGGTTTGCAACACCAATTCGGGCTCCATCATCAGGCTGAAGGGGTTGAGTGCTAGGGCAGTGGTGGACATCGCGTTTCTCCGGTTAAATCGCTGCGCAACTTAAGGGAAATCGCGCATGGTTGAACTTTAGCCGCGCGTTTAAAAAAACCAAGTCGGCGATGGTCTGTAAGTCATGTAGGAATTTGCCTTACAAGGAGCGCTTCGACGACTGAGCGGCAGGGCGCTCTGCTCCGTGTCCCCCGCCCTTCGGGCTCTTCCTTGACCTGCGCAGAACGCCCAGCCGCTCAGTCGCCTACGCTACGTGTAATCCGCCAGCGTCATCACCCGCGCCCGCACACTCTTGCCCTTGACCTTGCCCGCATTCAGCTTGGCGCAGGCGGCCTTGCCGATCTCGCGCGCCACTGCCACAAAGGTGCTGTATTCGGTGACCGCAATCTTGCCAATCTGTTCACGCGTGTAGGCGGGGCCGCCTTCTTCGCTGGTCAGTGCACCCAGTACATCGCCGGGGCGAATTTTCTCTTTGCGGCCGCCCAAAATCTGCACCGTCACCATCGGTGGCAGCAGCGGGGCATCGCTGGCCGGGGCCAGCGTGTCCAGCGGGTAAAAGGTGGATGGTTGGTTTTGGTAGACCTCAATCTTGCCCAAGCGACCCATGTCATTCAGGGTAACCAAGCTGAGCGCAAGACCCGTGGCACCAGCCCGGCCCGTGCGGCCAATGCGGTGCACATGCACTTCGGGGTCGGGGGTGATGTCGACGTTGATGACCGCCTCAAGCTGTGCAATGTCCAGCCCGCGGGAGGCCACATCGGTAGCCACCAGCACCGAGCAACTGCGGTTGGCAAACTGGGCCAGCACCTGGTCGCGCTCGCGCTGTTCCAGCTCGCCATATAGCGCCAGCGCGTAAAAGCCTTCCTCTTGCAGCAGCGTTACCAGATCTTTGCACTGCTGCTTGGTATTGCAAAACGCCAGCGTGCTCACGGGCCTGAAGTGGCGCAGCAGTTGGCCCACGGTGTGCAGGCGGTTGGGGTGGGTCACCTCATAAAAGCGCTGCTCTATCAAAAGCTCATCGGCCTTGGGGGCGGCGATTTCTACGCGCTTCGGGCTGCGCATGAACTGGTTGGCCAGCTTCTCGATTCCTTCTGGGTAAGTGGCCGAGAACAGCAGGGTCTGGCGCTCGGCCGGGCACTGCTTGGCCACCTTCACGATATCGTCAAAAAAGCCCATGTCCAGCATGCGATCGGCTTCGTCCAGCACCAGGGTATTCAGGCCTTCCAGCGTCAGGTAGCCGCGCTCCAGGTGGTCCATGATGCGGCCGGGCGTGCCCACCACTACATGGGCGCCATGCTCCAGCGAAGCGCGCTGGCCGCGCAGGGCCACGCCACCGCACAGCGTTACCACCTTGATATTTTCTTCAGCCCGCGCAAGGCGGCGGATTTCCACCGTTACCTGGTCCGCCAGCTCGCGCGTGGGGCATAGCACCATGGCCTGCACGGCAAACCAGCGTGGGTTGAGTTTGGCCAAAAGCGCCAACGCAAAGGCGGCGGTCTTGCCGCTGCCGGTTTGGGCCTGGGCAATCAAATCCTGGCCGGCAAGGGCAATCGGCAAGCTGGCCGCCTGGATCGGCGTCATGGACTCGTAGCCCAGTTGCGTGAGGTTGGCCAGCGCGGCGGGAGAGAGGGGGAGTGTGGAGAAAGCAGTCATCCCCCGATTATCGCGGCTGGGGTTTGGATTCGGTTGGCTTGTCGCCCTAATTGCTATTGTTTTAGGAGCTGCTCCTGCACTATCCACGGCTTGAACGGGCGATTTGGCTTGGAAATATCCCTTGCTTGTGGCTGCCTCGTGTAAGGCGGGCGGCGTGGCTTGCGTTCTCCGGCTCACCTCGCGAGCGAACGATTTTGGGTTTTCCTTGCAACTACGTTAACGCCGTAGTGGGTACGCCAGCTTTGTGGCGACTACGAATGAAGCCTGCGCCTGCAAACCACGCCGCCCGTCTTTGCACGGGGCGCTAGTTTCAAGGTGCTTTTTGAGGCAGCGGAGTCAAGTCAGTCAGCACAAAAACTGGTGCGGTTCCACTTCGATAAATTATTACTCCGACCCTGACTGGTTTGGTTCCTTGGATGGAAAAGTCGTATCTGAGCGGCAACCAACCTGATCCAGGTGATGGCAACGTGACGAAAATCCTCGAGATTCCATCTATGTGGCCACTGGCGCGCTGAACAGCTTTGTTCTCTCTCAGGAAACTCTCTGCAGCGGCTGACTCCTGTTTTATGTAGTTTTCCCTACTCTCCTGTCTGGATTGATACAGCCAAATGATCAACGCCAACATTGCCAGTGCAGCTACTGCAGTCGTTACTGCACAAACAAACATCTGCCACAGATCGATCTCGATAGATGTGGTCACCTTTAGAGCCAAAAACGTAACTAGGAGGGTGACTGCGCAAGCTGGAATGGCAAATCCTATTGCCCATGGCGTAACCACAAGTGACTCACTTCCGCTCCGAATCAAAAAGAAAACGACAATCCCTATTGCGACCCACAAAGGAAGAAGTCCGACTGCTGTGATGAAGAAAAGGCGCATAGCTGAGACAAGCAATCTATAGATTCGTTTGCGGCCAATTAATCTGAACCTTGCGGCTGTTAGCAAGACAGTCACGCAGGTACAAGTTAATCAGGCTCTGATAGGGAACGCCCGACTCCTCCGCCATGCCTTTGAAATAGTCCACAACATCCTCTGAAAGACGCAGGGTCACTGGCTTCTTTAGCTTGAACGCGTAAGGGTTCTTGCGCGACTTCATTTTGGAAAAATCGTATTCGGTTTTCATGCTTGTCCACTTCGACAAAAACGGGCTCAAACTCCGGAGCCTACAGCGCCTTTGACATCAACACGCTCAAATAGTTGGTATGCGGCCGCCAGTCGCAGGTGCCGACCTCCGTATAGCCCCAGGATCGGTACATGGTGATCAAGGCTGTTGCAGGCTGTGCGGTGTGCAGCGCCATGACGCGGCAACCCAGTTGGGGCGCGGTGGCGATGGAAAAGTCATGCAGCTGTCTACCCAAGCCCTTGCCCTTGTGCATGGGTGCCACCGCAAACTGGCCGAACGACCATGTGTCTGACTGCGCCAAGAGTGGCACTTTTGAATCGGGCTCCGACTCGCGCAGCGTGATCGTGGCAACGATCTGGCCGTCCAATACACCGACGTAGCCATGCCCAGCCGCCAGGCGTTTGGCGGTGTCTTCAACCGACTGGTGCGTTGCCCAGTACCGCAGACCGCTTGCAGCATGGGGCGCATAGGCAGAGCGGATGAGCAGGGTAAGCGCTACAAGATCGTCATCGTCTTGAATGGGGCGGCAGTGGAGGCGGGTAGGTAAATTCATGCTTCCCCACGCCGAGAAAAGATGAGCCCCAGCAAGTCCAGACCTTCCTCGGTGCCACGCAGGCGCTGGGCGCGATCTTCGTGGCCATCCAGGTAGCTGAGTTGTTCTGTGTACACCATGCGCGTGCCCGCGGGGTGGGCGAGGAATTCCACTGTCACAAGGGATACCGAGAGCGGCCGGCCGTCGAGCCGAATGTCGTAGGCAAATACGATGCGTCGACCGACCACGATGTCAAAGAAGAACTTCTCAATTTGCTGAACGCGTTGGTCGGGGTACAACACCTGATGCGTCTCGCGACCCAGCGGCCGAAAGTCGAGATGGTATTGCGTTGTGTGTTCTGGGTGGCAGTCGGACCAAAGACGCTTGACTTCCGGATCGGCCCAGGCCTGGAACACGGCGTCGGGTTCGGCGGGGAACTCTCGTGTGATAACAAAATCGGTGTGTGTGCTGGGCGTGTGCTTCGTCATTTGGTTTTGCCTTTCTGCGCGGCCAGATAGGCGTCGAGCCTGTCGAATTGTGTGTTGAGAACAGTTTTGTGCCGGGCAAGCCAAACCTCCATGGCATGGAACGCCTCGGGATCGACCGCATAGGTCCGCACGCGCCCGGATTTTTGCGAGGCCACGAAGCCCCCTTGCTCCAGCACCGCCAAGTGCTTCACGGCGGATGGCAAGGCTATTTGTAGGGGCTCGGCCAACTCGGACACCGATGCGGGCCCTCGACTGAGCAGGCTGAGCATGCCGCGCCGGTTCACATCGGCCAGTGCGAAGAACATGCGGTCCAGCCGCGCACCCTCCGGTGTCGTATGCATCTCAGTGGCCATCGGGGTCGAAGAAGCGACGCGCCAGGCCCTGCCGCCCTGGGTAGTATTGGAAGAAGGGCCGTGCACCGTCGATGGTGCGCTTCACCGAGGGCCGCTCCATCAGCCGATCAAAGTAGCCCGCCAAGTGCCCATGCTCCGGCGCAATGGGTACATAGGTCACGGCATAAAACAGGGCCGGAGCCGCCGCGCAATCGGCCATGCTGAAGGCGTCGTCGGCGATCCAGGTCCGCCCTGCCAGGTGTTGGTCGATCCAGGCATAGGCGGATGACAAGGCCTCGCGCGCCCGAGCCTCATTGAGCGTATCGCGGTTATTCTCGGGGCGCAATAAGTTGGCGGTGAGCGCCTGCATCGGTGTCATCACATACTGGTCAAAGAGGCGGTCCCACAAGCGCACCTGCAGCGCAGCGTCAGCGTCATGCGGGATCAGCGCGCGGCCGGGAGCGGCATGGTGACGCTGCAGGTGTTCAATGATGATGCTGGTTTCAGGAACGGGCCGCCCGCCATCCACCAGCAGGGGCATCTTGCCCGTGGGCCACAGGGCCAGGAAGGCTGCGCGCTCTGCGGGGTCGCCCAAATTCAGGAGGCGCTTTTCTGCGTCGATTCCCAGCTCATCCAGCGCGATGAGCACCTTGTGGCAATAGGACGAAAGTGGGTGGTAATGTAGTACGAGAGGCAGCGTGAGATGGGCCATGTGTGTGGGGTCTATAGTTTCCGAAGTCGGAAAGTATTGCCGTGACCAATGGCTTTGTCAAGATAGCGTGCAAAACGGGAAGCTGGGCTGCCCGCCCAGCGCTATGGAGCAGAGCACGCGCAGACGCGCAGCTCAGGCAAAGGTGTTGATGCGGGTGCCCAAGCTCCCCGCACTGGCCAGGGGCGGCACCGGGGGCAGGGCTTGTATCAGCGTGGCAGCGGCTGCGGCCTGAGTGTTCAGGGCTTTTTTGAGCACCAGGATATGGACGGCGTCTGACGTGGCGCTGGCTGCAGCGCTGGTGGCGGCTTGTACGGCGGTGGTTCTGGCAATGTTCATGAGAAACCCCGGCATGGCAAAGGCTATGGCGGATTATCGGCACGCTGGGGGCAAACTTAAACCCCCCGAGCGCCCCAGCCCGCCACTTCTACAATGCCGCTATGCCTCAAATCTCTATTTCCTCTCAGTTCGATTCCGGTGCCGTTGACGTGATTAGCGTGGCCGATGCGCGCGATATTCAGGTCAACATCCGCAAGGACAATGCCTCTGACTTTGCCCAGTGGTTTCACTTTGCGCTGCACGGCGCGGCGCAGGTGCCAGTGGTGGTGCGCTTCATGAATGCGGGCCAGTGCGCCTATCCCGATGGATGGGAGGGCTACCAAGTGGTGGCCAGCCACGATAGGCAAAACTGGTTTCGCATTGACACGCAGTTTGATGGCCAAGTGATGACGGCGCGGCTGACGCCAGAGACCCAATGCGTCTACCTGGCCTACTTTGAGCCCTACTCCTATGAGCAGCATCTGGACTTGCTGGGCTCGGCCTGCGCCTCCAGCCATGTCACGCAAGTGCGCCTGGGCAGCACGCTGGATGGGCGGGATATGTCGCTGCTGCGCATCACCGATGCAGCGGCCCCGGTGCCAGAAGCCGAGCGTAAAAAGGTCTGGCTGATCGCCCGCCAGCACCCCGGCGAGACCATGGCCGAGTGGTTTGCCGAAGGCTTTTTGGAGCGCTTGCTGGATGCGGATGATTCGGTGAGCCGCGTCTTGCTGCAGCGCTGCGTGTTTTATGTGGTGCCCAATATGAACCCCGACGGCGGTGCGCGCGGCAATCTGCGCACCAATGCCGCCGGTGCCAACCTGAACCGCGAGTGGCAAGCGCCCAGCCTGCAGCGCTCGCCCGAAGTGTTTTTGGTGCGCCAAAAGATGCTGGCCGTGGGCGTAGACCTGTGCCTGGACGCCCATGGCGACGAAGGCTTGCCCTATAACTTTGTGGTGGGCTCAGAAGGCAACCCCGCCTACTCCGAGCGCCAGGCAGGGCTGGAGTCAGACTTCAAAGCCGCCTGGATGGCGACTTGCCCGGATTTTCAAGACCAGTACAACTACGGCCGCTGCGAGCCCGGCAAGGGCAACCCCACGCTGGCCACCAACTGGGTGGCGCAGCAGTTTGGCTGCCTGGCCCTGACCATTGAGATGCCTTTCAAAGACAATGCCCAGCACCCCGACGCCGCGACCGGCTGGAGCGGCGAGCGCTCCAAAAAACTGGGCGCCAGCGTGCTGCAGCCGCTGTTGGCGGTGGTCTGACATGGGCCGCCCCAGCATGGCGTTGGCACTGCGTCGGGCCGGTCTGGGGATGCTGTGGGCGTTGTGCGCCAGCACGCCAGGGTGGGCACAGGCCAGTGCAGATTGCCCACCGCCGGGCAGCAGTACCGCGTCTTTACGCGCGCTGAAGGCCGAGCGGTTTGCCATACCGGCGGAGGCCACGCGCCAAGGATTTGCGCTGGCGCTGCAGCCGTGTTTGGCCAGTCCAGATGCCGACTTGCGCGACGGTGTGGCCTTTGAGGCCTATTCCACCTGGATGCGCGCTGGGCAGTTGTCGGCGCCTACGTTGCGTGCCTTGTCACTGCAGCTCCAGGCTCGCTTGCTGTCTACGGCCCCGGATGCGGAGGGCTTTGCCAAGCCGTTTGCCGCGCTGGTGCTGGCCGAGGTGACGCGCGCCGATCGCATCGCTGCCTGGATGACGCCGGATGAGCGCCAGGCTATGGTCGATAGCGCTGGCCGCTACCTGCAGAGTATTCGGGATTACCGTGGCCTGGATGCACAGCAGGGCTGGCGGCATGGCGTGGCGCACACCGCCGATTGGATGATGCAGTTGGCCCTGAACCCCGCCGTGGGCAAAGACCAACTAGACCAACTGCTGCAAGCCCTGGGAACCCAACTGGCCGCGCACGATGGTCACGC
This sequence comes from Burkholderiales bacterium PBB3, assembly GCA_002256115.1. GTDB lineage: Bacteria > Pseudomonadota > Gammaproteobacteria > Burkholderiales > Burkholderiaceae_C > Allorhodoferax. The sequence goes on from NKIK01000029.1 coordinate 12,110, forward strand.
CTATGTGTATGGCGAACCCGAGCGCCTGGTCGCACCGGTGCTTTACGCAGCGCGGCGCAAGCTGCACAGCACTGCGCAATGGCAAGCTTGGTTGAGCCAGTTTGCCGCCATGCCCGAAGGAATGAAGCCGGATGCGGTGTACCGCTCACCCCCGGCCTTGGCCAAGCGGCACAACCTGCAGGCGTTTTTGCTGGCGCTGTACTTTAAGGTGACGGAGGGCGCGGATGAAGACCTCAAGCTGCGCCTGAAGCCCGCCCTAGTGGATGCGCTAAAGCGCTTACCCTAAAGCCACCGGTTGGCAGCTTTCAGTTGCGCGCATGGCTGATTTGCAGTTGCGCCACACCCGGAATTTTGCGCAGATGGCGCGATAGCTCAAACAGCGAGCTGGGCTGGGGGTGGCTCATCAGCGCCACCATCACAAAATTCCACACCACATGGCGTTCATTGGCCGAGATATTGAGTGAGCCCTCGGCCACCATATAGCCCCATTGGCGCAGCGTGCTTTTGAGTTCGGCCTCTTGCGGCTCCACGCCGTCCAGAAAGATCAGATTCACCCCCATGGCCCGGCGTGAGGGCAAGCGCATCTCCAGCTTGGGGCCCCACATCATCAGGCTCATCAGCAGCAGTGTCAGCAAGATGCCCGCCGCATAAAACCCGATGCCCACCATCACGCCAATGGCGGACGATGCCCAGATGGAGACTGCTGTGGTCAGCCCGCTGATGTTCAAGCCCTCTTTCATGATGACACCGGCGCCCAAAAAGCCCACGCCGGTGACGATGCCCTGCACCACGCGCGTGGGGTCGACCGGGAAGCCGACGTGGGTGCCGCCACCGCCCCACCATTAGGCCGGGTAGCCTGCAAAAATAGGACGCCATGCACACAATGCCATAGGTGCGCATACCCGCTGCCCGGCCATGGTAAGAGCGCTCATACCCCAGCAGCATGCCCAGAGCCAGCGCGCCCGCCAGGTTCAGAAACACCAGCAGATTGACCTGCACCATGGGTGCCGACCAAAACGACGCCAAGTAGCTTGTATTGAAGAGATTCATGGGCTCAGTCCGATTGAAATCTGCCCGCGAGGCCGTGGATAGTGCGGGAGCAGCTATCAATACTAGAGCAAACCCCGTGCGGCGCGCAAGTCAGAAAAGCCCTAATACGTCACAGCAAGCCACAACAAACCCGCAGGGATCACATGCGGCCAAACACCTGGTGATAAGCCCGGCTGACCGGCAGTTCGCGCACCTGCTGTTTGATGCGCACCCACATGCGGCCAGTATCGTCCCGCCGGGTGGCGTGCACATGGCGCAGGTTGACCAGGGTGCTGCGGTGGATGCGCTTGAAGAGGCTGGGGTCAAGCTCGGCCTCTAGTTCCGCAATGGAGGTGCGCAGCAGCTTCTCGCCGCTGGCCAGCATCACGCACGTGTATTTGTCTGCAGCCTCAAAGTACAGCACCTCGTCCACATCAATCTGCAAAACCTGCTCGCCCTGCGCGCCACGCTCGTGGGCGCGCACATAGCGCAAAAACTGCGGTGCCAGACCGGGCACGGCCCCGCTTTGCAAAAGCTTGTGCAGTGCGGCAGCCAGGTCGGGCAGGGCTGGTGCTGTGCTGCCGGCCTGCGCGGGTGCCGCTTGCGCAAAGCGCTCGCGCAGGCGTGCCACGCATTTGTCCAGACGCTCGGTGGTTACCGGTTTGAGCAGGTAATCAATGGCACCGTCTTCAAAGGCTTGCACCGCATATTCGTCGTAGGCGGTCACAAACACCACCTGGGTGTGGCCCTCAATCGCCTGGGCCACTTCCAGGCCGGTGTGGCCGGGCATCTGAATATCCAAGAAAGCCAAGTCTGGCTGGTGCTGTGCGATGAGTGCGTCTGCCTCCACGCCATTGGCCGCTGTGGCCAGAATCTCCAGCTCGGGCCAAGCGGCCTTGAGTTGGTCGGCCAAATAGCGGCTCAGGTGCAATTCGTCGTCGGCAATGATGCAGGTGGTCATGGTGTGGTTTGCTGGAGGGTTTTAAAACTGTGGACGGGCATCAAACTCCAGGCTGGCGCAGCAGCCCTGGGCGTTGTTGGCGATGGACAGTGTGGCGCTTTCGCCCAGTGTGGATTGCAGGCGCGCCAACACATTCTTCAGCCCGGTACCGCTGCCGCTGCGCACGCCTTTGCGCGCGGTGGACGCGCCGCCCAAGCCCAGGCCGTCGTCTTGCACCTCTAGCCGGATGCGGTTCTGAATGCGCTGCGCGCGGATGGTGATGGTGCCGCCCTCTATCTTGGGCTCCAGCCCGTATTTGATGGCGTTTTCTACCAAGGGCTGCAACAGCAGCGGGGTGAATGGGTGGCTGCGCAATGCGGGGTCAATCTCCCAGGCCATTTGCAGACGCGCACCCATGCGCACTTGCATGAGCTGCAGATAGCGCTCCAGCATGCTGAACTCATCCCCCAGGCTGGCCTGCGTGCGGCGCGAGGCGTCCAGCGTGGCGCGCAAATACTCAATAAAGCTCTCCAACATCTGTTTGGCTTTGGCGGGCTCGTAGTCAATCAGGGCCTGCACATTGGCCAGGGTGTTGAACAAAAAGTGCGGTTCGATTTGCGCCTGCAAGGCACGCAGCTCTGCATCGCTGGCTTGTTTTTGTGCGGCCACGGCGGTCTCCCGCGCATGCGCCTCGTTGGCTTCGGCCTTGAGCTTTTTGGTCTCGCCCACCATCACCATGTACGAGATAAAACTCACCAGCAGGCCCATCAGAAAGATGAGGCCGCCGGCACGCGGGTAGGTCACCAGCAAGGTGTAGAAGTTGCGGCCATTCAATGCGAACGCAATGCCATAGCCCACAAATACGCCGACCATCGGAATGGCGATGTGGATGGTGGTGAGCACTTGCTTTGGCAGCGCCGCGCGCCATGCGCGGCTGGTGACGCGGTTGAAGGTGTCAAAGCCAATGTGAATGCTGAAGCCGATGCACTGCGAAATGACCAGGGTCTCCAGAAACAAATCCCACAGTGGAGCCTTGGTGTTGCCCAGCGAGAAGAAAAGCGTGAGCACCGCTGCGATCACGGTGTTTTGAACCGCGGTGGCCACGTAGTACTGCCGTGCCGTGCCGGGGCGGCCGGGAGTCATGGTCCACCAGTGCCGCAATATTACGGAGAATGGCACATTGGGGTCACCGTCGTATTCGCAGACTTCGGTGACGGCTGCAGTATCTGGAGAGGCGGCTGGGTGTTGCATGGTCCCAAGTGTAGGCACGTGGCGCGCCCGCGCAGAGTCGTGTGCGACGAATCGCAGTTTTGGGGCGCGAGTCGCCGCCATTGGCGAAGTCTATCGGTCACCCGTCGCACGGAGGATGACTGGGCGGGCGTGGCCCGCAGACACTGCCAGCACCATTCACTCCAACGCTTTGCCTAAATTATGAAAAACAAACTACCTGATACACGCACTTCTATACACACTTTCCTTGCACTGGCCAGCCTGTTGCTAGTGAGCCTAGCGGGTACAGCCCACGCAGCTGCATGCCCGGAGGTGCGGCTTTCCAATGTGCAGCCGGGGCGTGGCAGTGTCATGCTGTCCGTGTGGGGAAGTAGCGACAGCTTTTTCAAAAAACCATTGCTGGCGAAAAAGCTGGCTGCCACAGAGGCCACCCTGGTGATTGCCCTGTGCGGGGCGGAAGCCCCCGAAATTGCCGTCACGGTCTACCAGGACTTGAATGACAACGGCAAGCTGGACAGCAATTTTCTGGGCATTCCGAGCGAGCCAACGGCTGCTTCTGGCAAACCACCCAAGTTCAAAGCCCCAGATTGGGAATCCACCCGGGTACCGGTGCAAGCGGGGCAGGCGATAGACATACGCCTGTAGCCCGGGACTAACCCTTCAGGCTTTTGAGCTGCTCTTGCGCGTCTTCCAGCTGCTTTTTGCCCAGCACGGGTTTAAAGCCCAAGGCGCGCTCGTAGCTGGCAATGGCTTTGGGCTTGTCGTTCAAGGCCTGCCATGACTGGCCTATGCGGTAGTGCATGGGGGCACTGGGCTTCATGCCCAATGCTTTGTCAAATTGCGCAATAGCCTCCGCATGCTTGCCCTGCTCTTGCAGCACGCGGCCCATTCCAAAGACGGCTGTTTCGTTGTCAGGGAAGCGCTTGTGGATGTCGTTAAACACGCGCAAGGCTTCGGTGTATTTCTTTTCTTGCGCGTAATAGAAGCCCAGGCTCACCATCAGGCCGCGCTGGTTTTTCTCTAGTGATTTGTTGTCGGCGCTTAAGGGGGCCAGCACCGCGGCTTCTACTTTGGCTGTGTCCTTGTCGGCCAAATCCAGGTTGCCTTGCATCAGGCGGGCAGCCTCGGGGTTAATTTTTTGGGTTTGCGCCACCAGCTCTTTGGCATTGCTGCTGCCACCGCCCATGATGCCCGGCACCTGCTGGTAATACTGCAACAAAGAGAAGCGCGCATCTGTGTTTTTAGGGTCGAGTTCTATAGCTTTTTTGAACGCATCCCGAATCTTGCCCAGGTAGCCCATGGCCGACATGACACCGGCGCGTATTGCCTTAGAGCCCAGGCTATTGCCCACTGCTTCATGGCAGTCGGCGTTTTGCGGATGGGCCTGCACGCATTGCTCTGCCAGCTTCACGGCCTCATCAATCTGTTTGTCTTGGCCCTGTGCCAGCATCAGGTCGATGCGGCCCAACAAGGCATCGACCTGCGTGGGGTTGGTGGCCAGCGCGGCTTGGGTGGCGCGGTCGACTTCATCGTATTTTTTGGCCTTGAGCAGCGCCTCATATTCGTGGGCATGTGCCGCGCACGCCAGAGTGGCCGTGGCCAAAGCCACACAAAGGGAGAGGGGGGAGGGTTTGAATAAGTTCATCTAGCGCTAACGATTGGCAGGCCCGAGAAGTAGACAGAAGTAGACATCAGGCAGAAAAATAGATCATACGAATAAGCCACGACACCAGCCAACCAACTGCCGCCAGCTGCCAGGCGGCGGCGAGCCAGCGCGGCGTGCCATAGCGCTTGCCGGTGGCGGCCTCAGCCACCAGCAACACGCTGTGCACGGCCGCTACGGCCAGCACGGGCAGCAGCCCAGGGTTCAGCAGCCAAGCACTTGCCACATCGCCCTGCGCCAGCGCGCCGCAGGCGCGTATACCGCCACACAGCGGGCAGGGCAGGCCGGTGACATGCTTGAACGCACACAGGGGCACATCCCCTAGGGCCAAAAAATGGGGCGCTATTACTACCCCCAGCGGCAGCACCAGGCTGATGGCCGCACGCCATTGCCGGTCTGCCGCGCCCAGGGCTTTAGCCGATGGTGATGGCCAAATTGCCACTGTTACCACCATCGGTGAGTTGCTTGGCCATGTGGTAGCTGCCAATAAAGGCAATGGGCAGTGTGATGATGACGCCGACGAAGCACAAGATCAGACCCAAGTTGCCAATGATGCCCAACACCAGCATACAGAAAAACGCACTCAACAAATTGGCTTTGACCGCCTCCCAGGCGCGCTTCAGGGCGTTGATGCCGTCCTTCTCACCACAGGCCACCAGGTAGGCGGCGGTGGGCACAATGGCCATCAGTAACAAGCCCGGCAAAATGCAAAACAGGTAGCCAATACCTACGATGATGGAGCCCACCAACATGGACACCAAGGCCGGTACAAAATCCTCAAACCCCTTGAACACGTCGGCAATCTCGGCCTTGCCGCCTTCGTCTTCAATTTTGATCATCTTCATGTAGCCCACCATCATGGGGCCGCTCAGCAGGCCAAAGCCCACACTGCTGATAAAAACAACCAGCAGCGAGGCCACAATGTGGTTCAGCGGATTGTTCTTCAGGCCCGCAAAGCCTGCCGATACGCATTCTGAGAGATCTGGAGCTGCCATAGTGAGTGCCCTGCCTTGAAGTGGTTGATTGAAAAAAGATAGTAGCACCCGTGCTCTAGCGCACTGACGGCCCTTGGGGTTTAAATTAAAAAGTGTTTATGAATACCCAGTTTTTGAAACGATGCTTGGTCGTTGGCGGCTTGTGCCTGTCGTCGGCCTTTGCGCAAGACAGCGCCAAAGCGCCCACTCCCACCGCACCACCCGGCCCTTTGACCCCCATTGCCAGCCTGAATGTGGCGCGCTACATGGGCACTTGGTATGAGATTGCCAAGTACCCCAACTACTTTCAGCGCAAATGCGTGCGCAATACCCGGGCCGACTACCAGCTGCAAACCGACGGCACCGTGCAAGTCACCAACCGCTGCACCCAGGAAGATGGCTCGGCCGATGAAGCCGTGGGTGCAGCGCGGCAGATAGGCGCTGCGACATCCCCCAAGCTGGAGGTGCGCTTCGCGCCAGCCTGGCTGTCGTTTTTGCCCGCCGTGTGGGGCAACTACTGGGTCATTGATTTGGACGCTGACTACCAACTGGTGGCGGTGAGTGAGCCCAAGCGCGAATACCTGTGGGTGCTGGCCCGCACGCCCCAGGTGAGCCCCGAGGCTTACAACGCGCTGCTGCAGCGCTTGGCACAAAAGGGTTTTGATTTGCAAAAACTGCAGCGCAGCCCGCACACGCCTTAAGCGAGCCGTACTGGCTTCAGTAGCCTGCTACGGCGCTTGCGGGGCGACGTTGGTCTACACTTGAATTTTTATCTTGTTAGCCCTACAACCCATGCTGAAAATCCAACGATTTCACCCCCGCACACTGACCTTGTCGCTGTGCATGGCCGCACTGTGTGCGACCTCTGCACTGGCGCAGGCCCCCACGTCGGGCATTGACAAAACCCAGTTCGACACCACGGTGCGCCCGCAGGACGACTTTCACCAATACGTCAGCGGTACTTGGCTCAAGAACACCGCCATTCCAGCGGACAAATCCAGCTGGGGCAGCTTTCAGGCGCTGCATGAACTGACCCAGCCGCAGCTGCGCTCCATCGTCGAGGCGGCTGCCAAAGACGGCAAAAAAGCCGGTGCCGAAGCGCAAAAGATTGGTGACCTGTACACCAGCTTTATGGATGAAAAAACGCGTGACGCCCTGGGCTTGAAGCCCCTGCAGGCCGAGCTGGCGCGCATTGCGGCGCTCAAAGACAAAAAGCAGATCCCCGCGCTGATTGCCCACTACAACCACATCGGGGTGACCGCGCCCTACGACCTGCAAATCCACCAAGATGCCAAAGACGCTACGGTGTACGTGGCCGATCTGGTGCAAAACGGCCTGGGCCTGCCAGACCGTGACTACTACCTGAAAGATGACGACGCACGCCTGAAAGACATGCGCGACAAGTACCTGGCGCATGTGGAAAGAACGCTGGGCATGGCCGGTGTCAAAAATGCACCGTCCGGCGCGCGCGATGTGCTGGCCCTGGAAACCGCCTTGGCCAAAGCGCAGTGGTCCAAAGTAGAAAACCGCGATCCCGTTAAAACCTACAACCGCGTAGAGATCAGCAAGCTGGCTGATTTGGCTGCGGGCTACGACTGGCCCGCCTATTTGAACGCGGCCGGTGTGGGCACCAAGCTGCCCTTCATTGTGGTCAGCCAGCCCGGCTACCTAACCGGCTTTAACGCCGCGCTGCAGGCCACGCCCCTGGAGACCTGGAAGACCTACTTCACTTGGCACCTGCTGAACACTGCCGCGCCCTATTTGTCGCAAGACTGGGTGAACGCGCGCTTTGCCTTCTATGGCACCGCGCTCTCGGGTGTGCCGCAGCTGCGCCCGGCCTGGCAGCGTGCCATGTCTTTGGAAGACAAAGCCTTGGGCGAGGCCCTGGGCAAGCTGTATGTGCAAAAGCATTTCCCGGCAGAGAGCAAAGTGCGCATGGAAAAGCTGGTGGCCAATATGTTGCTGGCGTTCAAAAACGGCATCGACAACCTGGACTGGATGACCCCGGCCACCAAGAAGGAAGCCCAGGCCAAGCTGGCGACCTTTGTGCCCAAAATTGGCTACCCCAAAAAGTGGCGTGATTACAGCAAGCTGCAAATCCGTGCCAATGATTTGGTGGGCAATGTGTTTCGCGCCAATAGCTTTGAGCACGAGCGCAATGTGGGCAAACTGGGCAAGCCGATTGACCGTGACGAATGGTTCATGGCCCCGCAAACGGTGAACGCCTACTACAACCCGGAGATGAACGAGATCGTCTTCCCGGCCGTCATCTTGCAGCCGCCGTTTTTTGACCCCAAGGCAGAGGATGCGGTGAACTACGGTGCCATTGGTGCAGTCATCGGCCACGAGATCAGCCACGGGTTTGACGACCAGGGCAGCCAATACGACGGACTGGGAAATCTGCGCAACTGGTGGACTGAAGAAGACAACAAACGCTTTGCCGCAAAGACCGGCGTGCTGGTCAAGCAGTACGCGGCCTACAGCCCGGTGCCGGGCTACTTCATCAATGGCGAGCTGACGCTGGGTGAAAACATTGCTGACACCTCGGGCTTGGCGGTCGCCGCCAAGGCCTACCAGTTGTCGCTGGGCGGTAAGCCCGCGCCCGTGCTGGACGGCTTTACCGGAGAGCAGCGCGTCTACATTGGCTTTGCGCAAATCTGGCGCTCCAAAATGCGCGAGGCCCAGGCGCTGGTGCAGGTCAAGTCCGATCCGCATTCGGCTGCTGAATTCCGCATCCAAGGCACGCTGGTCAACCAGCCCGAATTCCACCGCGTGTTTGATGTGAAGCCCGGCGACAAGATGTATGTGCCGCCCGAGCAGCGCGTGGTGATTTGGTAATACCGCCACGGCGCTGGTGGCCCGATAAGGTTCAGGAGTGGATATGAAAAAACTAGGATCGTGGTTGTCGGGGCTGGTGCTGTGCTGGGGCTTTTGCCTGGCCTGGGGCATGGGGGCGGCGGTGGCGGCCCCAGAGCGTCTGGTTACCAAAACCGTGGTGGTGAACGCCACGCTGGACCAAACCTGGGATGCCTGGACCACGCGGGCAGGCATCACCAGCTTTTTTGCGCCCGATGCCAAAGTAGAGGCGCGTGTGGGCGGGCCGTTTCAGATCTACATGGACCCGGATGCCGAGCCTGGCGCTAAGGGGGCAGACGACATGCGCTTCATGGCCCTGCAGCCCAAAGCCATGCTGTCATTTGACTGGAATGCTCCGCCGCACATGCCTTTGGTCCGGGCGCAGCGCACCTTTGTAGTGGTGCGCCTGGAGGCCGTGACGGACAAGACAACCCGCGTGACGCTGACCCACTCGGGCTGGGCTGAAGGCGCTGAGTGGGACCAAGCCTACGATTACTTTGACCGGTCTTGGGGCACGGTGCTGGACAACCTGAAGCGCCGCTTTGACACCGGCCCGCGCGATTGGTCGGTCTGGCTGCAGCAGCTCAAGGTGATGCGCGCCGCCAAAGCCAAAAGAGAATGATGGGCGAGGTGTGCGCTGGGCAGTTTTGCTATTAGTTTAGGAGCTTCTCCCGCACTATCCACGGCTTGAACGGCACATTTGGCACTAGAAAGAGACTAAAAATGGCAGGCGTTGGCAGTATCGCAAAGGGCTCTAAGCGCTTGTGGGCGGGGTTGAGCCTCTGCCTGCTCTTGATGCCTATGGCCTTGGGCGATACCGTGGTGCTGCACTACAACCCGCGCCCTCCTTACCTCTTGGTGGTGAATGGCGAATTGGTCGGCTTGACAGGATCGCCCGCCACCGCCGCATTTCGCTCGGCGGGTGTGGCCTTCTCACTGATGGAGACCCCTGCGTCCCGCCAACTGAAGCTGTTGGAGGAGGGCCGTGGGCACGACTGTGCGGTGGGCTGGTTCAAAAACCCGCAGCGCGAGGCCTTTGCCAAGTTCACCAGGCCTATCTACCGCGACCAACCCCAAGTGGCATTGCGCCGGGCGGACACTGAGCGCGTGGCCGATGGAGAGCCCTTAGAAAGCCTGCTCTCAAACAAGGCGATGGTCTTGCTGATCAAGCAAAGTTACTCGTACGGGCAGGGGCTGGATGCCCTGATTGAGCAATACCAACCCAAGCGCATCTCCACCACCGACGAGAGCCGCCTGATGCTCAAAAGCATCCATCTGCGGGGTGCGGACTACATGTTCATGGCCCCGGAAGAGGTGGGGCCTACCATCGCCGCCGCTGGCTTTGAGCGCACGCAGTTCAAAGCCGTCAAGCTGGCGGGCATGCCTGCGGGCGAGCACCGCTACATCCTGTGCAGCAAGCTGGTGCCGGATGCTGTGATGGGGCGGTTGAATGCGGCGATTCGGTAGTGCCCGGCCAGTACTAACACTAACTAACGCACCAAGCGCACCGCTGCAATTGCCAGCCAGCCCAGCACAAAGTTGGTCACCATCAGCGTCTGAATCTGGGCCGCGGCCTTGGCGGCGTCGGGCCAGGCCTCGGCGGCCAAGGCGCGCTTGAACTTGCTGAACCCCGCCATGTAGATGTGACCAAAAATCAGCATCATCAAAATGCCGATACCCAGCATCAGGTTCCAGCCCAGCGGCACACTGCCCACGCCGTTGGCGGCCTTCATCGCTTTGAATAGTGCGGTGTAGAGGTGGCTGCCGGTGGTAAACAGCACCACAATGGCAACAAGCACCACCGCAAAGAACCGCCGCCACACCTGCAGCATGAGGCGCGCGCGGGGCTGGGGTTCCATCACCGCCAGCGCTGCGGGGCGCAGCGCCAGCAGCATGAAAGTCATGCCACCCATCCAAACGATACCGGCGACCAGATGCAGCAGTTTGGCGAGTTCGGTCATACAGACGCTTCCACGGCAAATTGCAAACCAGCATGGTCTTGCAGCCGTTTCATCAGGGGTGCTCCCATGGCGGAAGCCGGTGTCCAGATGCCACCGGGCGTGTGGGCGGCTTCTTCTAGCAGGCAGATGGCCGATTGCGCAATCATCTTGGAGGTGCTGCCATAGCCAGGGTCGCGGTCGCCTTTGACGCCCACGCGCAGGCTGTCGCCCGCCGCGTTGTGGCCCACAAATAGCACGTCGTAAAAGCCCGCTTCGCGCTCTGCGCGCGAGGGGCCTTCACCGGGCTTGGGGCCATCTTCTGAGGCCATGGATTTGTCTGCCGCCACCGCGTTGGCGATGGCCTCGCCTTTTTCGCCCACGCCAGTGATCAGCATTTCGTCGTAAACAAAATCAGCGCCGTAAGCGGTGCCGAGCAAGAAGTTGGAGCGGTGCACGTTGCGCGTGTTGATAGCCGCCATGACGAAGGGTGCCACCCACACGCCCAGTGCCTCGTCGACCATGGGCTTGGTGCCCGAGGGCTGGCGCGGGCCTTCAAAACCGGGGGTGAGTGAGAACGGGTTGCGCAGCAGGCCCAAGATAACCGGGTCTTTGGCGGCGGCGGCCATGGTGGCGTTCAGGCTGGCAGCGGTACCACCCGAGAAGGTGCCTTTCATCTTGCGCACCCGCCCGCGCACGCGCGTGGCCGGGCCGCCAAAGCGCGCCTTCATTTCGTTTTGCAGCATGAACACACCCAGGTCAAACGGGATGGAGTCAAACCCGCACGAGAACACAATGCGCGCGCCGCTGGCCTTGGCTTGGGCCTCGTGGGCGTCGATCATCAGGCGCATCCAGGCGGGTTCGCCGCACAGGTCCACATAGTCCACGCCCGACTTGGCACACGCCTCCACCAGCTCATTGCCATACAACTGGTAAGGCCCCACGGTGGTGAGTACCAGGCGCGTGCGCGCCATTAGGGCTTGCAGGCTGGCGGGGTCCGCACTGTCGGTCACCACCAGGGGCGTGTTGGCTGGGGCACCCAGCTCGTCGCGCACGGCGGCCAATTTTTCAGCACTGCGCCCACCCATGGCCCAGCGCAGGCCGCTGGCGGGCAGTGTGAGCAAATACTCAATCACCAAGCGGCCGGTAAAGCCGGTGGCACCGTGGATGACGATGTCGAATTCTTTGGGCATGGCGAGCTCCTCGTTGTAGAAAGTAGAGGGGCATTTTGCACCTGCGGGGCAAAGGCTGGGTGTCGCGGCCCAGACCATTCATGGAATAGGGGGTGCGGTGGCAAGTGCTCCTAATTTAGGAGCTGCTCCCGCACTATCCACGGCCTGGATGGCCCATTTTCCTATGAATTGGCCGCGGTTGTCCGGCTGCAGGGTGTCAGGCCTCCACAATGGCCTGGAAGCCACCGTAGATCAGACGTTTGCCATCAAACGGGGGCGCCACACCCGTTTGCATGCGCGGGTCGGCCATTACCTTTTCCCAACCCGCATCGCGCACCGCCTTGGAAGGCCAGGTCACCCAGGAGAACACCACGGTTTCATCCGGCTCACGCTTCACGGCCATCGTGAACGACGTGAGCTTGCCTTCGGGAACATCGTCGCCCCAGCACTCCACCACGCTCAAAGCGCCAAACTCCTTGAAGATGACCGCCGTATCGCGCGCGTGCTGCAAGTAGGCCTCCTTGTTGGTGGTGCGTACGGGGGCGACAAATCCGTCTACATAATTCATGGATGACTCCTGGTTGGGATGAAGCTGTGCTGGGAAAACCTGATTGTGATGCGATTGGGCCGCTGTGCAAACCACTCGGGGAGGGCGCACAGGCTTGCTTTTTAAGATGATTTGGTTATAAACAATCAAAAAATCAGTAGTTCCAGTTTTAACGATTGGCTTTCAGAATTCCCCCATCGCCACTTTTTTCGATGACCAGGAATTCAAAAATGACCACTCGCCGCACTTTTAATCGACTCACCGTTGCAGCCGCGCTGCTGGCCTCTAGCCTCTTGGCCGTGGCCCAACCCGCCCCCGTCACTTTGCTCAATGTGTCTTACGACCCGACGCGTGAGTTGTATGTCGAATTCAACGCCGCTTTCGTCAAGCATTGGAAAGCCAAGACCGGCCAGGACGTGACCATCAAGCAAAGCCATGGTGGTTCAGGCAAACAAGCCCGCTCCATCATTGACGGCCTGGACGCTGACGTGGCCACATTGGCCTTGGCCGGTGACACCAACGCTGTGGTGAAGAACGGCGGCTGGATCAACGCCGATTGGCAGAAGAAGTTGCCGCACAACGCCTCGCCTTACACCTCCACCATCGTGTTGGCCGTGCGCGAAGGCAACCCCAAGAACATCAAAGACTGGGACGATCTGATTCGCCCCGACGTGAAAGTTATCACGCCTAACCCCAAGACATCGGGTGGCGCGCGCTGGAACTATCTGGCTGCTTGGGAATTCGCCAAACGCAAGTTTGGTTCGGATGCTAAGGCCAAGGTATTCGTCGCCAAGCTGTACGCCAACGTGCCGATTCTGGACACCGGCGCGCGTGGCTCCACGATCACTTTCGCACAGCGCGCCCAGGGTGATGTGTTGATCGCTTGGGAAAACGAAGCCTACTTGCTGGAAAAGGAATTCGGCGCCAAGTTTGACGTGGTGGCACCGTCGCTCTCTATCCTGGCTGAGCCCGCGGTGGCCGTGGTGGACAAGAACGTCGACAAGAAGGGCACCCGTGCAGTCGCCCAGGCTTACTTGGAATACCTGTACACCGAAGAAGGCCAGGACATTGCCGGCAAAAACTTCTACCGTCCCGCGGTGTCTGCCAAGGCCCAGGCCAAGTACGCCAAGCAGTTTGCCAAGATCAACTTGTTCACCATCGACCAGGCTTTTGGTGGCTGGGAAAAGGCGGACAAAGAGCATTTTGCCGACGGCGGCAGCTTTGACCAGATTTACACCAAAAAGTAAGCAAATCTGAATCAAATCAGGCTGTGGCCCAGGTATTTATTGCCTGGGTAGATCCTAAAGTAATAGCAAATCTGAGCAGGAAACCCCCATGTCCGTACTACTGATTGCAGGCAGCCCGTCGGAGCGCTCGCGCACCGCCGCACTGCTGGAAGCGGCCGGCGCGCGCCTGGAGGCCCGTGGCGTGCTGGTGGAGCGCTTAAGGGTGCGAGACCTGTCGCCCCAGGCGCTGATCCTGGCCGACTTTGGCCACCGCACCATCAGCCAGGCGGTGGGCCAGGTGGCGCAGGCGGATGTGGTGGTGGTAGCCACCCCGGTTTACAAGGCCGCCTACAGCGGCGTGTTGAAAGTGTTTTTGGACTTGCTGCCGCAAGACGCCTTCAAAGGCAAAACCATATTGCCACTGGCTACCGGCGGCAGCCCCAACCACATGCTGGCCGTGGACTACGCGCTGCGCCCGGTGCTGCAGTCGCTCGGTGCGCGGCACATCCTGCAGGGCATTTTTGCTACCGATTCGCAAGTAACGCTGACGCCTGAGGGCAGCTACCACGTTGAGGCTGGCATCGGTGCCCGGCTGGACGAAGCGGTCGAAGCTCTGGTGACCGAAACCGCCAAGTCGCGCGCACTGCAAACCAGCCGCTCCGCCGGGCGCTTTGCACCGGTGGCGTTTGACCAGGTGCGATGTAGCGTTTAGCTGCCCGTATCCCTAGCTGCGCTGGGCAACGAAGCCCGCGCAGGCTTTCCTCTCCGAATTTTTTTGATGTGGACTTCTAGGGTCCAGAGCCCCGCTTTGCCTTCTATTTTTGTTTTTGCTGACTCAACCAGGAACCGCACCCCATGACCCGCTCTTTCATTCAAACCCTCGCCCGCACGCTGCGGGCACCGCTGGCCGCGCTGCTGGCCACGGCCGTGCTCGCGCCTGCGGTGCAAGCCCAAACCGGCGAACTGCGCATTGGCTACCAAAAATCGGCCAGCCTGTTCGTGCTGCAAAAAGCCCAGGGCACTCTGGAAAAACGCCTCGCACCGCTGGGCTTTGGCGTGAAGTGGGTGGAGTTTCCGGCTGGCCCTCAGTTACTCGAAGGCCTGAACCTGGGCGCGGTCGATGTGGGCTATGTGGGCGAAGCCCCGCCCATCTTTGGCCAGGCCGCAGGTGCCAAATTCCAGTACATCGGCTTTGACCCCGCCGCCCCGCAGGCCGAAGCCATCCTGATCCCCAAAGACTCCGCCATCAAAACCGTGGCCGATTTGAAGGGCAAGAAAGTCGCCTTAAACAAGGGCAGCAATGTGCACTACCTGTTGGTGCGCCTGCTGGAGAAGAGTGGCCTGAAGCTTACCGATATTCAAGTGGTCTACCTGCCACCCGCAGATGCCCGCGCCGCGTTTGAGAGCAAGGCGGTGGACGCCTGGGTGATCTGGGATCCGTTCCAGGCCGCTGCTGAAAAAGCCACCGGCGCACGGGTGCTGGCCGATGGCACGGGCGTGGTCAACAACTACCAGTTCTACCTGGGTGAACGCGAATTTGTGGCCAAGAACGCCAAGGTCATTCAAGCCTGGTTCGAAGACTCGGTGGAGCGTGGCACCTGGTTGAAGAATAACCTGCGCCAAGCCGCTGAAGTGATTGCACCCCTGCAAGGCTTGCCGGTGGATGTAGTGGAGCTGGCCCTGCGCCGCTATGAATTCAATGTGAAGCCTGTCACACCGGAAGTGGCTGCGGGTCAGCAAAAGATTGCAGACACCTTCTTTGAATTGAAGCTGATTCCGAAGGCCATCTCCATCAGCGACGCCGTGGCCCGCTGAACCTAGAACAACAAACACTGCAACTGCGTACACACCATGTCACATCCCGATCCCAATCAGCTCACAACCAGCCGACGCGGCCTGTTGAACATCATGGCCATGACAGCGGGTGCCTGGGGCTTAAGCGGCCCCATCCTGAGCCCTGCATTCGCGCAAGCCAACCCCAGTGCTACTGGTAGCGGCAAGGCGCTTGAACAGTTACGCATCGGCTACCAAAAGTCCGCCGCCAATCTGGTCATCGTCAAGCAGCAGGGCGCTTTAGAGAAGCGCTTCCCCAACACGAAGGTGGCGTGGATTGAATTCCCCGCCGGGCCACAGTTGCTGGAAGCCCTGTCGATCGGCGCTTTGGAATTTGGCATGACCGGCGACTCACCCCCGGTGTTTGCGCAAGCCGCGGGCAAAGATTTGGTCTATGTGGGCGCGGAGCCACCCAAGCCCGATAGCTCGGCCATCTTGGTGCTGCGCGATTCGCCGCTGAAGACCCTGGCCGATTTGAAAGGCAAAAAAATTGCGCTGCAAAAGGGATCGAGCGCGCACTACCTGGTGGTGCGGGCGATTGAGAAGGCCGGCCTGCAATGGTCGGACATTCAACCGATTTACCTGACGCCCGCCGACGCCCGCGCCGCGTTCGAACGCAAGAGCGTAGACGCCTGGGGCATTTGGGATCCGTTCTTTGCCGCCACCGAGCTGGCCATTCAGCCGCGCATCCTGACCACCGGGCGCGGCTTGTCGGGCAACAACTCGTTTTACCTGGCCTCCAAAGACTTTGCGACCCAGCACAGTGGCGCCGTGGTCGCCTTGTTTGAAGAACTGACCAAGGCCGACCAGCTGGTGCAAGAGCACCGCCCTGAAGCCATCAAGTTGATCTCCGCTTTCAGCGGCTTGGACGCTGGTGTCGTCAGCCTGTTTTTGCAGCGCCGTCCGCGTTCGCCGGTCACGCCGCTATCTGCCGCCACCACCGCAGACCAGCAGCGCGTGGCCGATGCCTTTGCCCGCCTGGGCCTGATCCCCAAGCCACTGCGGGTGGCTGACATTGTTTGGAAAGCTGTATGAAAATTTTCTGGTTTATACCCACCCACGGCGACAGCCGCTACCTCGGCACCTCGGAAGGTGCGCGCAAGCTGAACCACGATTACCTGAAGCAAGTGGCCCAAGCGGCCGACAGCTTGGGTTATGAGGGGGTACTCATCCCCACCGGCCGCTCCTGCGAAGACCCGTGGGTGGTGGCCGCCAGCTTGTTGCCTGTGACTACGCGACTCAAATTTTTGGTGGCCGTGCGCCCCGGTTTGCACCAGCCCGCGCTGGCTGCGCGCATGGCCGCTACCTTTGATCGTTTGTCGGGCGGGCGCTTGCTGGTGAATTTGGTCACCGGCGGCGACCAAACTGAGCTGGAAGGCGACGGCGTGTTTTTGGACCACGCTGCGCGCTACGAGCAATCGGCCGAGTTCATCCGGATCTGGCGCGAAATCATCAGCCGCAGCCACACCGGCGATTCGTTTGACTACGACGGCAAACACCTGCAAGTCAAAGGCGCCAAGCTGTTCTTCCCATCGCTGCAGCAGCCGCATCCGCCGGTGTACTTTGGCGGATCGTCCGAAGCCGCGCACGAGCTGGCGGCCGAGCAGGTGGAAACCTATTTGACTTGGGGCGAGCCTCCGGCGGAAGTGGCCAAGAAGGTGGCCGACGTACGCGCACGTGCCAAAAAGCACAACCGCACTGTCAAGTTTGGCATTCGCTTGCACGTGATCGTGCGCGAAACAGAAGAGCGCGCCTGGCAAGCCGCTGAAGACCTGATCAGCAAGCTGACCGACGACACGGTGATTCGTGCCCAGTCGGCCTTTGCGAAGATGGACTCGGTAGGCCAGCGCCGCATGGCCGAGCTGCACCAGCGAAGCATAAAAGCCCCTACGCTCGGCACTAACGTGTCCTCGCTGCCCCCCACGGGGGCGCTCACGTCTCGGGGCGGCCCATCGACGTTCGATCGCAGTCGCGCCGCCCTGGAAATCAGCCCCAACCTGTGGGCCGGTGTGGGCCTGGTGCGCGGTGGTGCTGGCACCGCCCTGGTAGGCGATCCGCAAACCGTGGCCGCGCGCATTGAGGAGTACGCCGCGTTGGGGTTGGACACTTTTGTGCTGTCCGGCTACCCGCATCTGGAAGAGGCGTACCGCTTTGCCGAGCTGGTGTTCCCGCTGCTGTCTTTGGACACCCAAGAAAAGCTGGGCGGTGCGAATGGCACCACCGCAGTGGGCCGCATTCAGGCTGCGGGTGAAACCGTGGCCAACAGCTTCGTACCCCGCGTCTCTGAAAGCTGAACATGACTGCAAGCCTGTCGATTTCTCAGCCCCAGCGCGAGCTGCAAACCACGCCGCTGCCCGAATTGATCGAGGCACCTGGCTTGGGCGCCTTTCCGGTTTTTCTTCGTTCACTGGGCAGGCGTCTGGTGCCCTGGCTGGTGCCGCTGGCGCTCGTGGCCGTGTGGCAGCTGTGCGCAGCGCGGGGTTGGTTGTCGAACCGTGTGTTGCCTGCGCCGTTGGATGTGGTCAGCGCCGCGTGGACGCTGGCCGCGTCGGGCGAACTGTGGACCCATGTGAAGGTGAGCACGGGCAGGGCGCTGGCAGGCTTGGCGGTGGGGGGCGGCCTGGGGCTGGCCCTGGGTTTGCTGACGGGCTCCGTACGATTTTTTGAAACGCTGCTGGATTCCAGTATCCAGATGGTGCGCAACATTCCCGCGCTCGCGCTCATTCCGCTGGTGATCTTGTGGTTTGGCATTGATGAGACCGCCAAGCTGTTTTTGATTGCGGTGGCCGTGTTCTTTCCGATCTACCTCAACACCTTCCACGGCATCCGCAATGTGGACCCGGGCCTGATCGAGATGGGCCGCACCTACGGCCTGAGCCGCTGGGGCCTGTACACCCAGGTCATCTTGCCGGGCGCGATGTCCAGCATTCTGGTCGGGCTGCGCTTTTCGCTGGGGCTGATGTGGGTAATTTTGATTGTGGCGGAGACGATTTCGGCCCAGGCCGGCATTGGCTACATGACCATGAACGCCCGCGAATTTTTACAAACCGACATCGTGCTGGTGGGCATCTTGCTGTACGCGGCTTTGGGCAAAGTGGCCGATGTGTTTGCCTGCGGCCTGGAGCAGTACTGGCTGCGCTGGCACCCTGGCTACCAAACACAGCGCTGAGTTTTAAAAACCGAATTGCTACTAAATCAATAGCTGCTCCCGCACTATCCATAAGCTCAAAGGCAGATATGACCATTGAAAACACAAGCAAGACCGCTGGCGGTGTGCCGCTGCAGATTGCCAGCGTGTCCAAGCGCTACGGCGCGCGCACCGTGCTGGACAAGACCCGTTTGAACATTCAAGCTGGCGAGTTTGTGGCCATCGTCGGGCGCAGCGGCTGCGGCAAAAGCACGCTCTTACGCCTAGTGGCCGGGCTGGAGGAAGCCACCAGTGGCGAGCTGCAGGTAGACGGCCAAAAGCTGACCGGGCTGCGCGCCGACACCCGCATCATGTTTCAGGAAGCACGCTTGCTGCCCTGGAAGCGCGTGATCGACAATGTGGCCCTGGGCCTGCCCGAAAACAAACGCGGCGCGGCAGTAAAGGTGCTGGAGCAAGTAGGCCTGGGCGACCGCAAGGCCGACTGGCCTGCGCGCCTGTCGGGCGGCCAGCGCCAGCGCGTGGCTTTGGCCCGAGCCTTGGTGCACAACCCGAATTTGCTGCTGCTGGACGAGCCCTTAGGCGCGCTGGACGCACTGACCCGCATCGAGATGCACGCACTGATCGAAGGCCTGTGGCAAAGCCATGGCTTTACCGCGCTGCTGGTGACGCACGATGTGCAAGAAGCGGTAGCGCTGGCCGACCGCGTGGTGCTGATTGAAGACGGCGTGATTGCGCTGGACGCCCGCATTGATTTGCCCCGGCCCCGCTCGCGC
Source organism: Burkholderiales bacterium PBB3 (assembly GCA_002256115.1). Taxonomy (GTDB): domain Bacteria; phylum Pseudomonadota; class Gammaproteobacteria; order Burkholderiales; family Burkholderiaceae_C; genus Allorhodoferax. The sequence goes on from NKIK01000029.1 coordinate 31,438, forward strand.
GGTGACGCGGCCTTTGCGGCGCTGGAGAAACGCATTCTGGACCGTGTGCTGCAGCGCCCGGCCATCGAAGAAACAGAACCCACGCCATGGCTGCAACCCGTAGCCCATGGCCTGCGCTGGGCGATATGAACATGGCCCCCACGCTTGCCACTGCGTGTGCTGCGCTGCCCCCCGAGGGGGCGCTCGCGCCTTGGGGCGGCCCGGCGGCTCTCAATTTTTCTCAACGGACTTTCAAGGAGTAATTCATGTCCATTCAAGCTATCAACGTTCGCAACCAATTCCGCGGCAAGATCAAAGAAATCATCCGTGGGGACGTGGTCTCCGAGATTGATGTGGAGACGCCTTGGGGCATCGTCACATCCGTCATCACCACCCGCTCGGTCGACGATCTGCAACTGCAGATTGGCTCCGATGTCGTGGCGCTGGTGAAGTCGACTGAAGTGTCGATTGCGAAGCTTTAACCAAGCCGTAACCCCTGCTGACCCAGGCAGACACTGCCTGGGCAGCTCCTGAAGCAAGCGCATGAATTTTCAACAGCTACGCTCGGTCCGCGAGGCGGCCCGATGCGGCTTTAACCTCACGGAGGTTGCCGAGCTTCTGCACACCTCGCAGCCCGGCGTTAGTCGCCAGATTCGGGAGTTGGAAGAAGAACTCGGTGTGGATTTCTTCATCCGCGCGGGCAAGCGGCTCACGGGGCTCACGCCACCGGGGGCTGCCATGTTGCCCATCGTGGAAAACCTGCTGCGCGATGCCGAAAACCTCAAGCGGGCCGGGCAGGACTTCATCTCGCAAAACGAAGGCCAGCTATCCGTGGCCGCCACGCACAGCCAGGCGCGCTACGCGCTGCCGCATGTGGTGAAAGATTTCCGGGATCGCTTTCCCAATGTCACGCTGCATCTTCACCAGGGTTCGCCCAAGCAAGTGGCAGCCATGTTGCTATCCGGTGAAGCCGATATTGGCGTGGCTACCGAGGCACTGGCGGAGTTTCCGCAGTTGGTCACTCTGCCATGCTACCGCTGGACGCACAGCGTGGTGGTGCCGCCTGGGCATCCGCTGCTGTCGATTGACGGACCCATCACGCTGCAGCATCTGGTGCAGTTTCCGATCATCACTTACCAGGTGGGCTACACCGGCCGTTCGCACATTGACGACGCCTTCTTCGCCCAGGGCCTACATCCCAACGTGGTGCTGACCGCCATGGACGCTGACGTCATCAAGACCTATGTGGAGCTGGGCATGGGCGTGGGCATTGTGGCTTCCGTGGCGCTCGATGCCGAGCGCGACGTGCACCTGCGCACGCTGGATGCCGGGCATTTGTTCCAGGTGAATGTGACGCGCCTGGGCCTGCGCAAAGGCGCGTGGCTGCGGGGCTACGCCTACAGCTTTATCGAGATATTTGTGCCCACGCTGACCAAGGAATTCGTGGCCAGCGCGTTGGCGGGCGATTAGTTAAAAGCTCTGTGCTGGCCAGCTGGCTTCAGACCGCGCAGCCCGCCAAGACTGCAGGCTCAGATGCTCCAACCTCCGCATGTGATTTTCCGTCTGCAACGCGCTCCAATGCCTGCCGCTGGATACCGTTCTTGGCGGCTACTACTTCCGCCATGATTGAAAGTGCAATTTCGGCCGGTGTCTTGCTGGCGATGTACAGACCCGCCGGGCCGTGCAAGGCTTGCAACGCAGTTTCCTGCAAACTGAAGTGCGTTCGCAGCCGCTCGCGGCGGTGCTCGCTGTTGCGGCGCGAGCCGATGGCCCCGACGTAAAACGCGTCCGACTGCAACGCGTCGATCAAGGCCAGGTCATCCAGCTTGGGATCATGTGTCAGGGCTACGACGGCGGTGCGTGCATCGGGCTTCAGCCGCAGGATCAGGTCATCCGGCATGTCGTGGCTCACCGTGACACCATCCAGACTCCAGGTGGCGCGGTGCTCTTCACGTGGGTCACACACGATGACTTCAAACCCCAGGCTCAGCGCCATCTGGCACAGGAAACGTGACAGGTCTCCGGCACCAATGACGATCAGACGTGCCTGGGGGCCGAGGTAGGTCGTGAGGTGGTTAGCGTCCAGCTGGGGAACCCCATCGCGGCGGCCCGCGCTCAAAGTGACCAGTCCGGTGCGCATATCGAGCATGCGCTCGGTACTGCGTCGCTCCTGGCATGCCAAGAGCAGCTCCGCAAGACGGCTGTGCGCCGCCACCGGCTCCAGCACCAGCTCCACCGTGCCGCCACAGGGCAGGCCGAAGCGGTGGGCTTCGTCTGCCGAGATTCCGTAGCGCAACACGGTGGGCGCTTCGGTCGCGCAAGCCGCTTGCACGCCGCCTTCGCGGATGCGCTGGATCAGGTCGTCCTCTATGCATCCGCCAGATACCGAGCCCACCGTTTCGCCACGCGCATTGATGGCCATCAGTGAGCCCGGTGGCCGGGGTGATGAGCCCCAGGTCCGCGCCACCGTGACCAACACCACGGCCAGGCCCGCCGCCTGCCAGCCCACTGTAGTGCGCAGGACCAGCGTATCCAGGTCTTCCATCGTCAGATCAAGCCAGTTTGAACGGCATCTCGCGCAGCGGCTTGCCGGTCAGCCGCGCAAGCGCATTGGCAAAGGCCGGTGCCAGTGCTGGCAGGCCGGGCTCGCCCATGCCGGTCGGTGCGTCGGCGCTGGGGACCACGTGCACGGCGATCTGCGGCATGTCGGTGATGCGGGGCACCACGAAATCACCGAAGTTGCTTTGCTGCACTTCGCCGTCTTTGAGTGTGATGGCCGCGCCTGGCAGGCACATTGACAGCCCCATCAAGGCCGCGCCTTGCACCTGCGCCTCCACGCTGCGCGGGTTCACCGCCAGGTTGCAGTGCACGCCGGCGGTTGCCCGGTGCAGCACCGGCTGGCCATCGCGCACCGAGGCCTCCACCACATAGGCCACGACGGTGCTAAAGGACTCATGCACCGCCACGCCCCAGGCGCGGCCGGAGGGCAATTGCTTTTTGCCATACCCACTCTTGTCCACAGCCAACTGCAGCGCCGCGCGGTGGCGGGGGTGCTTGTCACCGAACAGACGCATGCGATAGGCAACAGGGTCCTGTTTGGTCTTGCGGGCGATCTCGTCCAGTAGGGTTTCCATCACGTAGGCGGTGTGGGTGGAGCCCACGCTGCGCCACCACAGCACGGGCACATTCACCTTGGGGTGGTGCACCGTCAGGCGCATGGGCACAGGATAGGGGTCACGCAGACCCTCGGTGGCCGTGACATCAATACCGTTCTTCACCTGGTACTGCTCGAACACCGTGCCCGCGAGGATGGACTGGCCGACCACCACGTGATCCCAGGCCAGCACATTGCCCTTCTGGTCAAAGCCGATGCGCGCTCGGTGCAGGTGCATCGGGCGGTAGTAGCCGCCCTTGATGTCGTCTTCACGGCTCCAGAGCAAACGCACGGGCACATCCAGACCCGCAGCGCGGGCGGCCTTGGCGATCTGGCAGGCCTCGACCACGTAGTCACTGGTTCCCACGAAGCGTCGACCAAAGCCGCCACCGGCCATCTGCACATGCATCGTCACCTGCTCGGGCTTCAGGCCCAGCACACCCGCCGCAGCGGCGGCGTCCAGGCCGGGGCATTGCGAGCCCACCCATAACTCCGCACGCCCATCAGACACTTGCACCGTGCAGTTCAGTGGCTCCATCGGCGCATGCGCCAGGTAGGGGAATATGAACTCGGCCTCTAGCTTGAGCGGTGCTGTGGTCAGCGGCCCCATGTCGGCGTCAAAGGCGCGTGGGCCGGGCTGGGTAGCGAGTTCGCGGTACTGGGCCAGCAGCTTTTCGCTGTCCACTTTTTCAACAGCAGACGTATCCCATTGCAGCTTGAGCGCATCGCGCCCCAGCTTGGCGGGCCAATACCCATCGGCCACCACGGCGATGCCTTCACCGCCTTGGTCCACCGGGATACGCAGCACGGCTTTCACGCCCGGGATGGCACGCGCCGCGCTGTCGTCCACGGTGCTCAGGCGGGCTCCGAACACCGGCGGGTGTGCCACCACGGCGGTGAGCTGGCCGGGCAGGCGTGTATCAATGCCAAAACTCTGGCGGCCGCTGCTCTTGGCGCGCGCGTCCAGCCGCGTGGTGGGCTTGCCGATGATGCGAAAGTCTTTGGGGGCTTTGAGTGTGACCGTCTCCGGCACAGGCAAGGCCATCGCAGCCCCGGCCAGTTCGCCGTAGCCCAGCTTGCGGCCATCCGGGCCCAGCACCACGCCCGCCTGGGTGCGCAGGCTGGCCACGTCCACGTTCCAGCGCGCTGCGGCTGCGGACAACAACATCGCCCGCGCCCGTGCGCCAAGCTCCCGGTATTGCGTGAAGCTGTTCTTGATCGACTGCGAGCCGCCCGTCAGGTGCATGCCGGCCACCGGGTCTGCATAGGCCGGGTCGCTGGAGCCATTGCGGCTGCGCACCAGGCTCCAGTCCGCATCCAGCTCTTCCGCAAGAATCATCGGCAGCCCCGTCTGCACGCCCTGGCCAAACTCCAGCCGGTTGATCGTGACGGTGACCTCGCCATTGGGCGCGATCTGGACAAACGCCGAGGGCTGTTGCGTCGGCTTCAGGGCGCTGGGGGCGTCACCCTTCGCGCTTTGCGCATTCGCCAGATGGGGGAAGGCACCGAGTGCCAGACCGCTAATACCGGTCAGACCAGTGAGCTTCAGGAAGCTGCGGCGTGGCAATGTGGCGGGGGTAGCGGCTGTAGCGGTGGCGCGGTCGCGCTCCAGCATGTGCTGAAGGGCACGCGGCATGTCGCTAGGAGCAAGGTTAGGCAGCATGTTGATTCCTTCAGGCAAGTGATTTGGCAGCATCGGCCACGGCAACGCGGATGCGGGCGTAGGTGCCGCAGCGGCAGATGTTGCCGGCCATGGCCCCGTCGATTTCAGTGGCAGTGGGCCGCTTGCCTTTGGGCAAAGACTTCAGGAAAGCCGTAGCGCTCATGATCTGGCCGCTTTGGCAGTAGCCGCACTGGGCCACGTCATGTTTGACCCAGGCGGCATGCACCGCAGCGCCCACTTTGTCGCTGCCATCGGTGGTGGCCTCAATCGTGCGGATCGGCTTGCCCTCGGCAGCCGAGATCGGCGTGATGCAGGAGCGGATGGCCTGCCCGTCCAGATGTACCGTGCACGCACCGCACAGTGCCGCCCCACAACCGAACTTCGTGCCGGTCATACCCAGACTGTCCCGCAGCGCCCACAGAATGGGGGTTCCGGGGTCGATATCGACCGTGTGTTCGCGGCCATTGACATTGAGTTTGCTCATGGAGTCTTTCTTGAAATAGCTACCGTTAAATCAGAGCGGCCAAATGTTGGCGCAGCCTTTCGATGTCGCTCTCCAGGTCGTGCGCTTTGAAAATGTCGTGGCAGGAGAAAGAAAGCAACACCTCCATTCCACAGAACTTGTAATTGGCGGTGTTGGAGGCAAACGCATCGTCTACGGACATACCTTGGAACAAAGTTTGGTGCGGGTCGCAGAAGGCTTCCTTGGGCGCGTTCCACGTGAGTGAAATCATGTACTGCTTGCCCTGCAACAAACCGCCCGAGCCGTACTGCTTGCTCGGGTCTTCGCGGGTGCGGCCATCTCCAGTGATGAAGCTGCCCTGCTGCATGCCTGCGGTGAAGACTTCGTCCACGTATTTTTTGTAAATCCACGGGCTGCCAAACCAGTACACAGGCGACTGCAAAATGATGAGATCCGCCCAGAGGTGCTTTTGAACCTCGGCATCGATGGCGTAGCCTTTCTCGATGTCGGTCTGTTGGAACGCGAAGCCGCGTTTTTCTATTTCCTCCTGGATGACGCCAGCCATGGTCTTGTTCAACCGCCCTGGGGAAATTCCTTCAACCACCATGTGGGCGTTGATCAGCAATACCTTCTTCATCTTTACTCCTGTGGGATATGACCTGCCGCCAGAGCGGCCTTTGCAAGCCACTATTGTTTCGAGAACACGAAAATTCGTGTTGCCAGAAACGCCGAGCTTCTTGCCTAAACCGACGGAGTTGGACGGATCTGCCCCCGGCAAGACCCATTGCGCGCTACAGTGAAGCTTGTTAAAAACGATCAGGAACTACGCGTGAACCGCTCTTCATCAATAGACGACTCGGCGCTTCCGGCAATCGACCATCTGTCAAAGGCCATTGCCATGGTTGCCCAAAGTGATGGCGACTACATGACCGCCATTCCTGCACTCACGCTGCATCGGCGCAATCGGCCTACGGAGCCTTTGCACTGCATCTTCAATCTGGGCCTGGGCGTAGTCGCACAGGGCAACAAGCAACTTTTGCTGGGTGACGAGGTCATCAAGTACGGGCCTGGCCAGTCGGTGTTGACGTCCATTGCCGTGCCCGTCGTGTCTCATGTGACACGTGCGACTGCCGACAAGCCCATGTTGGGCCTTCTGCTGACGCTGGACAGTCAGGAGGTCATTCACATGGTCGCCGAGATGCAGCTTCCCGCCCCAGCCCGGCAAACGGCTTCTCGTTCCATTTGCATTGAGACACTGGACGCCTCTTTGCTGGCAGACCTGGTGCGATTGGTCGAATTGTTGGGCCAGCCCACACTCGCCCCGCTACTGGCGCCTCTGATCAAGCGGGAAATCACCATTCGCCTGCTCGCCGGCCCCCACGGACCGCAATTGCAGCGTCTGGCAGCCGACGGTTCTCCCAGCCAGCAGATCACCAAGGCCACGGCCTGGATCAAGAATAATTTTTCGAAGCCCATGGAAGTGGACGCACTTGCGGCACACGTGCACATGAGTGCGTCTACCTTCCGGCAACACTTTCGCACCATCACGGGCACCAGCCCCGTTCAGTACCAAAAGCAGCTGAGACTGCAAGAGGCGCGGCAACTGATGCTTAATCAAAACATTGACGCAGCCAGTGCCAGTGGGCTGGTGGGTTATGAGAGCGCATCCCAATTCAGCCGCGAGTACAGCCGTCTGTTTGGCGCACCGCCGCTGCAAGATGTCAGGCGCTTGCGCAATGAAGATAGAGCACCTGAGCGACCTCCAGCAGGTTAGCCCTTCAGGCGCGAAGGGTAGTGGTCAATGTCGCTGGCCCGCATGTGGAGCTAACCGCATCACCCGCCATGACGCTCTGCACCATTGCGGCCATGGCTTGGGCCTGTTCGCCGGTGCTTGACAGCAGACCCCGCACCGTGCCCTGTCGGTCTTGCATGTCTTCGTCCTGACTGGCTTTCAGTTTGCCTTCCAGTCTGTCAATCGAAATTTCGATACCCACAATGCCGCGCATCATTTTTTCAATGTAGCCGGCAGGCGCATCACCCACGCGCCAAGGCGAGACCTGGTGGGCTTCCTGGCTGCTCGTCAGTTGATTGAGCATGCCCAGCATCCAGTCTGGGTCTTCCATGACCCGCGCGGTGCCGTGCGCATGCGCAACTACATAGTTCCAGGTGGGCACGACCTTGCCGTGTTCCGCCTTTCCCGGATACCAGTTGGGTGTGATGTACGACTGCGTACCTTGAAACATCACCACCGAGGGCGTGTCAGGCAACAGCTGGCGCCACACCGTATTGGCACGTGCCACATGCCCTATCAGCGTGCCGTGGGCACCACGCGTCCGGTCCAGGAAGAACGGAATATGGTTTGCAATGAGCCCATCCCTTACATGACAAACCCACGCACCCAGCGGATGTGACTCCACCAGCGCATGTATGGCGTCGCGGTCATGGAGTTGGTGGTGCTTTGAAACGTACATGCTCTTTCCCATTGACTCTATTCACCGTGTTAACCCGCCAGCGCATGCCGTACCAGCAAGATGGCAAGCACCCACATGGTCACGCCAATCAGGCCATCCAGAATTTGCCAAGCCTTGGGCCGGGCAAACCACGGGGCCAGCCAGCGCGCGCCAAAACCCAGCAATGCAAACCAGAGCAGGCTGGCAAAGCTGGCGCCAGCAACGAACCATGGGCGCAACACCACGGGTTGTTGTGCACCAATGCTACCGACTAAGAGCACGGTATCCAGGTACACATGGGGATTCAGCAAAGTGAATGCTGCGGCTTGTGCCAGCGTGCCCGCCAGGGGCATTCCGCTGCCGCTGGTCTGCGCTCGCAACTGGTTCGATTGCCGGGCCCGGCGAAGCGCCTGCCAACCATAAGCCGCCAAAAACACAGCGCCAGCCAGTGCCAGCGCGCGGGCAAACCCCGGGTGCTCTCCCAAGGCCTGCGCCATGCCGAAAACGCCCGCTGCAATCAGCACCGCATCGGCCAGGCCGCAGAACAACACCACACTGCCCACATGCTCGCGGCGCAAGCCTTGGCGCAGCACAAATGCGTTTTGGGCACCAATCGCCACGATGAGCCCGAGGCTGAGCACCAGGCCTTGAACGAAGGCGGGGGCGATTGCAGAAAGGCTTGTGCTGATGTTTGTCATGCCCCCGAGCTTGCCTGCTCGTAGGGATGTAGGCAAACTATCATTGCTTTACCAAGTTAAGGAAAACTAATTTCATGCTGGACTACGCATCGCTTGCAGCACTGGCCGCCGTCGTGAAGGAGGGCAGCTTTGAGCGCGCCGCCCGCGCGCTGCACGTCACGCCATCGGCGGTGTCGCAACGCATTCGCCTGCTGGAAGAGCGCATCGGGTGCGCACTGGTGGTGCGCGGCCAACCCTGTTTGGCCACAGAAACCGGGCGGCGCCTGTGCCAGCACGTCGATCGGGTGCGGCTGCTGGAACATGAGCTGCACGGTGAAGTGCCCAGCCTGGAGCAGGATGGGAACATACGCGTGCCCCTACCCATTGCTGTGAATGCCGACAGCCTTGCCACCTGGTTTGCACCGGCGGCGGCTACCTTTGCTGCCAACGCATTGGTGCTGATGGACGTGGCGGTAGACAACGAAGATCACACTGCGGAGTGGTTGCGCTCCGGCAGGGTGCTGGCCGCAGTCACAGGCACTGCGCGCCCCGCCTCTGGCTGCAATAGCCAACCCTTGGGCACCATGCGCTATCTGGCCGCCGCCAGCCCGGCGTTTGTGCAACGCTATTTTGCGAAGAACGTGGGTGCCAGCAGCCTGGCCCTGGCACCCAGCCTGGTGTTCAATTCCAAAGACGAATTGCAATCACGCTGGGTGCGGCGGCTGTGCCGTCGCCACGTCGAGCTGCCCCGCCACACACTACCGTCTTCCCAAGCCTTTGTGGCGGCAGCGCTGGCCGGCATGGGGTGGGGACTGCATCCGCAGTCGCTCATTCAGCACCATCTCAAGGACGGCTCCCTGGTGGAGCTAGTACCCAACGCGCCACTGGACGTGCCCCTGTATTGGCAGCAGGCACGCGCTGCGTCATCGCTGCTGGAGGGATTGACACGTGAAGTGCTCGCGGCAGCGGGTGCATCGCTGTTGCGACGTTAGTGTTGGTCTGGCTAGTTGCAGGCAAAGGAAGGGGGGCACTCCGTGCCCCCCACCTTCTTCCCTAACCAACCCAATCACCTTATGCAGCTATCTGCACAAAGTAGTTGCACTGTAGGGTGCGGCTAGGTGACTGCGAACGAACGAAATCGCATATGGAAAAACGATTTTTGAAATGGATGGGAGTGCCGATATTGTTTTTTGGCAAAGGTCGTGAGCAGGTATTGGCGCTTTGGGCCAGGTGCTGTCACCCGTGAGTGGCCGCTTTGGAGCAGTGGATTACTCTACTAACAGCGAGCCAATTACCTAACGATCAACACTGGCATCTTCGTGCTCCCTGCGGTTGTTCATGCCTCAGGAAAGAGCGGAAACCCGCTGCCAGCGAATGGCCCTGTGTCGAGCCAGATGTACTGAAACGAGCGACTTTTGAAGACCCAATCATCCCCAGATCGCTGCAATTTATCAAATGCAATGCAGTGATTTCGGTAGTATTTTTCGCCGGGACCGCGCGCTGCTTCATGGACAAATGTGCGCGTGGTCGCTTCGTCGCCGTCAATCACGATCACGCCAGGAAGCGCGAACTGCACGAAGAATTCCTTACCTGTTCGCAACTTCCGAAGAAGCGCAACGTTCTCATCTGCACCTATCGAGTGTTGACCATAGGGGGCAGTTCCGATGATGAATTCACCATCGTCAGCCCACACAGTTTTGAACATAGCGTAATCAGAGCGAGTTGCGCTGTCGGCGAAGCGGGCAATCGTGTTGCGGATGGATGCTTCGTCCATAAATTGCTGCAAGCGGGCTTGTTGGTTGGTCATTTTCTTCCTTTGTTTAAGCATTGATACGATGACGGTGACTATCCCATTCGTTCGAACAACCCGCAATCTCGATCACCCCAAAGGTTTGCCTGATCCTGCTAAAATTGCTATTTTTAAAATTCGCACAAAAAGCTAGTCACCCAAGGAATCACCCATCTCATGCTGCATAAGCTCATAGCAATTGCTACCAGACACGGTAGTTCTTCAGGCATGCCCACCGAGTACCCCAGACTCTTAATCAGGTCAACAGTGGCGCCAACGCCGCCGATGCCGGCTTTGTTTGAGCCAAAGTTTTATCTTTTGCTGCAAGGCGCTAAGCGGATGACCATTGCGGGCAGAACTTTTGACTGTTCTGCTGGAACATGCGCGGTGGCATCGATAGGCCTACCATTCGTTAGTGAAGTAGTGGAGGCAAGCCCAACCCAGCCTTATCTGAGCGTGGAATTGACGTTGGATGCCGGCATCGTTGCAAGCTTACTTCTCGATATGCGCGAACAAAATCCCACCGAATGGCAGGCGGGCGCAATTTCGCTTGCACAAGTGGAAGTGGGTCTTGTTGAACCGCTCGGAAGGCTTCTGAACCTGTTGGACGCACCTTCCGAAATCCCGGTGCTAGCTGCGCAGATTGAGCGAGAGTTGTATTACCGACTGTTGTCAGGCCCGTTGGGGGGAAGACTTCGTCAGATCGGGGCGAACAATTCCAGGTTTGCCCAGATCAAGATGGCAGCGGAGTGGATAGGTGAGAACGCCAACAATCCTATGAGTGTGGAATGGCTAGCGGCGCACGTGGGTATGAGTGTCACATCCTTCCACCGACATTTCAAAGCGGTCACTGCATCGAGCCCGCTTGCTTACCAGCGACAACTACGCCTGCTGGAGGCTCGGCGCCAGCTTGCATCAGGCGAAGCGAATGTGACCCAAATCGCCTACACAAGCGGGTATGTCAGTGCTTCTCAGTTCAGCCGTGAATATAAGAAGGCGTTTGGTGTGCCCCCGAGCCAGCATGCCGTGCTGCTAAGACCGTAAGTCGTCTATCGAGCGACGCATTTCAAGAATTCCAAGATTAGCGTGGGTCGACTACTGCGGCAAAAATGCGCCGTCTGCCCGTACTGAGCAACAGGCCAGCGCGCTGGAGGAAACCGCAGCTTCTATGGAAGAGCTTTCCTCAACCGTCAAGCAAAACGCAGACTCCGCCCAACAAGCAAACCAGTTGGCCATGACCGCCTCGACCGTTGCGGTGAAAGGTGGCGAAGTTGTGGGCGAAGTGGTTGAGACCATGAAGGGCATCAACGAAGCCAGCCGCAAGATCAGCGACATCATCAGTGTCATTGACGGCATTGCATTCCAGACCAATATTTTGGCGTTGAATGCGGCCGTTGAAGCAGCTCGCGCAGGCGAGCAAGGTCGTGGCTTTGCGGTGGTAGCGACCGAAGTGCGATCCCTCGCCGGACGCTCCGCCGAGGCTGCCAAAGAAATTAAGAGTCTGATCAACACCAGTGTGGAGCGCGTAGAGCGCGGCACTGCTTTGGTTGATCAGGCTGGCACCACCATGTCGGAAGTGGTGAGTTCTATTCGACGGGTATTCCCGCGTGACTTGAACATCGTCTTGAAGAAAAATCATTGGCGATACAGGTGCGTCTGACGGTGTCTTTCACCAAACAAGAATGGGGCAAGGACGATTTTCAGTAGCCCCACAGCGGCAAGGACCCACAGCCCTGTTTGAAAGTTGTGGGTTGCATCTCTCAAGAGTCCAAGAGCCAATGGTCCTGACGCACCAAGGCCGTAGCCGATCGCCAGAATGAATGACGTCCAGGAGTTCGCTTCATGCGGATCGTCTGCGTTGTCCAGTGGAAGCATCATTCCCAGTGAGAACGACCCACCCATGCCAAATCCCAAGAGACCAATCGGTAGCCAAGAGATTGCATGAGGAGCAGCGATTAGAAAGAAAATGCCAGTAAGGAAGGCTGTCGCGAATAGGGCTATGGCTTTACGTCGGTCTCTTCCCTTTCCCAATAGGCTTGGGATCGGGTTGGAGAACATAAACACAGTCGTAAATCCAGCAAGCATCAAACCTGCGGAAGTTGGAGACGCTCCGAACTCCACGCTCATTGGTGCAAGCCAGGCTAGGACGCTAAAGAACAAGAAGTTGTTTGCAGCGAAGTACAGCGCGGCAAGCCATGCCATGGAAGATCTGGCAGGATGCCTGTGCGCCTTTGGAGGTGCAGCCGGCTGAACTGCTTGCTGGGCCTTTTCGATCCGTGATACATAGATCCACGCAGCAATGGCAGCTATTGCCGGGATACCCCACATTGCCGTAGCAGCTCTCCAGCTACCCGTCAGGTGCGCAACTGGACCGGTTAAAAATGCTGCAATAGTGCTCCCTAAACCTAAGGAGGCCGCATAGAGCCCCATCAACAGCGAGACGCGCGTTGGATGATGTGCCTTTACGAAGCCAGATACCAATGCCCCCGTAATCGCAATACCTGCACCAACGCCCGCTGTTGCCAACAACAGAAGTACCGCTGATGACGAGAACGCTCTCATTACCGTGGTCAGACCGAGTAAGGCAAGTGCGACAAGGATCACTGGATTTCGCCCATATCTTCGTGCGAGCCAAGGTGTTGGAATGGCTAGGAGCCCCATTAGCAAAGTGGGAATCGCCGTCAGCAGTGAGGCTTGTGCATTCGTGAGATGGAACTCGTTACGCAGTTGGCTTAAGACCGGTCCGATTGAAACGATGCCAGGCCTCAGGTTGGTGGCCACCAACACAATGCAGGCGATTGCTGCCATCAGGCCGATACTCTTCGTGCTTTCGGCATCGTTTTTCATATTGGCAATCATGTGCAGTGCCTTGCTGGTTCCAAACGGGCTATTTGAAATGTGGATAGCCTTTGCATCTGAAAGCGTGAGTGTTTTAACGAGTTGAGGCATTCATGGCTTTCATTCGGATTGGTTGATTGCGGGTGACGCGTTCACATCGAGGATGGGGGGTGTGCACGATTTCTCTTCATGCACGCCCCTTTTCCACGTGCTCTAGGCGATTGGGGTCGCAACGCCCTCTACGAGGAACACTTTGGCGTCACTACCTTGCAGACGATTAGCTCGGGCTTCCGAATACTCCGGGCTCTCGTACCACTCACGCGCTGCAGCCATGGACGGAAACTGCAGGATGGCAATTCCCTCAACCTCTTCACCTTCCAGCACTTGATGGGCCCCGTAATGAGCGACGGAACTCATATCTCGCCCCTGGCGGGCGCGAGGTGCCAGTTCGCGATAGCGCGCCATGGCCTCTGTATCTGTGGTGCGCTCGCGCACCATGACCACATAAGCAGACATCACGCTACCTGGGTAGAACGATTGAGCTCGGCCACCAACTTTTCTGCAGCTTGGGCGGAGGAAGCTGGGTTCTGACCGGTGATGAGCAGACCATCGGTGACGACATAGGAGCCCCAGTCAGGACCGCTGGAATAGATACCGCCCAGGGCCTTGAGAACATCCTCGACCAGGAAGGGAACAACGTTGGTCAGGCCAACACCTTCTTCTTCGGTGTTGGTGAAACCAGTGACCTTCTTGCCCTCAACCAAGGGACGACCATTGGGAGCTTTGACATGGCGAAGCACGCCAGGCGCGTGGCAAACCAAAGCCACATGCTTGCCTGCTGCGATGAAAGACTCGATCAACGCGATGGAGTTCTTGTCCTCAGCCAAATCCCACAAAGGACCATGACCACCAGGATAGAAAACCGTATCAAAGTCAGCCTGAGAGACGCTATCCAGGCGAACGGTTTCAGCCAATTGAGCGGTCGCCTGTGCATCCGCTTCAAAGCGACGGGTCAGATCGGTCTGGAACATAGGCTCATTGCTCTTGGGGTCCAGAGGAGGCTGACCACCGTTGGGCGAGGCCAAAACGATCTCGGCGCCAGCGGCCTTGAAAGCGTAATAAGGAGCAGCCAACTCTTCGAGCCAGAAGCCGGTCTTGCGGCCTGTATTACCGAGAGTGTCATGCGAGGTGAGGACCATCAAAACTTTCATGTTGTTTCTCCTTAAGAAAAGTTACTATTTACAATTAGACCGGTCGACTAGCAACTCGGCACAAAAAAAACACTCCGATTGAAGTGCATCCGGGAACTGCTTCGTTTAACGAAGCAGATGAAGGGTTTGGCGCGTTTTTTCCATCGCCGCCTCAAATGGCTGATAGTTGCGTACGATCTTGGCCATCAAGCTCGCACCCATCCACAACTGATAAATATTCAGTGCTACCTGTTGGGGGTCACCCTCTATGGTCAGTGAGCCATCGGCCACTCCAGCCTTTAGCGCATCGGCCAACCGGCTAACGATTGACTCGGTACCTCTTTTCAGCGAAAGCCGCATTGCTTCTGACAGGTCCGCTACTTCAGCCCCCAGTTTCACAGCCAGGCATTTGCCTTGGCAATCCAAGAAGGACTGGTTTTCTTGCCATTGAGTCAAATACGTGGTCAGACGCTGCGCACTTGAAAATCCTGGCTGACTAAAGGTTCTGTCCATCTCCGCCAGATAGTCGTTGAAATACTTATCTAACAGTGCTTCGCCAAAAGCTTCCTTGGAAGCGAAGTAATGGTAGAACGAGCCCTTAGGAACACCTGAGGACGTCAATATTTCATTCAGACCAACGGCAGAAAAACCTTTCGCAGCCATGAGCTTTTGCCCGACAGCCAAGATGTTGTCGCGGGTAGCGGAGGATTCAGGGACGATTGCTTTTGCCATGGATGTGATTATACGCTAAATTAGACCAGTCGTCTAGTGCCGCTAAATTAATTTTTCCACCTTCGCCGCTTTAGACCCCGCAACCCGGCTTTCAGTTTTGCGATAACGGGGCAAACTGCGATCGTTGGATGCTGCGCAGGAGGTGTTCCACACTGATCAGCGCCGCCTCAGAACTCTGTAAGTATTGCGCTTGGACAACCGCGCCGTCTATAGCCAAAGCCACAGCATGGGCAGTGACTGAATCGGCGTCAGATGCTGGAAGCAGCGCGGCGATCGCATCGGTCATCCGCGCTTTGTGCTTCCTTGCGATGACAACGACTTCAGGTTGTGCGACACCGAGCTCCACGACGCTGTTGATAAAAGCGCAGCCCCTAAAACCCTCATCATCAAACCACTCTCGCAAGGCTGGCACCAATGCGCCGATACCTGGGTGCCGTTCACTATGCCTGCTCAGGGCACCTGTGAACCAGTCCATCCACCTCTCGTGCCGGTAAGTCAGGTAGGCTTGAATGAGCTCATTTTTACTAGGGAAGTAGCGATAAAAGGTCACCTTGGCAACGCCGGATTCCGCAATCACTCGGTCTATCCCGGTGGCTCGAATCCCATCGCTATAAAAAAGCTTGTGTGCAGTCAACAAGATGCGCTCGCGAGGTGGGTGCTCTTTTAGTTCAGATGAGGAAAACATGGACATAAAGGCATTGTAGACAAGCCTGTCTACTTGGATTAGTATTCGCGTGTAGACAGACTTGTCTACATTCGTTTAGCATCCCTTTTAAGAGCCACTATGCAAACTCGCCCTCCACTTCCTCCGTTCAACCTCGAGACTGCCATTCAGAAAGCGCGCTTGGCAGAAGATGCTTGGAACTCCCGCGATCCCGCCCGCGTCGTACTGGCTTACAGCACAGACACCCGCTGGCGCAATCGGGTGGAGTTTCCTGTTGGAAGGGATGCCGCGCAGGGATTGCTTGAGCGCAAGTGGGCGCGTGAATTGGACTACCGCTTGATCAAGGAGGTGTGGGCACACGACAAGAATCGGATTGCTGTCCGCTTTGCTTATGAGTGGCACGATGATGCGGGCAACTGGTTCCGAAGCTATGGCAATGAAAATTGGGAGTTCAATACCGATGGTTTGATGACCCATCGGCATGCAAGCATCAATGATCAACCCATAAAAGCAAATGACCGAAAGTTCTTCTGGGCCCTGGGTCGTCGTCCCGATGATCACCCTGGGCTAAGTGAGCTTGGACTTTGATATGCCACTTGTTGTAGTCGGATACTTGGTTTCGAGGCGCTCGCTGCATGGCGAGTGCGTGAGTCGAGTTAGGTGGGAAAAGTGGCAGAAGCTGCCCGCCTAGTCAACTCATCGTGAATGTCTGCTACCGGGTCGTGAATCTGGTTTGTCGGAATTCCGCTTTGGGTCGACTGAAGTCGATATTCGGACCCGCAGTTCTACGCCGGTATCGCTGTGCGGCAAGGCCTGATCCGTTACCTACAACACCCCCACTTAAACGTTTTAATCACATAGATACACGAATTGCTTCCTTCCTAAATAGCGCGCGTCTGGACAAACTCCAGCCCACATGCTGAAAGGAATCAGTTCCATGAACTCCACTACCAAGTTAGCCCACGATCCTCTGGCAGGGCACCTGCTGCTGCGTGACGTGGCGCGGTCGGCCGGTGAGGCCGTGCTGCTGGTGGCCTTTGCCACCGTCTTGGTCTATCTGCTGTTGCTGCCGGTGAGCCCGGTCTAGGCCACCCCATCTTGCAGTGGGCGTGGTGACGCAACAAACCGCTACATATTTGATAGCTACTCGGGCAATAAATACTAGGGCCTCAGCTCTATTGGGCTCCAAATTCGTGGTTTTCAGGCTCCAAAACCAGTTCAGTTGCGGTTACTTCCTCGCGGCCTTTTAAGTCTTCTCACCCCTAGCCAAATCGAAGATAGTTTAGTATTCATTGACTATTTGTCGATAGTTAACTATCCTTGACAGGAATACTTTTCTATCGCTATTTGTAAAAAGAATAGTTTAATTACTATGAAAACGCTTGCTGAACTCGCTCAGGTGCTGGAGGAAGCCCGTAGCCGGGGCGGGCTCGATTACAAGGGCTTGGCGGAGAAGACCGGTTTGACGCCGCTGTCGGTGCGAAATGCCCTGCAGGCCAAAACCGCTTTGCGCGCGACCAACTTGATGGCGCTGGCCGACGTGCTCGGGCTGGAGCTGGTTTTGGTGCCCAAGGCCATGGCTTCGAGCCTGAAGGGCCAGGAACCCAGCGCGGTGTTTGTACCCATGATGGAACGTGTTCTGCAATCCACGAACCAAGCCACCTCCCAATCTGGGCGCGGCCCTCGTAAACCATGAGATACCGCGCACTCGACATATCCATGGGCACGCGCAAATGCGGGCTGTTGTTTCAGTACGGGGAAGGCCCCACTGCGATGACCCGGTTTGTTCCTGAGCCGGAGTTTTGGATGGACGCAGATGCGCCAGTGATGGGGCACTATGGGCGCCAAGCAAATGAAACAGACCGTGCGCTGTTCCTGGCGGATGCTGCGCAGCAAGCGTTCTTCAATGGAACCGGCGAGCGCCTGCCTGCGTTTTTTCAAAACCTGTTGCCAGAGGGACCTCTGCGCAAGCATTTGGAGCAATTGCGCGGCTGTAAGCCGGGAGACCACATGGATATTCTGGCCATGTGCGGCGAGGATTTGCCCGGCAACGTGTATGCGCTCCCTACAAAAGGCGATCGCGACAGCGTGGCCGCGGTCGTGACGCAGGGCAATGATGCGCTGGAGATGTCGGTGATCGATCAGCCATTGGCGGGCGCAACGTCCCTATCAGGCATTCAGCCGAAGCTGGGACTGGTGGAGTCCAAGGGCCGCTATGTGGCGCGCACCCGCGATATCCACAGCCATGTGCACATCATCGCCAAGCTGCCCACGGCCGAGTACCCGTTGCTACCCGAGGTCGAGGAACTTTCGCTGCGCCTGGCGCACGCAGCGGGGGTCGAAACCTGCCACGCCGTTCTGCGCCCGGTGACCGATATCCTGCCAGCGGACCAACCCTACACCGTCGAGGGAGACCGACAGTTTCTTGCCGTTCACCGGTTTGACCGAACGCAAGGAGCGCATATCCATTGCGAGGACTTTGCGCAGATATTGGACATAGACCCGGACTACAAATACCAGGACCCTGCTGGTCGGATGACGTACGCAAATATGCTGGTCGCCCTGCTGAAAGGGTTGCAGGTCGATCCTGCGCAAGGGCTTGAGTTTTTCCGTCGGTTGATGGTGAACCAACTTTTGGGGAACTATGACGCGCACGGAAAAAACTATGGGGTGATCTACCGTGATGGCGTCACGCCCGTCCTTTCTCCAGCGTATGACGTAGTGGCGTATGCCGCCTACCTGCCGGGCAAGGGGCACGCACTGCGGTTCCACGCAAAGAGTGAGCCACGCGCACTCGTTAGCCCGGTCGTCGTGCGAGAGCTGTGCAATCTGGCGGGCCTGTTGGAACCGCTGGTGAAGAAGGCGCTGACGGAGACGGTCGAAAAGGCCCGCCTCTTGTGGGTGCCGATGATTGAACAGAGTGGCCTGCTGGATGTGCAAAAGCAGCGTTTGCTAAATCACATCCAGAGCGATCCCAACGTAGAAGCCCAGGCCCGCCGAAGCCAAAAACGGTCCAAACCCGATCAGTAACAACGTACGCAATCCACTAGAACGTAGTCTTAGCTTCCGCAAACAGCTCACTCTGGAAGTAGAGGCGCGGCCCTTCGGCAACGATAGATGCGGGGTTGTCCTCCAAGCGATAGTCGCCGGCCAATGGTTTGTTGATGGCGGCATCGCCTGGCACTGCCGCTTTCTCGATCACCTGAAACTCCGGCCATCCGTACTCTGCGGAAATGCTTCTCAGAATTTCATGGATGAGGGCCGCTCCGTTGTCGCTATTGGTCATGATCACCACGCCTTGCCCAGAACGGGTGTAGCCATAGAGTTGTGCGCGGAATCCTTCCGTGCCGCCACTGTGGCTGAAGCTGGTGCGGTCACCAAGTTCCTCAACGTAGAAGCCCAAGCCGTATTCACCCAATCCACGCGTCAGCATGGTAGATGCCATCGCGCGCGACAGGATTTTTCCTTTGCCTGCCGCAGCTTGTTGAACTTCAAGCACCACACGGGCGAGGTCAGTGGGTGTCGTCCACAGACCGGCGGCGGCGGACTCCGGGTAGTTGTGCCACTGGCCTGTAACCGCCTTGCCGTTGCTCAAGTGGGCTGTGGCTGCCAGATTGCGCTGGCCTTCAGGGAGTGGCGCAATGAATGAGCTGCTGGCCATACCCAATGGGTCTAGTACCGTTGCCTTCATAGTCTGATCGAACGGCTTCCCGCTGGCTTCCGTCATCATCAACTGAACAATGCTGAAACCACCACCGGAGTAGCGCCAAGTGCTTGCGGGCGAAATGTCAATCCGAACCGGCCCGGAGTTCGCGGGTGCTGTCCCATCCAAGATTTGTAGCAAGGTCGGCAACGGCTGCCCCTGCGCATAACCTCTGTAGCCATGCACGGTGGCACCAGCGCTGTGGTTGAGCAATCTGCGCAGGCTCACCTCTCCAGCTTTGGTGAATTCGTTCTGCGGCACTTTCCAGGCGCTGAGTTGGCGATTCACATCGCCGTCCAATGCCAGCTTGCCACGCTCCACCAGATTCAAAGCACCTATAGCAGTCACAGCCTTACTGACCGATGCAGCCTGGAATAGTGTCGCAGTGGTAGCAGCGCGCTGGCTCGCCGCATCGGCCAAACCGTAGGCGCGTGCCCATTCAATTTGGCCCCCATTGATCAGGGCGATGCTGACCGCAGGCACTTGGTAAAAGGCCATGCGCTTGGCAAGATCCATCTTCTGATCTGTGGAGCCTTTGAGCACGACGGGGGCTGACAAACCCTGCTCGACTCTGGTGATTCGCGCTTGAAGTTCTGCGGATGGAGATTGAGCCTGAGCAGACAAGCCGCATAGCAGGAGTGCTGCACAGGGCAGCAGTGAGTGTCGTATTTTCATGAGGGGATTGCCGCCGCTGCATAGAGTCTGAGACTCGATGCAGTGCCAAGAATAGGGGTTGGAACTGGGAGGTTTATAGCACCCCAAAACGACACTTAAACGTTTTGAGCACATCGATACACGAATTGCTTCCTTCCAAAACAGCGCGCGTCTGGCCAAACTCCAGTCCATGCAACCCGATTCCACCGATGACATTCAGCGCAACCTGCTGCGCGTCTTGGCCGTCACGTCTGGCTCCTGGAACCTGGTGGCCACAAGTCGCTTTGGGCGGCGACTGGCGTACCGCGGTCCGGTGCATGTGCCTAGGCGTTTGCCGACGCGGCCTGTGTACAGGATTTACCCCGCGCTGCAGTGGGCCTGGTAGCAATGCGTTTGCTATTTATTTAGTAGCTGCTCCCGCACTATCCACGGCCTGAATGGCCGATATGACTTGTGAAGTTGCCGCTCTCAGTTGTGGGCGGTACGGTCTAGCGCAGGGATGGGTTTTGGCGGCTGCAGGAATGCCGTCAGGCCCTGGAACCACAACACTTGCAGAAAGTCGCCGCTGATGGCCAAGTCTTGGTTGCCCACACCTCTGAGGAAGGCGGGCTGCGCGTCTTTGGCCGACAGTATCTCGAAGCCTTTGGCGGCATTGACAAAGCTGAGGGTGAACTGGGCGTTATCGGTTAACCCGGCCCAGGACCGGACCGCGCCATTCTCAATCACATAGTGGCGGCCAGCGCCTGAGTCCGTGCGAATCTGAAATGCCAGACGTTTGCCCTGAACGTAACGTGCGCAGTCGGCATTGATATTGATTTTTCGCTGTAACAACTGGGCGAGTGCCCACAACAGAAATTTGAACTTGAACATTTTGGAATTCTTTTGAAGTGGAAATAGGGCGTTTTGGTGATGAGGGCCAAGCCCGTCACTCGCTCAGGAACTGGATGGCGTGCTGTAGGAAGCGCTGCGGGTACTGGAACTGCGCTGCATGCCCAGCATCTGGGTAGATAAACAACTGGGCGTTTGGAATATTGCGCGCCATGTAGAACGAATTGACTGTCGGGATCATCACGTCGTTCACACCATTCAGGATGAAGGTGGGTTGTTGGATGTCACGCAGGTGGGCGAAAGGATCGTCTTCCGAGAGCCTGGGCAAATACAGAACGTTGGCCTCAATTTGGGCGTGCATCACCTCGGGGGAACTCGGCGGGTCTTGATCCTTGCGCTGGTGACGGCGCTCCCAAAAGGCACGTCCAGCCTGCTTCGCAGCCTCTGAACGGCCGAAGAAGAGGTATAAGAAATCGTCCACAGTGGGGACCGGGCGCGGCGCTGCCTCCGGCACACCCGGCTCTGATTCGGGGTTGCCACCCCGTGGACCGGTTCCCAGCAGCATGAGCTTGCGAACCAGGTCGGGGTGGCGTCGTGTCAAATCCTGTGCCTGAAAACCGCCCAGCGAGAAGCCCAACACATCGACCTTGCCAAGCCCAATGGCCCGGATGACCGCCGCCGCATCGTCGGCCATGTCCTCAATGCGCGTGCGGGGTTTGCCAGACGAGGACGCAACCCCACGGCCATTGAACAGAATCACCTCACGCCCAGCAGCCAAGCCGTCGGTCATGAGTGGGTCCCAATGGTCCATGCCGCCACGGAAGTGTTGCAAGAAAAACAGGGGCGGCTGGTCTGTCGCGGTGTTGCCCCAGCGGCGGTAGGCGAATCGGTCGCCGTTGACCTCCAAAAATTGGGTAGGTGCGGTTAGGTGGGTGTGGCTCATGTTGGATTCCTTGGGTGGTTGATGGGCTGGAGGGCGCAGCTCATTTCAGCGGGCCAGGAACTTCAGTGCACTCGGCACGAAATCGGCACGGAACTGGAAGATGCCGCCATGCCCTGCATCGGGATAGATGATCAGCGTGCTGTTTGGGAGCCACCGCGCCAAGTCGTAGGTGTTTGGCGTAGGGATCATCCGGTCGTTGTCACCATTGACCACCAACACGGGTTGCCTGACCACAGAGAGGTCCGCAGGCTTCTTTTGGCCCCACGCACTCAGTGCCTGCAGCTGCGCGACGTAGGCAGCCACGCTGATCTCTGCGTCACGGTTATCAGCGCGTTCATTCAATCGCGCCAGAAACGCCTTGCCTGCCCCAATGCCATTCGGCGTGCGGGTAAAGAAGAGGTACTGCTTGGGGTCTTGGCCCGTCAACAGCCCGCGCAGAAGATCGTAGTTGGCAACGCCCGCCACCGTGCTGATGCCCTCGCCACCCGCAGGGCCTGTACCCGCGAGAATCATTTTTCGAACCAGTTGTGGCTCTTTCAAAATGATCTCTTGCGCAACCATGCCGCCCATGGAAAACCCCAAGAGGTCCACCTGCTGGAAGCCCATGGCTTTGATGAAAGTAATGGCATCGTCGGCCATGTGCTCCATCGAGTTCGCTGGTGACCCAGTGGACGCCCCGATACCGCGGTTATCAAAAGCAATCACATGGTGCTTGTCTGCAATGCCGTCCACCACCCTGGGGTCCCAGTTGTCCAGCACAGCGGCCAGATGAACCAGAAACACGACGGGTGTTCCGCCATTTTGCTTGCCCAACTCGCGGTACGCGAAGCTGACGCCGCCCGCTGTGACGGTTTGCGTGGCCACGCTCTTCCAGTTGTCCTGTGACGCAGTTTTAGATGTTGCTGAGGTTGCTGACGTTGGCGCTGTTGCGGTGGGCACAGCATCCGCCGCCGTTGAAAGGAGGGCGGTAGTCACTGCGAACCCGGCCGTAACGGCCTTCAATAAATATTGCATAGCATGGGTCTTCATGGTCAATCTCCTAGGCTTGGGTAATCGGTATAGCCCTTGGGGCCGGGGGTGTAGAACGTGGACATGTCTAAAGTGTTCAGCTCCGCTTTGGCCTGCAGGCGCGCCACCAAATCAGGATTGGCGATATACGGGCGGGCAAAGGCGATCAGGTCTGCTTGGCCTGCCTGGAGCGCGCTCTCCGCCGTGGCTTTGTCATAGCCACCGGCCAGAATGAACAAGCCGTTAAACGCGACGCGTAGCCGGAACTTGAACTCGGCAGGCACGGGCGGTGCGCCCAGTGCTGAGTGGTCCAGCAGGTGCACGTACAAAATGCCGAGCTGCGCCAGTTCCTCAGTCAGCGCGAGGTACTGCGCTTCAACGTCCGGGTATGCACCACTGCCGTTAAACACCCCATACGGCGACAAACGGATGCCCACGCGATGCGCACCGATGGCAGCGACTGTGGCGCGAACGACGTCCAGGGCAAAGCGGTTGCGCCCCTGGATGCTGCCGCCATACGCGTCGGCACGCTGGTTCACGCTGGCGTTTAGAAACTGCTCTATCAAATAGCCGTTGGCGGCGTGCAGCTCTACGCCATCAAACCCGGCCGCGATGGCGAGCTGGGCCGACTTGGCGTACTCCGCGACCGCTCGGGCAATGTCATCGGCCGACATGCCGCGTGGGGCGCTGTGCGGCTGCATGCCGTGGGCGTCGGTGTGCATCTCACCGGGGCAGGCATTGTCCATCGGCCCAATCACCTCTGCACCTGCGGGTAGATTGGCTGCGTGGCTCACGCGCCCCGTGTGCATGAGCTGAACGAAGATCTTGCCGCCTTGGGCGTGCACCGCGTCGGTGACCAGCTTCCAGCCCGCCACGTGGACTTCGTTGAAGAGGCCGGGAATGCGGGCGTAGCCCAAGCCGTTGGGCGAGGGCGAGGTGCCCTCGGTGATGATCAAACCTGCCGTAGCACGTTGACCGTAGTACTCAGCCATCAGGGCATTGGGCGTGTTGGCCTCTGCAGCCCGGCTGCGTGTCATGGGTGCCATGACGACGCGGTTGCTGAGCTGCAGGGCAGGGTTGGAGAGTGCTGTGAATAACATGAAGGTCTTTCTAGTGAGCGGGATTACTTGCCCTGGGGCAGATAGACCGCGCGTGGTGCCGCTAGACCTTGCCGGACTTGCTGCGTCAGCGCATCGGCCAGCACCTCATCGGCACCAGCTTCCAGCCCATCCAGCGCACGCTGGACGATGTCGTCCGCGCTGCTCTTCTGAACGTCAAAGCCGCGCGTGAGATCGGTGTCCACATAGGCCATGTGCAAGCCCACTACCTGGGTCTTTTGCGCAGCCAGCTCGTGGCGCAAGGCATTGGTCAGCGACCAGGCGGCCGATTTGCTGGCCGAGTAGGCCGCCAGCTCGCCGCCGTTGACCCAGGAGGCAACCGACAGCACATTGAGCAGTGCACCACCGCCATTGGCTTTGAGCACTGGCGCGAAGGCCTTGCTCATGTTCAGCACGCCGAAGACGTTGGTTTCAAAAATACGGCGTGTGACAGCATCACTGTCGGGTGCCAAAAAACCGCCGGGTTGGGCGATGCCCGCGTTGTTGATGACCAAGGTCACATCCGGCGCTTCTGTGACGGCTGCGGCGATCTCGTCGGGCTTGGTGACATCAAGCCGCAGGGCCACGACACCGGGCAGAGTCACGGTGGCGGGATCGCGCGCTGCCGCGTAGACCTTGCGTGCGCCACGGGCGAGCAGGGCCTGTGCAAAGGCCAGGCCGATACCGCGGTTGGCGCCGGTGATAAGAACAACAGAATTTTCGATTTTCATGGGGGACTCCTGGGGTTAAAAAGAAACTACATATGACACTCGTCATACAAAAAGGCACGCCTAAAACCAATAGGCGATGCCGACGATTCAACGAACCTTGATCACCACCTTGCCTTTGGCACGGCCGCTTTCTACGTAGGCCAAGGCCTCATTGGTGGCGTCAAATGGGAAGACCTTGTCGACGACCGGGCGTATGGCACCTGACTCGAACAGCGGGGTGATTTGTCGCAACTGGGTGCCGCTGGCTTTCATGAATAGGAATGAGTAGCCGACCTTGAGTTGCTTGGCTTTTCTGCGCGTGCCAAAGCTCAGAGCGCGCATGACCTGCTTCACAAACCAGGGGGCTTTGCTTTCTTCTGCAAACTCGGGGGTAGGGGGGCCAGAAATGGAGATGAGTTGCCCGCCCGCTTGGAGCACATTCAGAGACTTTTCTAGGGTCTTACCATCCTGACTGTTCAGCACCACGTCATAGCCGCCCAGGACTTTTTCAAAGTCCTCTTTTTTGTAATCGACCACGACATCGGCACCCAGGCCCTTTACCCAAGCCACATTGCCTGTGCTGGTGGTGGTGGCAACGCTTGCGCCCAGATGCTTGGCCAGTTGGATAGCAAAGGTGCCCACGCCGCCAGAGCCCGCCTGAATAAAGACCTTTTGCCCTTTTTTCAGCTTGGCCCTTTCAACCAGTGCCTGCCACACCGTCAAAGCGACGAGCGGGATAGATGCAGCCTCTTCCATCGTGAGATTCTTTGGCTTGAGCGCTAGGGATGCTTCTTTGACAGCGACAAATTCTGCGAACGTTCCGATCCGCAGATCGTCGGGTCGGGAATAGACCTCGTCACCGGGTTTGAACTGCCGTACGCGAGGGCCGACACGCACCACTACACCGGCGACGTCGTGGCCCAGAACAAAAGGGGTTTTATAGGGGAGGAGGAGTTTGAACTCGCCATTGCGGACTTTGACATCCAGCAGATTGACACCAGCCGCATGCACTTGGACCAAGACCTCGTCCTCGCGCAGCACAGGTTCCGGCACATCGGCGGCCCGCAAAGTCTCGTTCTTTCCATAGCGATCTACGATGAATGCTTTCATGGCGTTCCTCTTTTTAAAAATGGGATGATGATCATCATATTAAAGGGCAAAAAAACAGGCTCAAGCCTCGACCGAGCTCAGCTTCTTCAGCGTTGCGCTGCACAGCGACTCAGACAGCGCGGAGTCATCGACAGCGCGGGCGAGTATCAATGTGCCTACCATCGCGGCCACTGTCACCAGCGCGCGCTCGTGTGCAGCGGGTTGCCCCCAATCGGGGAACTGGCGGGCCACCAGGTCAATCATCTCTTTGATGCGAAGCGTGGCGGCACGGCGTACCTCGGGCGATTGGCGTGGCATTTCAGAGCCCAGGGCCGAAATCGGGCAGCCCGTCTCGATGCTCTCAAGATGCTGCTTTGAGAGGTATACCTGCATCAGCGCTTGCAAGGCTTGATCGGCCGGGACAGCGGCAATAACACTTGCCGCAACGGCATTGGATTCAGCGCCCGCACGGTCAGCGGCTTCGGCCAGCATGGCTTCGCGGGATGCGAAATGGGCGTAGAACGCACCATGCGTCAGACCGGCTTCTTTCATGATGTCGGCAACCCCTGTGCCGTCATAGCCGCTGCGCCGAATGGCGCGGGCGGCGGCATCCACGATGCGCTCGTGGGAGGCCTCTTTGGCAGCCGTTCGGATATTGACAGATGAATTTCGCATTACACGCATCATACTAAATATTTGCCCGGCGTGCAAATTGTGATGTGGCATGCTTGCGTCAATGGCAACTTTCGCTACTTTGAAGCGCTGGGCAAGGCGCGTAAAACGCGATGGCGTAACGCTTTGGTTTGCGGGTAAGAACCCTGCAACGCCTTGGTACGCAAAGGCCCTGGGCCTATTGGTGGCAGCTTATGCGCTCAGCCCCATCGACTTGATTCCAGATTTCATTCCGGTTCTTGGCTACCTGGATGATGTTCTGCTGCTGCCCGGTTTGATCTGGTTGACCATCAAGCTCTTGCCGCCAACCGTCCTCACGGAGTGCCGCTTACAGGCAGACGAATGGATGGCGACGAAAGGGGCGAAGCCCACCAGTATGGCGGGTGCGGTGCTTGTGATCTTGCTGTGGTTGGCGATAAGTGCCGCCGCCTGGTTTTGGCTGCAGCCCCGGCTCTAGTTTCCAACTGTCCACTGAGGCCACGATGAAGGCCTTGCTTTTAGACTCTAGGGCCGCTATGGGACTAAAGCGTCAAAGCTGCACAGTGGTTTGGTGGAGTTGCTGTATGAGCCAGTGCAACAGCGGCAGCTCAGCCGCTGCTGAAGTTTTGGGAAAACTCGCAGGGTCACAGGGCGCGCTCAGCACTGCGCGGCCGAACCAATATTTGATCTAGATCATGGTTCCGTTTCAGCAGAGCTCTACTATTCCTTCAAGAGTTGGCAGTCGTGTCAACCCAACAAGGAGTGGTGTATGAAAGTCAATGTAGGCGGCTTGGACCGTGTTGCACGTATTGTCGTTGGGCTAGTTTTGATGGGGTTGGCTGCCACGGGTGCGGTGGGGGTGTGGGGTTGGCTGGGCATCGTGCCGCTGGCCACGGGTGCTATCGGCTGGTGCCCGCCCTATGCCATGTTGGGCTTCAGTACCTGCGCTACCAAACCGTGAGCAGCGTTGACCATAACGCCTGAGGGTGATCCGTCACTAAACGATGTTGAAGATGTAATCAACGTACTCGGGGCGGACCTGCAACAGGGGCTCACATCGCAAGAGGCTGGCAAGCGTCTGGCGCAAGACGGACCTAATGAGCTACTGGCTGCGCCCCTGGTGCCGGTCTGGTGCCGGTTGCTGTCGCATTTCCAAGACCCACTCATTTACCTGTTGCTGGCTGCCATTGCCGTGGCGCTGGCGGCTTGGGTGGTGGATGGTCGCCACGGCTGGCCGGTGGATGCCATTGTGATTGCGCTGATCGTGGTGCTCAATGGCATTTTGGGTTTTGTGCAGGAGGCACGGGCACAAAATGCCGTGGCTGCGCTGGCGCGTATGACGGCCGTCACCTCGGCCGTGCTGCGCTATGGGCAGGTGCGGCGGGTGCCCAGTGACCAACTGGTGCGGGGTGATGTGTTGGTGCTGGCCGAGGGTGATGCGGTTGGGGCGGATGCGCGCCTGGTAGAGGCTGCGGCACTGCGTGTGCAAGAGGCCTCGCTGACCGGTGAAAGTGCCGTGGTTGGTAAAGACACGACCACGCTGCAGCATCCAACACCGCTGGGCGACCGCATCAACATGGTGTTCAAGGGCACCAGCGTGGCACAGGGCACCGCGCGTGCCGTGGTCACAGCCACCGCCATGGCCACAGAGATGGGCGCTATCGCCCGCATGTTGCAGGCCACTGTGGATGCGCCCACGCCGCTGGAACTGGAGGTGGGCCGCCTGGGGCGCATTTTGGGCCTGGCGGTTGTGGTGATCACCGCTGTGGTGGTGGGCACCATCCTGATGATCTCGGACATCCAAAGTACGGCCGACATGATGCGGGTGCTGCTGCTAGGGGTGTCGCTGGCGGTAGCTGCGGTACCCGAGGGCCTGCCCGCGGTGCTAACCGTGGTACTTGCCCTGGGTGTGCAGCGCATGGCCCAGCTCAACGCTATCGTCAAGAAGCTGTCGTCGGTGGAGACGCTCGGTTCCGCCACGGTCATCGCATCCGACAAAACTGGCACCCTAACCCGTGCCGAGATGACCATCGTGCGATTGATGACCGCGTCCGGCAGCACCGAGGTAACAGGTGTGGGTTATGCATCGGTGGGGCAAGTGGAGCAGGCTGGTGTGCCGCTCGCCGAAAGGGGTGACTTGCACGCCGAACAATTGGTGTTGCTTATTGCTCCGGCCCTGAGAAGTCTCAAGCCGCATAGCGAACCCGGCGATCCTGGAAGTAGCCCATAACGCGCTCAGGATTTTGCTCCAGCATCGCCATATGCTCGTTCGCAGCCTCGCGTAATTTGG
>NKIK01000075.1 GCA_002256115.1 Burkholderiales bacterium PBB3
CATAGCGATGGCGTTCTTGATTGCGGGCAAGCTTGCGCATTTGCCTACCAATCCGCTTCAAAAGGCAAGGGCAATACCCTGATGTGGGAGTGGGCAGTGGTGTGCCACCCGAAACGGAAGAGAGCCGCAAAATCAGCCAATCAGGCCGTGGATAGTGCGGGAGAAGCTCCTATTTGTATAGCGACCTAAGTGCCGTCTCTGCCCGCCAAGTTACGGCAGGCAGTTTGTAGTTGTCGTTTTAGGGTGCGCCAAGCCACTGAAAACACCAAAACCCCAACACCAAAACTAGCACCACTAGTCCCAAAGACCGCCAGGCCAAGCGAATACCTTGCTCGGGCTGGCCGAACTTTCTTCCAGTTAGCATGGCACTCACCAAGTTTTCTCTGTGCAACCGACTAGCTACGGCAACGCCTGCTAAGTGCACGCCTATCACTACAAGCATAAAGTTTGCAGCACTTTCGTGAAGTTCTGCGACCCAGTTTTCGCCACCATTGTCATAACTCGCCCAACCGGTTGCAGCAATGACAATCCCCGACAACAGCATCAATACGATCGCAACTGCCCCGGCTGGGTTATGCCCTATATAGTGAGCGGGCTTCTGAGAGAACATGGCAAACAGATATTCCTTGACCGTGGCCGGACCTCTAATGAAACTGCTGAATCTCGCATAGCGTGTTCCAACTATTCCCCACAATAGACGAAAAGCTATCAGCCCGCCGAAGGTATACCCAAGGCTGACGTGTATGAGCCGCCAGCGCTCACTCTCGGCTGTGAGGTACGCACCGGTGAAGCTGAACGCCAGAAGCCAGTGGAACACCCGCACAGGTAAGTCCCAGACCAATATCTTTTGATTTGAATCTGACATTTCATTTCACTTTGGAATGCGAATATCGCGTTCGTTAAATTTCCCCTGCTCGGCATTGGTATGGCAGGCCTGACAGTTTGATGGGCTACCAATGGCCGCGCGCTTCCATACCGTCGGTGCAATCTCACGTGCGTTGTGCTTGCGCACAAACCATTCGGACTTTGTGATACGGTCTTCTGGTGGCTCGTCTCGTGCACCCCTGAATGTGCCCGCATTGGCATTCAGCCAGGCACTGATTTCACGAACGTCAGATGGGTCGAGCGATGCATCTGTTCCATGGTGCCGATGCAAACCACCCATAAGGCGTTGCCACGATGCGGCGGGCAGCATACCTGGCTGGTATGCGGTATGACAGGCCGCGCACTCTTGTTTGTATTTAGGTAGCAGCGGGACGGCATTTTTACCAGAATCTGCTATTGCTACTGGCTGAAAAATACAAGCACAGGTCGACACAGCGACAAGCCGACAGAAGAACGAAAACGACATAGGTGGAGCCTCCCAAAAATCAGCGCTTCAGTGACATCAACCACGCAAGCACATCGGCTTTCTCTGCGGCACTGCATTCACGGCCCAGTACATCTTTGCAGTTACGACGAAACCACTTTTCGGATTTGGCCGCATCTGTGAAGCGCTCAGCATTAAAGGCGGGGGCCATTGCCGCTATGGTTTTGCCAGTAGAGGCATGTTTGCCATCTACAGTCGGTACGGCGGTGTGGCACGATGCACAGCTCCATTCCTTGTTATGCCGAGTAACAAACAGCTGCTGTCCTTTGGCCGCCTGAGCAGGTACGCCTGATTGCGCTACCCACCCCGTTAGCTGCTCAGCGGGCGTAACAGCACCGGCAACGGAATACAGAGTAGCCAGGGCAATGGCAAAAAATGATCTGGCAATGCAGCTTTTAGTCATAAATTCAGATGCAGGGCGCAAACTTTTTATGCGTTAGAAAAATGATGGTTGACTCAGCGCTTGCGATCAATCTGACTTGCTTCCGACCAAGGGAGATTGCGGGTTTTTGAGTTCCGCTTTGTCATCAGGGGCTACAGTGCCTTGAAATTTTCCACCGCCGTCAATACGGCTATATCGAACCAGCTTCATGCTGACTGGATCGTAATAGGCCTCTACCGTTGATCCATCTTTGCCTATTGCGTAAAACTCGTAGCATTTGTGCTTTGATACTTTGAAGAAAACCTGAACGTATTGGCTCTCGTCAAAGTGGGCTCGAATTCTGCGCTCGCCGACCCAAGTGGTCTTGGGGGCATTCGTACACTTAACGGATTCGGCCGGTGAACTCGCCAGTGCCTGGGCCGGTGCCAACAGCGCCAATACCAGCGCACCGGAGGCGGCTAGCAGTTGTGTGAACGGTAGTTTTTTGGTCATGCGATTCGTCTAGGTAAAAGGATGGCTGGCGAAACCAATGTCATTGGCACTTCGCACCGCACCTGCATGCCAGCAAGTTTGCATTCTGTTTCTTAACTCTGTCTGAACGGGCCAGAAGAAAAACTCAAAGACACTTCGAAACCAGTAGGTTTCCCTGTTGGCGGCGACACGAACCGCAACTGACCACCATGGCGTTCAACAATGGTCTTCACAATAGATAAACCCAGCCCAAATCCTGCGGAGTCTGTTGAGTGGCGCACATGGCGCGATGCAAGGTCACCGAGTAGCTCAGCGTTCACGCCTCGCCCATAGTCTCTAACAATGAGTTCACCAGGTGTATTGATCTCGATCTCTATGGCACTCCCCTGTCCGTACCGCACGCTGTTTTCAATCAAATTGCGCAGCGCAATGGCGATGGAGTCAAAGTCACCATCTATCTGGACGCCCGCAGCTGAAGCATCAGACAGTAGATGAATCGGGATGCTCTCAGCTTCAAATTCCTGCAGCACGGCAAGAACCACTTCGTGCAGCAGTACTTTGTCACGCGCCAATCCTGCCCCCGACTCCGCGCGAGACAGCTGCAGTAATTTTTCAGTCCTGCGACTCAGTTTGGTCAGCGCATCGTTGGCAAAGCAAATCTCAGCGCGCGCTACCGGTGACAACTCTAAGGCCAAGGAGTTCGCCAACCGCAGCTGCGCAACCGTTAGCGGCGTTCGCAACTCATGCGCAGCATTCGCAGACAGAGAACGCTCTGTTTGTAGGGCATCTTGAAGGCGTAGCAGCAATTGATTGACGCTGTCCACGGTGGACACCAGTTCATCTGGCATTCCTTGCACGCCGACAGGTTCAAGATTCTTGCCGCTACGCTGACGTAGTTGTACGCTCAGACTGTCTAGTGGAACCAAATGCGCACGCACAGCGCGATGCACCAGAAGTCCGAGCATTGGCAATATTGCCAAAAGAGGCAACGTCAGAAAGACCAGACTTTCATTGCGAGCTTCTATTCGATGGCGCACAGGGTCTGCAATCTGTAGGTAGAGGGAGCGGTCAGTTTGGGCAACGGTAAATATGCGCCACTGACTGGTTTGATAAAACCCTGTCACAAGCGGAGCGCCAAGCGCCTGGGTTGGGGCGTTGGCGGACTTCATCAGAACACGTCCACTAGAGTCCAGAAGTTGGTAGACCGTATGGGCTTCGCCAATACTTGGTGAGTAGCTGCTTTGCAATGATGCATCGACGACCGGGTAACCACGTACCACCGAAACCGAATTTCCAGCGGCCGCCGGGTGTGTGCGGGTTTCTTCCAATTCATGGGCCGCCAGCTCTAGAAGGCGTACCGCGCTTTCGGACAGCGCGTTGTCAAATCCTTCAGCGATTTCAGTGTGAACGTACCACCCAACAGCAAGCGTGCTGGCCACCCAGAATCCGCACACCCAGACCAAAATTGAAAAACTCAACTGGCCGCTCAGGCTGGTAAATTCCCGATTCATTCACAGTCTCCCGTGAATCGGTAGCCGATGCCACGCAGTGTCTGAATGCAGTTGCGTCCAAGCTTGCGGCGTAAGTGGCTGATAAACACCTCCAGCGTGTTGCTGTCGGTTTCATCATCAAACCCATACAGCGCGTTGAGCAATGCCTCACGTGTTTGAATACGGTCTGCACGCGAGACAAAAACACGAAGCAAAGCCCACTCCTTCCCTGTCATCTCAACGGGAAAGCCACTTACAGTCACGCGGCTCTTTGCCAAGTCTATTTCTACCCGCCCATAGCTCAAAACAGAGCTGGTGGTGGTGGTGGTGCGACGCTGTACTGCGCGCAATCGGGCAAGCAACTCGTCAGGATCGAAGGGCTTGACGAGATAGTCATCCGCACCAGCATCCAGACCGCGAATGCGGTCGGAAATTTGGTCCATTGCAGTCAATATCAAAATTGATGCCTCGGGTGAAACACGCTTGATAGACGTTAGCAAATCAAGACCATTTCCATCAGGCAAGTGCAAATCCAGCAGCACGACATCCCACAATGCGAGCGGCAACATTTGGCGGGCGGCTTTGATATTGGATGCAGCTTCCACAATGAAGCCACGTGCCAACAAGAATGCCGTCATGGCAGCAGACAAGTCGCTGTCATCTTCGATCAAAAGTACTCTCAATGCAGCTCCTTGATACTTGACATTTGTGGATGGACCAGCGCGTTCTACGCGCATCCCATTTTGACGACATCAGCCCATTAAAACTTACAAATATGAAAGCAATCTGAACGTAGGACTCAAGTGGCATTCAGCCCTAGCGCCCACCATACATTCCTTCTTGGTCTGGTATCCGCCAGAAGAGATGTATACGTGAATGGAGACTTCCGAATGAATTCGAATTTTTCAAATCTGACACTCAGTGTGATTGCCGCTGTGGTCTTGTCTGCCTGTGGCGGTAGTGGCGGTGCTGTTGGCGACGCCGAAACAAACACTGCCACCAAGCCGACGGCCATCGCAACACCGAGTCCTGTAGTCGCACAAGCTAGGAGTCTGCGCGGCAGAATATTCGTGGCCGTTGCAAAGCCTGAATTTCTCCTCTTCGATGCAATATGAGGTCGCTGACTGCGATTTTCCGGCTTTCCCGTTCAGCTCGGCCTTGTTTGAGGCGT
>NKIK01000030.1 GCA_002256115.1 Burkholderiales bacterium PBB3
GTATCAACAAGACGAGAATGTGTGGAGCGAGGTCAAGCCGGAGCAGTTCAACAGCCGGTTTTATTTTCAGACCAACACCACCCGCGGCATTGGCCAAAGCGGCGTGTACCCCAACTGGATGCTGCGCGGCCACATTGTGGAGTTCAACAAGCTGGGCAACAACGTACAGTTGATTGCCAAAAACGACTCCTTCACCGCCAAACCCGGCACGCCGATTGCCACGGCCGTGCGCGAGAGCTTTACCGACAGCATCTTAGGCGTGACCACCGCCGCCAGCGCACCGCACCCCGAGCGCAAATCCATCTTGATCGACGCCAACGCGCTGCTGCTGGCGGATCTGCCCGGCATGTCGACCCAGCTAGAGACGACGTTTCGCATTCCCTACGCCTACGACGCGCGCAACTCGGGCTTCGTCAAGATTCAGTCCACCGACGACATGAGCACCTTCAGCGTGACGGCGCACTATTCGGTGGCCAAGATGCCATCGCCACCGCTGGTGCCATCGCCCACGCCGACACCGCCGCCTCCCTCTACGCTGCCCGACAACCGCAGCATGCTGCTGGGCTTCTATTACTCGCTCTCTAAGCTGCCCGCTACACCTATGGCGGCGCGCGCCGCAGACAGCCGTGTGGGCCACTTTGTGACCCGGCAGTGGGACTTTACAGACGACATGGCGGCCTTCCCGCGCAAATACCTGGTCAACCGCTGGCGCCTGGAAAAGAAAGACCCTGCCGCCGCGCTGTCAGAACCCGTGCAACCTATCGTTTACTGGCTGGACAAAAACATTCCTGTGAAGTACCGCGCCAAGGTGGCCGAAGGTGTGTTGGAGTGGAACAAGGCCTTTGAGAAAATTGGCTTTAAAGATGCAGTTCAGGTTAAGCAACAGACCGACGACGCCACCTTTGACAACAACGACACGCGCCACGCCTCGGTGCGTTGGTATGTGGACACCAGCGAAGGTGCCTTGGCCATTGGCCCCAGCCGCACCGACCCGCGCACCGGCGAAATTTTGGACGCCGACATTTCCTTCTCCGACGGTTGGACCCGCCTGCCGCGCCGCCGCGCGGTGGAGCAACTGGTGAGCGTTGCCCAAGGCAACAACTACAGTCAAAACCACGCCCATACCCATGGTGCACAGCGCTCAGCCGAAGAGATTTTGCGGAGCCTGTCGCGCGGCGAAATGCCGCAGCTGTGCGAGTTTGAGCACAACGCCCTGCAAGAGGCTGGCTTTGCGCTGGACCTGCTGGCCGCGCGTGGCGACATCGATCCCGACAGCCCTGAGGCCGAAGCCATCGTGATGGAGCAGCTCAAAGACGTGGTGGCGCATGAGGTGGGCCACACCCTGGGTCTGACGCACAACTTCCGCGCCTCCACCATCTACACGCTGGAACAACTGGAGAGCAAGGCCTTTACCGAAGCCAATGGCCTGTCCGGCTCGGTGATGGAATACAACGCCCTGAACATTGCCCCCCAAGGCAAGAAGCAAGGCCAGTACGCCCAAAGCACGCTGGGGCCTTATGACTACTGGGCCATTGAGTACGCGTACCGTCCCTTGAACGCCGCTACCGAATCCAAAGATTTGCTGGCGATTGCGGCGCGCTCCAAAGAACCGCTGCTGGCCTTTGCCAATGACATTGACGCGGGCCTGGGCAATGTCGAAGGTATGGACCCCGAAGTCACCCGCCGCGACCTGGGTGCCGACCCGCTGGCCTTCGCGGCACGGCGCATGCTGCTGTCTCAAGAGTTGTGGGCGCGTTTGCAAACCCGCAAACTCAAACCCGGTGAGCAATACGACGTGCTGCTGCGCAACTTTGTCAGCGCCAATGGCCAGCTGGATCTGGCTGCCACGGTGGCCTCCAAGTACGTGGGCGGTGTGGTGCATTTGCGTGACCATGCGGACAGTGGCCGCGCGCCCCTGACCCCCGTGCCAGCAGCCACGCAGCGCAAGGCTCTGAAGCTGATTACCGATGGCCTTTTCCGTTCCAACAGCTTTGCCTTCAAGCCCGAGTTTGTGGCCCGCTTGGTGCCCAACCAGTTTGACCGCTGGTTTGGGGGCGTGGCGGGCACCAGCCTGGCCGCTACCGTGAACCCAGACGCCAGCATCAGCGGTGCCGTGCTAGCACTGCAG
Source organism: Burkholderiales bacterium PBB3 (assembly GCA_002256115.1). Classification (GTDB taxonomy): domain Bacteria; phylum Pseudomonadota; class Gammaproteobacteria; order Burkholderiales; family Burkholderiaceae_C; genus Allorhodoferax. The sequence continues at coordinate 2,129 of NKIK01000030.1, forward strand.
CGCGCTTCGCTCGACCGGCTGATGGCCGACGGCGTAGCCGCACGCGTGCTGGACGCGCCCAGCAAGATGAGCCAGCCCCAGCAGGCATTGCCTTTGTCTGAGCTGTACGACACCTTGCAAAACGCGATCTGGAGCGAGCTGCAAAGTGGCTCTGATATTGACCCCCTGCGCCGCAACCTGCAGCGTGAACACCTGCGCCGTGTGGTCAATGCCTTGATCAGACCCGTGGCCACCACGCCTGCAGACGCCAAGAGCCTGATGCGCGCCAACGCGCAGCAGCTGCAACAGCAAATTCGCGCGGCCATGGCCAAACCTGCGACCAAGGTGACGCGGGCGCATTTGTCGGAAAGCCTGGACCTGTTGACCGAAGCCCTGAAGGCTCCGCTGCAGCGCGCGACGTAACCGGTTTGTCAGGATGGTGGGGCGGCGCACGGCACAATCCGTAGCGCCGCCTTCACCTAGCCATGACAAACACCAGCTCCCGCATCTTCCCCCTGCTCTTTGTCTTGCTATGGTCCACCGGCTTTATCGGAGCCCGGCTGGGCCTGCCGCACATCGAGCCCCTCACCTTTCTTTTCATCCGCTACCTGGCGGTCATTGCCTGCATGGTGGCCATTGCGTTGGCCACGCGCGCGCCCTGGCCGTCTGACGGCAAGGCCTGGTTTCACATCGGCGTATCAGGCCTGCTGGTGCACGGGGTCTACCTGGGTGGCGTATTCATCGCCATCCATGAAGGCCTGCCGGCCGGCGTGGCCAGCCTGGTGGTCAGCGTGCAGCCGCTGCTGACGGCAGTGGGCGCTGGCATGCTGATGGGTGCTGTGGTGCTAAAGCGCCAGTGGCTTGGTTTGGGCCTGGGCTTGGTGGGCGTAGGTCTGGTCGTGGCAGGCAAACTGGGCACAGACTTTGCCGCGCACGCATTGTTGCCTGCTACGGTGGCCCTGCTGGCCATTACCGCGGGCACGCTCTACCAAAAACGCTTTTGCCCAACGCTGGACTGGCGCACGGGCTCGGTGGCACAGTTTGTGCCCACGGCGGTGTTAACAGGGGCACTGGCTTACGTCACCGAAACCGGCCGCATCGACTGGACCGGTGAACTGTTTTTTGCACTGGGCTGGCTGGTTTTTGTGCTCTCCATTGGCGCAGTCAGCCTGCTCAATTGGTTGATCCGCTACAGCAATGCGGTCAACGTTGCCAGCCTGTTCTACCTGGTGCCGCCCTGCACCGCCGTGGTCGCTTGGCTACTGTTTGGCGAGACCTTTTCAGCGATGGCGCTGGTGGGTATGGGGATAACGGTGGCGGGTGTGTACTTAGCGCGCAAATAAGAACGCCCCCAGCACAAGGTACTGGGGGCGCGCAGTGGCTCAAAGTGAGCTTAGAACGTGTATTTTGCAGACACTTGGTAGGTACGGCCCAAGGGGTTGTGGAAGCGATCATCGTAGCCGCGCGCTTGGAAGCGGCTGGTCTGATTCGTGAATGGTGGATCGGTGTTAAACAGGTTCAACACACCCGCCTGCAACGTCAGACCTTTGAAACCTGTGTACGAGGCAGAGATATCAAAGATCGAGTATGGAGCGACCATGTTCGTATTGAACTGGGGCACGTTAAAAGGCGCGCCTTGGGTGTTCTGATCCAGATAGCTGCTCTGGTACTTGTGCGTCACCAAAGCTGACCAGGTACCCGACTCCCAACCCGCTGTAGATACTTGTTGGTAGCGAATCACAGGGCCACCGAACTGCGGGCTGTATTTGCCATTGGGATCAAACCACTTGCCATTGGGTTCTACCTGGAACTCATACTGAAGCACATAGGAGCTGCGCAAGGAAGCAGTGAAGCGACCATACGCAGTTGGCGCACCAGCCCAGTTGGCTTGCACATCGATACCGTTTGTTTTCGAATCACCCAAATTGAGTTGCGTGTTGATGATGTAAGCCAGTGGGTCGCCGCCTGGAATCTGGCAGGCACCGAGGGCTGCGCGCCGATCAGCCGGTGCTTGGCTGCAACGCACAAACAAATTGGCGTACTTGGCGGGATCGCCAAATATGGTTTGCTCGCCGATCACGCTGATCTGGTTCTTTAGGTGGTAATTCCAGTAGTCCACTGCAAAGGTCAAGCTCTTGCTAGGTTGCAAAACGAAACCAATCGTAAAAGCGTTGGATTTTTCTGGCTCAAGCGTTGCATTGCCCCCTTGCAGCTGCTGGAACTGGAGGCCGCAGTCGCGCGAAGGCACTGCGGTAGCAGTCGGCACGCCGCCTGGGCACAGCACGGGGTCGTTGTATCGGGTGCCCGTAAAGGTGGTGGAATTGGGCAGGTACAACTGGTACAGCGAAGGAGCCGCAAAACCGGTGTTGGCAGAGCCCCGTAGCAATACAGCTTCACTGGGCTGGTAGCGCACCGTGAACTTGGGATTCGTCGAGCTACCGAAATCGCTATAGCGGTCGCTACGCAGAGCAAAACCTAACTCAAGCTCTTTCCAGACCGGTGCTGTCAACTCCAGTGACAGCGCAGAAATGTCTCTGGAACCCTGGCGCAGCGCCCCTGCACCCGCTAGCCCAGAGCTTGCGGCTTGGCTTACTTTGACAATATCGGTGTTGTAAACCATCTCTTCCTTGCGCGACTCCACGGCCAAGGCCACAGCCATGTCACCCCCCGACAACTTCATCAAGGGGCGGCTAACTTGAGCCGAGAAACTATTGAGCTTGGATTCACCGTCTTGGACTTTACCCAGCACTTGGATGGACTGTAGGTAGGCGGCTCCGGCTGCGGTCTGGGGGCCAAACGGGTTGAGTACGGGGGCCACACCGTTGATGCCTGCTACACCATTGCGCAGACCTTGCGTGGTAGGGTATCCATTGAGGAAAAAGTTTTCAACCTTGGAGTTGGATGTGAGCAGGCTCGCCTGGTAGTCCCACCCCATCACAACACCTTCTAACCCAGCCGTCAGGCGCTGGGTATTGTTCATTTGCTCGCCTTCACGCGAACCCAGCGCGGTGGTGCGCCAGCTGATTGAAATGGGCAGTGTTGAGTTCAGTGCAGCATTGCCAGGGGTGATCCCTTTGCCCGGATAAAACGGGCTGGTCGGATTCATGGTCAGGCCGCCCTCTGGCGAGGGTGCAATCATGGTCCTTACGTGGTTGTACGACTTGAAGTACTCAACCGAGGCTTGGTGGTCGGCACCAAGGGCCATGGCACCCCGCAAGAACAAAGAGTACTGGTCTTGTACGGGAACCGTGTTGGTATAAATTTGTGTGTCAGCAAAGCAGCGAATCCGTGTCCCGTTCAACTCGGGCACCGAAATAGATCCTGGTGGCTCGCAATTGGCGGCATAGGGATTTGCATTAGCCACCGTACCCGCCTGGCTGTAATTGGCTGGGAATGCGGTGGGGCTGGTGCCGTTAAAGCCGTTCTGAGGCTGATAAGAGGTCTCAGAGAAACTGCGTTGGTCGCCGCGCATGGATTTTTGGTCACGTACGTTGATGCCGCCGACCAGGCTAAACCCTTGATTTGCCATATCACCCATGCCGCCCAAAACATTGGCTGTGGTGACGTTTCCGCCACCTTGCTGGGTAGCCTGCGTCGTAATACCGACGCTGCCACCTTTGTACTCTTTGCGGGTGATGAAGTTGATCACACCCGCCACAGCGTCTGCACCATAAATGGAGGATGCACCATCTGCGAGCACTTCGATTTTGGCAATAGCCGACATGGGCAGCGTATTCAAATCAGTACCCACAACCGCAAAGGGATTGGGCGCTACGCGTTTACCGTTTAGCAGCACCAAAGTGCGTTGCTCTCCGAGCGAACGCAGATTGGCATAAGACGCCGCGCCGTTGGTGCCACTGACGGAACCTGAGGTCACTGTGCCACCACTCTGTTGGGTAATGAATTTGATGGCCTGCTCTGCATTGGTTACGCCGGATTTCTGCAATTCATCCACATTAAGAATCGTCACGGGCAATGCTGCCTCGCTGGATATACGACGAATCAAGGACCCGGTCACTTCTACGCGCTGCAGTTGTGCTGCGTCGGGGCTGCTGGTCTGGGCATATGCCCCTGGGGCTATGAACAACGATGCAGTCGCACCGAATGAGATTGCGAGCAGTCGGGCAAGTGGCGTTCTTTGGAGATGAAGTCTCTTGGTCACGATCGGATTCCTAAAAAAGTGAAAAAAGTTAGGCTGCGTTTTGGACACACACAACCTGTGTGTGAACACATACCGGAGCAAAAAATGTACCGACCTTTACAAAGCGTTTACACACGGGCAAACCCTAGCGCGTGGGCCTCATACAACGAGCGTTAAAAAAAATTGGCCTCTGCTTGACCGTAAAAATATTGTGGTCAACGCCCAGCAAGATGAATCAAGCCTGCAAGGCTTACAGCAGCTGGTCGGCAAGGGGGGACTGTGGTGGGCGTGTACTTGGCGCGCAAGTAACTGGCTCTTAAACCATCGTCCAAAAGCGAACATTGTTAGGTCAGTGACCTGCTGGTGGAATTATCGGTTTGTGCACCATCATTTTTGCAAAGTCGCTAACGCGCGCAAACCGGGTCGTTGCAACTTTGGGGCATAGCCAGTGACCTTGGGCTGCGGATTGCAACAAGTAGCGCGAAAGTTATCTCAGCATGGTGAAGGCGTCAAACCCGGTGGCAGTTTTGCACCGCAGGTATTGGTTCCGGACAATAGAGCGCTCCCCATTTCCGCGCCGGTTAAATCGGCGTTTTGAAGGTTGGCTTTACTCAGATTGACGCCTGTCAAATCTGCATTTTGAAGATTGGCATTTTTCAAGTCGGCGCCAGTGAGATCAGCGTGGGCCAAGTTGGCATTGGACAGGTTGATCTTGGACATCTGCACACGCCGCATATCCGCTGAAGGCAAGCGTGCTGCACTGAAATCGGCGCCCGTCAGGTTGGCCCCGGTGAACGTCGCGCCACTCAGGCGCGCCTTGCTGAAGTTGCTGCCACGCAGGTCGGCGCTCTTGAAAATAGCGTTTTCCGCAAAAGCAAAAATAAATTTTGAGCCACGCAGGTCTGCGGTTGTCAAGTCGGCGTTGGACAGGTCAGCTGCGTCAAAGTTGGTTTGAATTGCCACCACCTGCTGCAGGGTGGAAGCAATCAGGGTGGCACCTGCCAGACTGGCGGACGACAGGATGGCCCGACTGAGATTGGCGCGTGTCAAATCGGCCCGCTCCAGATTGGCGTCCTCCAGGTTGGAACTCTGCATTTTTGCGCCCAGGAGCCTGGCGTTGGAAAGGTTGATATTGAACATGTATGCCCCACGCAAGTCGGCTCCATGGACCACTAGTCGCGCGGCATTTTCGTAACGCAGATCGCACCGCGTACATGACTTCCCTGCCAAGAAGCGCGCCACATCATCCGCGTCTCCAGCATGGGAAGGACTTGACTGTAGTAATGCCGCGCAACCCAGGGCAAAGTACCCGGCTACCCATTTAACAAGTTTCATATTGCTATTCATGGCACTCCCCTTCGGAGGGCGCGCAGAGAGCCCGGGTGTAGGGGCGCAGCAAGTCGACTTACATCGTCCTCCTCCAACAGCACCATGCTTGAGAGATTGGATTGGCTGGCCTGCAATTTTTTATGTTGGCTGGCAAGCAGTGTTGCGACCCGGAAGATGGCCTCCTCATCGATCCCTGCATGGGTGAACAGCACATTGCGCAGACCCAGAGTTTTGACTTCTTTTTGGTCAGCGTCATACGTGGCTGCGGGGACCGTCATGGGCCGCAGCCAAGTGTTCTCTTGCACCATTTGTTTCATGATGTCTGGTGGGATATCCAAAAACTCGCCACCGCAGGCGCGCAACTGTCGGTACTGCGCGGAAGGGTGAACCAAGTTGTTGAAGATGACATCTACCTTGCCGTCACAGAAAGCCTGGACAAAGGCCAAGGGCTGCAAAAAAGTGACTCCCGCAAAATCAGACTCCTGTAGATTCATGGCCTTCAAAACCGCCAAGGCATTGGCGTGGTAGCCCGCACCCTGATTGCCGATGTTCACCACGCCCCGACGGATATGCTTCAGTTCGGTGATACCCGACGCCTTGCGCACTATGACGGCGATAGGCGAGTTGTGCATGACTGCAACAGTGCGCAATTGCGCACCGCCCTTGACCTCACTACTGCCATAAGCCGTTCCAAGCAGGGCTTCCTGACCCATACCCAACTGCAACGAACCATTGGCCACCGCGTAAACATTGAACACCGATCCAGCCGATAAAACCGGCACGCAGCGCACATGGCTTGTACTGCGCGCTGCATTTATGGCCTCACAGAAAGTATTGCCAATGGGACCAAAGGAGCCGCCCTCGGGCCCCGTCCCTAGCAGCATCAGTTTGTCGTGAAAATCATCCATCCCGCCAGGCTGGGCTTGCGCTGTGGCGCAGGTTGTAAACAGCCCAAGCAACAGGCCGATAACCGGCAGGAGTAAACACCTTGTCCTGATGATTTTCATGAATGATGCATCCTTGCTGATTGATTTGAGGCGGCTATCGGACTCATGCCATTACCTTGGCAAGCTTAAGCAGCTCAGGCACCGCAAACTTTGCAAAAACAGGCGAAGTTATTTTGTGCATGTCAACGACCGTCGAGTGAAACGACATGGCAACGCGCGCCGACATGGCGACCAGCTCACCGGTGTCAAAGCCGCTGTCCACCCGGTGCAGCGCCGCTGTAGCGTGGTCGTGTCCGTCGTCGCGCAGGGCTTGAAAGGGGTTGGGCCCCGCGTATTTGGAAGGCCATCCGTCATCCAGGCAGGGATGGATGTTGAAGAATCCAAACTTCGGGAAGCTGAACAGCGTTGCATCAATGCGCTGACCAAAGGTTGCCGAAACACAGATGTCCGGCACCCAGTCCTGCTCGTAGATTGCATAAAAATCGTCGCACTTCACACGCCCGGTGTAGACCGGTATGCCCTGCTGCTGAGCGTACCGTTTCACCATGGTTTCTTCCACTGGAAGGTGCGGGTACTGCCAGACCCGTTTGTCGGCGCTGATGAATGTCTGGGCAACATCGTCGGTTGCCACACCGACCACCATAAATCTATCTTTAAGTGGTCCTTGCAGCAGCTCGTCGAGCATGTAATAGCCACGGTAGAAGCTGCCAAACACGGCGATTCTGATTCTTTGAATGCCCATGAACGCGCTTAGTAAAAAAGAAAATCAAGCGCTTGCTTGAGCCGATCGATCGTTGTGCTTTGCTTGTCCCATTTCTCCAGCGTCACATCACCGGTGCGAAATTCCCGGTAAATGGACGAGCTGTTCAGCTGGCTGAACACTGAGGCCAGGTTGGGGTAGGGCTTGAACCAGTCGCCATACCTTGCGCGCAACTCCTTCATGCTGCCTTCACCAACTTGGTCCGCTTCTTGACCCGCTATTGCGCCTGCTTGAGTTGGAGATGAAGCCGTTTCCTTGCGGTAGGTGTATTGCGGTTCGCGTGGCGTAATCAACATTAACACCGAGCGTTGAAAGTCATCTGTCTTTTTGGTTGAAAAGAGATACTGAACACCGGGAATATCCTGCAGCAGTGGCACGCCATCGCGCGCGCTACTGGTTTCCTTTTCTGACAAGCCCCCAAGGACCAATGTCTCACCAAACTCCATGACCACATTGGCGTTGACCATGATCTTGGAAGTTTCCAGCTTGTAGGTGTAAGTCACATCCGAGCTGGGGGGCTTTAAGAAAGTGCGTTGGGCATCGACCGTCAGGCGGATTTTGTTGCCGCTCAAAAAGGTGGGCAAGATACTGAGTTTGACACCAATTTCTTTCTCAATTTGTACCGAACTCCCGCCTACATTGCCAGTTGAAACGACGGCAGCGTTCAAGGTGGAGCCAGAGAAAAATTCCGACCGGACACCATTGAGCGCCGCCAAGGTAGGGCGGGCAAGTACCTCATTGAGGTTGGCATTGGAATTGACAATATTGAGCGAATAAGAAAGTGCAGGAATGCTAATGGCCCGGGTCAACGCCGTGGTTGTGGCGTTGGTGCTATCAAGACCAGGCTGTGCTGATTCGTTGGATGTAAAGATCTTCGAAAAGGCTGGCCCGCCATTCCCGCCAAACTGGAGGGTGAGTGCATTAAGCAGGTTCACGCCCTTGCGGGTACTCAGCGAGTCTTCGGTGCGCATGATCACGACATCGACCAGCACCATGCGGCGGGCGTTGGTGTCATCCGGATTCACCGCGCCCTGCCCCGGCTGGCTAGGTAATCCACTTTGGATACCCTGATCCTGAAAGCCCCCCTGCTGCACGCTAATGCCGTAAGGACTCAATGGCTGCCCCTGCGTGCGGATCATGGCCGGATTGGCGGCCTGTGCAAGTGCCACGCTGGGAACCGCACTTGTGGTGCTGTTGCGGTGCACCACCGCCCAATGACTGACACGCTGCTGCAGGCGCGCCAGCTCAGGCGCGGGTGGTTGCGACTCTTTGTAAAGCGCCAGCCACTTCGCGGCCTCAAGGGGCTGGTTAATGGCCGCGCTAACCAAAGCCGACAAGCGCAGTACGAAAGGGTCGGCCGGGCTGAGCACGCGCAAACGTTCCAGACAGGCGGCGGCCGTTACCGGATCGCCTGCATAGTAGGCAGCCGCTACTAGGCGCAACAAAACCTCCTGGTCTTCACCCAAAGCCAGCAGCACAGCAGCCCACTCCTGCTGAGCGGCAGAAAAGTTGCGCTTCTCAAAATACATCGTCCCCAAAAAGTAATGGGCAATCCAGTTGGACTCATCAAACTGCACGGCCAGCAAGTAGCCCTGTTCCGCGAGGGCAAACTTTTGGGTATCACCGCGCTGAGCCATCTGGTGGTAAGCAAAGGCGTTGAAAAACTGAAGATACGAGTTGGACGGGTCTAGTTTGAGGGCTGCGTTCAATTGCTGCGAGCCTTCGTCCAGGCGGTCTTCCCCCACTAGCGTCAGCGCCTGGCGCAGGGCCTGGCGTGACTCGGAGTCCACCCTGGCTTCTGGCATGGCCTTGAGCAAACGCGACAAATCGGCTTGCAGCGCATTCGGTGCTGCCAACGCGCTGCCAAGCAAGCACAACGACATTGCCATCGCCAAGCTCGTGCGTTTAAACACTTTTGTTTTCATTCCGTTTTTTCAATTACCAGACAACAACCATAGACTCACAACCAGTTGTGAGAGAACTGAGCGGACTTGAACTAGCTACTACACCCTACGGCGGATTTAATGCCGTTGGCAGCCTTATCCCAAAAACTCGGCGAGCCTGGCTTTTTCGTGATGAAGTCAAACACGTAATACCCCGCATCAAACAGCGATGTGCCTTGATTGACGACCAGATTGCCATCGGTTTGTAGCCGCATAAAGTAGTTGTTCACCGCTGCCTGAGGCATCACGCAATACAGAACTCCCAAATTCTTACTCGGACTGGTTCCCTTGTAGACGCACAGGCGACCATCGCCTTGCATGGTGATGAAGGCCCCCTCAGGCGGCGCTTTCAAGGAGCCGGCATTGATGTTGCCAGGCAGCAGTTGGAACGACCAGAGATTTGCACCTCCACCCGCTTGGGCACCGTTATTGGCGGGATAGACCGCAAAATTTCCGTCGTTTTGCAGGATGGCGATCTTGTTGCCCGTTCGCGAAACCAGCTTTTCGTTCACACCCAACCAATCCCCCGAGCGCATCACCTCTTTGCCGTTGGCCGATTTGGCTGCGCCCATCGGTATAGTGTTGGTGATCAACCCTGCTGCTGAGCCCTTGACCAGAAAGTGTGTCATGAGGGCTGGAACATCCATTGACGCGCGGCCACACTGATCGCTCCCGGTTTTAGGAATCACGAGCGTCGGATCTTTGCAGACGCTCGGATTGCTACGCACATAAAACTCCGGGTCAAACAAAGCCAGTCGCGGATCGGAAAAAACGCCTTTGTCAAACCAGCGCGTGTCGCTTGCGTCCGAGTCTTTAAGCGCTCCGTTAGCACCACCCATGCCGATGTAATGCTGGAGGTATTTTTTGTAGTTATCGCCGTACAGGGTCGCCAAGAGCGGATAGCGCGCACCCATCGCAGCAAAGCTGATACTGTTGTTGGGATCTCGTCCCTCTTTAATGCCGTTATTGATGAAGTGGTCCCACGTTTGGTCCATGCGCATCGCGTCGCGCACATCGGGATTCTTGTGGTAGTAGAAGTCCGGATTGAACAGCGCCCTGATGGCGCTATCGGGAACGCTTGAATACACAAGGAGGTAGTCCACACCTTCGACGCCTGGAAACGTCAATGCCTTCCCCTCAAATTGGCGAAGGTCGTAGACCTTGCCCTGCCACTGGACGTTGACGGCGACGAGCTTAGCTTTGTTAGGCGCGGGGTCGTTGCCGAAAAACTTGTTCATATCTGGTGGAACGTACACGTATCCGTTCACCATCCCTTTGCGAATAGTGTTCACCGCTGCCTCCGTTGCCGGGGCACCGTCAAGGCCATACCAAGCTGCCTGCACGTTCACATTGCCAGCATCAGGCGCCGGCAAATAGGTCACGCCGTAGCTGCCCGGATACACGAAGTTGCTCCCCTCGTTTTGGCGAAGGTTTAAGACCTTGCCGTTATGAACCACCTGCACCGCTAATGTCTTGGGAACACCAGGGAAGGGGTCGCCGCCGAGCACATCGCTCATATTGCTCGGAATCATCAACACACCGTTGACCACGGAACTGCGCAGCGTGTCCACCACCAGTTTGTTTCCGACCTTATTGACGTTCTTGGCTTCGGTGCCGTACCACGCCGCATTGATCGTTAAAGTGCCGCCCTGTGCTGCCGCATTCGTACCGCAGAGCCCCGCGCCTAAAGTCAGCACCATACTGATCGCACCAAGCGCTTTCACAAAAAAATTGTTCATGATTTTTCCTTTGTTCAATCGCGTGGGTTATTTGGCTTTGTCGCAGGTGTCATAGGCATACGACGCGCCCGCTCCGACCAGGCCGGTGGGATCAAGCAACCCGGCCAGTTGTGCGCTCAATCGGGCTATATCGACTTCGGTCACGTCATCAGCAAGGATTCCGGCCATCAGCGTGCCTCCCGTATAGCCCGCAGAGCCAGCGGTCCCAGCCACTGTCGCCGCACTCTTCGCCGCGTCAATCGCGGCTTTGTTGGCAGCGTAGAGCTCCTTCATCCTGTTGAGCGCAGCCGTTAACCCCGGAATTTTCGAGGCATTTGCGGGTGTAGTGGCCGCAGCCGATGTACCTAGCGTCGCGACCAGCGTCCCGACCTGGATCGCCGACATGCCGGTCGCACTGACTTGGCTGAAGGTGGTGCTCGCACAGGCATTGCTGTTTCTTGCGCACCCCATGCCGCAACCCACCCATCCTGCTGGACACTGGCCCCAACACACCGGACCAATGCCCGAATAGTTGGGCTTGCACTTCGAATAACACAGGCCCGCATCTTTGTCCTTGCTGGCGTCACACACGGTGGGCGCATTGCCGATGCCGCGGTCATAGATTTGTCGCGACAGATCAAGGCCACTGGCTGCAGGGCCGGAGATCATGGCCTCGTACCCGGCAGGCACGGGTGGCGTGTTCAGGCCGCACAAGAGCCCTGCGTTGGTGTACCCGCTAGGACAAGTAGTTCGCGCGTTGCACACATCGACCGTTGCGGACACCAGTAGCGGTTTGTCGACGTGGCAAGTTAATCCTGTGTTGACGTAGCCGCCCGGGCATTTCCGCAAGCACATTGTCACCGCGCCGTCCCAGCCCTGTTTGCACGGCGTGTAGCACATGCCCACTTCCAGATTGCGGCCACCGGTGCAACCTTGAGGAATAGTGCCAACGCCGCGTCCCTCGCTACCACGCCAGCAAAAGTCTGCTGCTATTACTTGCGTCGCCAAAAGCAGCATCGCTACTGCGGCAAAAAAGTACTTGTAAATGCGTTGTCGATACATGGTCGTTCCCTCTGTTTAAGTTAGTTAACGTGATTGCGGTGGAATTACTTTTTTGGCCGCGCGGCTTTGATCATTTGCCGCATCGTTTCAATGTCGATGGCACCCGGCGCGATGGTGTCGCCAATCACGAAGCCCGGCGTGCCTGTGATACCTAAAGGCACAGACATGGCGAGGTTGGCTTCAAGCTCGGCTTTGATGTCCGGGCTCAGCATGTCTTGGCGCAATTTCGCGGCGTCGATACCGTGTTTTTCGACCAGCGCGAAGACTGTCGCCTCGTCAAGCGCCTCGGCGCTCATCAATGCGTCGTGAAACACATCGTACTTGCCCTGCTTTGCTACGGCCAATGCGACTTGTGCTGCGAAGATTGAATCGGGTCCAAGCACAGGCAGTTGTTTGAATACCACGCGCACATTCGGATCGGTCTTCAAAATCTCGTGCAACACCGGCGAGACCCGCTTGCAGTAACTGCACTTGAAATCGAAGAATTCAACAATGGTTACGTCTGCTTTGGGATTGCCTTGGCTGGGTGATAGTGGCGCGTTCAGCAAGTCCTTGCGCATGGTACTCAAGGTTGCCTTGCTCTTGGCCACGGCCACCTCCGCATCCTGCTTCTGCAAGACCACAATGGCCTCACGAATGATCGCGGGCTTGCTCAACAAATAATCCCGGATCACCGCTTCAATTTGCACGGTTTGCTGCTTGTTTAGCGGCGGGGGTGGCGTTGCCTCTTTGGCGGACGCAACCTGTATGGCGGGGGCTACCAGCGCCAACGCGAGCAAAGCTGTGCGCACGTACGCAGCGACGCTGCGGTGAATGCCATAGCGCGAGGACGCAGTCCTTCGATCGACAGCAATAGATGTTCTTGAAAAATGGCGCGTGTTAAACAGCATGAAATCGTTCTATTGGGGTGTAACTATGGGCGTGAATATCGTGTCAAGATAGTGGGAATGGTGGCGTTCTTCTGCCTTGTCAGGCACTTGCGCCGGAGCCGCTTGCGGCACCCGGACGGGGGCTTGCACGGGTGGCTTCGGGGCGCAGTTCACGGGGCAGTTGCGCAGGGCTTGCTGCGCTTGCACGGACATGGCGCTGAGGCACAGTGCCCCAACGATGTTGCGCGCAGGTTGCAGCAAAAAGTACCCCTTTTTGGGTACATAACGGGGGAGGTAGCTGGATAGTTCACTGGACATGCTGCGCAGTTTGCCCCCCGGGTTGTGCTTTGACCATAGTCAATATTGACTGGTAGCCACCACCCGGCTCTGCGGTGTCTAATGCCTGCAATGATGCCAACCCGCCTATTGCTGATCGACGACCACACCCTGTTCCGATCGGGCATGCGCCTGGTCTTGCAAGGAGGCATTCCCGATGTTGAGGTGCTGGAAGCCGCGTCTTTAGAGCAAGCGGTGCGCGAAATGGATTTGCCGCCCGCCCTGGTGTTGCTGGATATTCAATTGACGGGTGTTAACGGTCTTGAAGGGCTGGGGCTGCTGCGCAAGCGCTGGCCCGGGGTGCCGGTGGTGATGTTGTCGTCTACCCTGGAGAAAGACACCATCCGCCAGGCACTGGCTTTGGGTGCTGCTGCATTTGTCTCAAAAGCCGACACGGCAGAAAAAATCATTCAGGTGGTGCGCCTCCATTTGGCGGAACCATTGACACAACAGAGTGCAAACCCTGCTAAAAGTACGAAGCTGGCCGAACCCACTCATGCACGTCTAACGCCGCGGCAGTGCGAAGTGCTGGATCTTTTGTGCGAAGGCTTGTCTAACAAAGTCATTGCCAGGCGTATGAACCTTTCCGAATTTACGGTGCGTGGGCATGTACAGGCCGTGCTGGGCCTGCTGGGTGTCAACAGCCGATCTCAGGCGACTTTTGCTGCCCGCAGCATTGGATTGATCGGTTGAAGACCCGCGTGTCACCCAATTTTTTGCGGCTCGCCAAGGGCCGCGTGCTGACAGAACAGGTGCGCATGCTGTGCGGCAATGTGGGCAGCTCCGTGATTCCAACGCTCTTGCTCGTAGGTTTGCTGTTTGGGGTGCTCAGTACGGAAGCCAACCGGTTGGGGCTGGGTGTGTGGTCTGTGGCCACGGTTCTCTCCAAACTCGCGAACTGGATGCATGCGCGGCATCAATTGACGCGTAACGCTGAGGCCTTGGACGCTCCTCGTCTTGTGTGGGAGCTCGTGGCTCTGAATGCACTGGACGGTGCCATTTGGGGATCGTTGGCGTGGTTTGCGCTGGATAGCCATAACCTGGCGGCCAGTGTGCTGACCATCGCAGTGTTGACCGGCGTGGCTTCAAATTCAATGTCACTTTTGGCACCGGTGCTGCCGGTTTATGTGGCCTTCGTTTTTACCGAAATGGTCATTGGTGTCAGCAAGCTCTTTTTGATAGACGCCCCGGGCTACCAGGCGCTGGGGTATGCCGGGTTTTTGTATTTTCCAATCATGGTGGGCCAATGCGTTAACAACGCACGCGTCGCCAAAGACTCCATTGTTTTGCGCTTCGAAAACATCGATTTGATCGAAATTGCCGAGCGCGCGCGCAAGGAGGCGGAGCAAGCCAACATGGCCAAATCCACTTTTTTGGCAGCCGCAAGCCACGATCTGCGCCAGCCCATTCATGCGCAGGGACTCTTTTTAGAAGCGCTGGCACAAACCGAATTGACAAGCCACCAATGCGCGGTACTTGCAAGTGCGCGCTCTGCGTCGGTAGCGTCGGGGGAAATGCTCAACACCTTGCTGGATTTTTCCCGCATTGAGGCCGGTGTCGTGCAGCCGTTTCTGCAGCCTTTTGAATTGCAAGCGCTGCTGCACACCATTGAGAACGATCTTGCCTCCAGTGCGGATGCCAAGGGCCTGGTTTACCGCTCCCGGGAAACAAACGCAGTGGTGCACTCCGATGGCACGCTGGTGGAGCTGATTTTGCGCAACTTGGTATCCAACGCGATTCGCTACACAGAAAAGGGCGGCGTGCTGGTGGGCTGCCGGCTGCGCGGCGACCACGTATCGGTCGAGATTTGGGACACCGGCCCCGGCATTGCCCCCAAGTACCGCCGCGCTATTTTTCAGGAATTCCACCAACTGGGCAACCCTGAGCGGGATCGGCGCAAAGGACTGGGTTTGGGGTTGGCCATCGTGGAGGGGCTCACCCGTGCGCTAGGTCACCGTTTGAGCATGCATTCGGTCGTTGGCAGAGGTAGCGTGTTCAAGCTGGATCTTCCACTCAGCCAGAGTGCGGTCAACCAAGACCAATGGGCGGCGTGGTCCAAAGAAGACTGCCTTAAAGGGCTTCGGGTTCTGGTGATTGATGACGACGAAGCGGTGCGATCAGGGATGGTTTTCTTGTTGCAAAGCTGGGGATGCCATTGCGATGCCGCAGGCAGCATCAGCGAGGCACTGGCTCTGGCAAGCGCGAATCCCCCGGATATCGTGATCAGCGACTACCGCCTGCGCGAGCAAAGCACTGGCAGCGATGCCATTGCCGCAGTGCGAAGGCTGCTTGGCAACGAAGTCTCGGCCTTGCTGATCACCGGAGACACCGCCCCAGAACGGCTGCGTGAGGCGCTCGCCAGTGGCATGCCGCTTTTGCACAAGCCGGTGACACCGGATCGCTTACGCCTGGCAATCGAGACGAGTTTGAACACCGCGCTCTGAGGGGCGAGGCGCTGGTGCTGAACTGGTGGAGCGTGCGTGTCTCTGTGCCAAATCGGCTGTTGAAGCCGTGGATATTGCGGGTGCGGGAGCTACTTATTCAATAGCAAATGTGGCGCTCCTTATTCCGAATGGACGGAACCCGGCTTGGCGGAGCCCAACCAAAATGCTGCTAGACCAACCCTCAAGATAGGCGGCAGCACAATGGCAACCCTGATACCAGCATTAGGCGCGTGCGTATCCCGCAGAGAGTGAACCAAACCGTGGGAGGCAAAAGGCGCTGCGTTTGCTTCCCCGGAGGCAGGCCTCTGCTGGGCGGAGTACCTTTGCAACCAATTGGAGGTGCCATGAGACTGATCCTCGAAGCCCGCCTGGAGGGCGGCCAAGAAAGTTCGGCAGTGACTGAAGCCTCAGCCATCATTGCCGTGATGGAACGGCAGGATCGCAGTGTCGCTAGTTTGGGACTCACACTTGCCGACGGCAGCGCCCTGCTCGCCGAAGTTCGATCCATGCCTATCCGGTTGACACACCAAGCCACTACCGGTACGACTGGTCGCGGGTTTCGATCAAGTCTATCTGATTGACAGATGGCGAAAGCGGACCGCGGCGCATGATCGTGTTTGTTGGACCCGATTGCGACGGCATGCGTGCACAATTTCATGACCTGATCGTGCAACGGGCGCGGCAACTTCTGGCGCATCTCACCATCGCACTGAAGTACTGTTGAGTGGAACTAGCGCTGGCAGAAGTGGCGCAGGCCGCCTGAAATGCAGGCATAGGCCCGCGTGAGCTGAGCTTCAAGCACACGGTACAACTTTGGATGGAGTGGGTCTCGCGCGGTCTGTCGGCCACAAAGGATGACGGGTGGCTGTTCATATTGATCGCACAATGCAGGGTGGGCAATCGATCAGGACGTATGGAGCCGCGAATGCGAAAGCGACGGCCCAAACCCTACCCATGGTTAACGGTCTCGCGTGCCCATGCTCGAAGGAAAATCAAGATACATGGGCACGAATGGGAGCCAAAGCAAGTGCCATTCGGCTTAGACCGGGCTTACAGTGACTGCCAGATAGAGAACAAATTCCCGGCGATGTGCATGGCGACGGGCACATAGATAGACCGGCTGAAATGGCGCGCCGCGCCCAGCACCACGCCATCCACAAAGATGAGCAGCATCAGGATCGGTGCGTACTGAATGTGCACCACAGACCAGAGCGCCGAAGACACCAGGATGGCACCATAAACCGCGAGCCGTGTGCCTTTCAGCCACGACATCAGCAGCCCCCGAAAAGCGATCTCTTCGGCAATGGGGCCGAGAACTCCAATGGCCAACACGCGCAGCAGCACAATGTGCAAGGCGTAGTCGGGCCATGGCTTGGGGCTGGCTCCGCCGATAGCGCTGCTAAGCAACTCCTCAACGGCAATCAACACGACCCACAACAGCAAAAATGCGAGGGCTGGCACCAGCTTGGGCACCTTGAAACCAATGTCTTCCGTCAGCGACATCTTTCGGCGCTTGGCCGCAAACAAAAGTGCGCCGATGCCCAGCGCGGGCAGCACAACCTTACTCAGCGTGGACAGCAGCAGATCAGGCATTGCCAAGAAAACCGGTGACTTTGGAATGCAGCAACTTGACAAGCGGCGGGTCCATGAACTTGTAGTTGTCTGGAATGTTCAGACACACAACGCGCTTACCACCCAAGTAGGGCTTGAAGGCCTTGGCGAGTTTGGTTTTGTGCGCACGCTCCATAACGAAAATCAGGTCTGCCCACTCAATGAGTTCAGGCGTTAAGGGATTGTCTGCGCCATGGTTCAAGCCTGCCGATGTGCACTCGACGCCAGGGTGCTTCGCAAAGACTTGCTCCGCCGTTGGGCTGCGCCATCGGTTCATGCTGCAAATGAAGAGAACGTGTTGCAAGGATTGCTTTACCCGCGCAAAGTGCCTGCTGGCAAAGCATGCACTTCACGCAACAAGGCCGCCAATGCATGGCCCGCGGCGTACAGCACCGCGGCACCCTTTTCAGCCGTAGCGGCTCGCGCATTGCCCACGGCGCCCGCTGGGTTGTAGTCCTGCATTTGCCAACCCAGCTTGGCGCTTTTGCCATTGCCCAAAATGGCAAACTGCTGGGCACGATCTTCCGAGGTGGACGCGAAGTTTTGCGATAGATCCATACGCACCCGCGCCGGGTCCAGCGCCAACATCATCGAGGTTTCAATCTCCCCTGCATGGATACCAAAGCGGTGTTCATGCGCAGTGAACAGCGCGTTCACGTCTTCACCATTCGGGCCGGTTAATGGCAGGCCAAACCAGTTGACGCTGTAGACCAGCATGCCCAGTCGCGCACGCAGGTCGCGGGCCACAATGTCCATCACCCCCACCTGGCCGCCGTGGCTGTTCAGCAGCACCAGCTTCTTCACGCCACTGGCAGCCACGCTCTCGGCGATGTCGGTCCACAGGCGGATGGTGGTCTCGGCTTTCAAGGTCAGCGTGCCGGGGAATGCCGTGTGCTCGGGGCTCAGACCCACGGTTTGCGTGGGTAAGAAAAGCGCGGGCACGTCATGCCCCAAGTGCGGCAGCGCGGCGGCAATCACGCCATCCACCAAAGCGCTGTCTACCTTGAGCGGCAAGTGCGGGCCGTGCTGCTCGGTTGCGGCCACGGGCAATACCGCAATGGTCTGCGCCAAAGTGCCGGAGGCTTGGGCCTGCGAGAAATCGCGGGTGGTCCAGTCGGCCCAAAAGCGGGAGGGGTTGGGCGTGGAAGCTGTCATGGGGCGGTGCCTTGCGGGAGTGTTATGAGGTTGCCGCCACAGCGGCTTGCGCAAGCGCACGGGTCGTGTCTGCGGGATGCTTTTGTTGTTGATCTTGGTGCCGCTCCTGGCGCTGCGCCAGCGCACGGCGGCCACCAGGCTGGGGCGCTTCGCGTGCAGGCAAAAAGCCTTGTAGCGATTGGGAGTTGGAGCGGGCGCCGCTGGCTACGTAATCTGCCACCAGTACCGCGCGGACCTCAGCGGGGGCCAAGCCACGCTGCGTGGTCAGGTAGTCAAACAGCGCATCGACCCAATCTTCAGGCGACAGCCCGCTGGTCTTGCCCTGGGTAATGGCGCTGGTGTGCCAAAGCCATTGTGAAAAGTGGGCGAACGCAGCGAAGGGCGACGCTAGCAAATTGGGCGATGCAAGCACCAGCCCACCACGCATGACCAACGGCATCGTCAAACCAAAACGCCCAGAGTTGGCCACCAAATCCCAATACCGCGCCAAGCGGATAAAGGCTTGCACCTCATCCGCACTCACCGCATCATTGCGCTGCACGGTGTAGGGCGGCGCTGCGTCATAGACCATGCCGTGCTCGGACACCACTCCGGGCAGACTGCGATTCGCCAGCGGCGTGCCACGCAAGCGTTTGAGTACGCCGAGCTGAATCTCATGCGGGCCAATGGCGTAGAGCTGGTCGAAGCCCTGCGCAAAGCTCTGCCAGGACTCACCGGGCAGACCAAAAATCAAATCCGTATGCAAATGCGCATGGCTGTGGTCCAGCAGCCAGCGCAGATTGGCCTCGGTCTTGGCGTTGTCTTGTCGGCGGCTGATGCGCTGCTGCACGTCCACGTCAAAGCTTTGAATGCCAATCTCAAACTGCAGCACGCCGGGTGGAAACTTGGCAATCGCGTCCTTCAGCCGATCCGGCAAATGGTCGGGTACGACTTCGAAGTGGATAAATAGTGGCGCGCCTGTGTCCAGGAGGCTGGGCGACAGAGCGTTTTGCTCCGTGTCCTCCGCCAGCTTCGCCGTCTCCCCCTTTACCTGCGCAAAACGCTCTGCCGCCCAGCCTCCGAGCGCAAGCCGATCCAAAAAGAACTGCAGGATGCGAATGGAGGCATCAATTTTCAGATTGAACGTTCGGTCGACAAACTTGAAGTGGCGCGCACCCCGCGCGTACAGCGTAGCCAGCTCTGCCAAGAAGGCGTCCTCATCAAACGCCCAGGCCGTTTTGTCCAGCGCGCTCAAACAAAACTCGCACTTGAACGGGCAGCCACGCGAGGCTTCCACATACAAAAGCCGGTGCGCCAAATCGTCATCCGAAAACTCGGCGTAGGGCAGATCAATCTCTTCCAGCGGCGGTTGCTCCCCGGCAATCACCTTCATCAGCGGGCGAGGGCCATGCACCAAGGCCCGGCACAGCTTGGGAAAGCTCACATCGCCCCAGCCGGTAATCACATGGTCGGCCAGCGCCACGATGGGCTGGCCATCCAGCTCGTGGCTCACCTCGGGCCCGCCCAGCACGATGCGCACATCCGGCCGCAGCGCTTTGAGCTGGCGCACCACCTCGGTGGTTTGCACCACGTTCCAGATGTACACCCCAAAGCCGATGATGGGCGCAGAGGACGCTACGGACGACTCAAGCGAGCCCGAGCCCGAAGGAGCTTGGGCGGCGGAACGTTCTGCGTAGGTAAAAGGAGGAGGCCGCAGGCCGGGGGACACGGAGCAGAGCGCTTCGCCGCCCAAGCTCCGCAGCGAGTCCACGGACGTTCTAAGAGACGACTCAGGCAAACCAACCGGCCCCAGCGCCGCAATCAAATCCTCCACCACCTGCGCCACAGGCCGCGCCAGCGTGTACTCGCGCAGCACTGTGGCCGCCCGCAAGTCAGCGCCCCCATGCCGCGCCATATTGGCCAGCAGGTAACGCAGACCCAAAGACGCGTGGATGTAACGCGCGTTCAGCGTAGCCAGGACGATACGGGGGTGATTGGACATGGCCGTATTATCAAAGCATGTCCACCGTCCGGCCCAAACCATCTCACCAAGCCGATGCCCAGCCCCGCCCCCGCAACCGCACGGGCGACTCTTTCTTTGCCTGGGATGGCGATGTGCTGGTGGTCAATATCCTGGGCAAACCCGCCGCCAGCAAAGACGCCATCGGCAAGCCTAAGGGCACGCAACTGAAGGTGAGCGTGACCGCCGCGCCCAAGGACGGCAAGGCCACTGACCATATGGTGCGATTCTTGGCACCCCTGTTCGGCGTGCCGGTGTCCCGCATCGAGGTGGTGTTTGGGCAGGAGAATGTGCACAAGCAACTGCGGATAACCGCGCCCACCCAATTGCCCGCCGTTTTTACCCAAAACAGCGCCAACCTGTAGCCACCCGCCACCACGGAACTTTTCAGGGCCCAACCCGACCCTACAACGCAATGAATTCTCTACCCTCCCCCACCGTCACCCCCCGCGCGCCTTGGTCTGCACTCTGCCGCTTGGGTCGCAGTTTGCAAGTTGCTCTGTTTTTTATAGCTGCTCCCGCACTATCCACGGGCTCTATGGCCCAAATGACTCTTAAAACTGGCACTTCGGGCGGTGCCAGTGCGTCGGTGGTGCAAACCGACCAGGTACGCGCCGAGCTGGTGGCGCATGCACCGCAGGGCGTGGCACCCGGCCAGCCGCTGTGGGTGGGCCTGAAGATCACCCACCAGCCCCAGTGGCACACCTATTGGAAGAACCCCGGCGATTCCGGCCTGGCCACCACCGTGCAGTGGACGCTGCCCACGGGCGTGACCGCGGGCGACGTGGCCTGGCCCGCGCCGCACAGCATTCCCATTGGCACCATGACCAACTACGGCTACGAGGGCACCGTACTGCTGCCGGTGCCGCTAACGATCAGCCCTGCGTTTGTCGCGGGCATTACCGGCGACCTGGAGATCAAACTCAACGCCAGTTGGCTGGTCTGCCGCCAAGAGTGCATTCCACAAGACGGCAATTTTGTGCTGCACGTGCCCACCAAGGGCTCGGTCGCGCTGAACGGGGCCGACTTTGACGCCGCCAGGCTGGCCGCGCCCACAGCACTGGCGGGCACGAGCCAGTCGGAAGTAGTTGGCAATGTACTGACGCTGACCGTGAACGGCCTGCCCGCAGCCTGGCAGGGCAAGGCGCTACTGGCCTTCCCAGAAACCGGCACCTTGTTTGACACCACCGGCACGCCGGGCGCTGCCACCCTGTCAGCCGCGCTGGGGGCTGCTGGCGGTGCCCAGGCTTGGATGGGCAACTCCTGGACCGGGCGTTTTGCCATCTCGGACCAGCGCGTGGCCAATGCCACCAGCGTGCCAATGGTGCTGCGCCTGGGCGACGGTAGCGTGCAGTTCACCTCCGCCGTGTCAGGCAACTGGCCGCCCATGGCCACACCGGCAGGCGTGTCGCCCGCGCTGCAAACGGCGCTAGACGCTAACCGTGCCACCACCCTGCCCGCACAAGCAGCGGGCGCGGGTGGCTGGGCGGCGCTGGGCGTGGCAGTGCTGGCGGCCTTGTTGGGCGGGCTCATTCTGAATCTGATGCCCTGCGTGCTACCAGTATTGGCTATCAAGGTGATGGCAGTGGCGCAGCACGCGCACCAAAGCCGCAGCCAGCAGCGCCTGCAGGGCGTGGCCTATGCGGTGGGCGTCATTGGCTCCTTTGTGGCCCTGGGCGCGCTGATGCTGGCGCTGCGCGCGGGTGGCGAGCAGTTGGGTTGGGGCTTTCATTTGCAGTCGCCCGGCGTGTTGGCGGCTTTGGCGGTGCTGTTCACCTTGCTGGCGCTGAACCTGGCGGGTCTGTTTGAGATTGGCAATGTGCTGCCCCAGGGCCTGGCCACTTTGCAGGCCAAGCACCCGGCGGTGGATGCGTTTTTGTCAGGCGTGCTGGCGGTGGCCATTGCCTCGCCCTGCAGCGCGCCGTTTATGGGCGCATCTTTGGGCTATGCCATCACCCTGCCCGCCGTGCAGGCGCTGGCCATCTTTGCGGCGCTAGGCGTGGGCCTGGCGCTGCCGTTTTTGGCGGCTGCCTGGGTGCCCGC
This sequence comes from Burkholderiales bacterium PBB3, assembly GCA_002256115.1. GTDB lineage: Bacteria > Pseudomonadota > Gammaproteobacteria > Burkholderiales > Burkholderiaceae_C > Allorhodoferax. Next base: position 24,465 of record NKIK01000030.1, read on the forward strand.
TATTGCGAACTGGCTGCCGCGTCCCGGCGCTTGGATGGACACGCTGCGCCGCTTTATGGCCTTCCCCATGTTTGCCACCGTGGTGTGGCTGGTGTGGGTGCTGGGCCACCTGAGCGGTGTGAACGGCGCAAGCGCCCTGCTAGCACTGCTGGTAGCGCTGGCCTGCGTGGTCTGGGCGCTGGGCTTGCAGGGCCACAGCCGCACGGTATTTGCTAGCATTTCAGTAGCTGCTGCCGCATTATTGGTATGGTTTGCAGGGCCTTTTGTGCTGCAAATGGAACCCCTGGTGGCTGAGTCCACTGCAGCACCCGCGGGGCCGGGCAACACAGCTAGCCCCGCCGCCTGGCAGGCCTGGGTACCCGGTCGGGTCGAAGCCGAGCTGGCTGCAGGCAAACCCGTGTTTGTGGACTTTACGGCGGCCTGGTGCATTACTTGCCAATACAACAAGAAAACCACGCTGGCCAATGCGGAGGTCGTGGCCGACTTTGCCGCCAAAAAAGTGCAAATGCTGCGCGCCGACTGGACGCGCCGCGACCCCGCCATCACCCAGGCGCTGGAACAACTGGGCCGCACCGGTGTGCCGGTGTATGTGCTGTACCAGGCGGGCAAAGCGCCCGTGGTGTTCTCCGAAATACTGGATGCGGGCGCGCTGCGCGCGGCCATCGCTGCGATATGAACGGCGCTGTGAAAAGGGTGCTGTGAAGGGCAATATGACCGAGCAAGACCACATCCTGCAACACGGCGGCACCATTGCTGTGGTCGGTCTGTCGCCCAAACCGCACCGCGACAGCTACCGTGTATCAGCCTACATGCAGTCCCAGGGCTGGCGCATCGTCCCCATCAACCCGGTGGCGGCGGCCAGTGGTGCGCCTATCTTGGGCGAGGCGGTGTACGCCACGCTCACCGAGGCTGCCGCCGTCGAAAAAATCGACCTGGTGAATGTGTTTCGCAATAGCGAAGACGTGCCCCCCATCGTGGACGAAGCAGTGCGCCTGGGCTTGCCTGCCCTGTGGTTGCAAATGGGTATACGCCATGAGCCAGCAGCAGCCCAAGCCCGCGCGGCGGGCATGCGGGTGGTGCAAGACAAATGTTTGATGGTGGAGCACCGCCGCGCCGGTTCGTAAAACCTCCGCCCCCGCAAGGGGTTTGGGTTTAGGCGGGTACGGCTATCAATCGCGCTTGTAGCGTGGGCACTCTCAAAAAGCCCTGGTCGGCCGTGATAAACAAAACCTCTGGCGCCTGAGGTGTCTGCTGCTGCCACTCCAAGGCACATGCGGCCTGCAAAGCATCGGGTGTCTTCAGGCCATGGTGGGCACGCACATGGGTGGCCATATCCAATACCGCTGCACTCAGGTCAATGACCTGTACCGCTGCGAAAAAGTCGGCATAGCGCTGCAACAAGCGGGCATCTCCCTCACGCAAGGGTTTGACGCGGCACTCCATCACCGACAGGCGCGATACCGCCAACTCCACCGTATCTTGGCCCGCTGTGAGCTGTGCAATGAGCGCGGTTGTAGCATCGCGAAACAACGCCGCACCCTCAAAGCGGTAAATGAGCGTGCAGGCATCCAGAAAAAGCCTCATCTTTCAGACCACTGCGCACCCAACTCAGCCAGGCGCGCTTGCAGAGCCGCCGCACCCAGGCCGCCAGCCGCAGGCTCCAAGGACTCCGTGGCCAACAGCATTTTTAGGCCTGCGTTATCCGCGACCGGCGCATTGCGGCGCGCCTGCTGCACCAGCAAGTCGTAATCAGCCGGGCGCAACAACACCGCACTGGGACGATTGCGCTTCATCAAATGCACTGGCCCATGGGCCAAAGCCGACTCCAGCACCGCAAAACCGCTGCGTTTGATCTCTGCCACGGTGATCACATTCATGAACACTCCTTTTTAGGTACCGAAAACAGTACTAATACTAACGCCAATTTTCTGCTTTGCAAGCTGGGCTTGCCGCCCGCGCCTTTGTTCCAGCACAAGCCCTCTGCAGGTTTGAACTGCGACAATTGGGGCATGACCGACACCACCCTTGCCACCACCTTCGACTCCCTGCACAACCCGACGTTTCTACAGGCCTGCATGCGCCAGGCCACACCCCACACCCCCGTGTGGCTGATGCGCCAAGCCGGGCGCTACCTGCCTGAATACGTGGCCACGCGCGCCACCGCCGGCAGCTTCATGGGCTTGGCCACCAACCGCGACTACGCCACCGAGGTGACCCTGCAGCCGCTGGAGCGCTACCCACTGGATGCCGCCATTTTGTTCAGTGACATCCTCACCGTGCCAGACGCCATGGGTCTGGGCCTCTCGTTTGCGCAGGGCGAAGGCCCGCGCTTTGCCCACCCCATCAAGACCGAGGCCGATGTGGCCAAGCTGGCCGTGCCCGACATGGTCAAACTGCAATATGTGTTTGACGCCGTCAGCAGCATCCGCAAAGCACTCACCGTAGACGGCAAAGGCCGTGTGCCCCTGATTGGCTTCAGCGGCAGCCCCTGGACGCTGGCTTGCTACATGGTCGAAGGCAAGGGCTCAGACGACTACCGCCTGGTCAAGACCATGCTCTACAGCCGCCCAGACCTGATGCACAAAATGCTGCAGATCAACGCGGACTCGGTGGCCGCCTACCTGAATGCGCAGATCGATGCGGGCGCGCAAGCCGTGATGATTTTTGACAGCTGGGGCGGCGTGCTGGCCGATGGCGCGTTCCAGAGCTTCAGCCTGGCCTACACCGCGCGCGTGCTGGCCCAACTTAAGCGCCACGGCACCGATGGCAAAGTGGTGCCGCGCCTGGTGTTCACCAAGGGCGGTGGCCAGTGGCTGCAAGACATGAAGGCGCTGGACTGCGAGGTGCTGGGCCTGGACTGGACCGTGAACCTGGCGAATGCCCGCGCGCTGGTCGGCGGCCTGGAATATGGATCTGGCGTGAGCGGCCCCGGCAAGGCACTGCAAGGCAATATCGACCCCAACGTCTTGTTTGCGCCCCCCGAGGCGATTGAATCGGAAGTGGCCAAGGTGCTGAACAGTTTTGGAACGCCATTCCAAGGCAATGGCACTGGCCCCACGCATATCTTTAACCTGGGCCACGGTATTAGCCAGTACACACCACCTGAGCATGTGGCCGCGTTAGTAGCAGCGGTGCACCGCCATTCCCAAAAAATGCGGGCCTAATCCCTCAGCCCAATTTGCTTACCACTTTTTTGACACCCGCTTTCAAATGCTGCGTTGCACTTATGCACAAAAAAATGATAGCGCACCAATTTGCTTCGCTGCGCAGGTGCAGCGTCGCTATTAAACCGATAGCGCTCGTAAGTGCTTGATTTGTATAGAAATAAAAGATTGCTTTTTTTATGGGCATTCCAGCCAAAGCCTTGATTTTTAAGGCTTTGGCGGCCCCCAAACCGAGATATCAACAAAGTTATCCACAGAAAAGTGGGATTGCAAGCAATACCTTTTGAAATCAAGCACTTAGCGTGATTTTCTCAAAAACACATCCATATTTGACTTTAAGTGGTGGCTATTAGGGTTCTCCCTCGAGCACCGCCCAGACCGCACTGTTTTGCCCCCATGACCCACTGGCTCTGCGTTTTAGTCCAAACCCCGGCGTATGCCAATTTGGGGGTCGGGCTGAGCTATTTAAGTGAGCTACCACTACCACCGGGCACGCTGGTGCGCGTGCCTTTGGGCAAACGCGAGATGCTGGGCGTGGTGTGGGATGCTGACACCGCCCAGGCCACGGGCGAAATCGAACCCGGCAAAATCAAGTCGGTTGCAGGCGTGCTGGAGGGCATTGCCCCCTTAAGCACCAGCTGGCAACAATTGGTTACGTTTGCTGCAACTTATTACCAGCGCTCGGTCGGCGAAGTGGCGCTGGCCGCCCTGCCACCGCAGCTGCGTGAGCTCAGCCCCGCACAAATGGCCCGGCGCTTAAAGCGTAAAAGCCCCGCCAAAGCTGCCCTAGGAGACTGGGAGGCAGAGCGTTCTGCGCAGGTAAAAGGAGGAGGCCGCAGGCCGGGGGACACGGAGCAGAGCGCTCTGCCTCCCAGTCTCCTAGCCACAGGCACCGGTGCGCCCGCGCTCACCCCCGAGCAAACCACCGTGCTGGCGCAGATAGACGAGCACGCGGGCCCGTTTTTGCTGTTTGGTGCCACGGGCAGCGGCAAGACCGAGGTGTATTTGCAGTGCGTGGAGCAACTGCTGGCCGCCGACCCCGACGCCCAGGCACTCATCATGGTGCCTGAGATCAACCTAACGCCGCAGCTCGAAGAACGCTTCAAGGCCCGGTTCAACGCCACCGCTTCGCCCCTTTACGGCGAGCACGCCGTGGTCAGCCTGCACAGCGGCATGACGAATCCGCAGCGGCTAAAGAGCTGGCTGGCCGCCCACAGTGGCGCGGCGCGCATTGTGTTGGGCACGCGCATGGCCGTGTTTGCGTCGCTGCCCAAGCTGCGCTTGATCGTGGTGGATGAAGAACACGACCCCAGCTACAAAAGCAGCGAAGGCGCGCGCTACTCGGCCCGCGACCTGGCCGTGTACCGCGGCAAGCTGGAGGGGGCCAAGGTGATCTTGGGATCGGCCACGCCCTCGCTAGAAAGCTGGCACCACAGCCGCCCGGCAGAAGATGGTGGGCGCTACCTGCGCCTGCACATGCCCAGCCGCGTGGGCGGAAACGACCAGCTTCCCGCTACCGCAGGGGCCTTGCCGCTGGTCCGCCGCGTGGACATGAACCACCAGCCGCGCAAAGCCGTGTTCTCACTCCCCCTGATAGAGGCCATCAAAGAGCGCGTGGCCCGCGGCGAGCAGTGCATGGTGTTCCTCAACCGGCGCGGCTACGCGCCAGTGCTGCACTGCACCGATTGCGGCTGGAAGAGCGAGTGCCCGCACTGCAGCGCCTACCGCGTCTTTCACAAAATAGACCGCACGCTGCGCTGCCACCACTGCGGTTTCACCGAGCGCGTGCCGCGCGCCTGCCCCACCTGCGGCAACCCCGACATCGCCCCGCTGGGCCGGGGCACCGAGCAACTCGAAGAGCTGTTGGCGGAGCTGCTGGCCGATGTGAAGCGGCCTGGGTCTATGACCCCCGGTAACCCGCGCGGCGAGCCCCTACGCATTGCCCGCATTGACGCCGACTCCACCAAGCTCAAAGGCGCACTCGAAGAGCAACTGGCCGCCGTGCACGCGGGCGATGTGGATGTGCTGGTGGGCACGCAAATGATTGCCAAGGGCCATGACTTCAGGCGCATCACGCTGGTAGCGGCTGTGAACCCCGACGGTGCCTTGTTCAGCGCGGACTTCAGAGCACCCGAACGCTTGTTCAGCCTGCTGATGCAAGCCGCAGGCCGCGCAGGGCGCGATGCAGCGCTAGGGGCGCAGAGCGAGGTGTGGATACAGACCTTTCAGCCCGCGCATGCTTTGTATGCCGCCCTCAAACGCCATGACTACCCGGCCTTTGCCGCGCAGCAATTGAAGGAGCGCGAAGAAGCCGGCATGCCGCCCTTCAGCGCCCAGGCCCTGGTGCGCGCCGAGGCGCGTACGCAAGAAGCCGCCCAGGCTTTTTTGAACGCCGCCCGCGCAGTCGCCGTGAATGAAATGCCCGCCTGGGACGGCTGGGCCACGGTGCTGGAGCAAATCACGCCCTACCCGGCCGTGCCCATGACCATTCAGCGCGTGGCCAATGTCGAACGCGCCCAAATGCTGATCGAAAGCCCCTCACGCGCAGCGCTGCAGCAGTTTCTCACCGCCTGGCAAGACGTACTGCACAGCACCCGCAGCCTGCCCGAATGCAAAGGCCTGATCCGCTGGGCGATTGATGTGGACCCGTTGCTGATTTAGGTCAAATCGGCCATTCAGCCCGTGGATAGTGCGGGAGCAGCTTCTTTTTTAATAGCAAACCTACCCCAATAGAGCCCACAAGGGCACCGCTTCAATCTTGTCGGCCATGGGGTAGCGGTGTGCGCCTGGATAGACCACATAAAGTGCGTCCAGCTTCAAATCCTGCATCGCAATGCGCATACTCGGCGTCACGTGGGGGGCGTCGGCGCGTTTGAATTCCACCCCTACGCGCTGGCTGCCTTTCAACAACAGCAAATCCAGCTCAGCGCCCTGGTGGGTGGCCCAGAAGTAGGCTTGATCGGGCCGAGCGATGCGCAAAATCTGCTCTAGTGCAAACCCCTCCCAACTGGCCCCGCTCTGCGGACGGGTGAGCAGATCGGTGCTGCCCTGAATACCCAGCAGAGCGTGCAGCAAGCCCGAATCCCGAAAGTAAATCTTGGGTGCCTTCACCTGGCGCTTACCCAGGTTTTCGTGCCAGGGTTGCAGTTGGCGGATCATTAAGGACTGCGTCAGCGTGTCCAGATAGCGCCGAATGGTCGGCTCCGACACCCCCATCGACTGGGCCAATGGCGCGGCAGACCAGATTTGCCCATGGTAGTGCGCCAGCATGGTCCAGAAGCGCAGCATGGCGGGGGCCGCAATGTTGATTCCAAACTGAGGCATATCCACACGCACATGGTCGGCAATAGCCTGCATGCGCCAAACAAAGCTGTCCGCGTCTGTTGCCGCCAGGTACGCGCGCGGGAAACCACCGCGCAACCACAGACGGTTGGCATCTGCCGCCGACCATTGCCCCGCGTCAGCGGCAATCTCAGTCAGATCGAAGCCATCGACTTCAATGGTCTCTACGCGCCCCAGCAGGGATTCTCCAGACTGCCGCAATAGGCTGGGAGATGCGCTGCCCAGCAGCAGGTATTGACCAACGCTGTTAGTGCGATCCATCAACACCCGCAGCAGCGGAAACAGCCCAGGCTTGAGCTGCACTTCATCGATCACCACCAGGCCCTGAAGATGCTCCAAGGTCTGGGTGGCGTGCTCCAGACGCTGCGCATGGGGCGGGTATTCCAGGTCAAAGTAGTTGGGGGAGTCGCGGCTTAAAAATTGCTGCGCTAGCGTGCTTTTCCCGGATTGACGTGGACCACTGAGCACCACGCCGCGTGAGCGCTTCAGCGCGGTGCGTATGGATTCTTCAAGACGGATTCGTTGCAGCATGGGGAGATACTAATCCAACTCACCATGAATATCCAACGTATATTGTTCGATTTTCATGGTGACCGAACAAAAATCTACGCCAATTTGCAGAAAAAACAGGCCATTCAGCCCGTGGATAGTGCGGGAGCAGCTTCTTTTTTAATAGCAAAACCCAAGCCCACAACCCAAACCAAGGATCAGGTCTTTGGCCCTTGAATCTGCGGCTGGGGCGTGCGTATGGCGTTGTCTGATCCGGCCGGCACACCCACTTCACGGGCCTGTACATCCACCACATCGTTCATTCCGTCCACGCCGCCAGCATGCGCAGCCTGACCCATGCCGCTGCCGGGTTGCCCGCCCCGGCGAAACTGCTGGCTGGCTTGGCGAAATTGGGTGAACGCTGTGAATGCCACCGGCTTGCGCCCGGTGAACACATAGCGCAGCAGCGCCACCAGCAAACCCGCCACGGCCAGCAATAGCAGGCCCAGCATCACCACCAGCCCAAAGGCCAGTAGCGTCAGCTTGACCACCGCCCGCAGTACGCGGGCCACGAAGTTAGAAATCATGTCCATTCCCCCATTTTGCCCAAACAGGCTTTACCCTCAGCGCAGGTCGGGGCTTGAAGCTGTGCGCCTGATTTCGAGGTCAAATCGGGCTTTCAGGCCGTGGATAGTGCGGGAGCAGCTTCTTTTTTGATAGCAACCAGTCATCGCGCAGCAGCCCAAAGGACTCCACATCGCAGCCCCGCCCCTTGGTGACCCAGCGCCCGCGCAAGATGCCCTCTGCGGCAAAGCCTAAGGAGCGCAGCAGCGCACCCGAGGCCACGTTGCGCGGGTCCACCTCGGCTTCTATGCGCCGCAAAGCCAGCGTGGTGAAGGCCGCGTCCAGCAAGGCCACTAGCGCCTCGCGCATCAGGCCCTGGCCCCACCAAGGGCGGCCCAGCACATAGCCCAGCTCTGCACGGGCGCTGCCCGCGTCGTACTGAAACAGCAAGCAAGCGGCAATGACCGTTTTGCTGGCCGTTTCCTCCACCACCCACTGCAGCGTGCTGCCGCTGGTCTGGGCCGTTTGCATGCGCGCCAGCCAGGCCTGGGCATCTTCCATGCTGGCCCAGGTGGCGTAGGGCAGGTAGCGGGTGACTTCGTCATTGCCGTTGACGACCAGCAGGTCCGCCAAGTCATAGTCCGCTACCGGGCGCACCACCAACCGGGGCGTTTGCAGGGGCTCGGGGTGCAAAAAAGGCGGGGTCGTCATCGGTAGCAATCGGTAGTAATACGTTCAAGTCATCAGGGCCACAGCGCCTGAAAAGGTAAAAAACGCGGCCGCTGTGGACACCAAAATAATGCGGGCAATGCGCCCGTTGTCTGCGCCAAAGCGCTCGGCCAGCAGCGACACATTACTGGCGCTGGGCAAAGCCGCCAGCAGCACCAGCACCATGAAAGCAAACCGATCCAAAGGCACGCCCAGCTGGATAGCGCTGGCCCCCACCAAAAACACCAAGAGCGGGTGCAGCAGTAGCTTGATCAGGGCCACGGGCACGTAGTCGCGCCAATGCACTGCGTGGCTGGCATCGGCCTTGGCCAGCATTTGCGAGCGTGCCAGCACCGCGCCGATGGTGAACAGCGCCACCGGCGATGCCGAGTCTGCCAGCAAGCCCACCGTTTGAACCACGGGCTTGGGAAATTCAATCTGCAACGCCGACACCACTGCGCCCAGCAAAATAGACCAGGGCATGGGGTTGGTGGCCACGCCTTTCAATGCATTCTTCACCGCCTGCCCCGCCGCGCTGCCCTGGCCCGGCGCAGCGTCCACCGCCCCCAGGCGCGACAAGCCAATGCACAAAGACGACGTAATCACCATGTCCACCAAAATAGTGACGATGGCCGGGCCTGCCGCCTTGGGCCCCAACAGTGCCACCAGCAAGGGCACGCCCATGAAGCCGGTATTCGGGAAAGCGCCGACCAGCGCGCCGAAGGCCGCGTCGTTCCAGCCAATGTGTTTGCGCAGCGTCACCGCCACCACAAAGGCCACCATCACCAGCGCGCACAGCAGGTAGGTCAGTGCCACGCTGGCATCCAAAAGCTGGCCAATGGGCGTGGACGCGCCAAAGCGGTAGAGCATGCAGGGCAGCGCAAAAAACAGCACAAAACTGTTCAGGCCCGGTATGGCCGCCAGGGGGAGCATGCCCCGGCGGGCGGCCACAAAGCCGCACAGCACCAGCGCAAAAAACGGAAACGTAACGGTTAAGACATTGAGCACCGCAAGATTGTGGCATCCCCAGCCGCACAAGCTGCCACCGGACCGGCGGCAGCGCTAATATGGATGCTTACGCTTCGTAACGATTTTTAACGCACACAGGGGCTTGGACATGCGGCTGTTTTACGCACTATTGGCGGCGCTGGCCGCGCTGCTGCTGGGGGCTTGCGCTGGCCCCAAATACACCGTCGATGATGGCCGCAAAGTGGATGAGGCCCTGCTAGCCAACATCCGCACGTTTGGCTCGGGCGAGCGCGCGCTGCGCCCGGCGATTGCCCGTTCTGCCCAGCTCAAAGACAAAGACTGCGACAAACAGTGGGAGCTGCCGTTTTCAGTGGCCACCAGCTACGACATGGCGCAAGACGACCGGGTGGCCTGGGTGCGCGCCCTGGGGGTCGACGAACGCCTGACCGTGGTGGGCGCAGCCCCCCAGTCGCCCCTGCAACTGCGTGACAAGATTGCGCTGATTGGCCGCTACCCTACCGACGACGCCCAGCAAATGCTACTGACCCTGGCCGAACTGCGCGACGATGGGCGACCCTTCCAAGTGGTGCTGTCCAGCGGCAAGTCCGTGCAGGTCACGCCCTTTCAGGCCTGCCGGGGCTACACCCGGCTGGCACCGGCCAACTTGCCCAAGTCGCAGGATTACCACTGGCTGCTGAGCATGCATCCCTTGGAGGTTGCGCAGGCCGATTTAAGCGACGACGAGGCACTGTGGGTGGTGCTGTGGACGCAGGGCGTGTCTGAAGAAGGCGGCGCGCGCATGAAAACTTTCCATTACGGCACCAAGATCGCGGGCACGCTGTACAACCTGTTCACCATCGCCTCGGGCTTGCAGGGTGCGGCGCTGGCGGCCGATGCGGCCATACGCACGGCGCAGTCGGCCGCTGCGGCGGCCGCCACTGAGGTGCTAAAAAAACAATTGATCGACCAAGCGTCGGCCTATGCCACCTCCAAGCTCCGTGATGAAGTCACCAATGTCGCCAAAACCCTGACCCAGGCCCAGGTGGTGGGTGCCATGCAGCAAGCCGCCGCCAACCGTGGGGCCTTGAGCGGCGTGGCCTGGATTGCGGCCACGGTGTTTGACAAAGCCGACGCCTGGGCGCTGGACCGTATGGAGAAGCTCGGTGCCAACCCCTTGGCTGGCTTTGCCCTGCACCAAAAGTTGATTGAAAAGGGCCTGGCCGCCAACTCTATGGTGCTGGACCAAGAGCGCCTGGCCGCGCTGGGCAAAGTGGCCACCGCGCGTGGCCGGGGGGATGACATGGTTGCCATCCTGGGCGGCTTCAAACCGGCTGACTTGCAACTCGCGCTGGGGGATATGCCGCTGGCATCGGCCCCGCGCGGTTTTTCTTATGACGACCCGCTAGACGCGCTGGACAGCAGCCAACCCTATGCGCGCGGTTTGATCGACAGCATGCTGAGTATGCCGGTGGCCTCGGGCAGCAAAAAGTAAGTGCGCGCTATGGACACCTCCGTTTTGACTCCCCATTTCCATCCCAGCTGCAGGCGCGAAGGCACCGGGCTGGGCGTTTTTGTCGGCCGGCATATCCGCCATTGCGCGGTCGCACTGTGCCTGCTGGCCCCGGCAGGGGGCTGGAGCCAGTCTATGGGCTTGGTGGCACCCGCCGTCACGGGCCAGTTCTCGCCGCTACCGCCGCCGGTGGAACGCAAACCCGCAGTCATCATTCCACCCCTATCGCCGACTTTGCCTGGCGGTGCCGCTACAACGACGAACTCAACGCCTCAACCAACCGCTCAGTTGGCCGAGCCTGCCGCCCCTGTGCCTGGCGCGGCGGCTTTGCCCACAGCACCCACAGTACCCGCCGCCAGCGCACCGCCGCTGCAGGGCTGCCGCCCTCTGAGCGACCGGGCTCTGGCTGTCGATTTGAATGCAGTGACTGCGCAGTCCCAAAAGCGCCCGCTGGCCGAGCAAATAGCGCTTTACTCCGAGGCCGTGGCCCTGTGGACCCAGGCCGTGGCCCAGTGCGAAGGCCGCCCCAAAGAGCGCGCGCAACGCAACCTGGCTGACAACCTGCGGGTGAAAGACCAGCTCAGCGAACAACTGGGCTCTGGCCCCAAGTGTGAAAACGCCCAGCGCGACGCAGGTGCCTTGCAAGACCTGGCACGCCAGGCCCTGTCGGATCGGCGCTTTGCCGAGTCCGCCGTGCTGTTTCGCAAGGCCGAGGATGCGTGGGACGATGCCTCCGAGCTGTGTACCGGCACCCAACAAGAGGTGGCCGACAAGCGCCGCGAGCAATCGGCGGTCGATGGCCACAATGCGGAGTTCTGTGCCCCGGTGTTTGAGCGCGCCCGCGACCAGACCCAAAAGCTGCGCGGCTTGCCGCCCAGTGTGGCGCGTGAGGAAAAACAAGAGCAATCCCTGATTGCCGAGACCCTGTGGCGCGATGCCACCAGCCAATGCAAAGGGGCGGGCGTGGACATTGCCCGCACCAATGCCCAGGCGCTGGCACGCGAGCGCGGCACGCCCTGGGTGGCGCGCGCCCTGCCAGTTGCGGCCCCAGCGCCCGCGATCAGCACGCGGCGTGCCACGGTGGCTACAGGAGCGGTCGGCCCATCCGCCAACGCGAACTCCAGCGCCCCACTGGCAAGCCAGAGCAAAGCAGGCGCGACATCGGATGCGGCTAACAGCAGCCCACTCACCTCCCTCACGTCGGGCCTGAGCGCGCTGGGTGCCAAAGTGGCCAGCCTGTCGGGCACACCCGCCAACGCCCCTAACGATGCGCCCGCCGCCACAGCCAAGCCCGGCCAGCCCGAAGCCCAGCCGCCCGAGTTCAGCGCCGGGGCTACCCGCTTCAGTGGCAAATTTGTACGAGACGCCGACAGCAACACCTTCACCGGTACCGGAAAAATCACCTGGCCCAACGGCGACGTCTACGACGGCAGCTTGGTCAAAGGCCAGCGCCAGGGCAAGGGTCTGTTCATCTGGGCCAATGGGCAGCGCTTTGAGGGTGACTGGGTGCAAGACACGCCTTCGGGCAAAGGCAAGATGCACTTCGCCAACGGCAACCGTTACGAAGGCGACGTGGTGGCCGGCATCCCGCAGGGCATGGGACGCATGCAATATGCTTCCGGGGATGACTACAGCGGACGATTCAATGCCGGCGTACCCGATGGGCGCGGCACTTACACCTGGAAAAATGGCCAGACTTTTGACGGTGAATGGAAAGCCGAGCGCCCCAACGGTCAAGGCGTTCTCAAGTTTGCCAATGGCAATGTGTTTGAGGGCACCGTGGTGAACGGCGTACCCCACGGTCATGGCAAGCTGAGCTTTGCCACCGGCGAGCGGTACACCGGTGCCGTGGTGCAGGGCGAGCCTGAGGGTCAGGGCAGCTTCAGTTGGCCCAATGGTGACCAATATGTGGGCCAATGGAAAGCCGGCAAGAAGCACGGCCAGGGCGTGTTTACCTGGAAGAGCGGCGAACGCTGGGAAGGCGTTTACGAGAACGACGTGCAGAAATGAGTGCACCCGGACCTGCAGCCCACGGACTCAACCTCGCCCAACAAGAAGCAGTCAATTACCTGCATGGCCCCTGTTTGGTGTTGGCGGGGGCTGGCTCGGGCAAGACCCGCGTTATCACGCACAAGATTGGCCGCCTGATCCAGAGCGGCATGCCGCCGCAACGCATTGCCGCCATCACCTTCACCAACAAGGCTGCCGCTGAAATGCGGGAACGCGCCAAAGGCCTGATCGGCCGCTCTGCCAAAGACGTGCTGGTGTGTACCTTTCATGCGCTGGGCGTGCGCTTGTTGCGCCAGGACGGCGCGGTGCTGGGTCTAAAGCCCAATTTCTCGATTCTGGACACCGACGATGTCACCAGCATCCTGAAAGACGCGGGCGGCACCACCGATGCCGCCACCGCCCGCCAATGGCAGTGGACTATTAGCGGCTGGAAAAGTGGCGGACTGAACGCCACGCAGGCGTTGGCGCTGGCTGCCAACGAAGAGGATCGGGTTGCAGCCATCGTCATGGGCCGATTTGAGGAGCGCCTGACGGCTTACCAGAGCGTGGACTTTGACGACCTGATCAGCCTGCCACTGAAGCTATTGCAAAACCACGCCGAGGTGCGCGAGAAGTGGCAAGGGCTGATGGGCCACATCCTGGTGGATGAATACCAGGACACCAACGCTACCCAGTACGAAATGCTCAAACTGCTGGTGGGCGGCCATGCCCCCAACGAAGCACGCTTTACCGCTGTGGGTGACGACGACCAGTCCATCTACGGCTGGCGCGGTGCCACGCTGGACAACCTGAAGAAACTGCCAATCGACTTCCCGGCGTTGAAGCTGGTCAAGCTGGAGCAAAACTACCGCTCCACCAGCGCCATCTTGCGCGCCGCCAACAACGTGATTGGCCCGAACCCCAAGCTGTTTCCCAAGACACTGTTTTCCGAACTGGGCGAGGGAGAGCCGGTACGCGTGGTCGACGCGGACAACGAAGAGCACGAAGCCGAGCGCGCTGTGGCGCGCATCCAAAGCCTGCGGGCCGAAGGCGCTTTGGCCCAAGAAGGCGCGCAGTACAAGGAGTTCCGCCACTTTGCGGTGCTGTACCGCGCCAATCACCAGGCCAAGCCCTTTGAGAAGGCTCTGCGCAAAGCGAATATTCCGTACAAGGTGTCGGGCGGCCAGAGCTTTTTTGACCGCGCCGAGATCCGTGACCTCTGCGCCTGGTTTCGCCTGTGGTCGAACAACGATGACGACCCGGCGTTCTTGCGCGCGGTCACCACGCCCAAACGCGGCATCGGCCACCAGACGCTGGGCGCACTGGGCGTGTTCGCAGCCCAGTACAAAGTCAGCTTGTTTGAGGCGCTGTTTTCCCCATCTCTATCGTCGGTGCTGGCCGCCAAAGCCGTAGGTAGCCTGCACGAGTTCGGGCGCTATATCAATGACCTGCAATTCAGGGCACGGCAGACCGAAGGCGCAGACAACGCGCGCACCTTCATGACCGACTGGCTGAAAGAAATTGACTACGAAAAGCACCTGACCGACGGTGAGGAGAGCGAAAAAGTAGCCGCCGCCAAATGGGGCAATGTGATGGAGTTTTGCGACTGGATGGCCCAGCGCTGCGGTGGAGAGATGGACGACGCCACGGGCGTTACCACGCGCGAGGTGAAAAACCTTTTGGAAGTGGCCCAAACCATCGCCCTGTTATCCACCATCAGCGACCGCGAGAAGGACCAAGACCAAGTCACGCTGTCCACGCTGCACGCCTCCAAGGGCCTGGAGTGGCCACATGTGATGCTGGTGGGCGTAACCGAGGGCATGCTGCCCTTCAAACTGGGCGACAACCCGGATGACAGCAGTGCCGCCCAAGACGACATCGTGCAACGCTTGCAGGAGGAGCGCCGCCTGATGTATGTGGGCATCACACGGGCCCAGCGTAGTTTGGCCGTGAGCTGGACGCGCAGGCGCAAAAAAGGCCGGGAGATGGTGGCCGTGTTGCCCAGCCGCTTTATTGCCGAGATGGGGCTGGACAAAGCCACGGTAAAAGAAGACCCGCGCGAAAAGCTCAAGGCTTTGCGGGCCGAATTTGCCCAGCGGGCCTTGGATTCGGCGGCCCAAGCTGCAATCAAACGCTGAGTAAGCCCACGCTCAATCGCTATGTTTTTAGGAGCTGCTCCCGCACTATCCACGGGCTGCAAGGCACATACGACTTAAAACTAGCGCAACTTGCCCCAACCGGTACTGCGTTTTGTGTCGGTGAAGTCGATCGTGGGGTCAAGCTCCGTGCCGTACAACTTGTCATGGATGTCGGCCAGCACCAGCATGGACTCAGCCGCACTTTGGTTAAAACCAATACGCGCTTGCCCCATACCGTCCCCACCATTCATGATCAGTTTGTTGATGTAGACGCTGCACTCTTTGTAGCCCCATAGGGTGCGGATGGTGTTGGCAATCCGTTGGTGATGCATTTCCACCACACGCAAGGCATCCTCTTTGTGTTGCTCCAGCGTCTTTTCTTCCAAAGGCATGGGCTCGGTTGCAGTAGTGTCGAAGTCCATCGGAGGCGGCTCCAATGACTCGGCCAACGGAGCTGCCCCGGAGAGCGGCGCAGTGAACCGAGAGTCTTGCTCTGCAAGCGCACTGTCCCACAGGCCCCATGCGGTATCCGGGTCATCTTCAATGACCTCAACCCCACGTGACTTTCCCCCCTCCTTGTTAGGAGGTTTGGCACCCTTATCGCCTTTGCCAAAAAACCCACTGAACATCGGGAATCCTTGTCGTTTTTTTGGAATGTTACCGCAGCTTGTGGCGATTGACTACCTCGCCAGCACAGTGTGGCTGTGGTGTAACTGGATTCCAGATACAAAAAAGCCCGTCACAGAGGACGGGCTTTTTGATGAACCATAAACATATGGAGCGGGAAAAGAGGTTCGAACTCTCGACCTATACCTTGGCAAGGTATCGCTCTACCAACTGAGCTATTCCCGCATATTTGGTGGCCTGGGGCGGAATCGAACCACCGACACAAGGATTTTCAATCCTCTGCTCTACCGACTGAGCTACCGGGCCAAAGACCAAAATTATAGCACTATTTTTGGCTCACTTTTAAATCAACCCACGTTTTCCGCGCCCAAGATCAACGCCTAGTTGCTTGAGCTTGCGGTACAGATGGGTACGCTCCAGTCCGGTCTTCTCTGCGACGCGTGTCATAGACCCGTTTTCTCGGGCAAGGTGGTATTCGAAATAGGCTTTCTCAAATTCATCGCGGGCTTCTCGCAGTGGCTTGTCTAACAAGAAGTTTTGGCTATTGGGCAGGCCCACTGAATGCGCGCCGGGCAGCATGGCTGGCATGTACTCCAGGGCTTCCGCCAATACTTGCTTGGTTTGCGGCGCTGCTTCTGCGGGCTTACGCACCGCCCCGCGGCTCAACCCCTGCTCAACCGCTTTCAGAAGTTTCTGCAAGGTAATGGGTTTTTCCAAAAATGCCAGCGCGCCTATTTTGGTTGCCTCCACCGCAGTGTCAATCGTGGCATGGCCGCTCATCATGATCACGGGCATGGTCAAGGCACCGCTGGCCGACCACTCTTTCAACAGCGTCACACCGTCCGTGTCAGGCATCCAGATATCCAGCAAAACAAGGTCTGGCCGCTCACGGCCTCGGGCCGCGCGGGCCTGGGCCGCATTTTCTGCAAGCTCAACGTTGTGACCCTCATCGTTCAGGATTTCCCACAACAGATCGCGGATGCCGTGCTCGTCGTCAACTACCAGAATGTTTGCCATGGTGCAGCGCTATCCCTCAAAGATCTTTGTGGCGCGTTGTGGCGGGCGCGCTGTTGTAGGGTTCCAATGATAGCGACACTTGCGCGCCCAGCACCGTACCACCCGAGAGTCGGTTAGAAATGTCAATTCTTGCCCCATGTTCATCCACAATTTTCTTGACGACGGCCAAACCGAGCCCGGTGCCCTTGATTTTGGTGGTCACGTAAGGCTCAAACGCCCGCTTCAAAATATGGTCTGCGAAGCCAAGGCCGGTGTCCATGACCGACAGACGCACCCTGCGGCCATCGGGCTTCCATTGTGTACGCAGTATCACTTCACGCGCCCGATCCATCACGACCGGACTGGCCTCCACCGCATCTTGTGCATTTTGAAGCAAGTTGTGGACCACTTGGCGCAATTGTTGTGCATCGCCAAGCACCAACGGACAGTCGGGTTCCAGTTCAAGGCGCAGTGGCACAACGTGGCTGTCGCTCTCGTACAAATGTGCAATATCTTGTACCAGCTCATTCAGGTCGACGGGACTCAACACCGCGGCAGGCAGCCGGGCGTAATCGCGGAACTCGTTCACCAGACGCTTCATGGCATCCACTTGGTCGACGATGGTTTTGACAGACTTGTTGAGCACCGCCTGGTCGGCGTCGAGCAGCTTCCCTGTCAGCCTGCGCTCCAGACGCTCTGCGGACAGCTGAATGGGTGTCAGCGGGTTTTTGATTTCGTGGGCAAGTCGGCGCGCAACCTCACCCCAGGCTTGGGCTCTCTGCGCCGACACAATTTCTGAGATGTCATCAAACACAAGAAGGCGCGCATGGTCGGGCAGCTCGGCACCCCGCGCCACGAGAGTCACCGTTTGGTCAAAGGGCCCCTGGGATCCGAGATGCCCTCCGCCCAACTCGAAGGATCGCTGCCAGTGGTCCAGTCCGCGCTCATTTCGGTGGTTCAAAAATTCGTCGAACTGCAGTCTGACAGCTTGCCCAAACGCCTCCAGCCCACCCACATCCTCCAATAGCACGCCTTGCTGGGCTGCCAAGGGGACTCTCAGAATACGCGTGGCACCGGGGTTAGAGGAGCGAATTTCTCCACTTGCTCCAAGTACCACCACCCCAGCCGTCAGATTGTCGAGGATGGTTTGCAGGTTGGCGCGCGCCTCATCTGCCTGAAACATGCTGCGCTCCACCGTTTGGCGTGCGTCCGCCAACTGCTCAGTCATGGATGCAAACGCACGCGTCAGCCCGCCCAGCTCATCGCGGCCTGACATGGCGAGTTTTGGGGTCAAGTCACCGGCAGCCACTTGACTGACACCTTCGGCCAGCAACAGCAGTGGGCGGGCGATCTGATTCCCAAGAACCACCGCCAGCAGCACCGCCCCAAACACAGCCAGGAAGAGACTCAAGGTCAGCGTTCCGGTGTACATGTTTTTTAGCCCCTGCCGCGCCAGTGCACGTTCTTGGTACTCACGGTTGGCCGTCACTACGGCGGTGGCGTTGGCCACCAGATTGGAAGGCAGATCTCTGGATACCAGTAGAAATTTGGTTTCAGTGGCCAGCCCCAGCCCGGAACTTGCAATCGGCACAAGCACCCTGATGCGCGCTCGGGTCTGACCATCCACCAAAGCGTCGTCCAGCCCTTCAATCCATGTGACAGCACGGTCCGTGCGGGCCGACCTCAATTGCGCGCTGGTGGGCTTCTCTGGTGCCAATTGAAACTGCACAGGCCCGGCACTCAGCAAGAGCCTACCAGAGCTGCTCCACACGGTGGCTTCCGTTACATTGAGTTGGTCAACCAAGCGCTCCAGGACCAGTCCATTGAGGGACTCACCATTTTCGGCCAATTGGCTGGCGGCAGAGCGAGATTTACCCACCAGATCATTAGACAAGGCATCCAAGGTCACGCGCCCCAAACTCAGGCCGGCTTCAAGCGCGCCCTCCACCTTCACGTCAAACCAATTTTCAATAGAACGCGACACGAACTGGTAAGAAACCCCATAGATCAAGAGACCGGGTGCAATACCTACCAATGCGAATATGGTCGCAAGCTTCACCAGCAGCCGACTACCAAACCGCCGCTGCCTGAGACGCAATGCCAATCGATAGGCGACCCATACGATGGCAGCAAAAAGCAAACTGGCGACCGCCGCGTTGATGTAGAACAGGTGCACATAGTTTTGCTCGTGCAGCTCACGCGGGTCCGTAGCTTGCGTCAATAAATAGAGCAGCACCAAACCAATGACGACCATGGTTGCCGCGCCGAAGTACACCGTGAGGCGCATGGCACGAGAACTCTCGTGGTTTTCCCAAGACGAGGCAGGAGAGGGTTGCTTGGTCACTTACTGGTTTCCAGCACCAGTGGGGCCGTCACGCTAGCCGCCACGTCCCACTCCGACTGCCCAATCGCGCCAATCTGAAAAGGCCGAGGCAACTGGTTCAAATCCAGACGAAATTTCAACTCCATTTTGTAGCGCCCGTTGCCGTCCACGTCGCTTGCATCGGCAATCTTCCAGCGAAACAGCCGCTTAACAATCGCCAACGCCTGCGGCAAGGTGTCAAAACTTTGGATGAGTTGTAGGCCGGGAGACGCGGACTTGTCCGCGCCAGTCGTTACATTGAGACGCCATCGGCGTGTCAACGGTTGGTAGGCCACTCGCATATGGCGCTCGGCTGAAATGACCCGCTTGTCGTACCAATACCAACGCTCTTTGGTGACATCGGCCTGCACCACAAAATACATGGGAATGCCCTTGAGCATGGCCTCTTCAACGGCAGTGGGCAATTCAAACGCTACTTGCGCGGATACCAACACTTCATCTTCGACGCGCTCCGTCCGTACTTGGGAAATTTCCGTCGCAGTTTGTCCGTAAGCCAGTTGGGCGGCGCCCAGTGCGAGCCCAAACGCAAGCGCGCTGAAGCCGCGCCTAAGCAAGTCGCTTTTCAAAAAGTGCGTAAAAAAAGCCGTCGTGATCACCGGGCTGATTGTCATTGAGGAGCGGCGTTTTCGCGCCATTTTGGGGCATCAAATGCCCAGGAGAGGGCAGCAATGCAGCATGGGTGTTGTTTGCAAGAAACGTTTGAACCTGCTGCGTTCCTTCTTCCTCAAATATGGAGCATGTACAGTAGACCAACCTGCCTCCCGGCTTGAGCGTGGCCCATAGGGTTTGAAGCAGTTCTTGTTGCTGCCTTGCGAGTTGCCCCACATCGGTGGAGCGCCGCAGCCAGCGAACATCGGGATGGCGGCGGGTGATGCCTGAAGCGGTGCACGGAGCATCTAACAAGATGGCATCAAACAGCTCACCATCCCACCAGTCGTTCAGGCGCACAGCGTCTGCCGTCAGAACATTGGCGCGCAAACCCAATCGCTGTAAATTCTCGGTAATTTTTTTGGCGCGCTCTGCGTCAATCTCTAAGGCGGTAACGTCCCCATCGATCAGTTCCAACAGGTGGCCTGTCTTGCCGCCCGGTGCCGCACAAGCATCCAAAACCCGAAGCTGCCGTGCACCGCCAAACATGGAAAGTAGCAGCGGTGCCGCGCGCTGTGCTGCACTGTCTTGAACCGATACGTGCCCCAATGCAAACCCTGGAAGCATCTGAACCGGAACAGGGGAGCCCAGCACAATGGCACCGCCATCATGTAGCGTGGCACTGATGCCGTGTGCATCCAATACGGCTAAATACTCGGCCGGCTCCACGTTGCGTACATTGGCACGCAGCGTCATAGGCGCATGGGCATTCGCAGCCTCCAGGAGGTTCTCCCAATCGTTGGGACGCTGGTGTTGCAAGCGTTGAATCCACCAAAGCGGATGATTCCACCGCGCAACTAAATTGGAGTCCGTCTGTGCAACCAATGCAGAGCGTTCCCGAAGGAAGCGCCTCAGGCATGCATTGACAAAGTTTGCCTGTGGCGCAAGCCCATTGCTTCGCTTGATGGCCTCAACTGTCTGATTGACCAAAGTAAAACTGTCGTAGGTTTGATGCCTATCGTCCCATAGCAATGCCAATGCAACGCACAGAATCGCGTCGGTCTTGGGAGTCGGCCGCCGCTGTACCAACAGATCTCTCAAGGCTTCTGCACGGCCCAACTTGCGCCATACATGGAATGACAGTGCCTGCACACCCGGCTTGAGGGCACTATTGACGTCGTCAAGCGCTGCAGTTCCGGACACTCCAGACCTGACTGCGCCGATCACCAATGCGGTTGTCTGTAGTTGCCGCCATAGTGGGATAGCAATTGCGTCAGGCTTCATTGAATATTGAGAATTGTCCGGCGGGTTTGAGATCAAAAAGACTGCCTATTATCTTGGCGGGAAACTGAGACACCGCTGCATTGTATTCAGCCACATTTTCATTGAAGTGATCGATCGCGACCTTCACGTTCATCGAGTTTTCATCCCACTCACGCACCAGCGCGTCGGGCAATGCCGCCCCGGCCAGATCAAATGGCGCACTCCTCAGGCGCCCCCAGGTAGAAGTGATCGCGTTGCCCGCTTCGTTGATGGCACCCACACGCGCATCCAGGCGCGCTGATTTGGCATCACCTACCAAAAGGCCCAGCACCACCAATTCGGACTGCAATTGCGTCCACAGTTCTGGCACCCCCCTAGACGGATTCAGTGAGTCTCTCATCCACGCTCTTTCCCACCGTATCGCATGGTCATGCGTGACACGCGAATACTTCAGTAAATGTTGGCCTAAAAGTGCAAAAGACTCCAGACACCGCGCGCGCAGTCTGATAAGCCGGTTGTAGGCTCCAACCGCCCAGAAGATGGTGAGCGCCAGCATTGACCACAACAAAACAGAGGTACTCATGGGGTTTTTGATTCCGGGCTTGCGATACATGCCCTCAAAAAAGGAAAACCCCAAGCATCCCGTTGATGGATGCTTGGGGTCGTCAGATCGCGCAGATGAAGCGGCGACTATTCGCCGGCGGCGCTCTCCGAATGGTCGCCTGCGGCGACAGCGTCACCACCACCCGCCAAGTCAGCAGCCTCCGCCTCGGCGATGGCGCGACGCTCAGCATCGTCCATGAGTTCACGGACTTTACGCGCTTCGTGGTAAGCCATGCCAGTTCCAGCTGGAATCAAGCGTCCCACAATTACGTTTTCCTTCAGTCCACGCAGCTCATCGCGCTTGCCCATGATGGCAGCTTCGGTCAACACACGCGTGGTCTCCTGGAAGGACGCAGCGGAGATGAAGCTGTCAGTGGACAGCGATGCCTTGGTGATACCCAACAGCAAGTTGGTGAAGACCGCAGGGATCTTGCCTGCAGCGCGCAACGCGTCGTTGGTGTTGAGCATTTCAGAGCGCTCAACCTGTTCACCATTGATGTAGTTGGAATCACCTGCAGCTTCCACCACCACACGGCGCAGCATCTGACGAACAATCACTTCGATGTGCTTATCGTTGATCTTCACGCCTTGCAAGCGGTACACGTCCTGGACTTCGTCCACGATGTAGCGCGCCAGCTCTTCGGAACCCAGCAAGCGCAAGATGTCTTGCGGGTCGGCAGGGCCGTCCACAACGCTTTCGCCCTTGTTGACCACTTGGCCTTCGTGCACCAAGATATTCTTTTCCTTGGGTACCAACTCTTCCCAAACCTTGCCTTCAGGATCCGTGATCTGCAAGCGAACCTTGCCCTTGGTTTCCTTACCGAAGGAGATGGTCCCGGTGCTTTCCGCCAAAACACCCTTGTCTTTGGGCGAACGGGCTTCGAACAACTCGGCAACACGCGGCAAACCGCCGGTAATGTCGCGGGTCTTCTGACCTTCGATAGGAATACGGGCCAACACTTCGCCTGGACCCACGTCTTGGCCATCGCGCACCTGCACCAGCGAACCCACCGGGAAACCAATCGTCACCGAGTGGTCGGTACCTGGAATCTTGACTTCCTGGCCGTTCACATCGATCAGCTTGACCTGAGGACGAACCACCTTGGTGGCACCGCGGCGTTTAGGATCAATAACAACCAGTGTAGACAAGCCGGTCACATCATCCACCTGCTTGGCAACTGTCAGGCCTTCTTCCACATTCTCAAAGTGCGCTTTACCAGCGAATTCGGTAATGATGGGTCGGGTCAACGGATCCCAGTTGGCAAGAATATTGCCGGCTTTGACGGGCTGATCGGCCTTGACGGTCAAAACAGCACCATACGGCACCTTGTGACGTTCACGCTCACGACCATGTTCATCATGAATGATGATTTCACCGGAGCGGGCAATAACAACCAGTTCTTTCTTGCTATTGGTCACATAGCGCATCGTGGCGTTGAAGCCGATCACACCATTGGACTTGGCTTCGACGCTGGAAGCGATGGCCGCACGCGACGCTGCACCTCCGATGTGGAAGGTACGCATTGTCAGCTGGGTACCGGGTTCACCAATCGACTGCGCGGCGATAACACCGACAGCTTCACCGTGGTTAATCAGTCCGCCACGACCCAGATCGCGACCGTAGCACTTGGCACAGATACCAAAGCGTGTTTCGCAAGTCAGTGCGGTACGCACTTTGACTTCATCGACGCCTTGCACTTCCATTTGTTCGATCAGGTCTTCGTCCAGCATGTCACCTGCATTGGCAACTACGGCGCGAGTCTCGGGATGTAACACATCTTCCGCAGCGGTACGACCCAACACGCGATCCCGCAAGGATTCAATGACTTCACCGCCTTCAACGATGGCGCGCATCAGGTAACCATTGTGGGTACCGCAATCCAGCTCTGTGACTACCAGATCCTGCGTCACATCGACCAAACGGCGTGTCAGGTAACCGGAGTTCGCTGTTTTCAGCGCCGTATCAGCCAGACCCTTACGCGCGCCGTGGGTGGAGATGAAGTACTCCAACACGTTCAGGCCTTCGCGGAAGTTCGCGGTAATGGGTGTCTCGATGATGGAGCCGTCAGGCTTGGCCATCAGACCCCGCATACCCGCCACCTGGCGAATCTGCGCTGCAGAACCCCGGGCACCGGAGTCAGCCATCATGTAGATGGAGTTAAAGGACTCTTGCTGGACTTGCTTGCCATGGCGGTCGGTAACCATTTCCTTGGACAGCTTGGACATCATGACCTTGGACACTTCGTCACCCGACTTGCCCCAGATATCCACCACCTTGTTGTAGCGCTCGCCAGAGGTCACCAGACCGGACACATACTGCTGTTCGATCTCTTTGACTTCCTTCTGGGCACGGGCAATGATCTCGTGCTTCTCATCTGGCACGAGCATGTCGTCGATACAAATCGAGATACCCGCTTTGGTTGCCAAACGGAAACCGGCTTGCAGCAGCTTGTCGGCAAACACCACGGTGTCCTTGAGTCCGCACTTGCGGAAGGACACGTTGATCAGCTTGGAAATTTCCTTCTTCTTCAACGCCTTGTTGATGTTGGAGAAAGGCAAGCCCTTAGGCAAGATTTCAGACAGCAAGGCACGACCTGCCGTGGTTTCCCACAGCTTGGTGGACGCAGTCAATTCGCCGGTTTCCTTGTCTTTGGTGTACTCGGTCAGGCGCACGTTGATGCGACTGTTGAGTTCGACTTCGCCCGCATCAAATGCGCGTTGCACTTCGCCGGTGTCTGCAAAAATCAGGCCTTCGCCCTTGCCGTTGATGCGCTCGCGGGTCGTGTAGTACAGACCCAGCACCACGTCTTGCGACGGGACAATGGAAGGCTCACCGTTGGCAGGGAACAAGATGTTGTTCGAGGCCAGCATCAGTGTGCGGGCTTCCATCTGTGCCTCTACCGACAAAGGCACGTGGACGGCCATTTGGTCACCGTCGAAGTCGGCGTTGAAAGCCGAACAAACGAGTGGGTGCAACTGGATCGCCTTGCCTTCGATCAGGATGGGTTCAAAGGCCTGGATACCCAAACGGTGCAAGGTGGGCGCACGGTTCAGCATCACGGGGTGCTCTTTGATGACCTCTTCCAGGATGTCCCAGACCACCGGCGTGCCTGATTCAACTTCCTTCTTGGCCGCCTTGATGGTGGTCGCAATGCCCATGGCTTCCAGGCGCGCGAAGATGAAGGGCTTGAAGAGTTCCAAAGCCATCAGTTTCGGCAGGCCACACTGGTGCAGCTTGAGCGTTGGGCCCACGGTAATCACGGAACGACCGGAGTAATCCACGCGCTTGCCCAGCAAGTTCTGGCGGAAACGGCCCGATTTACCCTTGATCATGTCAGCCAGGGACTTCAGAGCGCGTTTGTTGGCGCCTGTCATGGCCTTGCCGCGGCGGCCGTTGTCCAGCAAGCTGTCCACGGCTTCTTGCAACATGCGCTTTTCATTGCGCGCAATGATTTCCGGCGCCTTCAATTCCAGCAAACGGCGCAAACGGCTGTTGCGGTTGATCACGCGGCGGTACAAGTCGTTCAGATCGGAGGTCGCAAAACGACCACCGTCCAGTGGCACCAGCGGACGCAAGTCCGGTGGCAACACGGGCAACACGTCCAGCACCATCCACTCGGGCTTGATGCCGGATTTCTTGAACGCTTCGAGAACCTTCAAACGCTTGGCGTTCTTCTTGATCTTGAGTTCGGAACCGGTCAGGTCGTTGCGCAGCTTCTCGATCGAACCTTCGATATCGATGCTTTGCAGCAGGTCCTTGATACCTTCGGCGCCCATCTTGGCCTGGAATTCGTCACCGTATTCCTTGAACTTGGCGTCGAAATCGTCTTCGGACATGATGCTGAATTTCTTCAGCGGGGTCATGCCGGGGTCTGTCACCACATATGCTTCAAAGTACAACACGCGTTCGATATCACGCAACGTCATGTCCAGCACCAGGCCCAAACGGCTTGGCAGGGACTTCAGGAACCAGATGTGTGCGCAGGGAGCAGCCAGGTCGATGTGACCCATGCGTTCGCGGCGAACCTTGGTCTGTGTAACTTCAACGCCGCACTTCTCGCAGATCACACCACGGTGCTTCAGGCGCTTGTACTTACCGCACAGGCATTCGTAGTCCTTGATAGGCCCGAAGATCTTGGCGCAGAACAGGCCGTCACGCTCAGGTTTGAACGTACGGTAGTTGATGGTTTCTGGCTTTTTGACTTCACCGAAAGACCACGAACGGATCTTCTCGGGCGAAGCCATGCCAATTTTGATGGCATCGAAATGCTCATCGGGCGTGAACTGCTTGAACAGGTCGAGTAATGATTTCATGGGTTAAATCCTTTTCTTGTTCGCGATCAGCTACGCTCAAGTTCGATGTCCAGGCCCAAGGAACGAATTTCCTTGACCAACACATTGAACGACTCTGGCATTCCGGCTTCGATGGAATGTTCGCCCTTGACGATGCTCTCGTACACCTTGGTACGCCCTTGAACGTCATCGGACTTCACGGTCAGCATTTCTTGCAAGGTGTAGGACGCACCATAGGCTTCCAACGCCCACACTTCCATTTCACCGAAACGCTGACCACCGAACTGGGCTTTACCACCCAGAGGTTGCTGCGTAACCAGCGAGTACGGTCCGGTTGAACGGGCGTGCATCTTGTCGTCCACCAAATGGTGCAACTTCAAGTAATGCATGTAGCCAACCGTAGTAGTGCGCTCGAACGCATCACCGGAACGGCCGTCATACAGCTGCGCTTGGGTACGGGTAGCAGTCAGGCCCTTGGCCTTAGCCACGTCTTCTGGGAAGGCCAATTGCAGCATGTCACCAATTTCTGCCTCGGTCGCGCCGTCGAAAACAGGAGACGCAAATGGCACGCCATGGGTCAACTCTTGTGCCATGTCGCGAATTTCATCGTCCGACAACTGCTTCAGATCTTCCTTGCGACCAGTTCCGTTGTAGATCTTCTCCAGGAAGCCGCGGATTTCAGTTGCAGCAGCTTCGCGTTGCAGCATGTCACCGATACGGTGGCCCAGGCCCTTACCAGCCCAGCCCAAGTGCACTTCAAGCACCTGACCGATGTTCATACGTGAAGGAACGCCCAGCGGGTTCAGCACGATGTCCACGGGTGTGCCATCAGCCATGTAAGGCATGTCTTCCACCGGAGTGATCTTGGAGACCACACCCTTGTTACCGTGGCGGCCGGCCATCTTGTCACCAGGCTGCAGGCGGCGCTTGACCGCGATGTAGACCTTGACCATCTTGAGCACGCCTGCTGGCAGCTCATCGCCTTGGGTGAGCTTCTTGCGCTTTTCTTCAAAAGCCAGGTCGAAGCTGTGGCGGGTTTGCTCCAGCGAGTTCTTGATGCTCTCCAATTGTGAAGCCACTTCTTCGTCCGCAGGACGAATATCAAACCAGTGGAATTTCTCGACCGAGGCCAAGTAGGCCTTGTCAATCTTGGTTCCCTTGGCCAGCTTTTGTGGTCCACCGTTGGCGGCTTTACCAGTCAACAGCTTTTCAATACGCGCGAAAGCATCAGCCTCTACGATACGAATTTGATCGTTCAAATCCAGACGGAAGCGCTTGAGTTCGTCATCAATGATCTGCTGGGCGCGCTTGTCGCGGGTGATGCCTTCACGGGTGAAGACTTGCACGTCGATCACGGTACCTTGTGAACCTTGATCCACACGCAAAGAGGTGTCCTTAACGTCCGAAGCCTTTTCACCGAAGATGGCTCGCAGCAGCTTTTCTTCAGGTGTCAACGTGGTTTCGCCCTTGGGCGTAACCTTGCCAACCAGCGTATCGCCGGGTTGCACTTCTGCACCCACGTAAATGATGCCGGACTCGTCCAGGCGATTCAATTGCTGCTCGCTCAAGTTGGGGATATCGCGGGTGATTTCTTCCGCGCCCAGCTTGGTGTCACGTGCCATGACAACCATTTCCTCAATATGAATCGAGGTGTAACGGTCTTCTGCAACCACGCGTTCGCTGATCAAAATTGAATCTTCGAAGTTGTAGCCATTCCAAGGCATGAAAGCAACCAGCATGTTCTGACCGATAGCAATTTCACCCAGATCGGTGGAAGCGCCGTCGGCAATCACATCACCCTTGGCCAGCTTGTCACCCAACTTGACGATAGGACGCTGATGAATGTTGGTGTTCTGGTTGGAGCGCTGGTATTTGATGAGGTTGTAGATATCTACACCCACTTCACCGGCTTGTGCTTCGCTGTCGTTCACGCGCACCACGATGCGGGTCGCGTCGACATAGTCAACGATGCCGCCGCGGGTTGCAGTCACCACAGTGCCCGAGTCCACCGCTGCCACGCGTTCGATACCGGTACCCACCATGGGCTTTTCCGGACGCAACACGGGCACCGCCTGACGGGACATGTTGGCACCCATCAAAGCACGGTTCGCATCATCGTGCTCCAGGAACGGAACCAAGGATGCCGCCACGGAGACGATTTGCGCGGGCGACACGTCCATGTACTGGACGCGCTCAGCACCCACCAAAATGGATTCACCCTTTTCACGGGCGGACACCAGCTCGCCAGTCAGCTTGCCGTCTTTGTCCAGAGCCGCATTGGCCTGGGCAATCACGTACTTGCCTTCTTCAATGGCAGACAGGTAGTCGATTTCCATCGTAACTTTGCTGTCAGCGACGCGGCGATACGGGGTCTCAATAAATCCGTACTCATTCAGACGCGCATACAAGGCGAGTGAATTGATCAGACCAATGTTGGGGCCTTCAGGCGTTTCAATAGGGCAGACGCGACCGTAATGGGTCACGTGCACGTCACGCACTTCAAAACCTGCGCGTTCGCGCGTCAAACCACCGGGACCAAGCGCCGATACACGGCGCTTGTGGGTGATTTCCGCCAGCGGGTTGGTCTGGTCCATGAACTGCGACAACTGCGACGCACCGAAGAACTCTTTCAACGCGGCCGAAATAGGCTTGCTGTTGATCAAGTCGTGTGGCATCAAAGGCTCTTGCTCGGCTTGACCCAAACGCTCTTTCACGGCTTTTTCGATACGAGCCAAGCCGGTGCGGTATTGATTCTCAGCCAACTCGCCCACGCAACGCACGCGGCGGTTACCCAAGTGGTCGATGTCATCGACTTCACCGCGGCCATTGCGCAGATCCACCAAGATCTTGACGACAGCCAATATGTCTTCGTTGGTCAGCACCATCGCGCCAGTGGACTCCGAACGGCCCATCTTGGCGTTGAACTTCATACGACCCACGCGCGACAGGTCATAGGTGTCGGGGTTGTAGAACAAACGCTGGAACAGCGCCTGCACGGCATCTTCCGTCGGCGGCTCGCCGGGACGCATCATGCGGTAGATCGCAACGCGGGCAGCAAACTCGTCCACCGTTTCGTCCGTGCGCAATGTCTGGGAAATGTAGGCACCTTGATCTAACTCGTTGGTGTAAATGCAAGGCAGGTCTTGAATGCCAGCGGTGCGCAGCTTCTTCAGAAGCGCTTCGGTCAGTTCTTCGTTGGCCTTGGCTACGATTTCACCGGTATCCGCATCCACCACATTGCGGGCCACCACACGGCCAATCATGAAGTCCTCGGGGACGCTGATGTGGGCGGTGCCGGATTGCTCCAACTCACGGGTGTGACGTGCTGTCACGCGCTTGTCCTTGGCAACCACCACCTTACCGCTCTTGTCGGTGATGTCAAAACGAGCCACTTCACCGCGCAGACGCTCGGCCACAAATTCCATTTGTGCACCGCTGTCCATCAGGCGAAAATTGTCATTGACAAAGAAGTTGGCAAGGATGGATTCGTTGTTCAGGCCAATGGCCTTCAACAAAATCGTGACCGGCATCTTACGGCGGCGGTCGACGCGGAAGTACAACAGGTCTTTCGGGTCGAATTCGAAATCGAGCCAGGAGCCGCGGTACGGGATGATGCGCGCGGAGAACAGCAACTTGCCAGAGCTGTGGGTCTTGCCCTTATCGTGCTCAAAGAACACACCAGGCGAACGGTGCAACTGGGACACGATCACGCGCTCAGTACCGTTGATGATGAACGAGCCCTTACCAGTCATCAGGGGCACTTCTCCCATGTAGACTTCTTGCTCCTTGACTTCTTTCACAACCTTGTTCTGCGACGTCGAAGACTCACGGTCATAAATGATCAGCTGGACTTTGGCACGCACGGCCGAAGCGAATGTCAAACCACGGGTCTGGCATTCACGAACATCAAAGCCTGGTTTAGCCAAGTTGTACTCAAGGTACTTCATCTCCACAAAACCATTGTGCGAGACGATAGGGAAAGCTGCTTCAAAAGCCGCTTGCAAACCTTCGTTGGTACGCTTCTTGGGTGCTACATCGGCTTGCAAAAACGCGGTGTACGCGTCTTTTTGCATTTGCAGCAAATAAGGGATTTCGAGCACGCTGTCGCGGTTACCGAAGTTTTTGCGAATTCGTTTGCGTTCTGTGTATGTGTAAGCCATTAGATCTCCGGGCAAAGACTGAGGAATCCTGGGGGTCCTAGGCGACTGTCGTGTTGAGCATCACTCTCAACAGGCTTGGCGATTGGCCACTACCAATCACTGGCGGACGGTTGCGCATTGCACGCAACCCGTACCAAGGCATCTTCTGCAGTCGGGGTCAGAAGACACTAAAAAAGGGTGAAACACCACTTTTTAGTGCGCTCTTGAAAAACGGCAAAGGCTGGGGGCCTTTATCAGACTCCCAGCCCCAACACGCAATCGAATTACTTGAGTTCGACTTTGGCGCCAGCGTCCACCAGCTTCTTCATAGCGGCTTCAGCATCAGCTTTGGCAATGCCTTCTTTGACAGCCTTAGGAGCGCCGTCAACCATGTCCTTGGCTTCTTTTAAGCCCAGACCGGTGATTTCGCGCACAGCCTTAATCACGGACACTTTGTTCGCGCCGGCTTCGAGCAACATCACGTTGAACTCAGTCTTCTCTTCAGCAACAGCGGCAGCAGGGCCACCAGTCGCTGGGCCAGCCATAGCGGCAGCGCTCACACCAAACTTCTCTTCGATGGCTTTCACCAGTTCGTTGAGTTCCATGACCGTCATGCTGTCCAGCGCGGTCAAAAATGCGTCTTTATCGAATGCCATTTTTATTTCCTAACAATTTTGGTTACTACGGGCACGGGGCAATTAAGCCGCCACTGCCTCTGCGGGAGCAGCTTCTACAGCTGCGCCAGCGCCTTTTTGTTCCGCCAATGCCGCCAGCACACGTGCTGTACGGGAAATGGGGGACTGCATCAAGCCCAACAACTGAGCCAACAACACTTCCTTGGAAGGGATGCTAGCCAATTGCTTAACGCCGTTCACGTCCAAAGCCTTGCCGAGGTACGCGCCCGCACGAATCACCAACTTGTCGTTGGTCTTCGCGAATTCGGCTACCACTTTAGCGGCAGCCACGGCGTCTTCGGAAAAACTATAGATCAAAGGACCGGTCATCTGGTCAGCGACAACTTCAAATCCGCTACCAGCCACAGCACGGCGAGCCAAGGTGTTTTTCAACACGCTCAGGGTCACACCGTTGCTGCGCGCTGTGTTGCGCAATTTGGTCATGTCAGCGACCGTGATGCCGCGGTACTCCGCGATCACAAGCGTTTGAGCTTTAGCGGCGAGGCTGGTCACATCACTGATGACCGCTTCTTTCTCACTGCGATTAAGACTCAAGGTCTACTCCTTTAAATTACGTCTTGAAGCTTTCACTTCGCGACGCGCTACACTGCAGCGACCAACTGTTCAGGAAATACATCCATCTGCAGCGGGATCGCCATCTGCGTTGGTCGAAGATCGGATGACTCGTCACTTCTTATTAAGTGCAAACCAGTTGCACACCAACGGTCTTGGATGGCCCACCCGATCATCGAAGGTCGAGCGGCCCACCACATCGAACCCCCTTGCGAGGGATTCAAATTTCTTACTTAAGCAGCAATCGTCTGGAGGTCAACGCGAACGCCAACACCCATCGTGGACGAAACTGCCACCTTGCGCAGGTACAAACCTTTGCTGGAAGCTGGCTTGGCTTTGGTCAAAGCGTCGACCAATGCGGCCAAGTTGCCTTGCAACTGAGCTGAGTCGAATGAACGACGACCAATGGTCGAATGAACGATACCGGCTTTGTCAACGCGGAATTGGACTTGACCTGCCTTGGCATTTTTAACAGCCGTAGCAACATCAGGCGTCACGGTGCCAACCTTGGGGTTAGGCATCAAACCACGGGGTCCGAGGATCTGACCCAGAGTACCCACAATGCGCATCGCATCAGGCGCAGCAATCACGATGTCGAAAGGCATGTCGCCAGCCTTGACCATCGCAGCCAGATCATCCATACCGACGATATCAGCGCCAGCAGCCTTGGCTTCTTCAGCCTTAGCGCCCTGGGCGAACACCGCTACGCGCTTGGTCTTACCAGTGCCGTTCGGCAGAACCACGGCACCGCGCACCACTTGGTCTGACTTCTTGGCATCGATACCGAGTTGCACCGCTACGTCGATGGATTCATCGAACTTAGCGTTGGCAAACTCTTTGACCAAACCCAGAGCGTCGCTCAGCGGATACAGCTTATTGGTATCTACTTTGCCTGTTTGGGCTTTTTGCTTTTTAGTTAGTTTGGACATTTACACGCCCTCCGAAGTCACACCCATGGAACGGGCTGTACCAGCGATAGTGCGCACAGCACCTTCCAGGTCAGCAGCGTTCATGTCTTTCATTTTGATCTTTGCAATCTCTTCGAGCTGCGCGCGAGTGATCTTGCCAACTTTGTCTACGTGCGGACGGGCGGAGCCCTTGTCCAACTTGATAGCCTTCTTGATCAGCACAGTGGCTGGAGGCGTCTTGATGACGAACGTGAAGCTCTTGTCAGCATAGGCCGTGATAACCACGGGCAATGGCAGACCTGGCTCAACACCTTGAGTCTGCGCATTGAATGCCTTGCAGAACTCCATGATGTTCAAACCACGTTGACCCAAAGCGGGGCCGATGGGGGGGGATGGGTTGGCCTTGCCAGCTGGAACTTGCAGCTTCACAAAACCGACGATTTTTTTCGCCATGATTACTCCTTACGGGTCAAACGCTTAAGCCTGAACACTCAGACCGCTGCTTCCCGGGGTTAACGACTCTTTAAAACCATTCGCACCGAGTCGGAAAATGCGAACTGTAAATCTTTAAACCTACCCTGAGGGCCTCAGGTCTTTTCAACCTGAGAGAACTCAAGCTCAACCGGTGTGGAGCGACCAAAAATCGTGACTGACACGCGCACCTTGCTCTTCTCGTAGTTGACGTCTTCGACGGAACCATTGAAGTCGGTGAACGGACCTTCCTTGACGCGAATGTACTCACCCACCACAAACTCGACCTTATGGCGTGGTTTGTCTGTACCTTCTTGCATCTGGTTGACGATCTTCATCACTTCAGCTTCGGAGATAGGAGCTGGGCGATTCTTTGCACCACCCACAAAACCCGTTACCTTATTGGTGTGCTTGACCAGATGCCAAGTGTCATCATCCATGACCATTTCGACCAAGACATAGCCGGGAAAGAACTTGCGTTCCGTGGTCTTCTTTTGGCCATTCTTGACTTCCACCACCTCTTCCATGGGGACCAGAATGCGGCCAAACTTGTCTTGCATGCCCGAGCGCTGAATACGCTCCAGAATGTTGCGTTCAACAGCCTTTTCCATACCCGAATAGGCATGCACCACGTACCAACGCAGCGCGGGATTCACCGGCGCTGCAACGGGGGTATCTTCGGAAGGGGTCGCCAGAACGTCTGTCATTATTTTTTCCAGCCCAAAATCAAGTCGTAGAAAAGCCACTCAAGCGTTTTGTCAGTCATCCACAAAAACAGCGCCATGATCAACACAAAGCCAAAAACATAGGCAGTAATTTGGATCGCCTCTTTGCGAGCAGGCCATACAACCTTGAGCACCTCGCGCCAAGCATCACGCCCAAAAGCTACCAGTTGCCGCCCCGACTCGGAAGCAAAGAAAACCACCAAGGCAGCAACCAAGCCGAGCAGCAGTACGGACCATTGAATCAAAGCACCTTGCTTGCTCAACAGGTAAAAACCCGCCAACGCAGCCACCACCAAAACGACAGCAACACCCAACTTGGCCTTGTCCGCTCCCGTACTTATTGTTTCAACCTGTGAGGTGGCCATATCTTTTATGTTTCGCGTTTCTAAATCAATCTGTTTTCGCAAGCTCAAGACACCGAAGCCCGCTAGAGCCTAGCGGGCTTGGAGGCCACCGGGTTTTCACCTATCGGGTGGCAGGGGCAGTAGGAATCGAACCTACAACCTTCGGTTTTGGAGACCGACGCTCTGCCAATTGAGCTATACCCCTATTGTTCTAAGCAGTTGAGAGGACAGAGCTAAAGATCTGTCCCGCAAACATGTTTTAAGCAATGATCTTGGCAACCACACCAGCGCCCACGGTACGACCGCCTTCGCGGATCGCAAAACGCAGACCTTCTTCCATGGCGATCGGGTTGATCAGCTTC